>JAEUIN010000273.1 GCA_016793115.1 Planctomycetaceae bacterium
GCCGGAGTGCGGCTAATCAAAAAACAAAGCCGACTCTCCGCATGCGAAGAGCCGGCTCATCGTTGTAGCTTGCTAGTTGGGTCGGTGGGGCGTATTAGTAGCGACGACCGCCCCCTCCGCCGTAACCGCCCCCTCCGCCGCCGCGCGGATTATTCTCGCGAGGCTTCGCCTCGTTGACCGTCAACGGACGGCCGTTGTTTTCCTTGTCGTTCAAACCGTTGATCGCGGCTTGTGCTTCCGAGTCGGACGACATTTCCACGAAGCCAAAACCTTTGCTGCGGCCCGTGTCGCGATCTTGAATGACCTGAGCACTGGTCACGTTGCCGAACTGTGCAAACAGCGACTCAAGATCGGCGCTGCTCGTGGAGTACGGCAAATTTCCTACGTACAACCGCTTGCCCATACAAACTCTCCCAAACATACACTGACTGGATTCAACCACGCGCTGGGTCGAACCGTACGAAGGTTAGGGCCGGCGCATCGGCCCGGAAGGTAGAAGCGGCTCGAGCGGAAAACTTCGGCGTCGCAATTACGGCAGCCGTCGACCGACATCGATCCTATCAGCAACCAACCGGACGAAGTATATCGCCGGCCAAAGGTGGGGATCAACGTCGATCGGAAGATTCCGATTTGATTTTTGCGTTGACCGGCGAGCGGCCGCCTGAGGCGGGAAATCCGGCCTTTTCCCTCAACGAACAGCCGACTTGGCAGGATTTCAACCTACAGTCGTCAACGTCGCCGAGTAAGTTGCGTCGCGCTAAGCCGTTCGTGCCGCGTCGGCCGGAAGTGCGGAACCGGTATAGACGACGGGCGACGCGCCGACCCCGGCACGACCGCACAGTTCACGGCTTCGCCCTGGGCACGGGAAGCGGAAATCGCCGCTCGCTTGCTCCGCAAAACCGGTGCGGGCGAGAACACCGCTCTTAATACGAGGCGGCCGCGTCGCGACGGAACAGCAAGAAATCGATTGAACCCCATCGGACGACGGCCGTCGACTCTTGGCCGGAGAAAAAAGGCGAGTGCGAAACGCCGAACAGGGAAAACGGCGCTTCCCGCGAGCCGTGCGATCAGGATGGGCGCAACGACTCGCGGGAAGCACGACCGCTCAAAGCTTGCCAGGTGACGCGACCGGAGAAAGTACGAGCCGCGCCGCGCGAGCTTAGCCCGGAGCGGGCAAATACGTTTCCGTCGCCGGGGCCGACACGGTCGGGCCCGGAACGTAGGGGCTGCCTGCGGTCGGGCACGTATCGCAGTGGGGACCGCGACGGAACCGTTCGCAGATGCCGCAGCCGATCGCAGAGGTCGTTAAAACCCCGACAATCGCTAACAACAGTAGCCGTTTCATGGCTCGAACCTCCGCTACAAAGGGACGCGACCCCCGGACAAAGCCGAAGGTCGAGCAACCATACCTCACGGGGAAGGATGTGCAAACGAAACGCGACTTGTTTTTGAAACGCCTCATCGTCGACTTTTTTTCACAAATTTTCCGCCAAGCGCAAATCTCCGGTGTAGAGTTGGGTAGCTTGAGAAGTCGCGGCGCGCCATGAGCGAACCGATCGCCGGTGCGAGAAATAGCCGCCAAGGACGATGGTGCGTAGTGCCGCCGGGACGAACACGTCCCGGTGCTCAAAGGATCTGAGCGATGACGCTCGACGGATGGAGCGACAGGGTTCCAACACGAAGTTGCGCGTCGCTGCGCGCGCTGTTGTTTCTTCTATTTCAAGCTCTCGCGACCGTCATTTGCGCCCAAGCAAGTGAGCCGAGCGCCCCTGTCGCCCCACCGGTTACGTCCGCGGAGGCAAATGTCGACTCGTCCGCAATTGAAGATGCGGATGACGACTCGGCGCTCGCCGAACTGTCGGAAGTCGAGTTGGCCGATCTCATCGCCGACGAGGAAACGGCTGCCTTCGCCCGCGCCGGCGTCCTAACGGACGAACCCCTCCCGGAATCGAGCGGAACGCGGTTCGCCGACGCGCTCGACGACCGTGACGAGTTGTGGTTCGTTTCGGCCCGCCGTGCTCGCATAACCCCCGAAGGCGCGGCCGGCTTCGACGTTTGGCGTTACCTCAATCGCAGTTGGGTTCGTGCGGGGCTCGCCGAGCTCCATGCTGCCGACACGTCGATTCCGACTTGTTTCCATGTTCACGGAAATCGCGTAAGTTTCGCTCAGGCCAATTGCGGCGGCTGGAATTTCTATACAACGGTGACCGCAGCGGGCTGCCGGGAACGCGGCCCTTTACGCTGGGTGATTTTCACATGGCCAAGCGATCGTTGTTGCGACGTCGGTCCACGAAAAGATGTGCAAATCAAGGCGGTCCGGGCTGAGTGCTACGGGTATTATCTGGCATGGCTCGTCGATTCTATGCCGGCCGACTCGTCGCTCAGCATGATCGGCTATAGCTTTGGAACGCGCGTTATCGGCTCGGCACTTCATCTTCTCGGGGGCGGTTCGCTGCGCGGTCGCGCACTAGCGGAGCGCAAGGTCGAGCGTCGGGCGATACGTACGGTCCTACTCGCCGCCGCGCTCGACAATGACCATTTCGCTCCGGGACGAGCGATGCAGTACGCGCCGTCGCAAATCGATCGTTTGTTGATCGCGATGAACTGCCGCGACCCGGCGCTTAAGTGGTACGCTTTGCTTTACAAGATCGTGCTGCGCCCGCAACGAGGCCAACAGTCGCTCGGCTACACCGGTATTGCGGGCTTAACCTCGATTCCTTGTTTGAGCGGACGCGTCGAGCATCGTGATCTCACGGCGGCGGTCGGTCGCGAACACGACGCCTATGGGTTTCGCTATTTGACGCCGACCTTCGTCGAACGGATGCGACAGTATCTTTACCATGAGCCGCTCGGCGCCCGCTAAGTTCGCTTCACCGCCGCTCTACGCTTCGAAATCTTCTAAACGATACCGCCTCGCCGCTTCGCGAAGCTTCTCCAGGGCCCGCATCTGCAATTGCCGCACGCGTTCTTTGCAGATGCCCATCTCGGAGGACAGCTCCTGCAGCGAACGCTCGTCTTCGCCCGCAATCAGGCCGTACCGTTTGCTCACGATTGCTCGCTCACGCGGATCAAGTCGCTCAAGCATTTGCCGCAGCGCTCGATGTCGTATGGATTGCGTGCGTAATTCCGAAGGATCAGGCCGATAATCGACGGCCTCCAGCGCCGCTTCACCGTCGTTTGAAGCAATGTTGAACGCGGTCGGCTTCTTTCCAACGGCGCGAGCAAAATTGTATCGTAGCGCCCAAGTGGCATACGTGCTGAATCGAAAGCCGCGCGAAAAGTCGAACTTCTCGACGGCGCGCAACAACGTCACATTCCCGTCGCTTATCAGCTCGCCGAGAGGCAATCGGGACGTGGCGAATTTCTTGGCGACGGACACGACCAATCGGACGTTCGCCTCGACGATGCGGTTGCGAAGTTGGGTCGCGGCTTGTAGCAGCGTTTCCAAACGCTCGACGGTCGAGCGATTCGGCGATGTCAGCGACAAGGTTCGCTGCGCTCGGACGGCATGATGCTTCAACAGGTTCATCGTGCGAAACAAGAGCGTCTCTTGCTCGGGTCGAAGAAGTTGGCCGCCGGCGGTCGACAATTCGTCACGCAGACGTCGGGCTACGGCAAGGACGTCGGCTTCCGTGTCCGGAGCCCGAACCAATTGGCGACGACCGACATATTCCACTTCGGTCTCCATCCAGCGTCCGATCCGCTCGCGAAGGTCGTCATGGCGGCGATCGGCCGTGTCGAGCGTACGCGTCCGAACCGACGAGGATTTGCGGGGGGCGCCGAGGGGGATCGCTACCATGGTTGCAAGCCCTGATATAAAATTCGTTCAAATCGTTCATCTATTTATAGTGGTGCCGTTCTCCTTCGGCAATCCGTCTCTGAGCGTTTTTCCTGCGCAGGTAAAACGGCTGTCTATAAACCATTCACATCGAAACACTTACGCATCGCAGCACTGACCAGATAGATTGGTCGGCCGATGAAGTATGGATAGAATCGTAGGTCGACTTCCCTACCGAATCTTTTAATTCGTTCAAATCGTGGCTAAGCAGCTGTACACTCCACATCAGGTCTCGCGGGCCCTGGGCGTTAGCGAATCGACGCTCAAGCGATGGTGCGACAAGGGCGTGCTAGCCACGATTCGAACGGCCGGCGGACACCGACGCGTCGCTTTCGACGAAGTCGTGCGGTTCCTCCGCGACTCCGGCCAAGACGTCGTCGAGCCTGAGGTCCTTGGTCTTCCGGCGGCGGTCGGCCACGGTGCGACGGTCCTCAATCGTGCTCGCCGCGAGTTCTTGGAAGCACTGACATCCGGCAACAGCGCCGTCGCGACTCGAATTATTCTCGACCTCTACATCACCAGGCACCCCGTTTGGCAGATCGGCGACGAGGTCGTCGGTCCGGCTCTGAGCGACGTCGGGCTCGCATGGCAGTGTGGCAACCTCTCCGCCTTCCAAGAGCGTTGGGGATGCGAAATCGTGCAGCGATGTCTGTATGTTCTCGACGCTGCGGTCCCCGAGCCCCCCGCCGACGCACCGCGGGCCGTCGGCGGCACGCTCGAAGGAGATCACTATCGGCTTGCCACGACGCTGTGCGAAGCCGTGTTGCGTGAAGCCGGTTGGCAAGCGCAATCGTTCGGAACCTCCCTTCCGCAGCCCTCTTTGATCGACGCGGTCCGCAAGATCCGACCGCGGCTCTGCTGGCTGAGCGTTTCGCATGTCGCCGACGCCGATCGGTTCGTCGCAGAACTTAACGAGCTTTTCGACGCCGCCAAGGCAGGCGGCACGGCTCTCGTCGTCGGCGGACGCGGCTTCAGCGAGGAGCTTCGGCGCCGCTGCCGCTATACGACCTACTGTGAACGACTGAAAGATTTGCACGCGTTCGCCGAATCCGTCGCCAAGCTTCAACCTCGGTCGGATGCGGGCGCGACAAGTTCCAATATTGCCAGTTCCGGCGGGCAGAAATAGCGCAACGGCAATTTATTCGACGTGCCGCGGCTGACGTGCATCACCGTGGGCGGCTCGTAAAAAACGCCCGATGCATAGTGAACGCCGCATTTACTCGGGGCCAGGACCGGACCGAGAATCGGAAATTGAATTTGTCCGCCGTGAACGTGCCCGGCGAGCACTAGGTCGAAATCACGTTCGCGAGCCCACGAATACTGGTCGGGCGAGTGCGAAAGCAAAACTCGGAATTGCGGCGGTCCGAAGATCCTTGATTGCCGCGGCACTTCCGGCGGCGGGCCTAGCCAGGGAAGTTCATTACCGGCCAACAGGACGTCGACGCCTCGAATTGTCGTCTGAACGTAACCTCTTCCCAGGTCCCTCAGCCCGGCTGCGACCAGCCTTCGCGCCGTTTCCGTGTGGTCGATGCGAATGTCGTGGTTGCCCAGCACGAAGTAGATGCCGTGCGGCGCGACAAGTGTTCCGAACGTCGAAGCGATCCAATCCCAGCACGCCGGCTTTTCAATAAGGTCGCCGGTGAGCGCGACTATGTCGGCACGCGCTTCGTTTGTCAACCGCACCAGACGCTCATAGAGGCCGCATTCGAACACGCCCGCAAGATGGAGATCGCTGAGGTGTGCGATGCGCAACCCGTTCAGCGCCCTCGGCAGCCGCGGCACGAGGATTCGCTTCCGATGCACGCACAATTGCAGCCCCTGGTTGTAAGGCAGCCGAGTCAGCAATCGGCCTTTAAGCGTTAGGGCTTTAGCTCCTCCGAAATGCGAACACAAATCATGTCGCACGTACTCGTCGGCTAACAAGTGTTCCGATTCTCGCCACGTCAGCCGGATGATCAACCACGGTAAAAAACAAACCAGGGTGTTAAGTACGCACAACCCGACGTAGCCGCGAGCCGCAGGCGATAACGGCCCGCCCCATGCCCAGACGTCGATCGGGAGTTCAACTCGGTGCGTTGCGGCGAATCGCACCAACGCCCATGCCGGCAGCGCCGTCGCGCCGACGACGATCGCCGTGTTGATCAGCGGCGAGATACGCTTTACGAACCGATAATCGAGGTTCACGGCGTGCAGGTTATTGCTGCACCACTGAATCCAAGAAATGTGGCCGGGCACGGCGACCAAAGCCAGCCAAATAAAAGGATCGCTCATAAGGCGTCGCGCGTCGTGCGCTCTCGCCCCGGCATTACAGGAATTTCTCGACGGTGTCGAGCAATTGATCGAGCCGGAACGGCTTATAGAGCACGGCCTTCAATCCGGCCTGCCGCGCTTTGACGATCGAATGGCCGGGATCCCAACCGAAGCCCGACATCAACACGAGCGGCACAGGGTTCACCAACTCGCCGAGTTTCATCATGACGTCGTAGCCTGTCATGTCGGGCAGGCGCACGTCGGCGATGATCACATCGTAGGGATGCGCTTTCGACATGTTGCGAACCATACACACGGCCTCATTGCCGTCGTGAGCCGTTTCCACGACGCAGCCGTAGCGCTCCAAGAGGTGATGGGCCGCCGTGCGGACAGTTTCGTCGGCGTCGACAACCAAAACCTGCCGCCCGCGCAGCTTCGGCCGATCGGGCCCCATCGTGCCTTGCGGCAACGCCTGACTCGGCGCCATCTTCTGGCCGACTTTCTGAATCACCTGCTTAATATCCCGGGCGTTCCGCAAAATCCGCTGCAGACGTTCGGCCACATCCGGCTCGTGCCCGATGTAACGTTCCATAATGTTGACGGCGTCATTCAAAATATCATCGACCGGCAACGCCACCGCGCTGTGGATCGCTTCGACGCTCATGGCCGCCGCCCCCGCTCGTTCGACGACCAGCAGTTCCAGCGTGTTAAGCGCAACGGCGACGTCGCGAGCGAAGATTTCCAAAAACTGCTGGTCGCTGTCACCGAAGGCCCGCGGTTCGGGGCTCTCCACGTTGAAGGTGCCGATCACCTCCTCGTGCAGCATGAGCGGCACGGTAAGCGAGCTATGGCCGCCGCGAGCCCCCTCGATATAGAGCGGATCCGAAGTCGTGTCTTCGCAGAGGTAACTCTTGCGTGTCGCCGCAACGAAGCCGGTGACGCCGTTTCCTTTCGGCTCGGCGAAGAGCTCACGATTGGCCGCCTCGGGCGACATGCCGACGGCTAACAGCGGTTCGAGCTTACCGGTCTTCGCATCAAGCAGGCGAATCTCGATAATGTCGAAATTGAGCAACTGGTGCGCATAGTGCAAAATGTTTTGCTTGAGCAGCTCGATTCGCTCATCAATCGTCATCCGGAAGAGTTCTTCCGGGGAGAGGTTGGCCAATTCAACGCCGGCTTTGTGAATCGCCGCCAGTTTCTGTTGCTGAACGACTTCGGCCGTGACATCGCGCAAGGTCACGATCAGACGTTTCAAGCCGGCGTCGCCGAGCGGAGCGGCGTGAACGCGGTAGAAGTTGTCACCGGAGTGAAGCGTCGAGCTACTGGCTCGTCCCGAGGCTCTGGCCGTATTGAAAGGACACATGTCCGGGCCAAGAATCTCGGGCCCATGCAGCGCGGCGTAAAAGCCTTGACCAGCGAGACTCGCCTGCTTGGTCCAGTCGCTCAACCGTTGATTGGCCCAAACGATTTTATTGTCGGCATCCAAGACGACGACCCCATCCGGCATGGAGCGCAGCATTTGCTCCGGCGTACATGCCGACGGGTCGGGCGGTTGGAAACCATCGGCCTCGGCGGCGGACATCACGACCTCATAGCGTCGCGCTTCGACGGTAACTTCGACATCGTCGTCGCTCGCTTGTTCGTGAGGGACCGTTTTGGTATTGAGGCTCAAAATCGTCGTCTCCGCGGGGTTCGACGCTGCGATTTCGTCGTCGGGCAATCGCGCAAGGATTCTCCGACGAAGATCCTTGGCGGATCGTCGCACGCGGCACCGAATCGAACGTGACCGTCTCCGGCCCGTCCCCCTTGAAAATTATAGGATTGCGGATTGCGGCGAACAACGAAAATAAGCGGCGCTACCGTCTCCATCGGCGTTTGGGTCGCAAAGTATTTCGCTTTGCGGAAACAAGGCTAACTATTCCTTCAACGCCGCGAACAACGAGTTCGCCTAAAGGGTAAGTTGCGCCGCGCAATCATGTCTTGCCGGCAATATCGCGCGACGACCGTCGAAGGAGTTTGCCGGACACCGCAAGTTTGCGCCAAGCCTACTCTCGGGTGCCCAGAGGAACTGCGTCGACCGATACGAACGACATTCGCTGGCGAGAAGTCCCGAATACGCCTCCATGCGGCCGATACATGGCGGATGATGGAGCGGTCCTAACCGGCGTCGGTACGGCCAGTTGAAGTCGCCTTGGACGACCCTTCTCCACGCTTCGGCATGAGGATCAAGAAATGTGGCGCTCGTTGTTCATCGCACTCGGGATTTCCGCCGTTATTTTGGGGGTCGAGTGCCTCTTGATTGAAAAAGCGGTCCTTGCGCGTCGCGAAGCCCCCGCCGCGGGCATGGAACAAAAGGTCGGGCGCAATCGCGAAATTATCCCGCCCGATTGGGCTCCCTGGAGCCTGATGTCGACCGGTGCCGTGACCGTTTTGTATTCGTTCACCCTTCGCCGCGGCGGTTAGTCATAATCACGCCGGGACATTTTTCGCGGCCCTCGTTTGCCGCTTACTGCGCCGAAGGTACCTGTCGGAGCGCGTCGAAGTATTGCCGTTTTTGATCCCGACGGCCCCGTTCGAGCGGCTGATTCTCGACCTTCTGGGCATCCGAGCTGCCGCCGATTTGCGTTGCTTGCCGGCGAATCGCAGCCTGCACTTCAGTCTTCGCATTCGGCCCGCCGGCCGGCCCTTGGCCTCGCAGCCTTCCCGGCCCGACTTCGCCTCGAGCACGCACAACTCGGCCTTCGTCAGCTTCCGAGGTCGACCCTACCGGCGTTGGCTCGCGTTCCCTTGATCCGTTTCCAATCCCTTGCGACACATCCGCGCCGGCCTCGGCATCTCTTGGCGACGGACCGGAATGCCCCGGTTCACCAGGCTCGCGATTCGCTTCGCCGGCGGCTCCCGCGCCGGGCGTTTCGTTGCCAGGGTCGGCTGAGGTGTCCGTCGGCGCGTTTTCGCGCAGCTGCGATTTCGCTGCCGCGATGTCACGTTGCGCACGTTTCAGAAGCTCTCCTTCAGTCGCGTCGGCTTCGAGTTTCTCCAACGTGCTCGATAATTGCCGTTGCCCGCCGGCCGCATCCGAATCGTCGCGTAACTCGTCTGCCGTCTGCGTCAGGGCACGACTCAATCCTTGCCAAGCTTCGCTCGGCGAAGCAATTCGCGGCTCAGCGTTTTTCCCCTCCGATGGGGCCGCCGACGTTTCGCTCGGCGACGACATTTCATCCGGCGCGCCACCTGCCGACGACATAGCGGGATCATTCGGCCGCTCCGGCGCAGTTGCCGCCGGTTCAGCCTCGGCGTCATCGGCCAAACGCTCCACTTGCTCGCTCCATTCCTCCAGGCTTGCCGCGAATTTCTCGCGCTCCGCGGCGTCTACGTTCGGCCGGGCAAAATCGCGACTCAGTTGCTCCAGCGCCTCGGCCGCCCGCGTAAATTCGCCTTGGCGTAAGGCCTGCGTGAAGGCGTCGTCCCCCGTCGAGGTCGCCCCCCCGCCTGCTCGGAGTTCGCGACGCAGCCGATCGCCGGCGCTCAATTCGTCGCGTCGCCGCGCCAATTCCTCCGCCATGTCGTTCAATACGATCATCGCTTCGCGCCGCGCCGGCGGGTCGGCGGCCGCCTGCATCGAGCGGGCTTGTTCCCGCATTTGCTCCAAGATCGCCGCCGCTTCGAGCGACGACAATCCCAGAGCTTCTTCACGCCGGCGGGCAAGCATCTTCTCCAGCGCCGAAAGCCCGGAGCGCACCGCCGCCGCCTCCTCGGCAGCTGGTACATTTTGCGTCGCGACGTCGCGGGCGGGGGGCCACGCGGCCGTCGCGGCGAACAGCGCGACGGCGCAGGCGAGCGGCCGGCGGCGGTGCATGTTCCACTCGTGGGGAAACGACGCGGCAAGATCAAGATCGGCGATTCGGCGCAAGGCGTCATAAACGACGACGTCGACTCGTGTAGACAATGCCGTTGCGACCCGCTCCTGCAAACGGCAGCGCCGGTCGAGTTCGATCGCCGCCGCCTCAAAACTCGGGCGGCGCAACAAACTCCAGGCCGCGGTCACGACGGCCGCGCAGCCGGTCGACGCAACAAGAACGACCGGCCAGCTGAGTTCGCGCCCGGTAAACTTCGCACCCGCGACAAGCACGCTACCGCACGCTAGCGCCACCGACGCCGTCCGCGGCCAAGTTTTGAGGGCAATCGCCAGCGTCAACCGACGTCGAGCCTGAGCGACGCACGTTTCAAGGCGTACGAGCGCTTGCCGGCAGCGGTCGGTCACCGGACGTTCGGGGAGAATGCTCGTCGCCATAAGTTATGGAACTGTCGCCGCTATCGTTACTTGCGTGCCGTTCAACCGCCCGCCCGCCTCACCGAATCGCCGTTGCTCGAACGCCCGGGGTGCCGATACCGTATATTAGAGAAGACGGTTTGTACGAAAGGCAAGCATATGGCTGCGACAACGCTTCACGAACCCGCCGCGAACGAAGCCGCTACTGCGCTACCGTCGCCGGCCGAGCGGCCGCAAGCCGACGTCGTGATCTACGACGGCGAGTGCAAGTTTTGCACGGCCAGCGTTCACAAGCTCCGCCGGTTCGACAAACGCGGCCGGCTCGCCTTCATCTCGCTGCACGATCCCGAGGTGCACCGACGTTGGCCGGAATTGTCCTACGACGACCTCATGGCCTATCTCTACGTCTGCACGCCCGACGGCCGCAAGTTCCGCGGGGCCGAGGCCTTCAAGTATCTGAGCACGAAGCTCCCCGCCCTCTATTGGATGGCGCCGGCGCTCCACATTCCCGGCCTGATGCCGCTGTATCAAGTCTTCTATCGGGCCTTCGCCAAGCGGCGTTATCGCTTCGGCCGCATCGAAAGCTGCGAAAACGGCACCTGCAAGCTTCCGGCCCGTCGCTAGGTCTGCGCCTCGGCGGCTCGTCCGCGGCCCCGGCGCGGCTCTCGGTCGGAGCCTCTACGCGAGCCCCCTCGTTCGTCGCCGGATTCCCCGTATAATCGGCGGCGTCGCCCGACTTTTTGGGCTTTTTTCCCGTGTTCTATTGCGCCGAGCCGGCTTCAGGCCCGCGGCCCAATCGCCATCAAGCTATGTCGCACAACTATCGCATCGAAAAAGACACCATGGGCGAGGTCAAAGTCCCCGCCCAGGCTTATTACGCCTCCCAAACCCAGCGGGCCGTCGAGAATTTCCCCATCTCCGGCAAGCCGCTTCCGAAGCACCTCATCCATGCCATGGGCCTCGTCAAGCTGGCCTGCGGCATCGCCAATCGCGATCTCGGCAAGCTCACCGGCACGGGCAAGAACCCGCTCAACGACAAGCAAGTCGAGACCATGCTCGCCGCTTGCCGCGAAGTCGCGGAAGGGAAGTTCGACCAAGAGTTCCCGATCGACGTCTATCAAACCGGCAGCGGCACCTCGAGCAACATGAACGCCAACGAGGTCATCGCCAACCGGGCGATCGAGATGATCGGCGGCGATCGCTTGGCCGCCGCCAAGCCGATCCACCCCAACGACCATGTCAACATGGGGCAGAGCACCAACTGCACCTTCCCCACCGCGATCCACGTGGCCGTGGCACTCGCCGTCTCGAAAGATCTCATTCCCGCTCTGAAGCGGTTGCACGACGTCCTGGCCGACAAAGCCAAGCAATGGGACAAGGTCATTAAGATCGGCCGCACCCACCTGGCCGACGCCACGCCGCTCCGCCTGGGTCAGGAAGTCGGCGGCTTCGCGCGACAGATCGAACTCTCCATCCAGCGCGCCGAGCGCGCCGTCGCCTCCCTCATGGAGCTTCCGGTCGGCGGCACCGCCGTCGGCACGGGGATCAACACGCATCCGGAGTTCGCCAAGCGCACCTGCGCGGCTCTCGCCAAGGAAACCGGCCTGCCGTTCGTCGAGGCCGTCAACCATTTCGAGGCCAACGCCCAGCGCGACGCGCTCGTCGAATGCCACGGCCAACTTCGCGCCGTCGCCGTCACGCTGTTCAACGTCTCCAACAACATCCGCTGGCTCGGCTCCGGTCCGCGCTGCGGCTTCTATGAGATTCAGCTTCCCGATCGTCAGCCCGGCAGCTCGATCATGCCCGGCAAGGTCAACCCCGTCATGTGCGAGAGCATGATGCAGGTCACCGCCAAGGTCATGGGGAACGATCAAACGATCGCGATCTCCGGAGCCGCGGGCGGGCAGTTCCAGCTCAACATCATGATGCCCGTCATGGGCGACACCACGCTCGAAAGCGTGTCGCTGCTCACCGGCTGCACCAACGCATTCGTCGATTTCTGCGCGCTCGAAATGGAAGCCAACGTCGAGCAGTGCGAAGCGAGCGTCGAGAAAAGCCTCTCGATGTGCACGAGCCTCAATCCGTATATCGGCTACGAAAAGGCCGCGGCCTTGGCGAAGCAAGCCTTCAAGACCGGCAAGACGATCCGCGAGCTGTGCGAAGAACAAAACATTCTCCCGGCCGATCAGCTCAAGAAGGCCCTCGATCCCTGGAGCATGACGGAGCCGGGCTAAGCGAACGCAGAAGTCGAAACGCAAAAGTCGAAACTCGGAAGCGAAAGTCGACGGCGAGACGCTCCAACACCTCTCCCGCCGGGAGAGGTCGACACGGCGGAGCCGTCGCGGGTGAGAGCCGCGCCGTCCAACGGTTGGTCACGGAGCTCGATCGACGTCGCGGCGCCCGCGTTGATCGCAGCGACGTACGATCGTCCGCAACATCAAACGAAACGCCGCGCGACCCTCATCCGCCCTGCGGGCACCTTCTTCCGGCGGGAGAAGGGTGATGCACGAGCGGAGAGTTGGAAAACATGCCTACCCTCTTCATCCCGCACCAGCTTCGCGAACTTACCGCCGGGCTCGATCGTCTGGAGATTCCCGCAGGCACGTTGCGACAGGCGTTGCGAGCCGTCGAAGCCGACTATCCGGAGTTCGTCGCCCAGGTTCGCCAAGGCGACGGGCTGCTTCCCGGCCTCGCCGCTTCGATCGACGGCAACTTCGCCGCGCGCGGACTGCTCGCCCAGATCGGCCCCGCGAGCGAAGTGCATTTGCTGCCGGCCGTCGGCGGCGGCTAACATGCGCAGAAATCAATACTGTAGGGATCGCCCTCCGTGGCGTTCCGTCGCCTGGCACCAGCTTCATGGAACGCCGCAGAGGGCGTTGCCGACAAAGCCAAGAGAGCACACACCATGACGCAGAAAATCGGCATCGTTACCGGCGGCGGCGATTGTCCCGGGCTCAACGCCGTAATCCGCGCCGTCACGAAAGCCGCAAACTTGCGCGGCTGGGACGCCGTCGGCGTCTTCGGCGGCTTCGAAGGCTTGCTCAATCCCGAGCGCTGCAAGACGCTCTGCACGCGCGACCTCGACGGCTTGCTCACGCGCGGCGGCACCGTCCTCGGCACCGCCAATCGCGGTCGATTCTCGGCCAAGACCGGTCACGGCGAAATCCGCGCTCTGCCGAAAGACTTGCTCGACGACACGCAAGCCGGCTGCGCGGCCCTCGGGATCAGTGCGCTGGTCTGCATCGGCGGCGACGGCACGCTGACCATCGCCAATCAACTCCATAAGCACGGCATTCCGGTCGTCGGCGTCCCCAAGACGATCGACAACGACGTGCTCGGCACCGAAACCACGTTCGGCTTCGACTCGGCCGTGAGCTGCGCGACCGACGCGCTCGACCGACTTCACAGCACGGCCGAAAGCCACGGCCGAATCATGGTGCTCGAGGTTATGGGGCGCTACGCCGGCTGGATCGCCGCCTACGCCGGACTCTCCGGCGGAGCCGACGTTATCTTGATTCCCGAAATCCCGTTCCAATACGAAAGCATCTGCCGCAAGGTCAAAGATCGCGCCGCGCGGGGCCGGAACTTCACCATGATCGTCGCCGCTGAAGGAGCCTGCCCGTGCGGCGGCGAACTCGTCACGTCGACCGCGCAAGAAGCCAACCGCGAAGCGCGGCTCGGCGGAGTGGGCAACATGATCGCCGCGGAGTTGCAGAAGCTCACCGGGCAGGAGGCCCGTTGCGTCGTGCTCGGCCATCTGCAACGGGGCGGCTCGCCGACGGCGATCGACCGGGCGCTCTGCACGATGTTCGGCACCAAAGCCGTGGAGCTCATCGCCGACGGCCGCACCGGCCGCATGGTCAGCTTCATCGGCGGCCGCATCACGAGCATGCCGCTGGAAGAAGCCGGCGGCGGCATCCGCACCGTGCCGACGGATAGCGGGCTAGTCAAAACGGCCCGCGCCATCGGCGTTTGTTTCGGAGATTGAATAGCGAGCGGCGGGGTTGATCCCCGCCGTCTGAAATAGACGGCCGCAAGCAGACGGCGGGGATGAACCCCGCCGCTCGCTAGTCGACGTCCACCCAACCGTCCGTCGTGAGCGACTTCTTGACCGCTTCGTTCCAGGCGAAGATCGGCAGGGCGATTTCGACCGGGGAGATCGTCTGCTTGCCGGCGAGGACGGCATCGACGAACGCACTGGCCGGGTTGTTTTCCGGCAGCATGTCGGCGATCGGTTCGACTTGGTTTTGCTTGGCCCGCAAAAGTTGCTCGGTGCGGAGCAAGAGGTCGGCACGTTCGCAGTGCAGGTGAATGTCTTCGCGGTAGTGGTGGGCGTCGCCGACATAATGCGCGGCCAGCCCGATGCCGCCTGCGAACTCGGCGAGGATCCGCGTGACGACTTGCACCTGCGTGCCGCGCGTCTCGCCGACGGCGTAGAGCCGCTCGGCTTTGCGGCCGGTCAGATAGTGCACGACGTCGATCTGATGAATGCCCGCGTCGCCGCAATAGCCGAGATTCTGCGTTGGGTCGTTGCGCCAGGTGCCGGCGATCGAGTGCGACCAATGCTCGCAGGTAAACACGTGAACTTGCCGCACCGGGCCGTAGACGTCGGCCGACGCCGTCAACTCGCGGAGCGCCGTCGCATAGGCGGCTTTGTAGCGCCTTTGATGGGCGATCGAAACAATCTTGCCGCTTGCGTGCGCGCGGCGCGTGAGGTCTTCAATATGGTCGCGCCGCACGGCCAGCGGCTTCTCGCACATCACGTGCAGCCCGCGCTCCAGCGCCGCGCACACTTGTTCGTAGTGCAGGGCGTTGGGCGAGCAAAGCAGCACGCCGTCGAGGCGATGGTCGTCGAGCGCTCGCAAGAAGTCGGTCTCGACCGCGGCTTGCGGCCCGTACTCGGCGCGAAACGCCTCGGCCGCTTCGCGGCGGGGGTCGCAGAACACGGCCCACCGCCGGCGGGCGTCGTTCTTCAAACACTCCGTGTGTCGCCGCGCGACGACGCCGCAACCGACCAAAGCGAGTTGAAGCTGATCCGTGGGCATGCGCGCCGGTTCCCTGAGACTGTCAATCGTTGCGCAAGCGGCCGACGCTCGACTCGAAGAACTTGCGCCGCCGCGAACCGATCGCTTCCGGCTGCTCTTGGCGACGGAGCCGCATGTCGTCGAGATTGGCGCGGCAGTAGCGGCAGCCGACGACGTCGAGATGGAGTTCGAGACCGCGGCGGCGGCGGTCGTCGAGCACCCCGAGCAAATAGGCCCCGAGCGTGGCCCGATCGGCGCAGGTGATTCGCCGGCTTTGCCAAATCGCCCCGAGCGAGTGATCGCCCAAGTCGCGACGGCCGACGAGCGATTGCAGACGGGCCAACAGCGCGGGGTCGTCGCGCAACCGCTTCTCGACGTCGGCCGCCGCCTCGGCCGGCAGCGACTCGTCGAGATAGGCTTCGAGTTCGCGGTCGGAAAGTTCCGTGGTCATGGCAATGTCGCGTGCGGCGGATTCGCCCGCCGATTGTAAGCGGCGGCGCAGGCGCGCGATAGCGGCGGGAAAAGCTTTATCGCCCTCGCCCGCCGGCAGAGGGCGGCCGCAGCGCAGCGGAGGCGGGCGCGGGACGGTTGGTGATGGGGCGCGATTGACTTCGCGGCGCTTTCGCCTCGAGCGCCGCGGCGCTCGAGGCGTTCCCAACACCCAACGCCGCGCGGCGCGACCCTCATCCGCCCTGCGGGCACCTTCTCCCAGCGGGAGAAGGGTTCTTGGAATTCAGCGCCTCGTTTTGCATCCCCGTTCGGCCGACCTTATATTGCGGTTCACGTCGCCGATTTCCTCTTCGCAGCTTGTCGCACCGCCCGCGGCGGACCTTTGAGAGACTATGAGCATGTTGGAGGCCGTTTGCCCGAACGGACATCATCTACAAGTTCCGCTGGAACATGCGGGGATGAAATTGCGTTGCCCGGCTCCCGGCTGCGGCGCGATCTTTCAGCTTTCGGCCACTTCGCCGACCGGCACGACCGTTCCGCTCGGCGGCGCGCCGGCGACCGGTCCCGGTTTGCAACCGCCTCCGCCCGGCATGACTCCGGCGCAAGCGCCGCTCTCCGGCGCGCAACCGGCCGGTTCGCAGTCGACGGGCGATCCGATCGCCTCGCGCTGGACCGGGACCGAACAAGGCGCGCAGCCGCAACCGGCTCCGGCCGTGCCGGCGGCGGCGCGCCCCTCGTTCGCCGTCGCGCCGCGGTTGCCCGCGCCGAGTTCCGGCTTGCTCTCGGCGGCGCAGGCCGTGCTGATGATCGGGTTGGTCATGGTGCTCGGGGCCCGCGGTTGCGATAGCCTCGGCATTCGCAACGTGGCCCGCTTGAAGGCCAAGCTCGACTACGAGAAGCGGGTGTTCGAGAACGAATACAACGTGGTGATGGCGGGCCTGA
This sequence comes from Planctomycetaceae bacterium, assembly GCA_016793115.1. Lineage (GTDB taxonomy): Bacteria > Planctomycetota > Planctomycetia > Pirellulales > PNKZ01 > PNKZ01. The sequence continues at coordinate 16,775 of JAEUIN010000273.1, forward strand.
CGCGCGAACTGCAGGCCGAGAAGATCACGGACAAGCAGCGAACCGACGTCGAAAAACGGATCGCCGATCTGCGCAAGAGCCACGAAAACGAAAAGAGCGTGCGAGAAGACGATTGGAACGCCATGCAAAGCGCGGCCGACGAGGCGTCGTCGTCGAATATCGTTTGGGGCTACTGGCGCGAGCTGACTTTCGTCGTCGGCACGATTCTGTTGTCGCTCGGCTTGGTGGCCGTGGGGCTCGGCAGCCCGGGACCGGAACGCTACTTGAGCCTCGGGATGCTGGGCATCATCGTATTCAGCGTCTACGTGGGGGGCATCGCGTGGTTCGGGACGGCGATGTCGCAGGCGCTAGGCATTGGGCGGTGACGAGTAGTTGCTAGGGGCCGGGCGCCAGTTGCCAGGCGCCAGGCGACTGCTTCCTCAGTTTCTCGCGCTTTCGCTGCGTTCCCAGGCTTCGATGGCCACGAGGAGTCGGGTGCGGATCTCATTGATTTTCGCCGTCGACTCGATCTTCTTCCCTTTGCGATCGGTCACGTAGAACACGTCGACGACTTGATCGACGTAGGTGCCGATCTTCGCCACCGCGATCGAAAGTTCCATGTCGTAGAACGTGCGGGCGATGGCGTAGAGGAGCCCGCGACGATCGGCGGCGAAGATTTCGAACACCGTGTAGCGGTCCGACGTGGCGTTGTCGGCGCCGACGCGCGTCGGCACGGCGGGCACGGCGGGGCCGCGGCGCGAGGTCGGGCTCCCCCACGTGCGGCGGAAGTTCGGCCGCTTCGCTTGCCGGTGGTCGAGCGCCTTCACCAAGGCCGAGCAAACCTCTTCGGTGCGCACCGCGGCCGGCTCGTCGGCGTAGTCGGGATCTTGCACCCAGAAGCGGTCGACGATCAACCCGTCGTCGAACGTGTTGATCTCCGCCGAGAGAATCTGCAACCCTTGCGACGAGAGCGCTCCGGTGAGCCGGTGAAACACGCCGGGCGCGATGTCTTCGTAGGTGCCGATCCAATACTCCGTCGTTTTGCTTTCCGGCGAGTAGCGGGCCTCGGCGACGACGTCTTGCCGGGCGAGCCCGCGGAGCTTGCGCAAGTCGGCGGCGATCCGCTCCGGCGCGTTGCCTTGCAAGTAGCCGGCGGGGAGGGCGCCCACGTGCCGCGAGAACCATTGCTGCGGATCGGCTTCGCCGGCGAGCGCTTCGGCGACGAGGCGGAGCTTGTCCGATGAGGCGGCCCGCGATTCTTGCACGGGGTCGTTGCTCGTGAGCTTGCGGCGCGTGCGGCGATAGAGGTCGGCCAAGACTTCCGTCTTCCAGGCGTTGAGCGTGCCGGGGCCGACGCCGGCCGTGTCGCAGCAGGTGAGCACGAACAACATCTGCAAGGCTTCGGGCGTGCCGACGTCGACGGCGAACCGCGTGATGAGCTGCTCGTCGCTCGTGTCGCGGCGAAACGCCAAGTGCGACATCATCAGATGCTTGTGGACGAGAAACTTGAGCATCTCGCCGTCGGCTTCGTCGAGATGCAGCCAAGGGATCATCGCCCCGGCGATGCGCAGGCCGACCTCACTGTGGTCTTCGATGTAGCCCTTGCCGAGATCGTGCAGCAGGATCGCCAGATGCAGCAACCACTTGCGCTTGAGGCCTTGATAGGCTGCGGCGAGCACGCCGGTTTCGCGGGCGAGCGAAGTCGCCTTTTCGATGACGCGAAACGTGTGCTCGTCGACCGTGTATTTGTGGTACTCGTTGAACTGCAGCAGGCAGCGAGCGTGGGCGAAATCGGGGAGAATCTTCTCGAGCGCGCCGGTGTCGTGCAGCATCCGCAGCAGTTCGGCCAAGCGGGCCGAGCCGCCGAGCAGCGAGCGAAAGCGAACCGCGGCCTGCTCGGAAACGCCTTCCGGCAGCTTCGGCACGGCCGTGCGCACGGCCTCGACCGTGTCGCGATCGATCGGCTTGTCGTAGAGATTCGCCAAATCGCACAGCCGCAAGATTTCGGCGAGATCGGTCGCGAGCTTGGGATAGGCCCGCTTCGTCATGCCGATTTTATGGGGGCCGACGAGGAAATCGCGTTCGAAGCGATGGGAGACGATCGGCGATAGAGCGCGCGACCAGACGGGCGTCGGCCGCGCGGCTTCGGCGAAGCGTTTGGCGACGCCGCTCACGCGGCTCGTGAGCCGAAAGTAGTGCTGCATGAAGCGCTCGACGGGAAGCTGCCCGCCGCCGCCCACGAAGCCCATCGCCTGCGCCAAGCGAACCTGCTCGGCTTTATCGAGCAGGTCGCTCGATTTGCCGGCGTGGAAATGCATTTCGTTGCGGAGATGCAGCAGGAATTCCCAGGCTTGCACGAGCGCTTCGTGGTCGTCGTGGCTGAGCGCGCCCAGTGCGCGCAACTCGCTCGGCTCGGCGACGCCGAACCGCAAGTAGCCGACCCAGCGTAGAAACTGAATGTCGCGCAGGCCGCCGCTGGAACGCTTGATGTTGGGCTCGAGCAGATAGACCGTCTCGCCGTATTGCGCGCGTTCTTCGTTGCGAGCCGTTTCGACGAGCGAGAGCAGCGCATCGGCGCGGCGCATGACGCGCTTCTTGAAGCTGCGGCGAAAGTGCTCGAACAGTTCCTCGCTGCCGACGAGCCGGCGCGATTCGATGAGCGACGTGCAAATGGTGGCGTCGCCCATCGCCCCTTGGCAGGCTTGCGCCGGCGTGCGGGCGGCTTGGCCGAGTTGAAAGCCGACGTCGAACACGTCGCGCAGCAGACGCTCGGCGAGCTTGGTCGTGCGCTTCTCCGCGTCCGCGGTCGGCTGATGCAAGAGCATCAGGTCGACGTCGCTATACGGCGCGAGATCGCAACGCCCGGTGCCGCCGTGAGCCACGAGCGTGAACACGCTCTCCAGACCTTGCGGGCCGTCTTCGCCGAGATCGGCCAGCGCGGCCCGATAGAGCTCCAGGATCAGCGAGTCGTAGAGTTCGGTCATCGCCCGGCAGACTTGAATGCCGGGGGAGCCTTTCTCGTGGCGTTGGCGGATCCGCCCGCGACCGTCGGCCAGACGCTGCTTGATGTCGACGACGAGCGGACGCAATCCGGAAGCGGAAGCCATGCGAAGCTTGGTTGGGCGAGCGAAGAAGGCGATGCGCGACGTGAATTCGCGATTATCACGAAAACCGCGCGCGGTCGCTACGCCAGAAACGCGCGACGATCGACCGCGCTGCGCAAAGCGGAATCGGGCAGTTTCCGCCGGCCGAAGGGCGCGGCGGCGCTAAAATCGATTGCGGAGCGATCCGTGCGACCCGAGGCTTTTCAACGAGCGAGAACCGCGATGGCCAAGATTTTTCTGATCGTGCTGGGAGCGGCCTACGCCGCATTGGCCGTGTGGTGCGTCGCGCGGCCGGAGCAGACCGCGCGCTCGATCGGCCTCTCGCTCCTGCCCGGCTCCGGGCAATCGGAGTATCAAACCGTGTACGGCGGGCTGCAGCTCGGCCTGGGGCTCTTCTTCCTGTGGGCGGGCTGGCGGGGCGACGCGGTCGATTCGGCGCTGCTCGCGAGCTGCTTCGCGCACGGCGGCATCGTCGCCCTGCGGACGGCGAGCCTCGTTCAGTTCTCCGGCATCTCAAGCATGACCTACGGCTTCGCCGCGCTGGAGTGGGTTATTTTGCTCGCGTCGGGCCTGCTGTATTGGCAGCGGTGACGGCGTCGCGCGCCGCCTTCACGGCTTGGCTCGCGGCTCCGACGATGCGCTCTTCGACGTCGACCGAGAACGGCCCGGGAAAGCGACCGAAGAGCATCGCGCCGCCGGCTTCGTAGCCCCCTTCGAGCAGCACGCGCTTCGAAGGGATGTAGGCGAACACGTCGTTTGAATAGCCGGCGACCCAGACGGCCGTCTTGCCGGCCGCGAAGTCGCGCTTCGCCCGCAGGCTGAAGTCGACGACCGTCTCGCCCGGAAAGGCGACGAGCGTCAGCGCGTCGCCGAACTGCAGGGCTTGCACCGGCGCGTCGTAAGTGGTCGCGATCGTGCCGGTCGCGGCCAACTCGTCGAGCAAGCGTTGCGCGTGCTGCGCCTCGTATTTGTTCGGCGACTTCGTCTGGCGTTCCAGAATGTCTTTCGGCGGCGGCGGCGCGAAGTCGAGCTTCGCTTGCACGAGCGATGCGCCGAGCGAGCCTTTCAATTCCATTTGCGGCGAAGAAAGGAGCGCGGCCTCGACCGCGATGCCGAGCGTCTTGCCGTGATGACGGGCCAGTTCCAACTCGCCGCGCGGGTAAGGGTTTTGGTCGCCGCCGCAACCCATGACGAAGTGCGCCGTGACGCCGGGATGCTTCTCTTCAAGGTATTGTTGCGCGTAGCCTGCGTAGTCGCCGCAAAACTGATAGAAGCTAAGCGTCGTGTTGTGGCAGGCATAGCCGAAGAGCACGGCGCGGAGCTTGCCGTCGGCCCCGGCGATCTTCAAGACCGGCACTTCTTGATCGACGGGACCTTCGCTCCACGGGTTGTTTTTGTAGCCGTCGCCGCTGGGGGTGCGGCGGTTCATGGCGAAGCCGCAGCGGGCGCGAACGAAGGTGAGTTGCGCCGGCTTCAGGTCGGCCAAGGCGTCGCCGACGAGCTTAAGCAATTGTTCGCGGAGGCGCTCGCCGTACGCCGCGGCTTGCTTTTCCTTATCGCCGAACGAAGGTAAGGCATCGCGTTTCGAGAGGCGGAACTCGGGGCCGCAGTGCGTGTGTGAGGCGTTGAGCAGGAGTCGCTCGGGAGCGAGCTTGTATTTCTCGGCGACGAGCTGTTCGAGCGAGTTGCGCAGATCGCGCGGGATGCCGATCAGATCGCAGGTGACGATCACGACGCGCGCGCCGTGCTCGTCTTCCAAGGCCGCGGCTTTGCAAAACAGATCGAGCGCCGTTCCTTCCGACGGCTTGGTACGGCTCGCGTAGCCGGCCATCCACATCGGCTCGGTCGGGGTGACGTTGACGACCGCGGTGCCCGCCTTCCACCCGGCGGCCTCGGTGGCGTCGGCAGAAACGACGAAAACGATGAGACACGAAAACAGAAGTGTGGCGACGAAACCATGAGCGAACGGCGTGACGCGCATGTTGAACTCGGCGAAAGGTGGGAAGGTTGACCGGCGGGAACCGCGATTGTGGCAGGGGCGATTTGATATACAAGAATTTCCTTGGCGGGGCGGTTTTCCAGCCCAGGGCTTACGCGCAGCGAGGAGGGTGCCTGGGGCGGAACGGAGTGATGCCCCAGAGCCCTAGACTTTTGCCGTCGGCTCCCGCTCCTGGCACCCGCCTGCCGCAGCGCGCCGTCCGCGACCGGGACCGTGCGACTCTAACGGTCGTAGCGATTTTCTTGATTTTGCCGGATGTGCGGCCGATGAACCCTGTAGGGGGACGCTTCTTGGTCCGAATCGGCTCGGACGTTCCCCGTATTTCGTCAGGGGGACATTTCGATGAAGAGCCTTGCCGCCGTCGGCGGATTACTCGTTCTTTGCGCGTTGCAAACCGGTTGCTGCACGATGTGCGGTTCCGATTGGGGCTGCGGACGCAGCTACTGGGGCGCTTATTGCGACGACCCGCCGCGCTGCGAACCGTGCAATCGTTGCGGCGACTGGACCGGTCACGGCTGCGGCGGCGGAGTTCGCGGCGGCTGCTGCAATCCATGCGAATCCCGTTTTCCTTGGATGCGAGCCGGCCTGCTCGATGCGCTGCTCTGCTGCAAGCGAAGCCACGGCTGCTGCGAACCCGCCTGCGGTGAGCCGGCCTGCGGCGAGCCGACGTGCGCACCAAGCTGCGAACCTGCGTGCGGCGAACCGGGTTGCGGCGAGCCGGGCTGCGGTTGCACTAGCTGCGGTCATGCCGGCGGCGGCGTCGCGATGACGAGCTCGGCTCCGATCTGGAGCGGCTACACGCGGAACGTGAGCTACCGCACGGCGCCGCGCGTCGGAACGCCTAGCAAGCCGTGCAATTGCGACCACTAAATTCGGCGACGCGCGGCCGAGTGAAAAAGGCCCCGCCGTCGGCTTGCTAATCACTTGATCGTCGCCGTCACCGCGCGCCTATCACCGAACTCCGCACGCCTTAGCCGAGGCTTGCGGAGTTCGTGTCGTTTTTGAGCCGGCGAATCTGCGGCCGATTTTGCCTGCGATTACCACCTTCTTCGCAAACTCTTTTGCGACAATCGCTTAGAGCAGAACAATCGGCCCGCCATGGTACGTTCTCGGCCTGTTCTTTCCATGGAAACAGGGTGGACTGGAAGCTTACAGCACTGTAATAATCCAAAGAATGCTTACCGTTTCGTAAGCTGAACTTCCACATTTCCGGGCTACTCATGATGCCGCCTTCCGGCGCGGCCTCGATTGCGGAGAGTCGTGCCGGCGTCGTCGCTCCATCTGGGCGACCGCGCCGGCGGACCTCGCTGCGACCGTGCGGATATGGCCCACCCCAGGCGCATGAATACTATCTTGCAGCGTTTGAAGCAGTTCAACACGTTTTGGGACGCCCGCTTCGAAGACGTCACCAAAGACACCTGGCTGGTGACGACGTATCGCGACTTCAGCGCGGGTTTGATCGTTGCGCTCACCGCGATTCCGATGGCGATGGGATTCGCCATGGCCATGGGGCTGCGACCGGAGCAGGGGATCATCGCCGGCGCGATCGCCTGCTTGGTCGGCCGCACCTGGGGCGGTTCCAAGTATCAGGTCTACGGTCCCACGGCCGCCTTCATTCCGATCATCGCGGCGCTCATCGCCAAATACAGTTCCGCGCCAGGCGGAAGTCTCGACTCGGCCCACGGCTTCCTCGTCTTCGTGAGCATCCTCGCCGGCGTAGTGCTGATGATCATGGGCCTGCTCGGCGCGGGGAAATACGCCAAGTATGTTCCCAATTCGATCATCGTCGGGTTCACGATCGGCATCGCCGCGGTCATCGCGCTCTCGAACATCGGCGAAGCGCTCGGGCTTACTACGGAAGTCCGCGGCGGCTTCTTCGAAAAGATGTCGCTCATCGCCCGGCACATCGGCGAATTCAACGGCTATGCACTGCTGCTTGCGCTCCTCACGCTGTTTTTGACCCGCTTCCTCCTCCGCATTTCCGTGTTCATACCGGCTCCGTTGATCTCGCTCGCTTGTTGCACCGGTCTGGCCGCCACGGTGTTCGCGGGCAAAGGCATCTCGCTCGTCGCCGACAAGTACGGCGAAATTCCGCGCAACTTCTTCGTGTTCACGCCGCCGCAAATTCCCGAGCTCACCGCAAGCGTCGTCGTCGACGTCGCCTACTTCGTCGCAGCGATCGTGTTCGTGTCCGCCGTCGAGAGCGTGCTCTGCTCGTCGATGGCCGATCGACTGGCCGGCAACCGCAAGACGCCGTTCAACGCCGATAAGGAATTCTGGGGGCAGGGGCTCGTCCAAATCGTCACGCCGCTCATCAACGGCTTTCCTTGCACCGGCGCGCTGGCCCGCACCGCGACGAGCATCAAAGCCGGGGCGGTCACCCCGCTGGCCGGCTACTTCAAAGGCATATTGAAGCTGTCGACGGCCGTGTTCATGGCGCCGCTGTTGGAAATGGTGCCGATGGCCTGCATCGGCGGTATTCTGCTGTGGGTGGCCACGAATATGGTGAAGCCGGCCGAGATTCGCGAAGTGTGGCGGCACGGCCGGTTCCACGCGTTCCTCATGGTCTACACGGCCGTCATGGTTCCGCTCACCGACTTCCTCACAGGAGTGCTGAGCGCTTTGATCCTGTACGCCGTGCTGCACCGCTTTTTCGACCGCCCGGCGCTGCGCGAGCCGCAAGAGCCGGGGCAACGACGACCTCAAGAAATCGCCGCTTAAGCGGCGGGCGCACTCATGAGTTTTCGCTCCCTCACCGTCGGCCTCTCGTTCTCGCCGAGCGACGCCCACCTGCTGCGCTACGCGGCCATGCTCGCCGCGCACGGCCTCGGCGGGGCGTTTCATTTCTTGCACGTCGTCGTGCCGCACGGACGCGCGCCGCACGACGTCGATCGCAACGAGATTCGGCAACAGATGGAGGCGGCGGTGGCCGCCGATTTTCCCGCCGCGCGGAACCGGGCCACGTTCGAAGTCCGCGTCGGCGTGCGGGTCGACGAGTTTCTCGCGGCCGTGCAAGATTTTCCGGGCGGCACGATTCTCATCGGCCATCGCCGGGGCCGCTGCGGCAAACGCTCGCTCGCCCAACGCCTCGCCATGCTTTCGCCCTGTTCCGTTTGGATGGTGCCGGAGCAAGCGCCCTTACGGCTGGAGCGTGTCTTGGCGCCGGTCGATTTCTCGCCGCACTCCGCCGCCAGCTTGGAGCGGGCGATCGAAATCGCGCGGCGGGCCGAGAGCGAAGAGTGCGCCGCGCTGCACGTCGCCTTCGATCCGTCGACGATCCGCTACGACGAGCGCGAAGACGACGTTCGCGGCCGCGAAGCGACGGCGTATCAAGCATTTCTGCGGAGCGTCGACGTGGGGAATGTCGCCGTGACTCCCGTCTTCGATGAAGATTCCAACGTGACGCGGGCCATATTGCGCACGGCGGAGGCGCGCGGCAGCGATCTGATCGTCATGAGCACGCGCGGCCGGAGCCGCGCCGCCTCGATCTTGCTCGGCAGCGAAACGGCGCAAACGTTGGCCGAATCGCCGCTCCCCGTGTTGGCGATCAAGCATGGAGGCGCGCTCAACGTCTTTGATGTCCTCATGAGCCGCGAGTATTGGTCGCGGCCTACTCCCAAAACCAATTAACTGGGTTTACCGAAACAGCCATGGAACGCACCGAAGCGCGTCTCAGCAAGCTCTGGCCGCAAGATTTAGCGGCCGGTCTCGTCGTCTTTCTCGTGGCCGTTCCGTTGAGTCTCGGCATCGCCTCGGTGTCGGGAGCGCCGCCCCGCGCCGGCCTGTTATCGGCCGTCGTCGGCGGACTGCTCGTCGGCTTGCTGAGCCGGTCGCAGACGTCGATTACCGGGCCGACCGCGGCGCTGACGGCCGTCGTCGCCGCGCAGCTCGCCGTGCTCGGATCGTTCGAAACGTTTCTCGTGGCCGTGGTCGTCGCCGGGTTGATTCAAATCGCGCTGGGGTGCGTGGGCGCAGGGGCGATCGCCGAGTTCGTGCCGCTGAGCGTCGTCAAAGGCTTGCTGTCTGCGGTCGGCATCATTTTGATTTTGAAGCAGATTCCGCACTTGCTCGGCCACGACGTCGACCCGGAAGGGGAAATGTCGTTCTTGCAGCCGGATCATAAGAACACCTTTTCCGAGCTCTACGCCGTGATCGGCCAAGTGCACGTCGGGGCGACGATCGTCGGCCTCGCGTCGCTCGCGGTGATGCTGTTTTGGCCGCGCATCCGCTCGCTCAAGCGAACGCGCATCCCGGCGGCGATCGCCGCCTTGGCGACCGGCGTCGGGTTGCATCTCGTGTTTCGCCGCTTAGGACCGCCGTGGCTGATTCAAAACAACCACTTGGTGCAAATCCCCGCGCCGAAGGTCGGCCTCGAAGACTTCTTTCTGTTCCCAGACTTCTCCCATTGGAACGACCCGGCCGTGTATCTGGCGGGGCTGACGATCGCGCTCGTGGCCTCGTTCGAATCGCTGCTCAACAGCCAAGCGATCGACGCGATCGATCCTTACCGGCGCACGACGCCGTCGAATCGGGAGTTGCTGGCGCAAGGCGCGGGCAACCTCGCGGTCGGCTTCATCGGCGGCGTGCCGATGACTTCGGTCACCGTGTTAAGCTCGGTCGGCGTGTATTCGGGGGGCAAGTCGCGGCTGACGGCGATCACGCAGGCCGCGGCGATGCTCGTCTTCGTACCGCTGGCACCCTGGCTGATCGCCTTGGTGCCGGTGTCGTGCTTGGCGGCTATTCTCCTGGCGACGGGCGTTCAACTCCTCGACCCGGCGCGCATCAAGCGCATGTGGGAAGGAGGCCGCTATCAGTTTTTGCCGTTCTTGGTGACCGTGGCGGCGATCGTCTTCACCGATCTGTTGATCGGCGTGTTGATCGGGCTAGCGGTCAGCCTGAGCTTCGTAATCAACAGCAACTTGCGGCGGCCGATCAAGCGGTTCGTCGAAAAGCATCTGAGCGGCAAGGTGATTCATATCGAACTCGCCAACCAAGTGAGCTTTTTGAACCGGCCGGCCCTCTCGCGAGCGCTCGACGGCATTCCGCGCGGCAGTCGCTTGCTGCTCGACGCGCGGAACACCGACTACATCGATCCCGACGTGTTGCTGCTGATTCGCAATTTCACCGAGCGGACCGCGCCGACGCGAAAAATCGAAGTGAGCTTGGTAGGCTTTCGTGCGAAGTATCAGTTGGAAGATCGCATTCAATACGTCGACCACGCGACCCGCGAGCTGCAGGAGGCGTTTACGCCGTCGAAAGTGCTGCGGGTGCTGCGCGAAGGCAACGAACGGTTCCGCACCGGCCGACGGCTGACGCGCGATTTCAGTCGGCAAGTCGTGGAGACGGCGCTGGGCCAGCATCCGTTGGCCGTGGTGCTGAGCTGCATGGACTCGCGCTCGACGGCGGAATTGATTTTCGACCTCGGCGTGGGCGACGTGTTCGGCGTGCGCGTGGCGGGCAACATCGTGAGCCGCAAGGTGCTCGGCAGCTTGGAATACGGCTGCGCCGTGGCCGGAGCGAAGCTGATTCTGGTGATGGGTCATACCCGCTGCGGCGCGGTGACTTCGGCCGTGAAGCTGGCCTGCTCCGACAAACCGGCGGCGGAAGCGACCGGCTGCGAACATGTCGAGTATGTGCTGCAGTCGATTCAGGAATCGATCCATCGTGACACGTGCCGGAAGGCTCTTGAGAAGCCGGAAGCGGAGCTGAGTCGCTATGTGGATGAAGTGGCCCGCGCGAACGTGCTCCGGATGGTCGAAAAGATCACCCAAGAGAGTTCGACGATCGCCGCGCTGGTGCGCGACGGCACGATCGCCGTCGTCGGCGCGATGTACGACATCTCGACCGGCGAAATCACGTTTCTCAACACCGAAGAGTTCGACCTGGAAGCGAGCACGACCGACTCGCTGTATATGATTCCGTCGCAGCGGTAGCCGCACCTTCGCTCGGCGTGTGCCCGCGGCTTTACGATTTGCTACGATGTCGCGCAAGAGCGGCCGCTTTCGCGCCGCTCGCCTTTGCGCGAGACGCCGTATGACTCGAACGTCGGGAGCGGGAGCTTTTCTGGAACTGTTGGCCGCGGCCGGCGTGACGAAACTGTTCGGCAATCCCGGCACGACGGAATTGCCGCTGGTCGACGCCTTGGCCGACGACCGACGGATCGACTACGTGCTCGGGCTGCAAGAGATTCCCGTGATGGCGATGGCCGACGGCTATGCCATGGCCTCGCGCTCGCTCGGCGTGGTCAACTTGCATGTGTCGTGCGGGTTGGGCAACGCGATGGGGATGCTCTACAACGCCCATCGCGAAGGGACGCCGCTCATCGTGACGGCGGGGCAGACCGATCGCCGGATCGAATTTGAAGAGCCGATCTTGTGGGGCGACATGGTCGGAGTGGCCAAGCCCTGGACGAAGTGGGCGGCGCAGGTTCAGCGCGTCGAAGATATGCCCGCGGCCGTGCGGCGCGCGATTCAGACGGCGCTCACGCCGCCGACCGGGCCGGTGTTTCTGGCGTTGCCGATGGATGTGCAGCGCGAAACGGCCGAACTGGATCTGACGCCGGCTCCGCGACTCGATCATCGCGTGCGACCGCCGGCGGAAGCGCTGCGTCGCGCGGCCGAGTTGCTGGCCGGCGCGAAGAACCCCGGCATCGTCGCGGGAAGCCGCGTCGTGGAGCGCGACGCCGTCGCGGCGCTCACGGCGGTCGCCGAGCGGCTCGGCGCACCGGTGTTTTCCGAAAGCGCCACGTCGCACGGCCGGCTGCCGTTTCCTTGCGCGCACCGGCTGTATGGTCAGCAACTCCCTTTGTGGGCTCCCGACGTCGCCACGCTGCTGAGCGAGTTCGATGCGCTGCTCGTCGTCGGGCTCGATTTGTTGCGGATGTACGTGCATCACGATCCGCCGCGAGCCGTACCGGCGAGTTGCCGCTTGGTGCATCTCGACGAGAGTCCGTGGCAGATCGGCAAGAACTATCCGGCGGAAGTCGGCCTGCTCGGCGATACGAAAACGGGTTTGGAAGAGCTCGGTGCGCTGTTGGACGCGGCGATGTCGCCCGCCGAGCGCGCGCAGGCCGCGGAGCGCGGCGAGCGGCGCGGGGCTGCGCATGCGAAGGTTCGCGCCGCGCTCGAAGTCAAGCTGGCCGCGGAGCGCGACGGACGGCCGATGACGCCGGGCACGTTGATGTCGGTCGTCGCCTCGGTCGTGCCGCCGAACGTCGCCGTGATTGAAGAAGCGGTGACGACGACGGAACACTTGCTCGAACGCTTAGGCGCGCTCGACAACACCGACGGCTACTTCGCGCATCGCGGCTGGGCCTTAGGCTGGGGACTCGGGTGCGCGATCGGCGTGCGAATGGCGTGGCCCGACCGGCCGACGCTCGCGCTGTTGGGCGAGGGGGCCGCGATGTACGGGATTCAAGGCCTGTGGAGCGCGGCGCGTTACAACGTGCCGGTGACGTTCGTCGTCTGCAACAACGGCCACTACCAGATTCTGAAAGACGGGGCCCGCATGCTCGGACTTCCCGCCGCGCAGCAAGGTCGCTTCGTCGGCATGGACCTCGACGGGCCGGCGATCGACTTCGTCAAGCTGGCCGAGTCGCTGGGCGTGGCGGCCGTTCGCATCAGCGACCCCGACGAACTTGCCGCGGAACTCCGCCGCTCGCTCGCCGGCGGCCGGCCGCGGTTGATCGACGTGCCGATCCAAAAGACCCGGGCATCGCAGTTCGGCTAGAACAGGTGCGGGACCAAGAGCTGCAAGATCGTGACGACGACGACGATGCCGGCGATGTCGAGCAGCACGCCGTAGCGAATCATCCGCGTAATGGGGATGTAGCCGGAGCCGTAGACGATCGCGTTGCAGGGCGTGCTCACGGGGAGCATGAAGCCGAGGCTCGCACCGAACGTCGCACCGAGAGCCGGCACCAGCGGATCGATGCCGGCAGCCTTCGCCGTGCTGATGACGATCGGCACGATGATGATCGCGCTGGCCGTGTTGGAAGTGGCTTCCGACACCGCGACGGCGACGATTGTGCCGAAGACGAGCATCGCGAAGCCGCTTTCCAGTTGCAGCACGCCCTGCAGCGCTTGGCCGAGCGCCGCGGCGAGGCCGGTTTCGTCGGCCAATTGGCCGAGCGCGAAGCCGCCGCCGTAGAGCAGCACGATTCCCCAATCGATCTGCGACGCTTCACGCCAGTTGATCGCCCGCCCGCCGCGATCGCCGGGCAAGATGAACAACAGCACCGCGCCCAGCACGGCGACCGCCCCCTCGTTGAGCATCTCCTTGACGTAGTTATACGTCGGGCTGGTTTGCCCATAGGCCAGGGCGACGAGACCGGGAAAGATCCAGAGCGCGACCGTGAGCCCGAAGGCGAGCATCGTCGACTTCTGGCTTGTCGTCCACGGCCCCAGTTCACGACGGCGGGCCTGCAGCAACTCCGCTCCGCCGCGGATTTCCTTGACGCCGGCCGGGCAAAAAAAGTTGAGATAAAAGTAGAGGATGACGAACATCGCGAGCACGATCGGAAACCCGATCAGCGACCACTGGAAAAACGACAGCTTGACGCCCAATTCCGACTGAATTGCCTTGATGCCGATCAGATTCGGCGGCGTGCCGATCGGCGTCGCGAGTCCGCCGATGCTCGCGCCGAACGACGTCATGAGCATCAACCCCGTGGCGAAGCGGCGGTCGATCTTGTGGCCGGCTTCCTCTTCGCGAAAGAAGACCGCGAGAATGCTCATGCCGATGGCGAACATCATCGCCGTCGTCGCCGTGTTGGAAATCCAGCCCGACATGAACGTCGTCACGATGCCGAAGCCGAGCAAGATGCGGCTCGGCCGAGCGCCGATCCACGGCAACGCGAGAATGCCGTAGGCGAAGCGGCGATCGAGCCCATGAATGAACACGGCGCGGGCCAGCATGAACGACCCGATGAACAGGAACATGATGAAGCTGGCAAACGGCGCGAAGACGGCTTCGTGCGTATCGACGCGCAAGATAATGCAGGCCACGGCCGCGGCCAGCGCGGTCACCGTGAGCGGCAACGTCTCGCAAACCCACAGCACGGCCGTGGTCGCCATGATCGCGGCCAAGCGGTGCGCCTCGACGTTGTGTACGACCTCGCTGCTCGGCAACGTCTTCGTCAGCCCCGCGAGCGGCGCGAAGAAGACTCCCAAAAAGACCAGCGGCGCGAGCACCACGCCGGCCCGCTTGCGAAGTTCTTCAAATCGCTGTTCGCCGGGCGTGAGCAGCGCGAGTTCGTCCTCGTCGAGCATGTCTTGCGGCATGGGTTATTCGCTCTCCCCGGCGGTGAACAAGCGCGGCAAGATTTCGGCGAGATAGCGCCGCCACACGCTCCAGGTGTGTGCGCCTTCGGTCTCGTGATACTCATGGGCGATGCCGAGTTCTTGCAGCTTGGCGTCGAAGGCCCGGTTTTGCGGGACCAAGAAATCATCTTTGCCGACGGCGATCCAGAACAACTTCAGCTTGGAGTCGTCCGACCGCACTGCGGCCAACTTCGCGAGCGGCTCGTCGAGCCCGTCGGCCGCGCCGCTGAACGAGGCGATCCAGGCGAACTTGTCGAGGTGATTGAGCCCGACCTGCAGCGATAGTCCGCCTCCCATCGATAGTCCGGCGACGGCCCGCGACGCGCGATCGGTGCGCACGCGATAGTTCGCTTCGATGAGCGGAACGACGTCGTCAAGCAGGTCGCGTTCGAATAAGTCGCGATTCTGTTTCGCATAAGCGCGGCGTTCCGGCGATTCGCGCGGGCCGTCCTTAGGGCCGCCCGCCGGATGCCCTTCCGGCATCACGATGATCAGCGGCACGGCTTTCTTCTCGGCCTGCAAGTTATCGGCGATCACATTGGCCTGTCCGAGCGCCGACCAATGTCGGTCGTCGTCGCCGGAGCCGTGCAAGAGATAGAGCACCGGATACTTCACGTCGGCCGCCGTCGCGTAGCCGGGAGGCGTGTAGACATGCACGCTACGCCGCGTGCCGGTCGTCTGCGACTGATACCAGTGTCGCGTCACGGCGCCGTGCGGCACGTCGCGCCACTCATCGACGCGCGGCGCGCCCGCCGGCCCCGGCACTTCGAGATAGCCGCGCGAGCCGGTGCGGTTGCCCATCACCGTCGGGCTGAGCGGATCGGTGACGCGGACGCCGTCGACGTTGAACGCGAAGTCGTAGATACCCGGCGGGATCGGCCCGATGGTCGTCGACCAAACGCCGTCGTCGCCCTTTTCCAAATTCAACTTGTCGGCCCCGACGATCGCCGCCAACTCACCGCTCGCAATGCCGACGCTCGTCGCTCGCGGAGCCTTGAGCGAAACGGTGACTCGGCCGTCGTCGTGCACGACCGGCGACTTCAGCGTCGGCTGCTGAGCGACCGCCGCGGTCGGAACGGCGAGCGCGGCGCTCAACAGCGCAAAGGTGATACTTGGGCGGGCGAGCATGGTGTGAATTCCCCGGGAGGGCGGTCGACGAGCAAGAAAACAGAGACTTGGGAGTCGACGAAGCGTGCCGATTATATGGAGCCGGCTTTAACTCCGCGACGAGCCGCGTGGGGTCGGACGGCCGGAATTCCGCTGGCCCGGCTCGCCGCTTGCCGATTAGAATAGCGAAGCCGCATATATGGCCGCTCCGAGCCGTGTTTGCCGGCCCCGCCCGAACCTGCCCGCCGATCGCCCGCCCGCCTGTTGCCAACCTAGCTACCCGCGCCCGTGATCGCCCCGCCCGCAACGTCCTTCCTGCGAATCCTGCCTCCGCGGAGTTTGATTTGATGCTCACGATTCACGGCGAGAAGAAGCGCCTTTGCGACGGCCTTGCGCGCCGCGACTTTTTGAAGCTCGGCGCCTTGGGCGTCGGCGGCTTATCGCTCGCGCAGCTCTTAGCGGCCGAAGCCGCGGCCGGCACGCGCGGCAAGTCGCACAAAGCCGTGATCATGGTCTACATGTGCGGCGCGCCGTCGCACCAAGACATGTACGACTTGAAGATGGACGCCCCCTCGGAGATACGCGGCGAGTTCAAGCCGATTCCCACTTCGGTCCCCGGCCTGGAAATCTGCGAACACCTGCCGCTCCTGGCGAAGAACATGGAGCGACTGATTCCGATTCGCTCGATGGTCGGCTCGCCCAACGGCAACCACGACTCGTTCATCTGCTACACCGGCCGCAGCTTCCTGAATCAGCCGCCGGGCGGTTGGCCGGCGATCGGCTCGGTCGTGTCGAAACTGCTCGGCCCGGTCGATCCTTCCGTGCCGACGTTCACCGGCCTCGCCCCCAAGGCCGGGCATCCGCCGTATGGTTCGCCGGGGCTCCCCGGATATCTCGGCCCGTCGATGGGTGCGTTTCGCCCGTCCGGCGAAGGGCGCGACGACATGGTGCTCAACGGCATCTCGACCGATCGGCTTAACGATCGCCGCTCGCTCTTGGGCTCGCTCGACCGCATTCGTCGCGACGTCGACGGTTCCGGCCTGATGACCGGTCTCGACTCGTTTCAACAGCAAGCTTTCGGACTGCTCACCTCGAGCCGCATGGTCGACGCTCTCGACCTCAGCAAGGAAGACCCTAAGACGCGGGCTCGCTACGGCACGGGCGATGCGAAGAACTTCGGCGACGGCGCGCCGCGCAACCTGGAACACTTCCTCCTCGCGCGTCGCTTGGTGGAAGCCGGCTGCCGCGTCGTCACGCTCAACTTCGGCCGCTGGGATTTCCACAGCGACAACTTCAACGGGCTGAAGAACACGCACCTGCCGCTGTTCGATCAAGGCATGTCGGCCTTGATCGAAGATCTGCATGAGCGCGGGCTGGCCGACGACGTGGCCGTCGTGGCCTGGGGCGAATTCGGCCGCACGCCCACGATCAACGCCGACGCCGGCCGCGATCACTGGCCGCGCGTGGGCGGGGCCTTGCTCGCCGGCGGCGGATGGCGCGGCGGACGAATGATCGGCGCGACCGATCGGCTCGGCGGCGAAGCGACCGAACGACCGGTCCACTTCGGCGAAGTGTTAGCGTCGCTCTATCGGCACCTCGGTATCGATCCGAGCTTGCCGCACCTGCGCGACTTGGCCGGCCGGCCGCAGTATTTGGTCGAAGGGCATCAACCGCTGCCGGAGTTGGGGTAGTAGTCGTCCTGGGGATCCGGTTTGCTAAATAGCGACCGGGAGGGCGAAGCTCCCGCTGAGCCGAATGCGTGTCGCGACTCGGCGGGAGCCTCGCCCTCCCGACTTAAGAGAATGACCCATGAGCAACCACGGCGTTCGTCATTGTCGCGGCCCGGTCTCACGGCGCGAGGCTTTGAAATACGGCTCGCTCGCGCTCGGCTCGTGGGGTCTGGCGGGCATGGGCTTGGGCGACCTCTATCGCCTCCAATCGGCGGCGGCCGCCGCCGGCGGCGCGTCGCCGGCGGGCGGCGGATTGAAAGACGATCGCGCCGTGATCTTCGTGTGGCTCCCCGGCGGGCCGCCGCACATGGAGATGTACGACCTCAAGCCCGACGCGCCATCGGAATATCGCGGCGAATATCTGCCGATCGCCACGAACGTGCCGGGGATGGAAGTCGGCGAGTTGTTGCCGCTGCACGCCAAGTGCGCCGACAAGTACACGATCATTCGCTCCGTCGCCCACCAGTTCGCCGATCACGGCGGCGGGCACAAGCGCTTTATGACCGGGCGCGATCCCAAGGAGCCGACCGGCTTCGTGAACGACTACCCGGCCGTGCCGTCGCTGATCGCCCGGATGATCGACGACCGGCGGCGCGGCGTGCCGAACTACGTTTGCGGCGTCGATCGCGGCCGCTCCGGCATCGACGTGTTCAGCTTCGGCAGCGCGTATCTCGGCAACGCGACGCATCCGTTCATGGTCGTCGGCGACCCGGCGGCCGCTGACTTCAAAATCGACAATCTCGCTCCGAGCGAAGCACTGGTCGACCGGATCGACGATCGCGCGGCTCTGTTGCAGCAGTTCGACACCTGGCGTCGCCGGGTCGATCGCTCCGGCACGATGGACGCGCTCGACGAATTCAATCGCCGCGCGGTGGAACTTGTGACCAGCGAGCGAGCCCGGCTGGCGTTCGATCTTTCAAAGGAACCCGACGCGGTTCGCGATCGCTACGGCCGCCACGCTTACGGCCAGCGGGCTTTGATGGCCCGCCGCTTAGTGGAAGCCGGCGTGACTTTCGTCACGATGGTGATGGAAAACCCGCAACTCCCCGGCGGTTTGCCGAACTACGTGAGCTACAACTGGGATTCGCACGCGGTCAATTGCCATATCTTCAAAGACGCCGAGGTGCGGCTGCCGCGTTACGACCAAGCGGTGACGGCGCTCATCGAAGACCTCTATGCCCGCGGGCTCGACAAGCGCGTGCTGCTGGTCGTCACGGGCGAGTTCGGCCGCACGCCGCGAATCAACTATCAGATCGGCACCGCGAACGGCCGGCTTCAGCCGGGGCGCGACCATTGGCCGAATGCGATGTCGATGATCGTCGCGGGAGGCGGGATGCGCACCGGTCAGGTGATCGGCGCGACGAACCTGAAGGGTGAGTACCCGACGGCCCGCCCGCTCACGCCGAACGATCTTTGGGCGACCGTGCTGCAGCATCTGGGCATCGACTCGGAGCACGCCTACCCGGACCACAACGGCCGGCCGATGCCGATCCTGCCGTTCGGCAAAGCGATCGACGAACTGCTGCCGACGGCGTAGGAAAGCCTGCGCGCCGTCGCCGGGCGCCGAACCTGCGTCGCACCCCGGTTGTCGTCACCGTATAATCTTTCTAGAGGAGAAAGCAGATGGTGACGTTTCAATTCGACGACGAGACTGCGGCTCGGCTACAAGAGCTGGCAAAAGCGGCCGGAGCGGCGAACGTTGAGGATTACATTAAGTTAGTTATCGCGACCCCTCGGCCGACGACGGACAAATTCGATCCGAAAGAGTTCGATCGCGAACTGGAACCGCTGCTATTTGACGGACCAAGCCTGCCGGCCGACTTCTCTCGTGAAGACATCTATTTCGATCACGATTGAACTTAAGTCCACGTCGGAATAGGAATGCGATATCTCGTCGACACCGGCGTCTGGCTACGAGCGTTCGACAAAACTGATCGGCATCACGGCGACGTCACCCTGGCTTTAAAGAAGCTGCGCGAGCAAGGACATTCGTTCCGAATTGCACCGCAGATCGCCGCCGAATTTTGGTGCGTCTGCACTCGGCCGAGCTCTTCGCGAGGCGGCTACGGCTTACCGCCGTCCGGCGCCGCATACCGTCTGGCTTTTATCGAACGCCAAGCGGAAATGATCGCAGAACCGGAGTCGACCTACGCGGCTTGGAAACAGCTTGTCGCCGAATTAAAGATTAGCGGCGTTAAGGTTCACGACGCCCGACTGGCGGCAATTATTGTCTGCGCGAAGCTCGACGGAATTGTGACGCTGAACCCCGGAGACTTTCGGCGGTTTTCGGAAATTGCCGTTGTTGAGCCGTCGATGGTGGTCGCAAGTGGAAACTGAGCCAAGCCGGTCAAGCTCGCATCACGTGGCAGATCGGCGCGGCCCAGTCGAGCGCGCGGTGTTCGGCCAGCAGTTGGTCGTAGCGCGTCGTGATCGATTCCGGCAGCGGGCTTTGGCGACGGATCGCGAGATCGACATGCGCGCTCACGAGTTCGCCCGTCGCGCTCAGTACGCCGCGATCTTCGTTCACGAGAAACTGAATGTAATGCAGTCGCTTCGCCGAGCGGTCGAGAGCCCGCGAATAGAGTCCGATCTTCTCGCCGAGCCGCACTTCGGAAAGGTACCGCACGTGCAACTCCAGCGCGAACGTGCCGGTCGTGTTGGCCGCCATGTACTCCGGCGTGAACCCGAAGAGCGCGAAGAAGCCGTGTACGCCCTGACTGAACAAGTGGGTGTACCACATTACGTTCATGTGCCCCATTTCGTCGAGCCATTGCGGCAGCACTTCGGCCCGATAGGTCTGCGGCAGATCGGTCCAACGGACGTCGGCCGGGTGGGCTTTGCGGCTCATTGAGGCTCCTTCTCAGGCGTTGCGACTCAGCTTCTTTCCTCGCCGTGGATATGCTACTTTACGGCCGTGGGGTTTGCCCAGATTTGCAGGAGTCCGCACCATGCCGAGTCGCCTTGTTTGCCTTATCTCCGCCGTTTCACTCGGAAGCTGTCTTATGAACGCCGCTTCGGCCGCCGAAGTCTCGGGTCCGCAACCTTTCGGGCAGACGTACGAGGGCACGCCGGTCGAGCGTTACACGCTCACGGGCGGCAAAGTGACCGTGCGGTTGATGAATCGCGGGGCCACGATCACGGAAGTACTCGCCCCCGATCGCGCCGGCGCTCCGGCCGACATCGTGCTCGGTTTCGACGACGTCGCCGGCTATGAATCGGAAGCCAATCAATACTTCGGCTGCACGGTCGGCCGGGTCTGCAATCGGATCGCGGGCGGGAAGTTTACGCTCGACGGCCGGCAGTATCAGTTGGCCGTGAACAATGAGCCGAATCACCTGCACGGCGGCGGCAAGCGCAGCTTCGACAAGGTCGTGTGGCAAGGGGAAAAGCTCGTCACGCCGCGCGGCACGGCCGTCCGCTTTAGCTACGCCAGCCCCGACGGCGAAGAAGGTTATCCGGGCAACGTCAAGGCGACGGTGACCTATATCCTCGGCGACGACGGCGCGCTGTGGATCGAATGGGAGGCGATGACCGACCGGCCGACGCCGATCAATCTCACCAATCACAGCTACTTCAATCTCGCCGGCGCAGGCTCCGGAACCGTGCTCGATCACGAAGTGACGATGTACGCCGATTCCTACACCCCGGTCGACACGAACCTGATTCCGACCGGGAAGATCGACCCCGTCGCCGGGACGCCGCTTGATTTCACGTCGCCCAAACGGATCGGCGAGCGAATCGAGCAACTCACGAAAACGCCGACGCTCGGCTACGACCACAACTTCGTCGTCCGCAAGGCGGACAAACTGCCCGCCGCCGCGGCGCGAGTGCGCGAACCGAAAAGCGGCCGCACGCTGACCGTGTTCACGACGCAGCCCGGCATTCAGTTTTACACCGGCAACTTCCTCACCGGGCAACCGGGCAAAGGCGGCAAACCGTATATCTATCGCGGCGCGTTCTGCCTTGAGACGCAACACTTCCCAGACTCGGTCAATCAGCCGACGTTTCCGACGGTGATCGTCAAGCCGGGCGAAGTGTATAAGCAGACTTGCGTTTACGTATTCACGGCGGAGTAGGGGCGGGACGTCGGAACGAGGAACGCCGAGCGATCAAATGATGAGTCTCTGCGTTCATTGCTTGACGCTCCGAATTGATCGCCGGCCGATCCTTTCGCATTAACCGGCGCTGAGCAGAAACGCCAACAGATCGCGCAGCTCTTCCGGTTTCTTCACCACCCCTTGCGGCATCGGCGAAAGCTCGACGAGCTTGCGGCTCTCGACGTCGCTCTTGGCCAGCGAGACGCGCGTCGCGTCGGCCTGCAGCAGTTCGAGCTTGTCGGCCGTTTCCGCGGTCACTAGGCCGGTGAGCGTGCGTCCGTCCGCGGTTTCAATCGTCGTCGCTTTGAAGACCGGCGAAACTTGCTTGCTCGGCGCAAGAATCGATTCGACCAAGTGGGGAATCGTAAACCGCCGGCCGGCTTCGGCGAGGCTCGGGCCGCCGATCACGACCGCGTCGGTCGTCGCCGCGTGGCACTTCGCGCAGCCGATCGCTTCGAACAGTTTGCGACCGTTCGCGGCGTCGCCTTGCTTCGCCGCGGCCGCCCAATCGACGTTGAGAAACGCCGCGAGCGCCGCCGGGTCGGCCCCGCCGCCGGCCAAGCGCTCGGCCAGGCTCGCCGTCGTCGCCTTGTCGGGGATCGACGCCGCGACGTCGCTGAGCACTCGATACATCAGGTAGAGCCCGCTCTCGCCGGTCGTGTTGCGCACGCGCACGAGGAAGTCGTTGGCTCCCGGCTGCAAAGTGACGAGAATCGCATCTTGGGCCGGCAGCGCTCCGCGGACGACGTCGTTCGTAAAAAGTTCGCGACCGTTGTGCCAAATCTTCACGCCGTCGTCGGAGCCGACGAGCAACTGGGCCGTTTGCTTGGTCGCGCTTTCGAGGCGGAAATAGGCGTAGCACGAGGCGTCGGCGAAGGCGCCGTATTGTTTCGTAAAGTTGTAGAAATTGCGTCCCGGCGCGAACTGCGCCCAACTGCGTTCGCCTTGCGGAGTTTCGTAAGTCGCGTTGAGATCGATCGCACCTTGCTCCGGCGGATGAACCGCGGCGAAACCTTGCTCGCCGTCGGCGAACGGGCCGATCGCCCAAACCTTTTCGACGCGCTGCGACGGCCGCACGACGAGCCGCGCCGCTTCGTCGGCCGCTATCAGTTGGGCGATCTGCGGTTCGCTCCGCGCATCGTTGAGCATGTAGAGAAAGTTCGCCGCTTGCAGCCGCACGAGTCGATTCTCGTCGTCGAGCCGCTGCATAAGCAGAATGAACAATTGTTCTTGCTCGCCGGTATGCGCCGATTGCTTCCAGAAATCGGCCATCGTGTAGTTGCCGACGGGACCGAACTTGCGCAGGTCGACCTCGCCGTCGGGGAACTCGATCAGGTAATCCGCTTCGGTGCGTAAGGCTTCGAGCTTCACGGTGCCGGGCGGCGGCCCTACGGCCGGCGGCAGCGTCAGGCGAAAGCCCATCGCCAGCACCGCCTCTAACCGAACGGCCGGGTCCGGCGACCGCGAGAGCTGCACGAGCATCTCCGCGGGCGCACGCTTCGCGAGCAACATCGTCGCCAAGTGCCGCAGGTACGTGTCGTCGCTATGGCCCGGTCCATCGATCACCGCTTGGGGAATTGGCTCCTTCGCCGCGAACAATGTCTCAAGCGCGGCCAATTGCACGCCGAGATCGGCGTCGGCGAGTTGCGGCACGAAATCGCCCGGTTCGTTCTCGCCCAGGTCGTATTCGTCGAAAATGCGGATCGTTTGCCGGCGAATTTCCGGGTCCGAGTCGCTCAGCGCCTTCAGCAGTTGCAAGCCGGCTCCGTCGTCGCCCGTCGCGGCGGCGAGCCACATCAGGTGCGGGCGAGCCGGGTCTTGCGGGTCGACCGTGATCAATCGCTGCACCGCTCGGCGGCACACGTCGGCGCCTCGCCGCAGCAACTCTTCATGGGCGACGAAACGTCGACTCCACGACGGATGCGAGAGCTCGTCCCAGAGCTTTTCCGGGGGGCAGGTGACGCAGTCATAAGCTTCGAACGGCGCGGCCGGCGCGTCGTCGGCCCGCGTCAGCATGACTAGATCGCTTTGATAGATCGGCGAACTTTCGTTCATCGCCATGTAGCTCACGGTCGTAAAGATGCGGCCGCCGCGGCCGACGCTCACGCCGACCGGCCGCGCGAGATCGCGACCGACGAGGAGCTGGTCTTCCGTCACCTCAAAGCTTGCTCCGCGCGGCTTGAGCGGATAGCGCGTGAGCGCGCGAATGCACCAGCGAGCGACGAGCAGATTGTTGCGATAAGCCGGCAGCAGTTCGTCGTCGTAATAAGCCTGCCCGACCGGCACGGCGCGCCCCATGCCGTCGAACATCGTTTGCACGAGGTCGGCGCGATCCGGCGTCTTGCTCAACAGCCAGCCGCGCGGCCAGGAAAAATACATATTCGGCACGACGTGAATCAGCCGACCCGGCACATACGACGACGGCATCGACTCGTGGTCGTTGTCGTTCGTGTAGAGATTCCAACCACGGTCGAAGGCGAGGCCGCAACTGTTGCGCAGCCCGCGAGCCACGATCCGGAAGTTCGATCCGTCGGGCTTGCAGCGAAACACGCCGCCGACGCCGTTGTACGGCACTCTCGTTCCTTCCGGCTGGGTGAAAAACGTCCAGTGGCCCCAGTGGTCGGGCCGCATGAAGTCGCCGTAGTACCAGAGCGGATCGCCCATCGCGAAATAGATGTCGCCCTCGGGGCCGATCGTCATGCCGTGAAAACATTGATGGACGTGGCCGAGCGGCACGCCCCATATCAAGCGCTTCGGCGCAAGATCCTGCCGCTGCACGCGGGCGTTCGGGATCACGTAGAGCGCGCTCACGGTGAGGGCGTAGACGTCGTCGCCGCGGATCAGCAGATCGTAGATCCACGTGTCTTTCGGGAAGCGATAGAGTTCCTGCCGCGGAGCGTACGAACCGTCGGCGTTGATCTCGTAGACGAACAGCGCTTCGCGCCCGCCCACGAACAGCCGGCCCGTTGTATCGGCTTGCACGGCGAGAAACGATTCATCGGGCGAACTGTCGATCACCACGGCCTTCACGTCGGGGTCGGCCGGAGCGTACGAAGGTTCCGCGGCGACGGCGACGGAACTCCATGCGAAAGCAAAAACGACCGCAAGCAAGTAACGCAGGGGCGACGACATAGACGGCTCGTGAGCGAGAAAAAACACGCGACGGGCCGATTATCGGCAGCGGCTTAAGCGATTGCAAACTGGGGCAATGACACCGTCAGCCCGCGGCGAGTCGCCGGAGTTTCGTGCGTCGTTCGTGGTCTACGCCAGTTCAAACGCTTCGCCCATGCGCGGGACGACGACGTCCCAGCCTCGCTCTTCGCGGAGCGTCGTCGCCAGGGCGTTCGCCGAGTGAATTTCGCCGTGCGTCATAAATGTGCGTTTCGGCGCGGCGAGCGGCTTCAGCCAACGCAGCAACTCGCTGCGCCCGGCATGGCCGCTGATGGCGGAGATCTCCGCGACATGGCAGCGAACAGGTACGTCTTGCCCGTGAATGCGTATCCGCTTCGCCCCTTCTTGCAAAGCGCGTCCGCGGGTTCCTTCGGCCATGTAGCCGCCGAGCACGACGGTAGCCGTCGGATCGGGCAGCCGCTGCTTGAGATGATGCAGGATGCGTCCGCCCGTCATCATGCCGTTGGAGGCGATGATGATCGCCGGGCCGCGCACGCCGTTCACGTGTTTCGACTCGTCGACCGTCCGCATGACGTGCACGTTCGAGGCCCGCAACGCCGCCTCGGGGCTGATCGTGCGGTCTTCGCTCATGTCGTGTTCGTCGTGGTACTTGTGAAAGATCAGCGTGGCCGAGGCCGCCATCGGACTATCGAGATAGATCGGCAATTCCGGAATTCGTCCGGCTTTCTCAAGCACGCGCAAAAGAAAAATGAGTTGCTGCGCGCGGCCCACGGCGAACGACGCGGTCACCATCGGCCCGCCGCGCGCGACGGCGGCGTTCACCACCTCGGCCAACTGATCGAGAATCTTCTGCGGCCCATGATCGCGGTCGCCGTACGTGCTCTCGCAGATCAAATAATCGCACGGCGTCGGAGGAGCCGGATCGTGATAAAGCGGCGCTCCGTAACGGCCGACGTCGCCGGAAAACAGAATCCGCGTCGGCGAGCCGGCCTCGCGCCGCACCTCGACTTCGATCATCGCCGAGCCGAGCAAGTGACCGGCGTTGTGGTAGCGGCACCACACGTCGCCCGCCGGGTTGAACCACTTCTCGCAGCCCACGCCGTGCAGCAACTTGATCGTGTGCGACACGTCGGCCGATTCGTAGAGCGGCAACGCCGGCTGGTGCTTCGAAAACCCTTTGCGGTTGGCGTACTCGGCGTCGTCTTCGTGGTTGCGGGCGGAATCGTAGAGCAGGATTTCGGCGAGTTCTTCCGTCGGCGGCGTGCAGAAGATCGCTTTGCGATAACCGGTCTTCACCAATCGAGGCAAGTAGCCGATGTGGTCGATGTGCGCGTGCGTGAGGACCACGGCGTCGAGCGAGGCCGGCAAAAACGGCAAGTTCGCCCAATTGCGTTCGCGGAGATGCTTCAATCCTTGAAACAGTCCGCAGTCGATGAGCACGCGAGCCTGATCGGTCTCCAACAGATACTTGCTGCCGGTCACCGTTTCGGCGGCGCCGTGAAACGAAAGCTTGACCACTGCGGTGTTCCTCAACTGCGGAGCGGTTCGATCACTCGGCGGGCAGTCGTCTCTGCGAACGCGCCGCGAACGAAGTCGGCTCGCCCGAAAGACGACCGGCCAGCATGCGCGCCGAGAGCGACAAACCGAACGTGCCCACGAGCGCGGCCACCGGAAACCACGACGGCGACTTCGCGCCGAACAGCGACGAGCCGCCGACGTACGACAGCCCGACGATCGGTCGCCACAACAGAATCCAAGCAAGCGTGAGCACGGCCGGCAGCGCGAGCCACGTGCGGCCCACGGGCAACCCGGCGCGCTGCAACGGAGCGCGCAGCCAAGCCGCGACGGCCGCCGCAAGCGCGATGCCCGCCGCGGCCTGCCAACCGAGAAATGCGCCCACGCAGGCGAGCGCCGCCATGCCGTTGACGTGTCCGCTGCGAGCACGCGCCGCGATGGTCGAAACAGGCCAGGAAGCGATGCCGACCAGCGCGCCGTAGAGCGTGCCGACGCAACCGTCGGCAAGGCCGTACACCAAGCGACCGTAGCCGTCGTCGAGCGGCGCGAACGCGATCGGCCGTAAATCAGGCCAAAGCAACCCCGGCCCGAGGCCGATCAACATAACGATCCGCCAGAACCCGACCGGCACGACGGCCCGATCATGAGCCATGAGCGCGGCGGCGCCGAGCCCGCATACGAGTGCGAAGTGGTAAACGGTGCTGCCGAACAGCGGATAGCCGCCGAGAGCCACGGAGCGGGGGATCGGCAAGATCGCGCCGGGAAAGACGGCCTCGCCGACGCACAACAGCGTGAACGCCGCACCGGCCGCGAGTTCCACGAGCGGATAGCGCGCCGAGATCGGCGCTCGGCAAGCGCGACAGCGTCCGCGCAACAGCAGCCAGCCGATCATCGGCAAGTTGTCGCGAGCGAGAATCGGCGTGAAGCAGCGCGGACAGCGCGACCGCGGCTTGACGATGCTCAGACCGGCCGGCACGCGGTAGATGACGACGTTGAGAAAGCTGCCGATCGCCCCGCCGAGAAACATCAGAAAAACGAGCAACACCACGGCCGCCAACAGCGGCGGCTCGTAGGGAAACAAGGCGATATCGGCGAACAGAGTGGTCGGCATGGCGCGGCCAATTGTAGCCGCCTAGTGGCGAAGTCGAAACTCAAAACGCAAAACGGCGGACTTCGCGATCGTCAGTTTTGCATTTTGCCTTCTTACTTTTGCGTTTCGCTAATCCAACCAATCCTGATCCTTCAGCCGCGCCGGGGTGTATTCCTCGGTCACGTAGCTGATGTCTTTTGAGATCAACGATTCGACTTCGAGCTTGAAGCCGTTGGAGAGCATCGTCTGAATCTCTTTCTGCCACATCTTCTTGTCTTTGAACCAAGGATACTCGGCGATCTGCTTGGCCCGCTTCGTGTCGGCGTCGTTGAGATTGATCTTCACGCTGTTGGAGAGGCCGCAGCGTTCGAAATCCTTGCTGCGCAGGCCGAGATATTTGGCCTCGGGAATACCCATCCGCACGCTCTCGAAGGCCAAGTTGATCGAGCCCTGCTTGAGCACGCTGTAGATGTAGTACCCCCAGGGATCGTTATCGAGCAGGCAGTAGACCGGGAGTTTCAGTTCGTTGTGCAGCCGATGGAGCAAGCGGCGCACGCCGCGGGGCGGCTGCCCGCCGCCGTGGCTGACGATGCAGTTGTGCTTGAGCCAAAACTTGTCTTCGGCGAAGCGCCGCCAGACGGTGTCTTTTTCGACATGCAGGATGAACTTCGCCGTGCACTTTTTGAACTGAATGACGTCGGGTTCGCAGATCGAGGGGATGCTGTATCCGGCGCTCCCCATCCGGGTGCAATCGATCTCGTCGCCGCTGTCGATGAGCGTGAGCGGGCCGACTAAGTTGCCGCGGTTGCTCGCGTAGAGGTGCATTTCCTCGCGGAGCGAGTTGAGCGTCACTTCGACGTCTTCGATGATCGTATCGGACTCTTCCTGCGCGTCGAAGGTTTCTTCCTTCGTACCCTCGATCGTGTGTTTGAGCATGTAGTACAAACCTCGCAAGCTCGTCGTCTTGCTCTCGTTGATCAAGCGCTTGCAGCCGCTCGAAATCAACAGCGTTTGCATATAGGCTTTGGCCTGCGAGAGATTGAACAACTCGCGGCGATTCGTGCCGGAGCCCATCTCCAAAAAGCGCTTCGATTTGTTGAAGCGCACGTTGGAAAGAGAGCGCGAGGGGACGTCCAAGTGCGGAGCCCGCCCGCTCTCGGCGCAGCTCACGACTTCGTCGGCCAGTTCCTTGAGCGAACCGAGCGTCTTCTTATCTTTCGCACTAACGACGGCGGCGACCCCGCCGGGAGCGGACTTTGCAGATTTCTTGGCCATATCGATTAGGATCTGAGTTTCTAAGTGTTCTGAGAGTTCGTTACGGGGACGAGCAAGTTCAGCGTCCGCCCTTCTTCTTCGGCTTCGCGGCCTTATCTGTAGACTCCGACGCGGCTTCCGGCTCTTCTTGCTTGATGATCAGCACGTTGTCGCCGTATTCCTCTTCCTCGGTGCGTTTGATCACCTTGCCTTGCTCGTCGAGCTTGTCGTCGGCCTGGGCCGTCTTGCGCTTGGCGACCTTGAGCAGCATGTCGTAGAGCTTCTGCTTGTCGCGGCCGTTGATTTCATTGACCGCGCCGGCCACTTCGCCGAGATAGCGGAGGAAGACGTTGCGGCGTTCCCCTTCTTGCTTCACCTTCATCCGCTTGCGCACGAACATCGCCAGCTTTCGACCGACGGCCTGCAACCCGAGCCGGATTTCCTTCTGAATTTCCGGGTACGACGCCACGGCCTCTTTCGACTCGCTCGTAAACGGCACCCAGACGCTCGCGATGTGCACCATCACGGTGACCGGCCCGCTCGGCAGCCCGCCGCGCGATTGCGAAAGCCCGTAGGCCCGCCAGTTGGTCCCCATGATCATCTGCGTGATCGCGCACGCGCCTGGCTGGAACTGCAACGGCACGCGGTTGGCATACCGCAGCACGTTCATCGTTTGACCTTCTTCCAGGTTCACGTTGCGCATCGCGGTGTGCAGCTTGGCGATTTCCGCGGGCTTGAGCTTCGACGGGCTCGCGCGGGTGCCGAATTCCGCCTCGGCCAGGATCTTGTCGGCCGCGTCGCCGCCGATGCCGCTGAAGCCGTTGATGAGAAACTGCCGCAGCGTGCGGGCATCCGACTCCTGCAGCATCTCCGTGAGCGCTTCGAGCGACACCTTCACCGCAGTCGAAGCCCCGCCGTAGGCCAAGGCCGTTTCGATGACGAACGGGTTGCCTCGATACACGGCCGGCGGCCGCGTGTCGGCCACGTAGAACTCGGCGGGCACGACATGGTGCAACCCTTGCAGCAAGAGCGGCACGCCGATCGGCGAGATGCAGTCGGTCGCAGGCGACGGGATCTTCGCCTTTTGCAGCGCTTGATAAAGCAGTTCGCTGTCGTGACGGCCGATGCGAGCCGGATTGGCGCGGGTGCTCAACTTGGCCGCTTCACACACCTCGGCCGCCTTCGACGAACTGACGCGCGAAAACGAACTCGTCAAGAATTGCGAAAGCGTCGAGGCTTTCGTCGCCTGGAGCATCGTCACCAAGTTGCCGAGTTCGATGCCGTAGGGATGCGGCAAAATCTCCTTGGCTTCCTTGGGCAACTCGTCCGTGGCCCGCGCGTAGTCGAACGTTTTGCCGTCGGGGTCGACGTAATGCACTGTGACGTGCGGGTTCGCAATCGCGGTCTGCTGCAAATACTCGTCGACGCTGCCGCGCCCGCGCTGGTACTTCGCCTCGAGTTCGATCGTCACGCGGGTGCCGTTGGGGACGTCGATCCATTCGATGCCGTGCTTTTCGATAAACTTCGCGCCGGCGTCGCCCGGTTCGATGTCGACTCCTTCGCCCTTGCCGTTGAGAATCTCAGGCTTGTTCTTCTTCGTGTCGATCTGCAGTTCGAAGTAGTGCGCCGGCTTCTTCGCTCCGATGCGCGAGACGATCTTCACCGGCTTGCCGGTGGTGAGCACGCCGTACATGCCGGCCGCGCTGATGCCGATGCCTTGCTGACCGCGGCTCATTCGCAAACGGTGAAACTTCGAACCGTAGAGCAGCTTGCCGAAGATGTTGGGAATCTGCGCTTTGACGATGCCGGGACCGTTATCCTGAATGCCGACCTTGTAGCGGTTCTCGCCGGTCGCTTCGATGTGCACCCAAATCTCGGGCAAGATACCGGCTTCTTCGCAGGCGTCGAGCGAGTTGTCGACCGCTTCCTTCACGGTGGTCAACAGCGCCTTGCGCGGATTGTCGAAGCCGAGCAGGTGCCGGTTCTTGGCGAAAAACTCGCTGACGGAGATATCGCGCTGGCCGGCGGCCATCGTCTCGGCGGTGGCGCGGCGCTTAGGCGGCTTCGTCGACTTGCCGCCCGACGCGGATGCCGCGGCCGTTTCTTCGCCTGTCGCCGAATCTTCCGCTTCCACTTCGACGACGTCCAACTCCGCATCGTCGTCTTGCTTCGATCCCTTTTTAGCGGCCGAACGAACCGGGGCACTCTTGGCGGGCGAGCTTTTCAAACCAAAGTCTCCGTAGGCGGGCGACAATGCGCGACGAGCCCCAGGAACGTTCGTCCCTGGGCTTTCTCACGTCCGTGCTTGGCGAACTGGCTGAACTGAGTAAACTTTGCCGATTATAGCCGGCTATCCCCGACCGGCCCAAGTCGACTTACGGCTCCAGTCGGTACGGCAATTCCGGTTGTTACAGGCGGCAGACAAAGATTGACCCGCCCGTTGAGCGGTCGCCGAATTCAAAAACAACGGGCGAGGCAGGATGCGTCGCCGTCGAACATACCCCCCGCCGCCGCGCTTCGGTGCGCCGCGGGCCGCGCCACGGATTTGGTCTTAGGAGTTCGTCCCCATGACGATTCATCGGATTCTCATCGCCGCGCTCGTCGCCGGCGCAACGTACTTCGTCGCCGACTCCGCCCAGGCCCAAGGTCCGGTGCGGGCTCGCCTCGCCACCCCGGGCATCGCCCAACAATACGTGGAAGACGAAGGGCTGATCGGCTCGAAGATGTATCCCTCACCGCGCCCCGTTCCGGCCTGGGTCGGCCACACCTACTACACGTATCAGCCGTTCTACCCGCACAAGTTCATGTGGTCGCACTACGACGTCTACCGTAAGCGCCACGCCGACGGCGGCCACACGACCACGCGGGCCTTCTACTGGTAGTCGCGCGGTCGCTCCAAAGCGGTTCTCGGAAATCCATCAGTGCTTCGCGCGGTCCGATTTCACAACTCAACTTCAACTTCTAATCGCAGCCAACTCGCTAAGGTCGAGGAATTCGCAATGAAGAAACTCGTCATGACGTTCGCCGCCGCGGCCGTGCTGGCCGCCGGCGTGGTTTCCTCGGCTTCGGCGGCAGGTCTGTTGCGTAGCCGCGGCTACTGGCACGACGGCGGTTACGTCGATCCGCAATGGACGACGCCGCACGCGATGGTGATGCCGCCCACCGTGCATCGCCAGATCAAGTATGGGTGGGGCGCTTCCGGCACGGAATTGAAGCGGATTCCATTCCGATATTCGATGTACGGACTGCCCGACGGCGCATTCCCGGACGGCGCATGGCGTCCGGCCCCGGTGCAACCGAGTCACACCGACCAAATGGGCACGTACTACATCCGTGCGCCGTGGAAATAGTCGTCGCCGACGGCTCGCTCGACTGATGAACGAGGGAACGCCCGAGCGGCGTTCCCTTTTTTATTTGCCGTCGGCCCGCAGCCCGCTTGCCACAGCTTCCTGAAACGTCGGCGCACTGAACTCGCCCACGTTTTCGAACCCCGGCCAGGGTCCGCCGCCGGTTTGCTGGAGCTTCCGTCGCACGTTTGCGCAGTAGCCGAGGCGCATAATCTTCAGGTCTTCGAGCTTGTCTTCCATGCGCACGGCGAGTTCCGAATCGTAAACCGCGCAATCGCGGATCGTTACGTGCGCGCCGCCCCGTTCGCCGGGCCCGCGCAAGCGAAAACAGACCTGATTGTCGCGGAACACGCAATTCTCGATCGTCGCGTCGACGCTCTCTTTCAGATTGAGCGCCGCGAGCATCGACACCTGGCCCGGCTGATTCCAACCGTGGAACAAACAGTTGCGAAACGTGATCCGTGCGCGCCGACCATCGCCGCGGGTCTTGGAGTCGAACGCGTTTTCGCCGGGCCGCTCGCCTTGTTTGAAACCGAGCGCGTCGGCCGGCAGCGGTCCGGTCCACAGCGTGCAGTTTTCCACGAGGACGTCGTCCCACGGATCGCGGGCCGGATCGAATTGCAGACAGTCTCCCGATACATAATAAATCTCGCAATTGCGGACGACGAGCTTTTGCGGCCGGCCGGTAATGCCGTGCGCGTCGTTCTGGTTCAGATAACTGCCGTTCAACAAATGATGAATCTTGCAGTTCTCGATCTCGACGTTGCGCCCGAACACGCCGATGCCGTTGCCGGTCGCGTTGCGAATCTCGCAATTGCGCACCACGACGTCGTCGGCCGTGATCTTCACGCGGTTACCCCCCGCGCCGCGACTATCGACGAGGTAGTTCTCATAAGTCCCGGGTTCCCGAATCTCCAACCGTTCGACTTCTCGGGCCGCGGCGTCGCAGCCGATCGTGCCGCGCACGCCGATCGCCGGCTCGGCCGCCGTCGCTGCGCGGAGCCATAACAACGAGACCAGTGCGACCGCCAAATTCGTGAAGCGCATGGCTTGGATTTCTCCTGCCCGGGGAACTCCGTTCTCGTCGCGAACCCGCTTGGCCTCGTCCATCGAACCGGTCGCCGGCGGGCCGTCCGCACCCGGCGCAAGCACGCCCCCGATGCGGGGTGGATTCTAAGACCTGCCGAGTCGGCCTGCACGCGCTTGCGGCGTGGGACGACTTCGCCCGGGCGACGGCGGACGCCGCGGCCGGCACGACGGCGGTTCCACGGTCAACCCGCGCAAAATGGGCCGATTTTGCGGTGTTTTCGCCCCCGAACCGCGCGTGGCCGCTCCTTGTCCATTCCCGCGACCGCGACTAAGCTAGTAGTTTCCATTTTTGGGAGTCGAACAGTTCTATGCGTCATGTTCTCTCGGCCGTCGTGCAGAACGTGCCGGGCGTGCTGGCCCACATTTCGGGCATGCTCGCCTCGCGCGGCTACAACATCGACAGCCTCGCCGTCGGTGCCACGGAGAATCCTGAATTCTCGCGAATGACGTTCGTCATCGTCGGCGACGACGCGATTCTGGAACAGGTCCGCAAGCAACTGTCGAAGATCGTCACGGTCGTCCGCGTCGACGACATTAGCTCGCGCGACTTCGTCGAGCGAGATCTGATGCTCATCAAAGTCGCCGCCGCTCCCGGCACGGCCCGCAGCGCCGTGAAGGAACTGACCGACATCTTCCGCGGCCGCATCGTCGATATCGGCGCCGAGGAAGTGATCGTCGAAATTTCGGGCCAAGAGCGCAAGGTCGAGGCCTTCATCGAGTTGATGCGTCCCTACGGAATTCGCGAACTCGTGCGGACCGGCCGGATCGCCATGGTTCGCGGCATGAAGCCGTCGGAAGCTCACGGCAGCCTGACGAAAATCGCCCAGTCCTAACGGCGAAAATCCTACTCTCCAACTATCGTGTCGCCGGCCCTCGAGTCGGCGACGAACCCCTCACACCTGACCACGGACACCTGGCAACTCAATCATGGCCGCCACGATTTTCTACGACAAAGACGCCGACCTCGCCGCACTGAAGAACAAGACCATCGCCATCATCGGCTACGGTTCGCAAGGCCATGCCCAGGCCCAGAACCTGCGCGACAGCGGTTTGAACGTCGTCATCGGTCAGCGGCCGGGGAGCCCCAACTACGATCTCGCCGTCAGCCACGGCTTCAAGCCGATGTCGGCCGCCGAGGCGACGAAGGCCGCCGACGTCGTCAACATCTTGTTGCCGGACGAAGTGCAGGGGGACGTCTATCGCAACGATATCCGTCCCAATTTGAAGAAGGGTGCGATCCTGATGTGCTCGCACGGCTTCAACATTCACTTCGGCCAAGTCGAGCCGCCCGCCGGGCACGACGCTCTGCTCGTGGCCCCGAAAGGTCCCGGCCACTTGGTGCGCAGCGAATTCGAGAAGGGGGGCGGCGTGCCGTGCCTCATCGCCCTGAGCGCCGGAGCGAGTGAAGAAACCCGCCGCATCGGTCTGGCCTATGCCAAGGGCATCGGCGGCACCCGCGGCGGCGTGATCGAAACCACGTTCGCGGAAGAAACCGAAACCGATCTGTTCGGCGAGCAAGTCGTGCTTTGCGGCGGCGTCAGCGCTTTGGTGAAAGCCGGCTACGAAACGCTCGTCGAAGCCGGCTATCAGCCGGAAATGGCCTACTTCGAGTGCATGCACGAGTTGAAGCTGATCGTCGACCTGTTCTACCAAGGCGGCCTCAACTACATGCGCTACAGCGTCTCAAACACGGCCGAGTACGGCGACTACACCCGCGGCCCGCGGATCGTCACCGAAGAAACGAAGAAGGAGATGAAGAAGATTCTCCACGAAATTCAAAGCGGCCAATTCGCCCGCGATTGGCTCCTGGAGAACAAGGCCAACGCCCCGTCGTTCAAGGCCACGCGCCGCCGCGAGCGCAACCACCCGATCGAAGTCGTCGGCAAGCAACTCCGCCGCCTGATGAGCTGGATCAAGGCGAAGGAAGTTTAAGCGGCAAGCGTTCCCAGGCGGAGCCTGGGAACGCGAGGCGAAACACCAGCCCCGAGCGCAAGCGAGGGGATCGCGATCGGCCGAGCGCGTGCGAGCATCCCCTCGCTCGCGCTCGGGGCTAGTTGACCGCGGAAGCTCCGGTTTTCGGTAACACGGTTTGATTTCCTCCCCCGAGGCGGAACAATACGGATATGAGCAATCAACACGCGACCGGCGGCATCGTGACCAAAGACACCGCGAAAGACCTCGTAACGGACCGCGGCGACGTGACGACTCGTCCGGAAGTCAATTCGCTTAAGCCGGGCGATCGAGTCGAGATTCAGCACGACGTAAAAGTCGGGCTCAAAGTCTGGGGCACGACCACGGTCGGTACGGTCGAGCGCATCGAGCGCCGCCGCCAAGGCCTGCACTTCCGCCGCAACATGGACGACAAAGCGTTCTCCGATCTGATCGTGCTCCGCCTCCCAGATAACTCGCTCACCACGGTGACGATGGACGAGTTCTCAAGATTGCGGAAACTATGAATGCGGAACGCGGGGCGATGAACGAAAAACGGGACAACGCCGGCTCCGAAAGTTCATCGCTCATCGCTCAGCCTGCGGCGCTTCCTCTGTTCGCTTCCCACTCCCGCTCGTTCGAGACGAACCGCTTCGTCTATCCCGTCGTCAGCCGCCGCTCCGGCGGCGTGTCGATCGGCGTGAATCTCAACCCGGACAAAGTCTGCAACTTCGATTGCATCTACTGTCAGGTCGATCGCGTGAGCGCGGCCGAGACGAGGTTCGTCGGCGTGCCGCAATTGCTCGACGAGCTCGACCGCATGCTCGACTTGGTCGCGAGCGGCGCGCTCTTCGAACACGGCAAGTTCGCCGCGACGCCGCCCCATCTGCGGCGTTTGAACGACATCGCCTTCTCCGGCGACGGCGAGCCGACGACCTACAAAAACTTCGACGAGATCATCGCCGCCTGCGCGGAGTTGAAGCGCAAGCACGGTCTCGACGACGTGAAGATGGTGCTCATCACCAACGCCTCGATGCTGCATCGCCCGACCGTCGCCCGCGGCCTGGAAATCCTCGACGCCCACAACGGCGAAGTCTGGGCGAAGCTCGAAGCCGGCACCGAGGCCTATTATCAGCTCATCGAGCGAACGAAGATTCCGTTTCGACAGGTACTCGACAACATCACGGCCGCGGCCCGCGTGCGACCGCTGGTGATTCAAGCGTTGTTCATGCGCGTCGGCGGCGAGCCGCCGTCGCCGGCGGAACTTGACGCCTTCTGCGATCGGCTCAATGAAATCACCGCCGCCGGCGGCACACTGAAACTCGTGCAGATCTACACCGTCGCTCGCAAGCCGGCGGAGTCGTTCGTCGCTCCGCTCAGCGACGCCGAAGTCGACGCGATCGTCGCCTTGGTCGAAAACCGTACCGGTTTGAAAGCGCAAGCCTTCTACGGCATGACGACCGACGCGGCTTAGGCCGGCCAAAAACGCGCCGGCTCGTTTGGTACAATGCTACGGTGTCTAGCTATGATCGACGGCCGCTGACACTTACGTCGATTGTCGATGCGCAAACCGCGCATCTATTTCGCCGATAGATGCGCACATTTAAGTAAGACAATAGGGGTGCGCAACAATCGCCCGAGTAGATGCGCACCGACCCGAACGAGAATCGTCGTAACTCTCCGAACTTCGAACCGCGAACCCTGAACGAATAGCGCAATGCCCGAATACTCGACCGCCGAAATCCTGGAAACGCCCGGTTTCGCCG
Source organism: Planctomycetaceae bacterium (assembly GCA_016793115.1). GTDB lineage: Bacteria > Planctomycetota > Planctomycetia > Pirellulales > PNKZ01 > PNKZ01. Next base: position 53,233 of record JAEUIN010000273.1, read on the forward strand.
GCCGGGCGATTTACGATGTGACGACCAACGCCGACGGCCCCGCCGGCGCGTTGCCGCTCACGCCGGAAATGCTCCGCGATTCTCCCAGCGGCGACCTGTTCGGGCTCACGCAAAACGCCGGCATGGGGTGGCATCCGCATCAGATGCTCGGCCCGCAGTTTTTGTTGCTGAGCACGCAAGGGGGCATTCGCGCGGAAGACGGACGCCCGATCGCGCTCGGTTACCACACGGGCCACTGGGAAGTCGGCCTTTTAGTGCAAGCCGCGGCGCGCGAACTCAAAGATGCGGGCGGCGTGCCGTTCGCCGGCTATGTGTCCGATCCTTGCGACGGCCGCTCGCAAGGAACGACCGGTATGTTCGACAGCTTGCCCTATCGCAACGACGCGGCGACGGTGCTGCGCCGACTCATCCGTTCGCTGCCGACGCGCCGCGGGGTGCTCGGCGTGGCGACCTGCGACAAGGGTTTGCCGGCGATGATGATGGCCTTGGCCGGCGCTTCGTCGCTGCCGTGCGTGCTCGTGCCCGGCGGCGTGACGCTGCCGCCGACCGAAGGCGAAGACGCCGGAAAAATTCAATCGATCGGGGCCCGCTTCGCGCACGGCGAGATCACGCTCGAAGAAGCGGCCGAGATGGGCTGCCGCGCGTGCGCGTCGCCCGGCGGCGGCTGCCAATTTCTCGGCACTGCGGCGACGAGCCAAGTCGTGGCGGAAGCGCTAGGCATGGCGCTGCCCCATTCGGCGCTCGCCCCCAGCGGGCAACCGATCTGGCTCGACGCCGCTCGCCGCAGCGCGAAAGCGCTCTTCGAAATGGCTCGTCGCGGAATGAAACTGAGCGACGTGCTGACCGACTCGGCGATTCGCAACGCGATGGTCGTCCACGCCGCGTTCGGCGGCAGTACCAATTTGCTGTTGCACGTGCCTGCGATCGCGCACGCGGCCGGCTTGCGTCGCCCGACGGTCGACGACTGGAACGCCGTCAATCGCAGCACTCCGCGTTTGGTCGACGCACTGCCCAACGGACCCGTCGGCCATCCCACGGTCCGCGTGTTTCTCGCCGGGGGCGTGCCGGAAGTGATGCTCCATCTGCGCGAGCTCGGCTTGCTCGATCTCAACGTGCTCACGGCGGCCGGCCTCAAACTCGGCGCGGTCCTCGATTGGTGGGAAAAGTCGGAGCGGCGGACGCATTTAAAGAAGCTGCTTTTCGACCGCGACGGGGTCGCGGCGGACGATGTGATCATGAACCCCGTGAAGGCCCGCGAACGCGGCCTCACCAGCACCGTCTGCTTTCCGAAGGGGAACCTCGCGCCGGAAGGCTCGGTGATTAAAAGCACGGCGATCGACGCACGCGTCGTCGACCCCGACGGCGTGTATCGCAAGACCGGCCCGGCGCGCGTGTTCACGAGCGAGCGCGATGCGATCGCGGCGATCAAGGGAGTCGCCGCGAGCGGCGCGAAGCCGGTGCAACCGATCAAGGCCGGCGACGTGATGGTGCTGTGCGGACGCGGGCCGATGGGCTCCGGCATGGAGGAGATTTACCAGATCACTTCGGCGCTCAAGCATCTCTCGTTCGGCCGCGAAGTGGCCGTCGTGACCGACGCGCGATTTTCCGGAGTGAGCACGGGAGCCTGCATCGGGCATGTCGGGCCCGAAGCATTGGCCGGCGGTCCGATCGGCAAGCTCCGCGACGGCGACACGGTGCAGATCGTCGTCGATCGCAAATCGCTGATCGGCTCGGTCGACTTCATCGGCGAGCAAGATGCCACCGGCGCGGAGAAGCGTTATTCGCGGGATGAGGGCGCAGCGGCCCTGGCGGCGCGCCCCTCGCGCCCCGACCTTAAACCCGATGCCGATCTGCCCGCCGACACCCGGCTTTGGGCCGCACTGCAGGCGTGCGGCGGCGGCACCTGGGGAGGCTGCGTCTACGACGTCGACGCGATTCTTGCGGCGTTAGGAACGCGGTGAGGGAAACGTCGTCGTGAAGAATCGCCGGAACTGTTCGGCGATCCCCGGCTCGAGCGACATCGGCTTATCGACGACCTGGGGACGCACGAACTTGCAGTCGGCGTCGAAGAGAATCGTGACGTTGATCGGTCCGGCGTCGAACGGCGGTTCTTCCGGCACCGCAGTCGCGGGCGAAGACGACTCGGGAGCGGGGACAGCGGTCGGCGTCGGCGGCGCAGCAGGAGCGGGCGGCGCGACGTCGCGATCTTGATAGAACGATAGCGCGTAGCGCCAGACCGGCCTTTGCACGATCGCGGCTTTGGAATCCCACTGAAAACTGCGATGGTGAGCCAAGGCTTCGCGCAGCGACGAACTTTGCTTGTCGAGCGAGAAGCCGGGGGCGTTCTCGACCGGTTTGCGCTCGGCGACGACGTAGCGCTCGGCATCGCGCGGATTGAGCGGGACGACGACGAGTCCGTCGTACCACACCGGCTGCGGCTTGCCGTCGGCCGCCGGTTGTTCGGGCGCAAGCAGCACCGCGTCGACGCGCTTAGATTGCCCGATCGCGAGCCATGCGCCGGTGCCCCAGTACTCGCGCGGGCGACGCTGCGCGTTGTAGAGCCAAAGCCAGCCGAACGCTGAGCCGAAAATGCCCAGCCCGGCGACGACCAAGATGACCCACTTGCCCGATATCATCGGCGGCGCGGCGGACGGCTCGGCAGCGGGAATCTCGGACTTGAAATTGGGATCGGACGCGCTCATTCGGCGACGACTCCTTCGCGGCGCAGTTGCTCAATGCGATGCGCATCATAACGCAGCCAGTCGTGCAGCACCGCCCGGGTGTGCTCACCGAGCCGCGGCGGCACAAGCGGAGCGGGCGGCGGCCGCTCCGGCCAATGGATCGGGCTGCCGATCAATTTGAGCGGCCGGCCGGAATCGTCGACGACGTTCCAAACCATCTCGCGAGCGGCGGTCTGCGGCGATGCGACGACCTCGTCGACCGCGGCGATACGAGCGTGCGGCACTTCGGCGATCTTGAGCAAGGTTTCCCAAGCGGCCGTGGTACGCTCCTTAAAGAGTGCGGCGAGAAGCGGAATCAACTCGTCGCGATGCGCCACGCGACCGGGATTCGTGCGGAAGCGCGGATCGTCGGCCCACGCCCGCCGATCGACGGTTTCGCACAGCCGGACCCATTGACGATCGGCCCCGCAAGCGAGCACGAGATAGCCGTCGGCGGTGGCGAACGCTTCGTAGGGGACAATCTGCGGGTGGGCGTTGCCGAACCGCTGGGGTCGACGCCCGGTGAGGAGCGTGCTTTGGGCGACGTTGACGAGCGAGGCGAGCGTGCAATCGGCCAGGGCGACATCGAACGCGCGGCCGTCGAATCCGTCGCGCCGGCCGACCAAGCCGGCCAACACGCTCACTGCGGCATACAAACCGGTGATAACGTCGGTCATCGCCACGCCGACTTTCATCGGCGCTCCCTCCGGTTCGCCGGTGATCGACATCAACCCGGCGCAGGCCTGGATCGCGAGATCGTAACCCGGCACGCCGGCCAACGGCCCGGTCCGTCCGAAGCCGGAGATCGAACAACTTACGAGCTTCGGGTTCAGGGCTCGCAGTCGCTCCGGCGTCAGTCCGAGCTTGGCGACCGTGTCGGGCAGGAAGTTCTCCAACATCACGTCGGCCGAGCGCAATAGGTCGTCGAGCACCGCGAGCGCCGCGGGATGACTCAGGTCGAGTGCCAGCGAACGCTTGCCGCGATTGCAGGAAAGGAAGTAGGCGCTCGGCCTCGGCGCGCCGTCGGCCGTCGACTCGACGAACGGCGGCCCCCACTGACGCGTGTCGTCGCCGAGGCCGGGACGTTCGATCTTGACGACGTCGGCCCCGAGATCGGACAAAATCTGCGTGCAAACAGGTCCGGCCAAGATGCGGGAGAGATCGAGCACCTTGAGCCCGACGAGCGGCAGCGACGGCGACTTCGAGCCTGCGGTCGAGGTCACGCTTGCGACTCCTTCCGCAATCTCGCCAGAAACTTTTGCAGGTCGGCGGGGAGCGGCATCGAAAACCGCAGCTCTTCGCCGGTGAACGGATGCTCGAAGCCGAGTTCGGCGGCGTGCAAGGCAAGTCGCGGCGCGCCGCTCTTATCGACCGACGGCGCGCCGAACAGCGGCTGCCGATAAACCTTCTCGCCGCAGAGCGGGTGTCCCTTGGCCGAAAGGTGAATGCGAATCTGATGCGTGCGGCCGGTCTCAAGCCGACATTCGACGAGCGTGTAGTCGCCGAGCCGCTCGCGCGGCGTTACGTGCGTGACCGCCGATTTGCCGAGTTGCGGGTCATCGGTGATGCCGCGTCGGCCGTCGCCGCGATCACGTATCAAACGCAGGTCGATCGTCTGTTCGGCGACTTCTCCCTCGGCAATCGCCAGATACCGGCGATAGGTCGTGTGTTGCCGAAATTGCGATCCAAGATGCCGCTCGGCGGGCACGGTGCGAGCGAAGACCATGAGCCCGCTCGTTTCGCGATCGAGCCGATGGACGGGCCGCACGGGATGCGTGCGTGAGGGAGTGGGTTGCGGCTTGCGACCGCGCAGTCTCTTCCAGGGCTGCTTCGCTTGCTTACGTTCGGCGTCGCCTCGTTCACGCTTGGCCAAAACGCGGGGCAGCAAATCTTCCAGCGTCGGTTGAGCATTTTTGCGTTTATCTTTCCATTGCCGCTCTTCTTCGTGGCGCACGGACGTGAGGCCGGCCGGCTTTTCGACGACGACCAAATATTCGTCGACGTAGCGGATTTTGACGTCTTCCTCGCGGGCCGGCGGCGCCGTCGGGTGCTCGAGCACCTTGATGACTTCGCCCTCCTTCAATCGCCGACCTTCGTCGCAGGAGAGATTGCCGTGAATAAGCACGTGGCGATTACGAACGAGCCGCTGCACCTGCGACCAAGGAACGCCGGGCATCCGACCGCGCAGAACCGCGGCCAATGTTTTGCCGATTTCGGCCTCGGCGACGTGAAAGACTTGGGGGGCGTGACGTGCGGACACCGGCGACTCGCAAAGACGACAAGATTTCGGCAAACACCCAGGTTACGGCAGCCGGCGCGAGGCGTCCAGCCGCCGGCAACCGTTCGGCCGGTGGACTATCATGAACTGATCTCAACGGGAGCGGGCCTTGTCGCACGAGTTGGAACATCTGGAACTGTTGGCCGAAATCGACGCCCTCGTGCGCGAACTCTCCGGCTGGAATCACCAGCGCGTCGATTGGCCCGCGGCGCGGGCCTGCCAAGCGTTGATAAAGCGTTTGCTGGAGCGAACGGCGACGCTGAGAATTCGCGTTGAAGCGCCGTTGGTCGTGGCCACCTTAGGGGGAACGGGCGTCGGTAAGAGCACGCTCGTGAACGCGCTCGTCGGCGACGACGTGAGCGAGGCCGGCCAGCAACGCCCGACGACTCGGCAACCGACGTTCATCGCGCGGCCGGGGCTCAAACCGGAATCGCTGGGGATCGATCCCGATTCGGTGCGGGTGGTCGAGCGCGATCGACCGCTACTGCGTGAGTTGGTGCTCATCGATTGCCCCGACCCCGACACGACGGAAGACGAAGCCGCCGGCGGTACGAACTTAGCGAGGCTGCGAGAGCTGTTGCCGCATTGCGACGTGTTACTTGTCGTCACGACGCAGCAGAAATATCGCAGCGCGCGCGTGACGAGCGAATTGGCGGCGGCGGCCGCGGGGGCGCGGTTGGTGTTTGTGCAGACCCATGCCGATCAAGACGACGACTTGCGCGAAGATTGGCGGCGCGTGCTGGCGGAAGACTTTGCGACCGGCGAGATGTTCTTCGTCGACGGCGCCGCCGCGTCGGCCGACGCCAAGGCAGGGAATGCGCCCCACGGCGAGTTCGGCCGTTTGGTCGATTTTCTCACGCGGCAACTCGCCGGAAGCGCGGCGGCGCGGATCCGCCGAGCCAACTTCCTAGACCTTGTCGACGAAACGCTGAAGGCTTGTCGAGAGCGGTTGCAGACCGCGGCCGCGACGCTGGAGCCGCTCGAAGGGGCGATCACCGAACAACGCACGAAGCTCGCGGCGCTGTTAATCGAACGCGTCGGCGGCGAGTTGGAGAACAGTCGCCGGTTGTGGGAAAACCGACTCGTCGACGCCGTGGCCGTGCGGTGGGGATTCAGCCCCTTCGCTTGCCTGCTGCGCGGCTATCAGGCGATCGGCACTCTGCTCTCCGGGTATGGGCTCTCGCGCGTGCGCACGCCGGCCCAATTGGCGTTGTGGGGAATGTTTGAGAGTTCGCGCCGCTTCAAACAATTTCGTGATCGACGCTCGGCGGAGAGCGCCTCGGAACGCGCCGCGGTGCAAGCTTGGTCGGAAAGCGACTTGCGGACGGCGGCGATTATCGTCGACGGCTATGCGGGCGAGGCGGGAGTCGACCGCGATCCTATTAAGTATACGGCGGTGTGCGACCAAGCGGCCGTGGCCTCGCGCGAGTTCGTCAGTCGCGCCGCCGCGGATCTGCAAAGCGCCGTCGACCGACTCGCCCGCGAGCGGGCTGGAAGCGTCACGCGCTGGTTGTACGAGTTTCTGTTGATCATCGTCGCAGGCGCGCTGCTCTATCGATTCCTCAAGAACTTCGTTTACGACTCTTGGCTCGTCGCCGAATTCGGCTGGGACGCGCCGGCGGAACTGTACGGCTTCGAGTTTTTCATCGCCGCCGGAGTGGTGCTCGCCGGATGGTGCGGCCTATTGCTGTGGGCCTTTACCTCGCGATTGAAGCGCGGGATCGGCCGCGAGATTACGGCGTTTAAAAACCGGCAACTCGGACCGGCCGCGGTCGGGGCGATTTTCGCGCCTACGGAGAATGCATGCCGTGAGGTTCGCCGCCTCATCGACGACGTCGGCTTGCTCCAGCGACGCGCCGCCGACTTACGAGGACGCGTGGCCACGATGGAATCGCCGCTGGGCCACAAACGTTGATTCGCTTTACTCGGTTGTCCGCGGTCAGTTGCGGCAAGAACAACGCGCCAAGAAGCGCCGACTACGAACAATGAGACGTTAGCGAACCAATGTGTCGGCAATCGCGGTTTGCATGAGTCGAGCACGAAGCTGTTCTTGCTGCTCCGCGCTCAGCATCGCTCGCGGCGGAGCACACTTCGCCGCAGCGATGTGGCCTTGCCAAACGAGAATTTGCTTCGTCGCGGCCATTCCGTGAAATGAAAGCAGAATCTCAATGATCTCGTTGACCTTCTTCTGCACCTTCTTCGCTTCGTCCCAGCGGCCTTCGGCGCAGAGCGTGGCGACTTCTAAAATCAACTTCGGCATGAAGTTGTAGGTCGTACCGATACCGCCGTGAGCACCGCAGGCGACTCCGTGGCAAAGCATTTCGTCGACGCCGAAATAGACGATCTTCTCGCGCCCCGCGTGCGTCATCACGCGTTCAAGTACGTAAAGATCGGTGTGCGTGTACTTAATGCCGACCATGGTGTCGAGCTTGAGCAGGTCGAGCACTTGATTGATGGGGAATGCCGTGCCGGTAAGCGACGGAATATAGTAGCCGACCACCGGGAGAGTCGTCGCCGCGCAGAGCGTACGGTAGTAATCGAGGGTTTCCTCAGGCGAATACTTGCCGACGAACGGCGGAATGCTGCTCACGCCGTCGGCGCCGACTTGAGCGGCATGCTTCGCCAAGTCGAACGCCTGCATCGCGGCGATCGCCCCGACGTGGACGAGCACCTGTCCGTGCCCGCGGGAATGCGCAACGGCAATCTCCGTCACCCGTCGGCGAATGGCCGGATCGAGATAAATCCCTTCGCCGGTGCTGCCCGTGACGTACAAGCCGCCCATGCCGGATCGATAGAGATGATCGATGAGATGCTCGAGGCTCTTTTCATCGAGTTCGCCGCCTGCGGTGAGCGGGGTAATCAAAGCGGGCAAGATGCGATTGCGAGCGCCAAGCAATGCGTTGGGCATGGAAGTAGCGGTGACTGTGTCGATAGTGGTGGTTTGTTAAGCGGAAGTCGTCGCAAGCTCCCGCGCGCGAGCTTCCGCGACTTGCGCCGGAGTCGGGCGTCGCATCACCTCGCGCCAAGTGTAAGCCCGTCCGCGATGATCGCCGCCGTCGTCAAGCACGTAGGAAAGTATCGCGGCGAGAACAAATCCGACGATGCACGAGATTGACGTCACCCAGAACACCGAAAGCGGGGCTTCGGTGTGAAAGATCCCGCGATACCACTCGATGAATCCCGGGTTCCCGGCCGCTTCGCCGATGCCGAAGCGCAGCCAATAGACTAAGCGCGCGAGTTCCAGCCACCAAGTCCAAATACCCGAAACAAGCACGGCGACTCCGCTGGAGATCAACGCCGTTCGAGCACGCGCACGCGGTAAAAACATCCCGATGAAGAACAAGCAGCCCAGCGGGCCGAGAAACATGTTGAACCGAGGAAGCAGGTCGATGATGTTGAACCGTCCTTCGTTCGTCGCCATGTAAGCGGCCGCCCCCCACGCGAAGACGGTACAGAGTAAGCCGATTCCGAGAGTTAGAACGCGAGCGAATCGAAGTTGCTTTCGATCCGACACGCCTTCTTCCGGTCCGGAGCGACCAAAGAGGTCTTTCGTCACGACGGCCGACATGCTGTTCACACCGGAGACGAGCGTCTGCATCCCGTCACACAGGAAATTGGCGAGAATCAATCCCCCAAAGCCGATCGGGAGTTGAGTCGAATAGAAGTGCGGCAGCGTTTTGTCGCCCAGCGGAACGTCGCCGAGGTATTTGGGATAAGTCGAGTAGAAGTACAACAAGGCCAAGCCGCACAGCGTCAGCAGGATTGCCATGCCGATCTGCGAGACGAGAGTGACGACGAAGCCGCGCAAAGCGGTGCCGACCGAAGGGGTCGAAAAGTAGCGTTGCAACACGACTTGGTCGCCGCCGTGGGTGCATACGTTCCAAAAGAAGCGATCGATGATTACCGTGACGATGGTCGCGCGCAAGAACGGGTCCAAGCTAAACACCGGAATGGCCGTATGGCCTTTGCTCAGTGACTTGGCCGTGCTCCACCAAGTGCCGATCCCGGTGTCGGTCGTGACCATGACGTAGCCGATTACGGCGAACGCGCCGCCGAACAGCATCACCGCCTGCACCACGTCGGTCCACACCACGGCCTTTAAACCACCGAAGCACGCATAGATCGTCGAAGCGATCCCCATCGTCCAGATCACGTCGACGATGTCGAAGCCCGACATCTGCGCGAGAGCCAGAGAGCCCGCATACATCACCAGGGAAATCCAGCCCAAGCGCAAGCAAATGAAGAGCAAACTACCGGTCAGCTGGAGGCGGTAGTCGAAGCGGCGTTCGAGGTATTCGTAGGCGCTCGTAACCTGCAGCCGCATAAAGAACGGGACGAGCAGCATCATGACGAAGGGAACGATCAGCACGTAGGCCGCGTAGCCCCAGACAAGCACGATGCCGTTTTTGATCGTGTCGCCAGGCGTGCCGAGATAGGTCAGCGTCGACAAGAGCGTCGCCATGATGCTCAGTCCGACGGCGAACCACGGCAGCTTGCGATCGCCGACGAAAAACTCTTCGGTGCTGTCTTGTTTGCGCGACGACCACCAGACGATGCCTGCCGTCAGGATGAGGTAGGCGACGACGGCGACGTAGTCGAGAGCGACGAGTCCTCCTTCACGCGGCGGCGACGGGACGGCGAAGAGAATCGGCATAGGCGGGCTCGCGAAGCGCTGGAGGCGGGGCTTTCACGATAACGTCCCGCGCGACGGGAGCCAAACAATTTCGCGATCGTCCGGATTGCATCAACTTGTGGCGGCCGCGCGATCTGTTACCTTTACGCGCTATGAGCATTCTCGATCGATTTTCGCTGCGCGGGAAAATCGCGCTCGTCACGGCCGGCGCGGGCCCTCAGTTCGGCCAAAGCATTTCCGAGGCCCTCGTTGAAGCTGGGGCGACGCTCATTACCGCGTCGCGCAGTCTCGAACGAAACCAGGAGTATGCCGAGTCGCTTCGGAGCCGCGGTTACGACGCCCATGGGCTTTCGGTCGATATCGAAGACGTCGACTCGATCAATACGTTGCACGACGAAGTCCGGCGTCGCTTCGGCCGGTGCGACATTTTGGTCAACAGCGCCATCTCACGCGAAGGAACCAAGACCGGTTTCGAGTTGCAGACGCCGGAAATCTGGCGTCATTCCGCGGCCGGCGACTTCGTCGGGCTGTTCGCAATATGTCAGAAGTTCGTGCTCTCGATGGCGGAACAGGGAGGCGGTTCCGTCATCAACATCTCCAGCATCTACGGCGTCGTCTCGAACGATCCTTCGCTTTACGAAGGGACGACGATGCGGCAGGCACCGACCTACAACTTCATCAAAGCCGGAATGATCAACTATACCCGCCATATTGCCTGCTACTACGGTAAGCAAGGCGTGCGGGCCAACTGTATCAGCCCGGGCGGATTCTTCAACAATCAACCCGAGCCGTTTCTGAAAGAATACTGCCGCCGCGTGCCGGTCGGCCGCATGCTCGACAACGAAGACATCAAAGGCGCCGTCGTGCTCTTGGCGTCCGACGCCGGCCGCTATATCACCGGGCACAACTTAATGGTCGACGGCGGCTGGACCTGCCAATAGCTTTGTGGACGATTCACCGTTCAGAGTTCGGGTTCAGCGTTGCAGAGTGAACAACGCACTATGAATCGGTCTCGAACCTTGAACGCCGAACTCTGAACTCCGACTATTCCTCATGCATCAACTATCCATCCTCGTCGTCGGCGTCGGCTCGATCGGTGAGCGGCATCTACGTTGTTTTCAGCAAGCCGTCGGTTGCGAAATCGGGCTGGTCGAGTCGTACGACTCGCGCCGCAATGACGTCGCCGTTCGTTACGGCATTAAACACGCCTATGCGAATCTCGACGAAGCCTGTCGACGCGACTGGGATGCGGCCGTGATCTGCACTCCCGCGAATCTCCATGTCGACCACGCCGTGCAACTCGCGCCCCATTGTCGCGGGCTGCTCATTGAGAAGCCGCTGGCGACGAAGATGGAAGACATCTCCCGCTTACGGACGGCCGTGGTCGGCAAGCTCGTGCAAATCGCCTACGTCTATCGGGTGCACCCCGCGATCGACGCCGTGCGGAAGCTGATTCAAGCGGGCGAGATCGGCGAGCCGCTGCAAGTGACGAGCGTTTCCGGTCAGCACTTCCCGACGTTCCGGCCGGCTTATCGCGAAATCTATTACAACGATCGCCGTACGGGCGGCGGAGCGATTCAAGACGCTCTGACCCATATGGCCAACGCCGTGCAGTATCTCGTCGGTCGCTACGACTGGATCTACGCCGACTACGATCACCAATGCCTGGAAGGGGTCACGGTCGAAGACACGGTCAACCTCGTGGCCCGCGCCGGCCGCGGCAAGACGATGGTTTCCATCGCGATGAATCAATTCATGGCTCCCAACGAACTTCGCCTACAGGTCAACGGCACGGCGGGGAGCGTACGCGTGGAACTGCCGGAACATCGCTACGGCGTTTTCAAACGCGGCGCAAGCGAGTGGACGTTCAGTCCGACGTTGATCACCGAGCGCGACGAGTGGTTTCAGATTCAGGCCAGCAGCTTCGTCGATGCGCTCGAAGGACGCGCCGAACCGACGTGTCCGCTCGACGACGCGGTGCACACGCTCGCCGTGAATCTCGCCGCGCTCGAGTCGGCGGGCGAGAAACGCGTGCCGATTACTTCGTAGCAGTGACGATGTACGCCTTCTCAGCCACGATTCATGCCCGCCCAGAAGTCGCCGAGCCCGGCCCGAAGGTGACGCTCCGCGGCCTCACTTTACCGACGCTCCACGTTTCCGCCGCATCGCTCGCCGCCGGCTTTACGCGATCGTTCGAAGAAGTGGGCGATGCACTCGGATCGTTCGAGCGGCTGTATTTCGAACCCGACGGTTCGTTCGTTTGGGTTTCTTCAAAGGGCGAACGGATTTGGCAACTCGACGGACTGCTCGCCGACCTGCACGGGCGCGTGACGTCGCTGGATTTGAAAGGCACCTGCCCGCCGAGCGCGCTGGAGCGAGTCTTGAGCGTGCTCGGAGTTCCGCCGGCGACGCCGCTTTTCGTGCTCACTCACGAGGCGGTTGTGCTCGACGAGGCGACTTTTCGCGAGTATGCCGCCGCAGCGCAGCGCGGTTAGGCCTCGCCGTCGTCATCGTCATCCGGCTTCGCACCGCGGCGTTCGGAGAGTTTCTTACGCAAGGTCGCACGATGCAGGCCTAAGAGTTCGGCGGCCGCCGCTCGGTTGCCGAGGGTGTGCCGCAGGACGACGTCGAACAACGGCGGCTCGACCACCTTGAGCAGCCGTTCATGTAGGTCGCCTGTCGTCGGATTTCCGGCCATCGCGGCCTCGGCCCATTTCACGACCGCTTGCCGCACGCCCTCCGGCACGTCGAGCGGCCCGGCGATCTCGTAAGCGCCGGGAGGCGGTAAATGATCAGGCTCGATCAATCCGCCGCGCGCCAAGATCGCCGCCTGCTCGATCGAGTTGCGCAATTCGCGGACGTTGCCGGCCCAGGTGCGCCGCTTCAACTCGGCGACCGCCGCCGCGGAGATTCCGCGGGCCGTGCCGCCGGACGCGCAAGCTTCGCGCAAGAATCGCTCGGCCAACAACGGAATATCTTCGACGCGTTCTTTCAGCGCCGGCAAGCGAATCTCAAACCCGGCCAACCGATAGAGCAGGTCGGCGCGCAGCACGCCTTCGCGCACGCACTCCGCGGGATCGCGATTCACCGCGGCGACGACCCGAAAGCGACACGGCCGCGGCTTCACGTCGCCGACGCGCGTCACCTCGCGTTGCTGCAAAACGCGAAGCAGTTTCACCTGCACCGACGGCGGAATGTCGGCAGCCTCATCGAAGAAGACCGTGCCCCCCTCGGCCGCTTCGAGCAACCCCGGACGATCGTAATCGGCGCCGGTAAACGCGCCCCGCATGTGGCCGAACAGTTCGCTTTCGACGAGCGAAACATTGAGCGCACCGAGATGGATCGGCACGAACGGCCCGTCGGCGCGGCGCGAATACCGATGCAGCGCACGTGCCGCAAGCTCTTTGCCGCTGCCGCTCTCGCCGACGATCAGGACGGACGATTCGGTCGGCGCCACCAAGGCGATTCGCTTGAAGACTTCTTGCATGGCCGAGCTACGGCCGAGCAACTCGCTGCCGTCGTCGCCCAACCGCACGGCGGTCGCCGACTTGTTCGACTTTTCACCGAGCGATGCGGAGGCGCGGCGCACGACTTCGACGACTTGCTCAAGGTCGAACGGCTTCGTCAGATAATCGAACGCTCCTCGCTCGACGGCCCGCACCGCGGTATCGAGGTTGCCGTACGCCGTGACGACGATCACCGGAAAGTTGTGATTGGCGCGGCGCAAGCGTTCCAAAGCGGTCAACCCGTCGATGCCCGGCAAGCGGACGTCGAACATCGCCAAGTCCGGCGGCTTGCGTTCCACGGCGGAAAACGCCTCCTCGGCGCTGGCCGCGACCGTGACGTCGTAGCCTTCCTCGCCGAGCAAACGCTTCAGCCCCCAGCAGATGCTCTCTTCATCGTCCACGATCAGGACATGGCTCACGGTCGTGCTCTCAACTGGTCAACAAGTCGGGTTCGGAGTTCGCTTCCACTTTGCTGTCGCCTTGAGACTGCGGTCCCACGCGCGGGAGCACGAGTTCGAAACGTGTGGCATCACGACGGGCGTATGTCATCGTTCCGCCGTGTAGCTGCGCAATATACCGCGCCGCGGCCAAGCCGAGGCCGATTCCGTCGGGCTTACCGGTCACGAACGGTTCGAAGAGTCGGGCCTGCACCTCCGGAGGAGGGCCGGGGCCCGAGTCGGCGACGCCGATGCGCAGTAGGCCATCTTTATCGTCATTTGCTATGGAAAGCTCGACCCATCCGGCATCGCCCGCCGCATCGACGGCGTTGAGCAGCAAATTAACCAAAAGCTGGCGCAATTGCTCACGGTCGACTTGCTCGGCGACGACCGGCGTCGGCGGCACGTCGCGACGAAGCTCGACGTTTTTGTGGCGACAGGCAGGGTCGATCAACGACAGCGCGTCGGCGGCGACGTCGCGAAGATCGGCTCGTTCGAGCTTGAGCGGCTGCGGTTTACCGAGCGTGAGCAATCGCTGCACATACTGCTCGGCGAAGTCGAGCTGCCTCAGGGCGACGTCGAGACTTTCGGCATCTCCCTCACGGCAGCGCCGCCGATGGAGTTGCAGGGCCAATTTCGCGCCGGCCGCGGCGTTGCGCAGATGATGACACAGACCGCCGCTGAGTTGGCCGAGCAAGCTTGCGCGGGCTGCGCGACGCACCGCGAGATCGCGCTCTTCCAACCGTTTGGCGAGCGTATTCGCGGCCGTGACGAGGTCGCGCACTTCGTCGTCGCGTTGCGGCACCGCCAACGATGCATAGTCGCCTGCCGCGAGTTTGGCGAAGTGTTCCCGGACGGCGGCGATCGGGCGACCGATGCGTGCCGCCAACACATACGAAATAATGATCGCGAACAACAGCGCTGCAGTACCGATCCAGAGAGGAGGCCAGATTGCTTCCCGCAGCAGTAGTCGTCGCTGTTCCTGAGGGTAGAAAACATGCAGCGTCACGGCCCGATCGACAGCATTACGAGCGGGCCGTGCGATCGACCAACCAAGAAAATCGACGCCGTCGAGGCGAACCTCGCGACGGGCTTCGCTCGGTCGGATGTCCTCGACCGCGAGGCGAATTGATGCGGTGACCGGAAGGCCTGACGCGGTTATCTCGCCGGCGGAGTCGGTGCAGACGAACTCGGCGCCCGCGAGGCCGCGCGTTTGTGCGAGCACCGCGTCAGTCAACGGAAAGCCGGCGTTGAGGAGCACGTCGGCGGCGCTGCGCACGTGAGCTTCGATCCGCGCATCGACGCCCGCCGCCGCCCCCCATGCCACCGCAACGCTTACGGCGACGATCGCCGCCGCCGTGAGCCCTGCGAACGGGTAAAGGATTTGAGAGCGGAGAGAACGACGCATGAGAGATTCCGACTCTCCTCGCTTCAATGGCGAGGGCCGGGAGTGAGAAAGCGGCACCAGATTTCGATTCTATTCTGCCGCCCGCTCCCGTTTCAGCCCTCATGGGCCGCGGCGTTCCGTGGTAAGTGCTCGCAGGGAAAACTTATCACTCACCTATCCGGGAATTACCGGAGCGCGGCCGATGCTGTAATAGGTGAAGCCTTCTTCTTGCATCAGGGTGCGGCTGTAAATGTTGCGGCCGTCGAAAACGACCGGCTTCTTGAGCTTCGCTTTGATTGTGTCGAAGTTCGGCTGATGAAACTCCTTCCACTCCGTCATAATCAACAGCGCGTCGGCGCCTTCGAGGGCGTCGTACGGCTTCTCGCAATAGACCAGCTTGTCTCCGTATTGCGCCTTGACGTTCTCGATGGCTTCCGGATCGTGCACTTGCAGCTTCGCGCCGCGCTTGAGGAGTTCGTCGATCATCGCCAACGCCGGAGCCTCGCGGATATCGTCGGTCCGCGGCTTGAACGCCAAACCCCACATGGCGAAAGTTTTGCCTTTGACGCTCTCGGCGAAGTGTGCGAGCACCTTCGCCAGCAACACGGTCTTTTGCCGCCGGTTGACCTCGTCGACGGCCGGCAGGATGCGCATCGTGTAGCCTTTTGCGCGTGCCACGGCGTCGAGAGCCCGCACGTCTTTCGGAAAGCAGCTGCCGCCGTAGCCGACGCCGGGGAACAAGAATGCCGTACCGATGCGGCTATCGCTGCCGATGCCTCTTCGGACATCATTGACGTCGGCGCCGACCAATTCGCACAAGTTAGCGGTTTCATTGATGAAACTGATCTTCGTCGAGAGGAGCGCGTTGGCAACGTACTTCGTCATCTCCGCGCTTTCCAACGACATGACGAAGAACGGCTTCTCGGTGCGCAAAAAGGGCATATAGAGTTCATGCAGCGTCTCGGCCACCTTTTCCGAACGCACGCCGACGACTACGCGATCGGGCTTCATAAAATCTTCGATCGCCGCTCCCTCCTTGAGAAACTCCGGGTTGCTGGCCACGTGGCATTCGCGACCCGTGAGCTTCTTTAATCGTTCGTAGGTCGCCGTGTTGGTGCCGACCGGGACCGTGCTCTTAATGACGACGATCCCCTCGGACTGAAG
Organism: Planctomycetaceae bacterium; assembly: GCA_016793115.1. Classification (GTDB taxonomy): domain Bacteria; phylum Planctomycetota; class Planctomycetia; order Pirellulales; family PNKZ01; genus PNKZ01. The sequence continues at coordinate 69,358 of JAEUIN010000273.1, forward strand.
GTGCGGCGCAATCGCATCGACGACCGACCACAGGTTGCGTAAATCGGCCGAACCGTCATCGGCGGGCGGCGTACCGACGGCGATGAAAACGATGTCGGCCTTGGAGACGGCTGCGGCGAGATCGGTCGTGAACTTGAGGCGACCGGCATGATGGTTGTATTCGACCATCTCCGCCAAGCCCGGCTCGTAGATCGGAATTTCTCCCTTTTTCAGCCGTTCGATTTTGCCTGCATCGATGTCGACGCAGGTCACCTCGTTGCCGCTGTCGGCGAAACAGGTGCCCGTAACAAGTCCGACGTATCCGGTTCCGATAACGGCGATGGCCATACTGAGAATCGCTGCCGAGGGGAGATGGGGAGTTGAACTGCGTTATTGCTGTGCGGCTTGTTGAGCGGCGGCTCGGCGTCGCTCGTCGACTCTCAGCCGCCAGTAGTTCCAAACGTCGGTCGTGGTTCGATCGAGCGGGACTTCCGGTTTCCAGTCGATAACGGACTGAAGCCGGCTCAGATCGGCGATCGGCTCGACGCGTGGGCACGGATCGCGCTCGCGCACGGGGCAGGCCCTTCCGACGGCCCGCTCGAGCGAACGATAGACGTCGCCCGTGGTCCGCGACGTCCCTGAACCTAGATTGTAAACAGCCCCGGAAGTACCGAGAAGCGTCAACTTCCGCAGAGCGCGAACTCCGTCGCGAACATCGAGCAAATCGAGCGACACTTGGAGGCCGCCGACTTCCATTGCCGGTTCGCCTTGAGCCATTCGGATCGCCCACTCCGCGAGCATCAAACGTGGATCCTGTCGTGGACCGGCTTGATTAAATGATCGCACGACGACGATGTCGGCGGCGGACCGTGCGGCTTCTTCGCAGACTTGCTCGGCGAGCAACTTCGAACGACCGTAGGCCGTAGTCGGCGCGCAAGGAAAATCTTCGGCTACTTTCGGCTTGGCAGGGTCGATCGGCGCGTAGACTTTGCTGGAGCTTGTGAACACGATACGGGGGCGTTTCGGCAACCGCTGCGCCAGGGAAAGCACGCGGCGAACGCCGTCGACATTGAGGGCCAACGCCGCCGCGGTCGGTTCGCCTGCGGCGCCGCAGTCGGCGGGAATGCTCAATGCCGCAAGATGGTAAATGACGTCGGGAGCAAACGTCGCAATGCGATCGCAAAGGTCACTTGCAGCCTCTTCGGCGCCGAGCTCCCAGGCGACCAGCGGAATGGGAAGCGAAAAATCGGGCAGCCAGCGACCGTCGCGAGTCGCACCGAGCACCATGTCGCCGGCGGCGAGAAGATGGTCGGCCAAGTGCCCGCCGACAAAGCCGCTGATGCCGGTGATGAGAGCGTTCATGAAAGGCCGCCGAATTCCGATGCGTCTAGAGTTTCTGGAATTCGATTTCGCGGCGGACTCGTTCGACGTCCGCGTCGACCATCATCGCGACCAACTGCGGAAAGCGGACTTCCGGTTGCCAACCGAGTTTCGCGCGTGCCTTCGTCGCGTCGCCGCAAAGCTCGTTGACTTCGGCCGGGCGCAACAGAGTCGGATCGGTTTCGACGTGCTTCGTGTAGTCTAAACCGACATGGCCGAACGCCGTTTCGACAAGGTCACGTACGCTGTGCATTTCGCCCATCGCCACGACATAGTCGTCGGGCTCCGGTTGCTGCAGCATCAGCCACATGGCGCGGACATAGTCGCCGGCGAACCCCCAATCGCGGCGTGCGTCGAGATTGCCGAGTTTGAGCTTCTCTTGTACGCCAAGTTTGATGCGGGCCACGGCATCCGTCACCTTGCGCGTGACGAACTCTTTGCCGCGGAGCGGCGATTCGTGATTAAAGAGGATTCCGGAACAGGCGAACATGCCGTAGCTTTCGCGATAGTTCACCGTGATCCAATGACCGTACACTTTAGAGACGCCGTACGGACTGCGCGGCCAAAAGGGGGTCGATTCGCGCTGCGGCGATTCGACGACCTTGCCGAACATCTCGCTGCTGCTGGCCTGATAGAAGCGAATCGTGGGATCGACGAAGCGAATCGCCTCCAAAACCCGCGTAACGCCCAGCGCCGTGACGTCGCCCGTCAGCAGCGGCTGGCCCCAACTCGTCGGCACGAAGCTCTGCGCGGCCAGATTGTAGACTTCGCGGGGCGCCACATCACGAATGATGTTGACCAACGAAAGCTGATCGTGAAGATCGGCCTGATGAAGACGGAGCTTCTCGCGAAGATGAGCGATGCGCTCGAAGCTGTCGGTGCTAGATCGGCGTACGATGCCGTGGACTTCGTACCCCTTACTGAGCAACAACTCGGAGAGGTATGCACCGTCTTGGCCGGTGATGCCCGTAATGAGTGCGATGCGTTTCATGGAAGCGCCGGGAGGCCGCGAGAGGTGACCGGGAATGTCGGTCACCCCAGAATAGTCAGTCGCGACGCAATTGCCGACAGCGAGTCTTGCAATTTGCCCACTTCGGTCGACACCCGGTCCCCGGCGAGTCGCCGGGGACTTCAATGCGCGAATCGGTGAAATCGATCGTATCGGTTACGACGGGCCGGCCTCCGGCGGCGCAACGGGAGATGGAGCATCCGACGACTCGTCGGTCGCCGGCAAATCGTCCGGCGGCACCCGAACCACGGCGGCGAGCGTATCTCCTTCATCAAGCGACATGATCCGCACGCCTTGCGTGTTACGGCCGATCACGCTGACATCTTTGGCCGCAATGCGCTGAATCTTGCCGCCGGCGGTGATCATCAGCAGTTCGTCGGAGTCGCGCACCGCGACGATGTTAACGACCGGGCCGTTGCGTTCCGTCGTTTTAATGTCGCGAATACCTTTACCGCCGCGACGCTGCGTCCGATAACGGGCCGCGGAGCTTTCATCGTCTTCCGCCGGCTCCTCCGGCAGCGCGACCTCGGCCGCGGCTTCGATTTCCTCCGCCTCTTCGCTCTCGACGCGGGTGCCCGTCAGCGGATCGTTCGGCCCGAACGGTGTGCGTTTGCCGTAGCCGTTGGTGCAGGCGGTGAGCAGCGTGGCCTCGGGATCGGCGACGACCATGCCGACCACGGTCTGCCCCTTTGAAAGCTTGATGCCTTTCACGCCGCTCGTATTCCGACCCATCGAGCGGGCATCGGCCTGATCAAAGCGAATGGCCATCCCGCCGGAGGTCGAAAGCAGAATCTCATCGCCGGTCTTGGTGACAGCAACGTCGACCAACTCATCCCCTTCTTTGAGCTTGATGGCGATCAGCCCGGTCTTGAGCGGCCGGCCGTATTGGCTGAGCGGCGTTTTCTTAACGAGGCCTTGCCGAGTGGCCATGATCAGGTAGTGATTCGGGGCCGAGAAATCGCGGATCGGCGTGCAATAGGCGATCTTTTCCCCTTCGCCGAAGTTGAGCAAGTTGACCACCGCGCGCCCCTTGCTTTCGCGGGCCAGTTGCGGAATGTCATAGACTTTGAGCCAGTAGACTTTGCCGACGTTGGTGAAGAAAAGCAGATAGTCGTGCGTACTGGCGACAAAGAGGTTGCGAATCGGATCTTCGTCGTCGCTCTTGGCGCCGGTGATTCCTTTGCCGCCGCGCTTCTGAGCGCGGTAGGTCGTCGTCGGCGTGCGCTTGATGTAGCCCTGGTGCGAGATCGTCACCACCATGTTTTCTTCGGTGATGAGGTCTTCGAGGTTCACCTCGCCGATCTCCTCGCCGCTGATCTCGGTACGGCGCTCGTCGCCGAGCTTGCGCCCCATTTCGACAAGATCCGCGCGGATGATCGCGTAGATATTCGCTTCGTCGCCGAGGATGCGAACATATTCGGCGATCTCCGTGAGCAATTCGCCGTATTCTCCGCCGAGTTTTTCTTGCTCGAGATTGACCAACTGGCCAAGCGTCATGCGGAGGATCGCTTCGGCCTGCACGGCCGTAAGCGTGTAGCTCGAGGCCACGCCGCGTTCGGAGGTGAAATCCGCATAGCCTTGCGGACCGAGAGCGCGCTCCATGAGCGCGGCCGGAGTTTCGATCGTCATCAGGCGCATCTTAGCCTCGGCTTGCGTGGCCGAAGTACGGATGACTCGGATGACTTCGTCGATGTTGGCGTGGGCCAGCAGCAAACCTTCGACGGTGTGCTTTCGCTGCCGAGCCCGATTCAGCAGAAATTGCGTCCGACGGCGAATGACGATCGCGCGGTGGCGAACGTATTCCTGCAGCAACTCTTTGATGTTGAGCGTGCGCGGCTTGCCGTCGACGAGCGCCAGGAAGATCAACGAGAACGTGTCTTGCAGCGGCGAGAATTGGTAGAGCTGATTCAGCACGACGTCGGGGTCGGCGCCGCGTTTCAATTCAATGATCAAACGGACCGGTTCGTTGAGATCGCTCTCGTCGCGAACGGCGGTGATATCTTTAACCTTGTCTTCTTCAGCCAGTTCGACGATTGCCTTATGAACGCGATCGCGTGCTTGTTGAAACGGAATTTCGTTGACGACGATTCGCTGCCGACCCTTGGCATATTCTTCTACTTTCGTGCGGGCGCGCACGACGACCGTACTGCGGCCGGTGTAGTAGCCGCGCCGAATGCCCGCGCGGCCTTGGATGATGCCGCCGGTCGGGAAGTCGGGCCCGGGGAGCACTTCCATGATTTCATCGATGGACGCGCCCGGGTTGTCGATCAACTTCACGGCCGCGGCGCAAACTTCGCGCAAGTTGTGCGGCGGCACGCTCGTCGCCATGCCGACGGCGATGCCGTTGGCTCCGTTGACGAGCAAGTTGGGAAACTTGCTCGGCAGCACGGTCGGCTCCATCCGCCGTTCGTCGTACGTCGGCGTAAAGTCGACCGTGTCGAGCTTGATGTCGTCCATCATCAGCGCGGCGATCGGCGACATGCGAGCTTCGGTATAACGCATGGCGGCGGCGGGCAACCCGGCGATGGACCCGAAGTTGCCTTGCTTGTCGATCAGCACGTGGCGCATGTTCCATTCTTGAGCCATGCGCACAAGAGTCGGATAGATGACGCTTTCGCCGTGCGGGTGATAGTTACCGCTCGTATCGCCGGAGATCTTAGCGCACTTCACGCGGGCCGCGCCGGGCGTGAGATTCAGGTCGTTCATGGCGACGAGGATGCGCCGCTGCGAGGGCTTGAGTCCGTCGCGCACATCGGGAAGCGCGCGACTGACAATGACGCTCATCGCGTACGTCAGATAACTCCCTTTAAGCTCTTCCTCGATGGGTAGGTCGATGATATTGCCCCCCATCACGCCGCCGGGCAATTCGCCGCCGGCGCTTTCGCCGACCGGTTCGTTCATCGAGTCATCAGGCGTATCGTCGTCGGCCAACTTGGCAATCCTTTATGTCGATTTTCGCCAGGCGAACCGGAGTAAAATCCCCGGCCGCCGCAGGCTTCGCCGGCGGCAAGATTTCGCGGCCGCAACGGCGTGAAAACTCGGGCCAAATGCAAACCGTTAATCTACCTTTTTTCGTCCCCGTTCACAATCGGCCGACCGGCGTCGGACGCCCGCTTTTTAGCCCAATTTACGATCGAAAAAGGCGGGACTCCATCGCTCGGTTGACGGCGCGATCCGCCGACGATCCTGAGCGTCGATCTCCTTGCGAACGAGAACCAATTCTCGTAACTTGCGGTCTTCTTCGTAGCGAGCGTTTCGCGACCGACGAGTCGCACGCTTCGCGTCGTTGACGAAGGATCGAACGATCGATCGTTTCGCCGACGACCCCGTCGCTAATAGCCAGAGTTTATCCCATGTCCGATCCTTATTTTCAGTCGCGATTCGCCGATCGCATCGGCGGCCCCAACTACGGCAAGGGGACCGAAATCTATAAGTTCGAGAAGATCAAGCGAGCTAAGCGCAAGGCGCTCGCCGATCATCCTGAACGATCGCTCGTCGACTTCGGCATAGGGGAGAATGATGAACCGGCGCCGGAGAATATTCGTCGCGTGCTGGCCGAAGAAGCGAACAAGAGCGAGAACCGCGGCTACGCCGATAACGGCATCGCGGCCTACAAGGAAGCCGCCGCGCGCTTCTTGAAGAGAGAATTCGGCGTCGACCTCGACCCCGCCAAGGAAATCAATCACTGCATCGGCACGAAGACGGCCCTGGCCATGCTGCCCGCGGCGTTCATCAATCCCGGCGACGTCACGCTGATGACCGTCCCGGGTTACCCCGTGGCCGGCACGCACACCAAGTACTACGGCGGCGAAGTTCATCGACTGCCGTTGTTGCCGCAGAACGACTTCTTCCCCGACCTAGATTCGATTCCGGCCAATGTACTCGGGCGCACCAAACTTCTGGTGCTCTGCTATCCAAATAGCCCGACGGGAAAGACCGCGACGGTCGATTTCTACAAGCGGGCCGTCGATTTCGCGCTCAAGAACAAGATCGTTATCATCCAAGACGCGGCGCACAGCATGCTGTCGTACGATCAGAAGCCTCTCAGCTTCTTGCAAGTGCCGGGCGCGAAAGAAGTCGGCGTCGAGGTGCACTCGATGTCGAAGGGTTTCCACATGATCGGCTGGCGGATGGGCTTCGTCGCCGGCCATGAGAAGATCGTACAGGCTTTCGCCGACGTGAAAGACAACAGCGACTCCGGTCAATTCATGGCGATCCAAAAGGCGGCCGCCGCCGCTCTCGACGACGCCTCAATTCCGGTTCGCGTCCGCGCGAAGTACGAACGGCGATTGAAGAAGCTCGTCGACGTGCTCACGCGATGCGGTTTCGAGTGCAAGATGCCCGGCGGCACTTACTTTCTTTACACTAAGTCGCCCAAGGGCTTGGCCGACGGCACGGTGTTTGAGAACGGCGAGGCCGCGAGCCAGTATCTGATTACGCAACACTCGATCGTCACAGTGCCCTGGGACGACGCCGGCCCGCATTTGCGCTTCTCAGTGACCTACGAAGCCGCCGATGAAGCTGCGGAGGATAACCTGATGCGTACGACAGAGGAACGACTGAAGCAGATCAAACCGGTGTTCTGACCAACTTCAGCGAGCGGGTAGAGCCCCAAGAAAAACGACGACGCCGGAGAGGAAGGACTCCGCTCCGGCGTCATTGCTTTTTCCGTGGCCGGCGAAACGGAGATTTTACTTTTGGCCGCCGTGTCCATGGCCGTTGTCGCCTTCGCCGCCGATGCCGCTGGAGCAAATCGCGACGCACTTTGAATTGCCCCAATCACCGGTGGCCCAGGGCAAATCGCAAAAGTCGGCGTTGTCATGAAAGCTGCCGCCGCCGGTGAACGTGTGGTGGCCGGTGACGCCGCTGTAGCTGTACGACTGATTCAAATTGGCCAGAGCTTGTGCTAAGTCGGCGAGTTCGGTGACGACCGAATCGCGCAGCGACGATAGGCCGGCGATAACGCCGATGACGAGCACGCTGGCGATCAGCATGACTTCTGCCGAAAGGATGGCGCCATGGTCTTCAATCCAGAACCGGGCAAACAAGCTTTTCATAATGATGCGACTCCGCGGAGGTGAGAGAATTATTCCTGACGGCCGAGCGCTCGCGAGGACGTTCGAACGACGTCCGGGGGATTAGCAAATGCCGTCCGACGTCGTCGCAGGCGCTCGGCAATCGAGGACCTAAATTGCACGCTACTTGGACTGGGCCGATCTCCAACACGATTTCACACGTCGATGTTGCAAATAATCGACGCGGTTTCGATTCGGCGACGTAACAATCTGCGCAGACTGCGCAACCCGACTCCGGATTTATCTAAAGTGCCGGTCGCACCGATCCGTGCGATTCTGTGCCGCTTCGAAAAGCATCGGCGGCGACGCGACGGCAATCGAAAAAACGCAGCCGATGGATGCTGTTCGCGCGCAGCGGTCGACGACCGCGGCGGATGTAGAAAGCCGCGACCGACCTCTTCATGTAAGTTATTTACGGTGATATGTTTACGACACGAGCCATGGGTTTCAGCGAGTTCACCGTATTCCTCACAGGCGGCAAATAAACGCCGGCGAGCGCGCATCCACATTAGTGAGCGGCTTGCCGGCACTGGAAAAGAGTTCCGGCATCTCACTTTCGCCGGTGAGCCGCTTGCGAGTCGGCCGGGGCAGGCCGACCGCATGCCTGACGGCGGCAGAGTTGAGGCTGGCCGATGAGTCGCGACGTTTCCGATGAGCTTTTTTGGCAGGCGTATCGCTACGCCGTCGGCGAGTTCACCGACGAAGAGAGCCGGGAATTCGAAAACTTTCTTGAGTCGAATCTGCTGGCTCAAGAAGCGCTTGCTGAAACGGTGGGCATTCAGGCGATGGTGAAGGCAGCGTGTGAATTAGCGCCCGCTGTCGGCAGCGCGCCGGTGGGCGTCCAGGGTTCCAACTTGCCGAATTCACCGCCTCTATTCCACACCGTCCGACGAAGCCATTGGCAACCGGCCGCTGCCTGGACGATGCTCGGGGCGGCCGCCTGTTTGGCGATCATGTTCGCCGTCGATTCCCCGCGCAGGTCGAACATCGACGAGCCGGCGCCGATTGCCGCCTCTCAATTCGAAGCCGACGCGCGACTACTGGCGGCCTTGCGGATCGACGACGGGGAATTCGACGAAGAAGCGTCGCGCCTCGTTCCTCCGTTGGCAGCCCATTCGGATACGCATGAATTCGATTCAGCGGATTTCAACGCCGATGAATTGCCTGGCGACGAGACGGCGGGCGATGTAATCGCACCGGATTGGCTTTTGGCGGCCGTCGCTGAATCAACCGGCGCAACCACGGAATAGTTTCAAGAACTCGAAGCCGGTCATCGTCATGCGGTCGTTAAAACTTCCGGTGACGAAATGACTAATGAAGTAACCACGGAATAGTCAGGTCTTACCGATGAAGTCGATTAAGTGGACGATGAGCGGAGCGGCGATCTTGTCGACGACGCTCATTGTAGCACTTCTGGTAGAACACGGCTTCTCTGCCGCCGACGACGCTCGCATTATTCCGACGACGTCGGCGACAAGCGCAGCCGCGACTAAGGTTCCGTCGGACAAACTAGCGAAAACGTCGAAGAACGTACGCCCCGGTCAAATGGGCTTCACGGCGGAGCGAGAAGCGGCCGCGTTGACATTCGTCCGTCAGCATCACCCCGAGTTGGCCGACCTGCTAACTCGTTTGAAGGATCGCCGCCCGCAAGAGTACCAGAAAGCCATTCGGGATCTGTTTCGAGTCAGCGAGCGATTGGCGCTCAGCAACGAACAGCAGCCGGCACGCTACGAATTGGAATTGCAGGAATGGAAGCTAGCGTCGCGCATTCAGCTTTTAGCTGCCCGCATGAGCATGAACGGTTCGCCTGAGTTGGAACAAGAGTTGCGCGGCTTGCTGGCCGGTCAACTTGAGGTGCATCGCCAACTTGTGAAATTTAACTACGATCGCGCCGCGACGCGGGCCGCTGCGCTCGCCGCGGAGCTCGAAGACATCGAAGCCCGCAAAGCCGCGCTCGTCAATGAGCGGTACCAGGAAGCCATGAAAGCGGTCGGCGCAAAAAAACAGTCGGCTCGTCCGAGCGGCCCGGGAAAGTCCGCCGGCGGCGTCAAACCCGCAAAGTGATCGATAACCTGCGTCTTCGTGAGAATTCTCGTAACGTATTGCTTCGAATCGACAACTTGATACCAGCACTTTCGTGCGCTTAGCCTAAGCCCAATTTCGTCCCCGACGCATTCGGATCGGACGAGCCTTTCCAGACACGCCCACCTTCCCGACGAGAGAAACGAGCCATGCGTCGTCTCACTCCCCGCCTTCTTCTCGCCTTGACCGCAGTCGGCTTGCCGGCTTTCGGCCAGGCCCGCGCCGAATCGAACGTGGTCGTTCCGTCGTCGCTCATTCCACCGGCCGACGTGCGGTTTACGTCACCGGACGTGAAAGAGGTTCCGAGTTTACAGCGGCACGTGTTGCCGCTAATGGGTCGCCTCGGCTGCAATGGACGTGCTTGCCACGGTTCGTTCCAAGGCCAAGGCGGCTTCCGTCTGTCGTTGTTCGGCTACGATTTCAAGACCGACCACGAAGCGATGTGCAAGGGCGAAGCTCCCCGCGTCGATCTGAAAAAACCGGCCGAAAGCTTAATCCTGTCAAAGCCGTCGAGCGACGTGGAAGACGAGCACGGCGGTGGCAAGCGAATGGACAAGAACAGCTGGCAATATCGACTGATTAGCCGCTGGGTCGAAGCCGGTGCGCCGCCGGTCGATGAAACTAAAGACCCGACGTTCGTCCGCATGGTCGTCACGCCGACGGAGATCGTTTACACGAAACCCGGCGAGACAACGCAATTGAACGTCGTCGCCTACTGGTCGGACGGCACCGTGGAAGACGTAACGCCGCTTTGCCGCTTTACGACCAACGACGACGCCGTGGCCAAGGTCGATTTGAACGGCACGATCACTTGCGTCGGTAAAGGCGACACGCATGTCGTCGCCTTTTACGACAACGGCGTCGTACCCGTGGCCACGATGTTGCCCGTCAGCGATCAAACCGGCAAGAACTTTCCCGAAGTGGCGGCGACGACGAAGGTCGATGCGCTCGTCGTCGAAAAACTCAAGAAGGTAGGGATCGTGCCGTCAGACGTTTGCACCGACGAGGAATTCCTCCGCCGCGCGAGCCTCGACGTTACCGGGCAGTTGCCTTCGGCCGACGAGATTAAGGCGTTTCTCGCATCGAAAGATCCTCAGAAGCGCGCTAAGAAAGTCGACGAACTCCTCGGTCGGCCGGGATACGCCGCGTGGTGGGCCACGAAACTGAGCGACATTCTCGGCAACAGCGAAAACCAGCTTCGCAACAACGCCCATCCCAAGGCAAACGAACAGTGGTATCGCTGGATAAATCGCCGCTTGGCGGAGAACATGCCTTACGACGACATCGTCGAAGGCATCGTACTGGCGACAGGCCGCAGTTCGGAAGGGCAAACCTTTCTGGAGTACTGCACCGAAATGACGTCGTACTGTCGCGATGACAATCCGGCCGACTTCACGGAACGCCAAACCATGCCGTATTACTGGATGCGGCGCAACATGAAGACTCCCAACGAAAAGGCACTGTCGTTCAGCTATGCGTTCCTCGGCGTTCGACTGCAATGCGCCGAATGCCATAAGCATCCCTTCGATCAGTGGAGCCAGTACGACTTTCAACACTTCACGGCATTCTTTAATCGCGTGTCGAGCGGCAACCTAGGCAAAGAGGAGTCGAAGGAGTTGATCGCAAAACTCGGCATCGAGATCGATCCCAAAAAGGTCGGCGGTGCGAAGATTCGGCGCGACATCGAGAATGCCGCCACCGACGGTAAAGTGGCCCCTTTCGATGAAGTCTTCATCCAACCGGCGAAGGTGTCGGCGACCAAAAAGAGCAAAGGCAAGGTGGTCGCCGCCGGCCGCGTATTGACGCCGAAAGTGCTCGGCGGCGATGAGATCGTCGATCAAAACTACGACGACCCACGGGAGCCGTTGATGAATTGGCTCCGACAGAAGGACAATCCGTACTTCGCCCGCGCGTTCGTCAATCGCGTATGGTCGCACTACTTCAACGTCGGCATCGTCGAGCCGGCCGACGACATGAACTTGGCCAACGCTCCGAGCAACAAAGAACTTTTGGACTACTTGTCCCAGCAATTCGTCGAACACAATTACGACATCAAGTGGTTGATGCGCGAAATCGTCAATAGCGACGCTTATCAGCGTTCTTGGCATACGAACTCGACCAACGAGTTCGACCTGCGGAACTTCAGCCACGCCGTGCCTCGACGAATGCAAGCCGAAGTGGTTTACGACGCCGTCATTGCCGCGACGGCCGGGCAAGCCGAGCTTGAATTGCGTCGAGCCGAACCGGTCGAGAACTGCTCGATCGGCGTCGGCAAGGGGTACACGAACCGCAATAATTACAACCAGTACGCCTTGACCGTGTTCGGCAAACCGAAGCGCGAAACTCCGTGCGATTGTGAGCGCTCGAACGAGCCGTCGTTGTTGCAGACGGTTTACCTGCGCAACGATCAGGAAATGTTTTCGCTAATCGAACGTAAGGGTGGTTGGCTGAAGCAAATCGCGGCAGGACTGCCGGGCGTACGGCTCGATGAATCGGACGACGACGGCAAAATGCTTCAACTTGCTAAATCGCAACTTGAAAAACTCGACGCGCGTTACGTCGAAACTCAGAAAAAGTTGAAGGACTCGAAATCGGGCAAAAAACTGAGCGAGAAGGAGCGATCCCGTGTTCAGCAAGAACTTGCTCGCATCAAAGAAAAGAAGGCTGATCTGTTGAAGAAGATCGCCGACCAAGAAACGACCTTCGCCGCCCGCCCCCAAGCCGGTTCGATGACCTTGAGCGAAGCCGTTGCGGACGCCTATTTGCGCACGTTTAGCCGGTATCCCTCCGCCGAAGAACTTAAAACGGGCGAGCAATACGTCGCCGAGTCGGAAGACAAGGTCGCCGGCTTGCGCGACTTGATGTGGGCCTTGATCAACTCGAAGGAATTTGTGGTCAATCACTAAGCCTGTCATTTGCCGACGACTTTTCGTTCAAAACAACAACGCCCCCGATTCCCGCTATTCGCAAGGAATTCCGATATGTCGACCAATCGTTTTTGCGACGGATTCAAGCGCCGCGATTTTTTGAAGGTCGGCGCAATCGGCGCCGGGCTAAGTCTGACCGACTATCTCCGGCTGGCCAAAGCCGGGGAAGTGAAGCCGAACGCAAAGGCCAAGAGCGTCATTTACATTCGCCTGGGCGGCGGTCCGACGCACATGGACACGTTCGACATGAAACCCGACGCTCCGGAGGAATACCGCGGCAACTTGAAGCCGATTAAGTCCAACGTGCCGGGTATGGAGTTCTGTGAAAAGTTCCCGCTCTTGGCAAAGTGCGCGGATAAGTTCACGATTCTACGCGGCGTCAGCCATACTCTGGCGGCGCATGAACTCGGCACGAAATACTTGCTCACCGGCAATCGGCCGTTGCCGTCGATCGAGTTCCCGTCGCTGGGCTCGATTGTGAGTAAAGAGCTTGGATCGCCGCCGGATATGCCGCCCTTCGTCGCCATTCCCAACACCCCGCAAGGGGGCGGCTTTCTCGGTTTGCAATACGGTCCGTTCGCCACAAACGCGCAACCGAAGCTCGGCCAGCAATTCAAAGTGCGCGGTATCGGCCTGCAAAGCGGAATGACGCTCACGGAGGTAGACCGCCGCGAAAAGCTCTTGGCTAAAGTTGACAATACGTTCCGCGACATCGAGTCGAAAAGCGACGTGCTGAGCGGCCTTGATGAGTTCTCGGAACAGGCGTATGCGATGATCAGTTCGCGCCGCGCTCGCGACGCCTTCGACATCGCCAAGGAAAATCCGACGGTCGCCAAGCGCTTCGGCGACGGCGAGATTAACCAAAGCGCGCTGTTGGCCGTGCGACTGATCGAAGCCGGCGCTCGGTTTGTTACGTTGACGACCGGCAGCTGGGATATGCACAACGACATCTGGACGCGGCTCGACAAGAGCCTGCCCATGGTCGACCAAAGCCTTTCCGCGTTACTCACGACGCTCGAAGAGCGCGGCTTGCTCGAGAGCACGGCCGTCATTATGACCGGCGAGTTCGGCCGTACGCCGAAGCTCAATCAACGCGGCGGCCGCGATCACTGGCCACGGGCCATGTTTGTCGTCATGGCAGGCGGCGGCATGAAGACCGGACAAGTGATCGGCGCGAGCGACGACAAAGGCCAAGGGCCGGCCAACGACGCGATCGCTCCGGACGACGTGGCGACCTCGCTGTTCCATGCCTTAGGCATTGATTCGCACAAGGAATATCACACGAATACCGGTCGACCGATCATGATTTCGCGCGACGGCAAGCTGATTCCGCAATTATTCGCATAGTTTGAACGCGGCCGCGAGCGTGAGCGACCGGCGTCGAAAACCGTGGCAAACTTTAACCGGCCGGGGGGCGAGCACAAGCCAATCCCCGGCCGGTTGTTTTTTGCGAATTGCGGGTGAACCGGGGCTGCGGTTCTGCTGTCTCCAAGTCCGATCGGCGTTCACTAGACGGCGCGCCACTATAATCGTTAAATCCTTCGCCGATTCACTTTACGTCGCGCCGCAAACCGATGAAGTGCGGTCAGCCGCGGCAAGGTGCCGATTGTCAATTCGTCGTCATGTGCTTATGGTAAATTGTTTGCCCGCTTGAGGTTTCCCTTCGGCAGGCCTGTCTATTTTTTTCTGCTCGTCGTTTTCCGTACTCCGTTCACCAATTGATCTCGCGAGAATCCGCCGTGGCTACGATTGCCAAGCCTGCCGCTAAACCCGCCGCTTCCAAAGAACTCGTCTGCGGCGCCGATATCGTCATTCAATCGCTGATCAATCATGGCGTCGAAGTTATGTTCGCCTATCCCGGCGGAGCGAGCATGCCGCTGCACCAATCATTGGTGAAGTTCAAAGACAAAATCCGCACCATTCTCCCGCGCCACGAGCAGGGGGGCGGCTTCGCGGCTCAGGGCTACACCCGCAGCACGGGCAAGGTGAGCGTCTGCATGGCCACGAGCGGCCCGGGGGCGACAAACCTCGTCACCGTAATCGCCGATGCTAAGCTCGACAGCATTCCGTTGATCGCGATCACCGGCCAGGTGAAAACGCCGGTCATCGGCAGCGACGCCTTCCAGGAAACGCCGATCGTCGAAGTTTGCCGCGGCATCACGAAGCACCATTATCTCGTGACCGACGTCGCCGATTTGGCCCGTGTGATGAAAGAGGCGTTTCACATCGCAACGACCGGTCGCCCCGGACCGGTGCTCATCGACCTGCCGAAGGACGTCCAGCAGTTCGAAACCGTGCCCGACTATGACTGCGCGATGAACCTTCCCGGCTATCACGTCGAAGACCGTAAGGCTTCGGCAGAACAGATCAAGGCCGTAGCCGCCGCGATCAAACGCTCGAAGAAGCCGGTAATCTACGCCGGCGGCGGCATCATCGCGAGCGAAGGCGCCGACGAGCTCCGCAAATTCATCAAGAAAACCGGCATTCCGACGACCATGACTCTCATGGGTCTGGGCGCGTTTCCGAACGAAGATTCGCTTTCGCTCGACATGCTGGGCATGCACGGCAGCGTGTACGCCAACTACGCCGTTGAAGATTGCGACTTGCTGCTCGCCCTCGGCGTCCGGTTCGACGACCGCGTCACCGGCAAATTGGCCGAGTTCTGCAAGAACGCCGTAATCGTGCACATAGACATCGATCCGTCGGAGTTGCACAAGAACAAGCCCGCCCATATCGGTATCGTGAGCGACGTCAAGTACGCTCTGCAAGAGCTCAACAAGATCGTCGAAGCCCCGGCCGACATCGGTCCCTGGGTCAAGCAGTGCCAAGAGTGGAAGGCAAGCTATCCATATAAGTACGACAAGTCGTTCCCGGGCATCACGGCTCAATACGCGATCAGCGAATTAAATCGGTTGACGAAAGATAAAGATCCGATTATCGCCGTCGGCGTCGGCCAGCATCAGATGTGGTCGGCTCAATGGATGCAGTTTCGCAAGCCGCGCACATGGCTTTCGAGCTCCGGCCTCGGCACGATGGGCTTCGGCCTACCGGCCGCGATGGGAGCCAAAGTCGCACATCCGGGTCGCCTAGTCATCGACATCGACGGCGACGGCAGCTTCCAAATGAACATTCAGGAGCTCGGCACCTGCATCTGTGAGAAGATTCCGGTGAAGGTGCTCTTGCTGAACAATCAGCACCTCGGCATGGTCGTGCAGTGGGAAGACCGCTTCCACGACGCCACGCGGGCACACACCTACCTCGGCCCGGTCGACCATCCTGAAGCGAGCGGCCAGGGGGACGGCCTCGGCAATCCGGAGCGGTATCCGAACTTCGTGCAAATCGCCAAGGGCTACGGCTGGGGCGCTCGGTTTGTGAATGACAAGAGCCAGCTAACGGCAGCCTTGCAGGAAATGATCGACTACGACGGCCCGTTCCTGCTCGATGTCCAAACGCCCTACCAAGAGCATGTGCTGCCGATGATCCCGAGCGGCATGACCGTGCGGGACATCATCAACGACTAGCCCCGCCTGCAGATAATCGAAGCTCGTCCAGGCCCCCGGCGTACCAAGCGCCGGGGGCTTTTTTGTTGCCGGCCGGGCCGCTTGGCGAGAGTCCGAACCGCTCGGTCGGAGCCTCTACGCGGTGGTTTAAACTTGTTCAAACAACTATTGTCTTGACGACGCTTGTTTCGACCGATATAAGGCTTATATGAGCCAAATCGCAGGGAAATCGCAGACCGTTCGCCGGGCCGCCAAGTTCGATTCGCTCGAACAAGAGGCCTATCTACAACTCTGGCGGTCCTACGATCGACTGCGGGCTTTCGAAGACGAACTGTTCGCACGCCACGACCTTTCGGCCCAACAATACAACGCGCTGCGGCTGCTCCAAGCGGTTTACCCGGCGACGCTGCCGGTCTCGGCCGTCGGCGCGAAGCTAATCTCCCGCGCTCCCGACATGACCCGGCTGCTCGACAAACTCGATGAGCGGGCCCTTGTTCGCCGCGAGCGCAAAGCGGCGAATCGCCGCGTCGTCGAGGTCGGCGTCACCGACGCCGGCCTCACGCTGCTCGACGCGCTCGCCGCCGAAGTACGCGCTTGCCACGAACGACAGCTCGGCCACCTCGGCGACGACAAACTTCGCGAATTGATCGCCATGCTCAAGGAGGCTCGCCGCCCGCATGAAGAGGCCGCCGGACCGTGGGCCCGAGGCGATAGTTAGCCGCCGCCTGCGGGCGACGCGACGACAAACCGGACTCTCGCCGCTCAACGCGATCGAATCAATCGTTTCCGTTCCCATTCCTCAACTAGCCATCTGCCGCTCTCGCCATGATTCAATCCGCCAACCCGCATGTCATCGTCATCGGCGGCGGCCCGTCGGGGTCGACCGTTTCCACGCTCATCGCGCAAAAAGGCTACCGCGTCACGCTGTTCGAGCGCGAGAAGTTCCCTCGCTATCACATCGGCGAGTCGTTGATCCCGGAAACGTTTTGGGTCTTCGAGCGGCTCAACATGCTGCCGAAGATGCGGGCGAGCGATTTCATTCACAAGCACAGCGTGCAATTCGTCACCTCGAAGGGGAAGCTCTCCGAGCCGTTTTACTTTCACGATAACAAGCCTCACGAATGCTCGCAGACTTGGCAGGTCGAGCGTCAGCAATTCGAC
This sequence comes from Planctomycetaceae bacterium, assembly GCA_016793115.1. Lineage (GTDB taxonomy): Bacteria > Planctomycetota > Planctomycetia > Pirellulales > PNKZ01 > PNKZ01. The sequence continues at coordinate 86,471 of JAEUIN010000273.1, forward strand.
GTCATGATGCTCGACAACGCCCGCGAACACGGCGTCGAAGTGCATGAGGAAACTCGCGTGGTCGACATCCTGTTCGACTGCAAGCGGGCGGTCGGCGTGAAGATTATGGACAAAAACGGCACGGAGCGGGTCGTGCATGCCGACGTCGTCGTCGACGCCGCCGGCCAAAGCTGCCTCATCCAGGATCGGTTCGGTCTCCGGGAATGGGATCCGGTCTTGAAGAAAGCGGCGCTCTGGACGTATTGGGAAGACGCCTATCGCGACACGGGGCGCGACGAAGGGGCCACGATCGTCATGCAGACCGAAGGGAAGCAGGGCTGGTTCTGGTATATTCCGCTCCGCGGCAAGATGAGCGTCGGAGTCGTCGCGCCGTACGACTATCTGTTCGTCAATCGCGCGACGAAGGATCTCGAAAAAATCTACTTCGAAGAAGTCGCCAAGTGTCCGGGGCTCGTGCCGCGCATCGAAAACGCGAAGCGTATCGCTCCGTACCGCGCAGCGAAGGAGTACTCCTATCGCTCGAAGGAAGTTGCCGGCGACGGCTGGGTGCTCGTCGGCGACGCTTTCGGCTTCCTCGATCCGCTCTATTCGTCGGGCGTCTTGCTCGCGCTCACATCCGGAGCCCGCGCCGCCGATGCGATTTGCGAAGGCTTGGAGAAAGGCGACACTTCGGCCGCACAGCTCGGCAAATGGGGTCCAGAGTTCATCCAAGGGATGGACCGCATGCGCCGGCTGGTGTGCGAATACTACGACGGCTTCAGCTTCGGCCGCTTTGTGAAACGCAATCCGCACCTCAAGGGACATCTCACCGACCTCTTGATCGGCGACTTGTTCACCGACAAGGTCGACGACGTCGTCGCCCCGATGGACGAACTGCGCGCCGAGATGAGCGCGGGAAAAGTGCCGACGGGAGAGTAGTTCGGCACACTTAGGGATGTAGTCAGCGGCGCGTAAGCCCTCTCCCGGCGGGAGAGGGCGGCCGACGGGCCGCGCCGGCGAGTGGGGCCGCGCCGCGTCAAGATTGCCGGCGGATGTTAACTAACGGCGCGTCGCGAGTTGCTCGAACTTCTTCGCCGCGACTCTTCGCGCGACCTAGGACCGGCTTCTCCCGGGCGGAGAAGAAAATCGGACTCGGCTTTCGGACGGAGAGGAGGTCACTTGCTTCGATAGTCGATCTATGCACCTCACCGACTTCATTCTGCTTCTGCTGCAACTCGCCGCGATGCTCGCTTGCGGGCTCGCCGGCGGGGCGCTCATGCGCAAGCTGCATCAGCCGGCCGTGCTCGGCGAGATGATCGGCGGCATCGTGCTCGGTCCGACCGTCTTCGGGTTGATCGCACCGGAAGTGCAAGCCGGGTTGTTTCCGGTCGCAGGCTCCGCGGCCGTGCTGCGCAACTCGGCCGTGAAACTCGGCATGCTGTTCTTCATGTTCGCGATCGGGCTGGAGATCAATCCGCGCGGCGTGCTACATCACGGTCGCAGCGCGCTCTGCATCGGTTTGATCGGCACGCTGGTGCCGCTCGCGGCCGGCTTCGCGACCGTTTATTTCGCACCTAATCTTTTTCCGATCGCCAACGAGGCCCACCGGTTCCCGCTGGCGCTCTTCGTCGGCGCGGCCTTGGCGAACTCGGCGAACCCGGTGCTTGCACGGATCTTGCTCGACCTTGGTTTGCTCAAGCAGCGTCTGGGGGCGATCATCATGTCGGCCACCGTGGTCGACGACTTGATGAGTTGGACATTGCTCTTCGTCGTGTTCGAGCAGATGTCGCTCAATTCGAGCGCATCGGCCGCGGCGGCGGCGGGCACCGTGGAGACGGGCGCGTTGGCGGGCGAACTGATGGGTATTGCGATCTTCTTCGCCGTTACGCTGGCCGCAGGTTGGATCGTTTCGAAATGGCTCGCCGCCTGGCGTGGGCGACATCCGGAAAACGTCAGCGGTCGCATGGGTTTGATCGCCGTCTGCATCTTGTTCTCCGCCGCGGCGGCCGAGTGGCTCGAAATCCATGCCTTTCTCGGGCCCTTTCTCTTCGGCATTGCGCTGACGCCGACCGAAGAAGACGCCCTCGACGAATCATTCGAATCATTACGCCGCTTTTCGCTCGGCTTTTTCGTGCCGATCTATTTCGTGTCGCTCGGGCTGACGACCGACTTTGCGGCTAACTTCGTGCCGGCGTTGGTCGTCGTCATTGTCGTGGTCGCGAGCGTCAGTAAGATTCCGGCGGCGTATTTCGGCGGCCGGTACGGCGGGCTCGATCGCCGCACCGCCTGGGCGGTCGGCTGGGGGATGAACGCGCGCGGCGCGACGGGCATTATTCTAGCGAACCTCGGGTTGGAGAAAGGGGCCGTCGATCGGCCGCTCTATGTGGCGCTGGTCGTGATGGCGATTCTCACGTCAATCCTCGCCGCGCCGTCGATGAAATGGATTCTCGGCGATCGGCTGAAAGATGAAACGACGGCGCGGTAGGCGGGTCGAACGCAGCGAGGCCCACGCGGCCGCAAATCGTCGCACATTCGGCGTGGGCCTCGCTGCGCTCGACCCACCCTACTTCAAACCACCCCTACTTTGAAAAGTTGCGGCGTCTGTTACAGTGCGGCCGTTGATCCGTTTACTTCTTCCGCCGCCGGACTCGCCCTATGGCCGACGCTTGGGAACTCCTTACCGATCGCTTGCGCTTGCGCCCTTATCGTCTGGACGACGTCGAGAAGATGTTCGGCGTGTTCGGCCACCCGGAAGTGATGCGGTACAGCATGAGCGGACCCGACAAGACGGTGGACGCGACGCGCACGCGGGTGCAGAAGCTGATGGATCACCAAGCGAAGTTCGGCTTCAGCTTGTGGGTCGTCGAAGATCGAGCGACGGGCGAGTTGCTCGGCGACTGCGGACTCAAGCAGTTGGAGGAAGGCCCGCAGATCGAGGTGGGATATCGGTTCGGGCGGCCGCATTGGGGAAAGGGTTACGCGACGGAAGGAGCCGCGGCGAGCGTGCGGTACGGTTTCGACACGTTAAAGCTCGAGCGGATCGTAGCCGTGGTGGAACCGGCGAATGTCGCCTCCTGCGGCGTGCTCGAAAAGGTCGGCCTCAAGCTCCAAGGACAGGAGCACTACTACGGCCGGATGATGAACTTCTTCGTCGCGGAACGCACGACATTCGCGTAGGGTGGGTCGAGCCTGCGGCGAGGCCCACGCAACTTCAAATTACCCTACGAACGTCGCCACACTACGTTTCGCGAACGAACATGATGAAGTCCGTGTTAAGTGCGGTGCCGCCGGCGCGGGCGATGATCTTGGCGATCTGCCCGCGATGGTAGGGGCCGTGCGTGACGACTTGCGTGAGGATTTCGAGCGGCGTGTTTTCGAACTCTTGGCCTTGACTATTGCGATAGCGGACCGGCGCGGCCGAACCGGCGTCGTCGAGCGTGACGACATATCGGCCGTAACCTGCCGCGTTTTCCGCGGCTAATGCCGCGCAATGCTCAAAGTTGAGCTTCGGCCAAACGGCATGCCGCGGCTCGCGCCCTTCGAGCCGCGCGAGCCAGACATGCTCGGCGGCGAGCAGATGCGCCAGGAGCGGAAGCGCTTCGGCCTCGGCCGCGGGGGTGGCCTCCAAGGCGGCGAGCGTTCGTCGATCGGCCCAAGCCGTGAATTGGAACAGACGCTCAAAGTAGAACTTCACGGAACTGGTCCTTGTCGACGGGACACAAATTCTCCCAGAGACAAGTTCGCCGCGCGATCGAAGCGGTCGCCGGCGTGCCTGCTCTGAAGTGTGTACCACAAGCATAACCGATTCCGGCTAAGGCCCGTTCGGCGTTATGGGCCACATCCGCGTGGGACTCGCTGCGCTCGACCCGCCCTACTTGTTGCGGAAGCCGCCGTTAAGTTCGTTGTTGCGGGCCGCGGCTTGGTCGCCTAGGACCGTCAGCGCCGAAGGTGACCAACGGGAACGGCTTTCGTAGCCGCGGGCCGCGAGGCGGCCGATGCCGCCCATCGACGGCAGCAGCTTATTCATGAGCGTGGTAATCTCGGCCACGAAATTCGGGGCGATCCCTTGGATCATGGCCGCCGGCGAGCCGCTTCCGATAAGCACTTCGGCGTCCCCCTGACGGCAGCCTTGAACGATCTTCTTTGCCGCGGCATCGGCGTTCATCGAGATCAGCGGCAACGAGTCGCCGATACTGAACCACGCGTACTCCGCGCGATGCTTGCTTTTGAAGGTCGCATTCCGCGGACTACCGGTGCGCATCAGGCCGGGGCAAACCGTGGTGACGAGGATGCCGTCTGGGGCGAGCTCGGCGCGCAAGCCGGTCGAGAGACCGACGAGGGCGAACTTGCTCGCCGCGTAGGGAAGCATGTGAGGCACCGCCCGCTTGCCGCCGAGCGAAGCAATGTTGACGATGCGTCCCCAATTCTGCCGGCGCATGGCGGGGAGCACCGCTTCGACGGTGTGAAGCACGCCCCAGCAATGCGTGTCCATCGAACGATGAAAGTCCTCGTGAGTCATCGAGTCGAACGGTCCGACTTCAATGACGCCCGCCACGTTGAAGAGTACGTCGATCGTTCCCCAGGCGTATTCGATCTCGTCGACCATTCGCGCGACGGCGGCCGCGTCGCGGACGTCGCAGGCGAAGGCCATGCAGCGCCCGCCGCGGCGAGAGAGATCGCGCGCGGCTTCGATGAGTTCCGGGCCGGTGCGAGCACAGATTGCCACACGAGCCCCTTCCTCCACGAGGCGGCGGGCGATTACTAAACCAAGCCCGCGGGAGCCGCCCGTCACAAGCACCGTCTTACCTGCGAACGAAAACGAGCGTCTGCGGCGGAGGAGGGCACGCGTGCCCAGCCAAGCGGCGACGCTTCCGCCGGCGACGCCGGCTGCCAAGCGAAATGCACGATGCATCGAAATGTCTCCTTCCGAACAAACGACGGTGCGAGGCAGAAGTCGCGGACAAGCGAGCAAACGGGGTTCCAATACGACAAGACATGTTGCCATGAGGCGAAATCACAGCCGACGCGCGGCCGGGGAGCGATTTGAGAGTGCGATCTAACTCAAGCCCTGGGTAGCGGTTCGGGCGAGTTTGACAGGGACGCAATGCAGTGGCTCGAGGTTACCAAGATAAAGTCAGGTCGAGGATTACCGACTAAAGAAAGTGGGCAGACCAGGCAAACATTGCTCGACGTTCACAAAACTCTGCGATGTGCGGTGGTAGCAGGTCGATCACGTGTATTGGATATGCCGCGCGTCCGCGTTGTAGCGGATCGGCGGCGAAAAGCGGCCAGGGCGAACCGAGTGGTGCGCCGTCGCGATCGGGGTAAGGAGAGTTTGCGATGTTGAAGCGTGATTTCCGTCGCCGCAGCGGTTTGGCCTTGGGTGTGCTCCTCTCATGGCAGGGGATCGAAGCCCGCGGTGAGGACCTACCCGTTTTGGCCGACGGGTCGGACGCGAAGCTCGTCGAACTCGACTCCGGCAACGTCGAGTCGAAGCTGATCGAAGCCGTCGGGGCTTCAGAGCGGGTGCTCGAACGCTATCCGAACCGGTTGATCAAAATCGAACGGTATGTCACGCAGGACGCGGCGGGCAACTACTTCAACCACGGGCCGTGGGCCAAGTGGTCGGAAGACGGCCGGTTGATGGGCAAAGGCGAGTTCCGCAACGGCGCCCAGCACGGCAAGTGGGTGCGACTCTACAACACCGAGGAAACGCAAACTGCATTTGCGAGCGCTCTGCAGCTTGGATTCGAAGCCCCGTTTAGTTCGATGGCGGAGTTCTCTGACGGTCGCTTGCACGGCACCTGGGTGGTACTCGATGCGAAGAAGCGCCAAGTGAGCGCCGCCGAATTTCAAGACGGCGAACGTCACGGCAAGTCGCTCGCTTGGCATCCGAGCGGGAAGAAGTTTCGCGAAGTGGAATATCGCGCCGGCGAACTCGACGGTCTGGCCGCCGAATTCGACGCCGACGAACGCTTGGTGAAGCAAGAGAAATTCGTCAACGGCTATCGTCACGGCATCAAGGTCGAACATTATGCGACCGGCGAAGTGAAGTCGGAGTGCGAAACGCTGTTCGCCAAGGAAGTGGTGGAAGCGACCGAAAACTGGTGGGACGGCACGTCGGAAGTGGAAGTGGTCGGCACGCTCGGTCGGGATCAGCGACACGGTAAATTCGTGGCCTATAGCCTCGAAGGCATCCGCGTGCTCGAAGGCAACTACGTCGACGATCGGCCGGAAGGCCGCTTCACCTGGTGGCACGACAACGGCAATAAGGCCATCGAAGGCTGCTATGTGGAAGGCAAGCAAGACGGCGTCTGGACGTGGTGGTATTCCAACGGTCTGAAAGAATTGACCGGCGAGTATGCCATGGGCCAAGAAGCCGGCAACTGGCGCGAATGGCAAGACAACGGTCTGGTCGCGACGAGCATGAGCGTGTTCGAAACGCCGCTCTACGAGGCGACGGAAGCGGTCGACTTGCAACCGGTCGACGCGGAAGAACTACCGAGCGCCGAAGCCGCGACCGGAGCCGTTTCCGTGGACGGCGCTCCGACTGAAACCGCTTCGACGGAGGCCTCCCTAGTCGAAGTGCAACCGCAGGCGACTCCGCAAACGGCGACCGCGGAAGTCGCGACGCCGAATGTGCAGCAGGCAGTGGTCGCGGAGACGCCCGCCGTCGCCGGCAACGTGGCCGCAGGCGAGAGCTCCGCGGTGCAGGCCTTGTTTCCGACGCCGGCTGCGGAGACGCAAATCGAAGCGGGCGGCGGAATCGAGTTGCAATCGTTGGAGGTTCAGCAATCGAGCGACGACTTGCCCCGTCCGGCGATGCCTTCGATTCGTCCCGCTTCGTTCCGCAAGATTCAGCACTAACCGCGGTCGCGCCCCGCCGGAAAACTCAACGACGCAAGAAGGGACATGCCGCAAGCATGTCTCTTCGGCGTTTGTGTCCCCGTCCGCTAAAGGGGCGAATTTACCGGCGGCCGGTGGTCTCGCGCGGCTTACGCTTGATATATTGACGGACGAGGCCTTCGACTTCCTCTTCCGGTCCGGAATCGCTGCGTGTCGCACGAACCTACCATCTCGCAGAATTTCGACGACCGCTTGCGAGCGCAGCAGCGGAGCTCGCAAAAGCTGCGACCGCCGACGGACGTGCCCGGCTACGAGTTCGAACGCTTCCTCGGCTCCGGAGCCTATGGGGAAGTGTGGGTGGCCGTGGATCGCAACACCGGCCGGCGCACGGCCGTGAAGTTTTATGTGCATCGCGGCGGTATCGACTGGTCGCTCTTGTCGCGCGAAGTCGAGAAGCTGGCGTTTCTCTTCGCCGATCGTTACGTCGTGCAGTTGATCGATGTGGGTTGGGACGCCAATCCGCCGTACTTCACGATGGAGTACCTCGAAAACGGTTCGCTGGCCGACCGGGTGCAGACCGGGCCGATTCCGCCGACGGAAGCCGTGAGCCTGTTTCGCGACATCACTATCGGGCTCATTCACGCGCACGACAAGGGAGTGCTGCACTGCGACCTGAAGCCGGCCAACGTGCTGCTCGATCAGGATCTACGGCCGCGGCTGGCGGACTTCGGGCAGTCGCGGCTTTCGCATGAGCAATCGCCCGCGCTCGGTACGCTGTTTTACATGGCGCCGGAGCAAGCCGATTTGAAGGCGGTGCCCGACGCGCGCTGGGATGTATACGCTCTCGGGGCCTTGCTTTACTGCATGCTGACGGGCGAGCCGCCGCATCGCTCGCCGGAAACGCTCACGCTGTTCGACCGGGCGCACGACCTGGGAGACAAGCTCGCGGCGTATCGTCGGCATTTGGAGTCGGTCGCGGTGCCGACCAAGCATCGCGACGTGCCGGGAGTCGATCGCGACTTGGCGGACATCGTCACCAAATGCCTACAGCCGAACCCGACGCGCCGGTTTCCGAACCCGCAAGCGGTGCTCGATGCGCTCGACATGCGGACTTTGCGCCAGCGGCGGCGTCCGTTGCTGGTTCTCGGGGCGATCGGCCCGGCGGTGCTCTTGGCGGTGCTGAGTTGGTTTGCGTGGAGCGTCTATCGCACGTCGGTCCGTGAATCCGACGAAGCGCTCGCGACCAAGACGCTGCGCACGAACGATTACGCGGCGCAGTTCGTCGCCGGGGCCGTGGCCGGCCAAATCAATCGGCGCTGGATCTCGCTCGAGCAGCAGGCCGACGACCCGGACATTCGGGCGCGGTTGGCCCGCGTCACCGCAAGCGGTTCGATGCCGAGCGATGAAGAGCAGCAGTTTCTCCAATCGTGGCTCGCCAAAGCCGGACAACGGCACTCCGACTTGGAAGCGGCGAGTTGGACGATGATGGACGGTCGCGGAACGCAGATCGCCCGCGTGCCCGCCGAGAAAAAGACGCTCGGCCGCAATTATTCGTTCCGCGATTACTTCAACGGCCGGGGCGAGTTGCCGGAGGGAACGAAAGACGTCGAGCCGATCCGCGCGGCGCACCTCTCCAGCGTGTTCGTCAGCGATTCGACCGGCGATCGGAAAGTCGCGTTCTCGGTGCCGGTCTGGGAGAACGGCGACGCCGGCTCGTCCGCGCGCAAGGTCGTGGGAGTGCTGTCGATCACCGTAGCGCTCGGTCAGTTTGCCGAACTCCACGCCGACGACGAAAACGGCTCCAGTCTCATCGCGGCCCTCGCCGATACCAAGCCCGACGAAGATCGCCGGCCGGGCGTGATGCTCGAGCATCCGTATTTGGCCGAATTGGAACGCACGCGCAAGGATGCGACGCCGCTGAAGGCGTATTACTTCGAGGGACAAGCACTCGAGCGCATGCAAACGCTCGCTAAGTCGCCGGAGAAGAAGCAGCTCAAGGCGTCGACCGACGACGACTATCATGATCCGATCGGCGGCGACTTCTCAGGGCGCTGGCTCGCGGCAATGGAACCGGTCGTCGTCGCCGGGCGCTCGTCCGAATCGGCGAACACCGGCTGGATCGTCGTCGTGCAAGAGCGCTACGAAGCTGCCTTGCGCCCCGCGCAACAACTCGGCGAGAAGCTCTTACGATACGGCCTCACGGCGCTCGGGATCGTGCTCGCGGTCGTCACGGCGCTGTGGGGATTCGTCGTCATCGTGCTCAATGAGTCGCCGCGTTGGAAGTTCGTCGCCACGTTGCGGCAAACCGTCGGCCTCGGTTCAGGAAGCATCGGCGGCCAGACCGGGGTCGGGTCAAATCGTTCCGAGCGCGACGACGCCACACCGCGCGGCCCGAGCGCGCAAACTAGTTCCACGCAGCCGACGCTGACGTTCGCCCGCCCGAAACACGACGACTAATTTTCGCGCTGCGCCTACCGTCGGTCACCCGTCTCCTCCACACTCCGTTCTCCCCATGGCCGATCTGATCGCTCAAGGCAGCCGGCCGCAAGATCGATGGCGACGTTTGTTGCCGATCGACGAAACCGTTTGTCTCGGCCGCGCCTGCGGGCAACTGTCGACGCCGTGGGACGATCGCATTTCGCGTCAACACTGCGAACTTCAGCTGCGCGGCAACAAGTTGTTCGTGCGCAAGCTTCCCACCGCCCGCAATCCCGTCTTCGTCAAAGGCCATGAGGCGGGGGCGTTCGAAGTCGCGCCCGGTGAACACTTCGTCATCGGCGACACGACGTTCACATTCTCGACCGATCGCATCATGGTCGGCCCGGAAGGACCGATGCCGCTCGAGGAACAGACGTTTAGTCCGCAATCGTTGGAGCGAGTGCGTTATCGCAACGCCGATCAGCGGTTGGAAGTTCTGAGCCGGATGCCGGAGATCATCGCCGGGGCAGACGACGACGCCGAATTGTTTCTGCGGTTGGTCAATTTGCTGCTGTCCGGCATCGCGCGGGCCGGCGTCGCCGCACTCACCGCCGTCGACGACGACGGTCGCGGCGACAACGTTCAAGTGCTGCATTGGGATCGGCGAATGCACGTCGGGGGCGACTTTCAACCCAGCCGGCGATTGATCTTGGAAGCCGTGCGGCGCGGGCAAAGCGTGCTCCACGTTTGGAACACCGGCGCAAGCGGCAGCGGCATCTTCACGCTCACCGAGGAATCCGACTGGGCGTTTTGCACGCCGGTCGGCGGCGAAGCGTGCCGCGGTTGGAGCTTATACGTCGCGGGGCGCTACCACGGGCCGGCCGGACTCGCGGTCACGCCGAGCGATCCGACCGACCTACGCGAAGACGTCAAATTCTGCGAACTCGTCGCGGCGATGCTGGCCGCGATTCGCCAGTCGAAGCACCTTAGCCGGCGGCAAGCGGCGCTGAGCCCGTTCTTCGCTCCGGCCGTGTTGAGCGCGTTGCACAACGCCGACCCCGACGTCGTGCTCGCGCCGCGCGAAGCCGCTGTGTGCGTGATGTTTTGCGACTTGCGCGGGTTTACGCTGCAAGCGGAGAAGAGCGCCGGCGATTTGCTCGGCCTGCTCGATCGAGTGAGCCGGGCCTTAGGGGTCATGACGCATCAAATCTTGGAGCACGGCGGCGTACTAGGCGATTTTCACGGCGATGCCGCGATGGGCTTTTGGGGCTGGCCGCTGCCGCAAACCGACGCCGTGGCCCGGGCCTGCCGCGCCGCTCTCGCCGTGCGTAAGGAGTTTCAACTCGCGGCCCACACGCCCGGCCATCCTTTGGCCGATTTTCGCATGGGGGTCGGGCTGGCTTCGGGCCGAGCCGTGGCCGGCCGCATCGGCACGGTCGATCAAGTGAAAGTCACGGTGTTCGGGCCGGTCGTCAATTTGGCTTCGCGGCTGGAAGGAATGACGAAGCTTGTGCAAGCTTCCATCTTGCTCGACGCCGCCACGGCCGAGGGGGTGCGGAACAACGTTCCGCGCGAGGTCGCGCGGGTGCGCCGCGTGGCCCGCGTGCGACCGTATGGTGCGGCCGACGCCGTGGAAATCAGCGAACTGCTGCCGCCGCAAGGTGCCGACTCGCCGCTGACCGACGAGCAAATCGCCGCCTACGAAGCGGCCCTGGATTGCTTTATCGCCGGCGACTGGAGCGAGGCGTTGGAGTTGCTCTATGCCGTGCCGGCTCGCGATCGGGTCAAAGACTTTCTCACCGTCTACATTGCGCAAAACGGGCGCACGCCGCCGCGCGATTGGGACGGAGTCGTGCCGCTCAGTTCGAAGAGTTGACGATGCTGCGCTCGTTTCTTCTCTTAGCGTTCGTCGCCGCACCGCTATGCGGTGCCGCCGGCGCGGCCCAGCCTGCCGAGCCGAATTTCACGCTCGCCGAAGTCGAATCGGCGATGAGGCCGTATGAAGGGCCGATCGTTCAGCCGATCGCCCGCGACTCCCTAAGGGGTAAAGTCGTCGCCGGCTATCAAGGCTGGTTCACCGCGCCCGGCGACGGCTCAGGGCAAGGGTGGCGGCATTATTCCAAACAGGGAAAATTCGAGCCGGGGCAATGTTCCATCGATCTTTGGCCCGACGTCTCCGAGTTCAGCGACGCCGAGAAGGTGGTGACTCCGTTCCGCCATGCCGATGGTTCGCGCGCGTTCGTCTTTAGTTCGCACAACCGCGAGACCGTGTTGCGGCACTTCCGCTGGATGCAAGACTACGAACTCGACGGCGTATTCGTCCAGCGGTTCGTCGTCGCGACGCGCGGCCCGCGCGACTTGCGCCACTGCAACACGGTGCTCGCCCACTGCCGCGAGGGAGCCAATCGATATGGACGCGTCTACGCGGTGATGTACGACCTATCAGGTCTGCAAGCCGGCGGCACGCAATTCTTAATCGACGATTGGAAGCGGCTCGTCGACCGCATGCGGCTCGGACGCGATGAGGCGGACAAAGCCTACTTGCGGCACGACGGCAAGCCGGTCGTCGCCGTGTGGGGCGTCGGCTTCAACGACGGCCGCGGCTACACGCTCGCCGAGTGCGACAAGCTGCTCGATTTTCTCCGCGACGATCCGCGATACGGGGGCAACACGCTATTGGTCGGCGTGCCGACCGGCTGGCGCACGCTTGATCGCGACGCCGCGAAAGAAACGGCGCTGCACGAAGTGCTTCGTCATGCCGATATCGTCAGCCCCTGGACGGTCGGGCGCTATCATTCGCCGGAAACCGCGGCTCGCCATGCCGAGCGGGATTGGAAAGCGGACCTCGCGCACTGCCGCGGGCAAAAACAGGACTACTTGCCGGTCGTGTTCCCCGGCTTCAGTTGGCACAACATGCGGCCGGAGTCGCCGTCGAACGTCATCCCGCGGCTCAAGGGCGAGTTCTTGCGGAGCCAATTCATCGCCGCAAAGCGGGCGGGCGCGGAGATGATTTACGTCGCAATGTTCGACGAACTCGACGAGGGAACGGCGATCTTCAAATGCACGAACGCCCCGCCGATCGGCGCCGGCACGTTCGTCGACTATGAAGGCCTGCCGAGCGACGCGTATTTGCGGCTCACCGGATGGGCGGGCCGATATCTGCGCGGCGAGACCACGAATTTGCCGGCCGCGCGTTAACGTAGATTCGATAGAGTCGCGCGAAACGACGAAAACCTTTTCCCGCGCGGCGCGTGACACGGCCTGCATGCGGACGTATTCTGACCGAAGTCGTCTCCCGCCGTTGCTCCCGCCTTGGTTCTCGTTCCCGACCACGCGACTCCCCGTCGTCGCCGCCGGAGGTATCTCTCTATGCGTACGTCGCTCCAAGCGTTTTTAGTTTTCGTCGTACTCTCGGCCGCACGAAGCAGCGCCGCCGAGACCGACCCGGCCGATCTGGTGATCGTCGGCGGGCAAGTGATTACGCTCGACGCGCAGGACCGGATCGCCGAGGCGATCGCCGTGCGCGGGGGGCGAATCGTCGCCGTCGGCACAAATGCCGATGTGGAAAAGCTCGCCGGTCCGCAAACCAAAGTCGTGCGACTGCAGGGGCAGAGCGTCTGCCCCGGCTTCATCGAAACGCACTGTCATGCGGTGGGCGTCGCCAAAGCGACGGTAACGGGCGAGTATGCCGAACTCGGTTCAATCGGGGAAATTCAAGAATGGATTCGCCGCCGCGCCGCTCAGGTTCCGGCCGGAACTTGGATCGAAGTCCCGCGCAACGAGATCACACGATTGAAAGAGCGGCGCCATCCGACGCCGACCGAGTTCGACGCCGCCTGCACGACGCACCCCGTGCTGTATACGTCGGTGACCAAGCACGTGCTGAACTCGCTCGGTTGGAAGACGATCGGCGCAGCTGAGTCGAATGCGACGATCCCCGACGCGGATATCGTGCGCGACGAAGTTGGTCGGCCGCTCTTGATGCGCGGCGGCAACGCGCATTTGCGGAAGTATCTGCCGTCGTCGACCGTTTCTCGACCCGACACGCTCGCCGCGCTGGAGCGCGTGTTGGCGCGCTACAACGAAGTGGGAATTACGCACATCTTCGAGCGGGCGACCGATAACGACGGGCTCGGCATGTTTCGTGAGTTGAAGGAACGGGGGCGTTTGCCGCTTCGCGTCACCGGCACGTTTCGCTTCTCGCCCCGTTCGGCCGAGCAGGTGGAAGCGTTCGTCAAAAAGCTTGGCCTTAAGCCGCGCGAAGGCGACGACTGGATCAAGGCCGGCCCGCTAAAGATCACCGTCGACGGCGGCATTCACTGGGGAACGACTTGGCTCAGCGAACCGTATGGTGAGAAGCGAACGAATTTCTACCGCAACGTCGATCCGCAATATCGCGGCGAACAGTTCTACGACCTGGAGACGATGAAGACCGTGTTCGCGGCCGGCAATCGGCTAGGCTGGCAATGGAGCGCGCACGTGACGGGAGACGAAGGGACCCGCAACGTGCTGCGAGCCGTGGCCGCCGTGGCCGCCGACGACCCGACGATGCGGAAACGTCGTTTCACGTTGATCCACTCCTATTTTCCTGCCCCCGACATCGTGAAGTCGGCGGCCGAATTAGGAGTCGGCGTCGATACGCAGGGATATCTCTACTACAAAGACGCCGACGTGCTCGCCGACATTTACGGCAAGCCGTGGGCCGAACGGTTCATCGGGCTCGCCGAATGGGCGAAGGCCGGGGTGCCCGTTTCAATCAATAGCGACCACATGATCGGGCTCGACCCGGATCACGCCATGAATTCGTTCAACCCGGCGCTGATGTTGTGGATCGCCGTGGCTCGCCGCTCGCAAGGCGGCGAAGTTTACGGGTCGGAGCAGCGACTTTCGCGCCTCGATGCGCTGCGCAGCATCACCCATTGGGCCGCAAAACTTAGCTTCGACGAAGCACGGATCGGAACGCTCGAAACGGGCAAGCTGGCCGACATCACCATACTCGACGGCGATTACCTGCAGTGCGAAGAAGACGACATTCGCAAGCTCAAACCGTTGCGGACGATCGTCGGCGGCGCCACCGTGTTCGCCGCCGAAAAGTCGAATTAAGCCGCAGCGTAGACCAGCGTCAAAGCACCGACGATGAGCGTGATGACCAGCCAAGCGTCGGGTTCGATAAAGCGCGTGCGAGAATCGGGCAGATAGAGTTGGCCCATGATGACGACCGATGTGCAGACGATCACGGCCAAGACCGAGATCACATGCGCCGAGTTCGCGACGGCGAAGAGCGTGCCGGGATAGACGAAATCGAGCGGCACGAACAAGACCATATTAAACGCGTTGCTGCCGAATACGTTGCCGATGACCAAGTCGAAAGCTCCCAGCCGAACGGCGGTGACCGACGCGACCAATTCCGGCAGCGACGTGCTGAAAGCGACGAAGGTCGTTCCGACGAACGAACTGCCGAGCCCGGACATTTCCGCGATCCGGCCGGCCGTTTCGGCCATGCGCGGCCCGATGAAGAAGATGACGGCCGCGGCTGCCGCAAATCCGGCGATGTAATAGCCGAGACGGCGATGCCGCGGGGCCGCTTCCGAGACGGCCCCCGTATCGACGGCCGTGCGCGCGGCCACGCGCTGATCGAGAAACACGCTGCGAACACCCAACGCATAGCCGAGCGCTAAGCACCAGACCGCGGCATGCACCCCGAACAGCGTGGCGTTCGGCCAACGCGGCGCGATAAGAATGCCGATGCCGACGAGCGCCGTGAGGGCGATGCCGAGCGTTCCGCCGAGGGCGTGCGCGGCCGCGGCGCGCGACAGCATTTTGCCTCTCCCGTGATGCGTGAGATCCATCACCGCCAAGATCAACAGATTCATCAGGCTGCTGCCGATGAGATCTCCGACGGCCAGATTGGGCAAATCGAGCCGAATTGCGCTGAGATCGACCGTGAGTTCCGGTAACGACGTAGCGCCGGCGAGCAAGATGCTGCCGACCAACAGCCGACCGAACCCGGTGATTTCGGCGAAGGCGTCGGCGCAGCGCGTGAGCACCGTGCCGGCGACGATGATCACGGACGCAAGTAGGACGAACTCGAAGATTGCCGTGAGCAATTCACATCTCCGATCGCTCTTAGTGATCGAGCAGCAGCGGCGCCGGGAGCGAACGCAGAAGCGTGCGCGTCGTCGACCCAAAGAGCCATTCGCGAAGAGTTCCATGTCCGAATGCGCCTACGACCAAAAGGCTTGCTCGGCTTTGCACGGCCCAGTCCGTGAGGATCGCCGCCGGATCGCCGAGCGACTCGGCATGAGCGGTCGCTTCGAGGCCGTGGCGTCGCAAATACTCGCAGGCCAAATCCGCGGCCGCCGCGGCTTTACCGAGATCGACGTCGCAAGAAACGACACGAATCGGCCGACCTACCGCGAAGCGGGAGGCGACGAGAGCCGACAAGGCCCGCGCGGATTGCCGGCTTGCGTCGTAGCCGACGACGACGGTTTGGCCTTCAATCGCGCGCTTGGGGAATACGAGCACCGGTCGCGCAGAGGCTTTCAATATCCGGTGCAACAAGGATTCATCGCCGTCTCGATTGTCGGCCGCACAGCCGACGACAAGCAAATCGTGTTCGTGGACGCGCCGCGACAGAACATCGACGACGTTACCTTCGACAAGCTCGGCGCTGCAGGGGAGCCCGACGGAAACGCCGGCGGCCAAGACTGCTTCCACGGCAGTTTGGGCTTCGGTACGAGCCGCCGCCAGCCGTTCCTCGTCGAGCGCTTTTTTATACGCACCGCCGCCGGCCGGCACCGGTTCGCGGGGAGCGATCTGATCTATGTCGAAGACGACGCAACCATGCAACTCGGCCCCGGCCCGGCGAGCCAGTTCCGCGGAAAACTCGACAACGTAGCCTTGAGTCGGCGACGGCTTCAAAGCCGACAACAGCGATTTGAACATGACGACGCTCCCGATGCGGTCCGCGAGTTTTCAATCGCCGCCTGCGACAATCGGGATTGTAGCTCAAACGTACGCCACGGTCTGCGCCGCGCAATGTTGACTGACGGCCGCCGCCGCGCGACGAATTCTTCACGGCGACGTTGCGTGCCGCGCGCACAGGCGGAATTAGTCCTTCTTCGCGGCCTTCTTCCCCGGCGCTTTCTTCGGCTGCGGGCCTTTCACTTGCGGCGGTTGCAGATTGTCTTGCCATTCGAACTTGTGCTTCGCCGCATCGAACGGCTTGAAGTACTCGTCGCTCAACTTGTCGCACGACCAAAGCAGCCCGCGAGTGACCATGTCGAGATAGCGAGGATCCGCGCAGGTGTAGCTGTTATGGCCGAGCGTCGTGGCGAAGACGCGGGTCTTCTCGTTGTAGTTGTTCGTCCAGGTCACGACGAACTCGACGTCTTGCTCCGTGCCGTCTTTCGCCTTCACGTGCTGCTTCCCCTTTTGCAGCGGGTGGGCGGTGTCGAACACGCGGACGTTGTTATAGAGCTCTTCCTGAATCGTCGTCCAATCCTTCGCGCCCTTGGTGATCTCGTGGCCTTGATCGAGGTGCGTGAGGGCGATCGGCACTTGCGGGCCGTGACCGGTCGAGTGAATGCCGCAGAACTTGAACCACTCATCGGTGCCGCTACGGTAGCAGTGCATGGCGCAATGGAGCAACACGGCCGGCTTGCCCGCCTTGTGCGGCGCGAGGATGCGATCCATCCACTCTTGCTCCTTGACGTTGGCGAAGCATTCGTCGTGCAAGATCACGTCGTAGGCGTCGGCCCAGTTCGGATCTTCATAGAGCGGAATCTTGGAATCGGTGGCGGTGCCGCCTTGATGGATCACGGTGAACTCTACGTGCGCGCGAGCCGAGATGCCGTCGGCGATGATTCGCTTTTGGAAATCGTAGTCATGACAGCAGCCGCCGACGATGAGCAACGCCTTCAGCGGCTTCGCGGCGGGTTCGGCGGCGACGGCCGCGGAGTTGAGAAACAAGGCCGTGCCTATGGCGACGGCGAGCAGCGAGCAGAAACGGCGAATCATGGCGGGTGATCCTTAAGAAGAGCAGCACCGAATGAAGGTGCGGAACGGGGCGGGCAATGCGGCAAATTGATCTACGATAGTCGGCCCCGCGGACCGGTTCAACGACCGGGGACCGGGATCAGACTTCCGGACGCACGATAACGCGGCCGGTAATGCGCCCGTGCAAGATCTGATCGATGTGCCGAGGAACTTCGCCAAGCGTGATTTCGGTCGCGAGTCGCTCGAGTGGGGCGATACGCCACGCCGTGCCGAGGTTCGACCAAATTCGCACACGTTGTTCCATCGGGCATTCGACCGAGTCGATGCCGACCAAGTCGACGCCGCGCAAAATGAACGGCATCACGGTGAGCGGAATGTCGACGCCGCCGACGAGCCCGCAACAGGCGCACACGCCTAAGCGGTTGAGGCTTTTGACGACGGTGGCCAAGGTGTTGCCGCCGACGGTGTCGACCGCGCCCGCGAAGCGTGAGGCGAGCAGCGGCTTTTTCGATTCATCGCTCACGTCGGCCCGGGAGAGAATTGTTTTGGCGCCGAGCGTCTTGAGCAGATCGGCGCTTTCAGGCTTGCCGGTGACCGCGGCGACGGAATAGCCGAGCTTCGCCAAGATGCCGACGGCCAACGAACCGACGCCGCCCGATGCGCCGGTGACGACGATATCGCCCTTTGCCGGATCAACCCCGCGCGCAATGAGTGCTTCGACGCACTGCGCCGCCGTGAGGCCTGCGGTGCCGTAGATCATGGCGTCGCGCGGCGTGAGCGAATCGGGAAGCCGCACGGCCCAGGCGGCCGGAACGCGGATATAGCCGGCCATGCCGCCCCAGGTGTTCTGACCCATGTCGAACCCGGTGACGATCACTTGGTCGCCGGCGCGGTAGCTGGGCGAGTCGCTCGACTCGACGGTACCTGCCGCGTCGATTCCGGGCACGTGGGGAAACTTGCGGGTGACGCCGGGATTGCCGGTCGCGGAAAGGGCGTCTTTGAAGTTGATGGAGGAGTAGGCGACCTTAATCAGCAATTCGCCGGCCGGAAGATCGCCGATGGTACGAGTCGTCACTTCGCCGCGCACTCCCGCGGCGTCTTTGGTCACCAAAAAGCAGGGAAAACTTACGGACGACATGGTGTAACCCTCCGCGAATGGACGGCATCGAAGATGATGCAGTCGTTGTACTGCCGGAGATTAAATGCCGCTATGGGCGCGGAAATCCCGCCATAAATGACGGTTTAAAGTCGCTCACCGCCGTGGTTTGACGGTTTTCGCCATCCGCCTATAATTCCCCTACATTTCAAACACTAACTCACCGCAGTTTAAGACTTTTCGTTCAGGAGTTTCGTCATGGGCGCCAACACCGTGGAATTCACCGACTCCAACTTCGACTCCGAAGTCTTACAGTCGTCCCAGCCCGTCCTCGTCGACTTTTGGGCCCCGTGGTGCGGGCCATGCCGACAGATCGCCCCGATGATCGACGCGCTCGCCACCGAGTATGCCGGCAGCATTAAGGTGGGCAAAGTTAATGTCGATGACAGCCCGCAAGCTGCGGGACAATACGGAGTGCAGAGCATTCCGACGCTGATGATCTTCAAGGGGGGCGAGGTGGTCGATCGCTTCGTCGGCGCGAAGCCGAAGAGCGTGCTGCAAGCCGCGCTCGACGCCGCGAAGTAAGCAGCCTGTTCGTCGGCGATCGAAGCGAGATAGAATACGAGGCCGCGCCGACAACTTTTGTGGCGGCGCGGTTTTTTGCTGCGCTAACTTCAATTGCCGGCGACGCGCGCCTTGCCGGCGATAGCACGACGAGTTTCGCCGTTAAACTTTCGGCACATTATCCAAACTCAACTTCACGAGTCTTTCTGCCGATCATCACTCCCGCTGCGTCGACCGTGGCCCTCGCGGCCGCAGGTTTGTTTGACGACTTCGTGGAGTTCGAGAATGGCTAAGCGTATCGGCACCGAGGCGATCTCACCGGCAGTCGACCAATCGTCGCGACAACGCGAGTCTTCGGAGCTAGAGCAAGAAGCGGTCGGCGCAACGCGCATCGACGCCGCCGAGAATCTCGTCGCGCCGCATCTGACGGGCGACGAGTCGCCGGCCGAACGTACAGCAGCCGAACCGCCGAGCGTTGACTGCGAATCGTTCGCCGCTCGCGGCGATGTTGCTGAAATCGGCGACGTCGACGACGGGGAGCTGCTGCGAAATCAAGCGCGTCGTCTCGCGTTGCACTTGCGAGAGAAGCAGGAGGAACTCGATCGCCGCGAAGCCGAATGGCAGGTACAGCTGGCTCGACACGACAATGAGCGCCGAGCAGCGCAGGTATGGCATCGACGCCGCCTCGACGAACTCGCCGAGCGCGAAGCGGACTTTCAAATGCGCGAAGAATCCTATCGCCTTCGCGAGGCGGCCTACGCGGCGCGCGAAGAGGAGCTTGCCGCCGAAGCTGAGTGCCTGCGGGAAGGCGAAGCCGGAGCGGCAATGCTGCTCGAACAAGATCGCGCTCTACTTGCCGCCGAGCGTGCCGAGTTGGAAGCTCGCTACGAAAAAGTGCGCGCTCGCGAAGAAGAACTGGAGCGACTGAACATGGAGGCGGCGCTCGAGACGGCCGCTCGTCGCCATGCCGCGGCGGAAGTTGAAGCTCGCCGAGCCGAATTGCAGGGAGAAATCGAAACTCTGCGGACTCGCTACGAAGAAATGGAGTCGCGACGCGAGGAGTTGGAAAAACTGGCGAATGAGCCGAGCCGGTTCCAGCTCGATTTGCAGATCGCGCTCAACGAGCGTGAGGCGACGCTGGACGTTCGCGAAGCGGCGATCGTCGAACAAGAAACGACCTTAAAGCATGCGATGCTCGAGTGGGAACGGCTGCGCGCGGAGTTGACGGAAGAACGGGAGCGATTGGCCGCGCAGCAACGCCACGACCGACTCGAGCTCGCCGAATTGCGGCGCCGCGCGGAGGCCGAAGACGCCGACCGACGGCAAGCTTTGGAGCGTCAGAGCGAACAGCTCGACTTCCGCCGCGCCGCAATTCGCCGCGAACAAGAGGAGCTTTCCGCGGCCCAACGCGAAACGCTCGAAATGCGACTCGCCGCCGAAGAGTTGTGGACGCAGCTTTCCGGCACGATGCCCGCTGCGGCGTTGGCCGAGCAGATGGCTCGCATTCGGTCGAAACTCAGCGAGCAATATCGATTGCTCCAAGCCGATCTCACGGCACAGAAGGCGGAACTCGACTCCTTGCGCAACGATCTATCGATCGAAGCCGAACGCCTGCGTTTCCAGACGCAGGAACTCCACCGCTGGGCCGAGGCCCGCCATGAAGACATCGAACGCCAAGCGGCTTATCTGACGGGCCGCGAAGCGGAACTGGAACGCCAAGATGCGGCGCTCTTCCAACGCAACCAAGCCTGGCGACAAGAGCGCTTCCAACTTGAGCAAGAAATCCGCCGCCTTAAGGCGGAGCGCCGCCAAGCGACGGCGTGACGACTAGGCCCGCTCGATCGGAAAGGGAATCACCTTGGCTATGTCGCTCGCCCCGGTCGCGAGCATGACGATGCGATCGAAGCCGAGTGCGCAACCGGTGCAGGCCGGCAGGCCGTGGTGCATGGCGTCAAGCAGTCGGCTCCGCTCCGGAAGCATCGACTTACCGTCGGCGACGCGCAAGGCGTTATTCTCCGTAGTGCGCTGCTCCATCGCTTCGGCATCAAGCAGTTCATGGTAGCCGTTGGCGAGCTCCAGTCCCTCGATATACAGTTCGAAACGTTCGGCGACGACTTCATCGTCCCCACGAAGTCGAGCCAGCGCGGCTTGCGAAGGCGGATAGTCGCAAAGGATCGTCGGCCGCTTCAAACCAAGCTTCGGCTCGACAAGCTCCGTCAGCAACAGGTCTAACCATGCGTCACGATCGGCCGGCACGGTCGCCGCATCGAATGCCACAGCCGATTGCGGTCTGTGCCGACGCGCCGCTGCGGAAATCTGGTCGTCACTCGCCGAAAGCGGGTCGATTCCCACATATGCCCGAAAGGCGTCGCGATAGGCCAAGCGCTCAACCGCACCGCGGCCCAACAAAGCGTCGCATAGTTCGCCGAGCAGCCGCATGCCCGCGTCATAGTCGTCGCCGCGGCGATACCATTCGACGATCGTAAACTCGGGGTTGTGACGGGCACCGCGCTCGCCCTGCCGAAAGGCGTGCGCGATCTGATAGATCGCCTCGCCGCCGGCCGCCATGAGTCGCTTCATGGCGAACTCGGGCGATGTCTGTAAGTAGAGCGTGTGGGGCGGGCCGAGTCCTTCCAGCGTCGTCGTGAGCGGTTCGAGATGGCGATCGACGACCGTGTCGGCCGAGAGCA
Source organism: Planctomycetaceae bacterium (assembly GCA_016793115.1). Taxonomy (GTDB): domain Bacteria; phylum Planctomycetota; class Planctomycetia; order Pirellulales; family PNKZ01; genus PNKZ01. The sequence continues at coordinate 108,062 of JAEUIN010000273.1, forward strand.
CGGGCGTTTCAACTTCCAGAAATCCGCGCTCGTCGAAAAACGAGCGCGTGCGGCGCAGCAGCTCGGCCCGCTTGCGGAGAACCGACCAGTCAGCGGTGGGAAGGAAAGACATGAAGCGATCTGTTCGGGCCGAGAGCGGCGTACGGCGACGACGCGATCGCCGTCAACCGAACCAATCTACTTCGCCGCCGCGTAGTGTTCCGCGTACTCCAATACCCACAGATCGACCGAATCGCGGAGCGGCTGGGCGTCGGACTGGGCCAATTTCTGATACGACGAGCGATTAAAAACCTCGCGATTGCGGATCGTTCCCTTGGCCGTCACTTCGACGATATGAGCCGGCGAGTAAGGACGAACGACAATCTCCAGCCGGCTGTAGAGGCTCCGTCGTCCGCCGTCGCCGAGATTAACGTCGTCGCGCGAGCAAGCCGCGCCCCAACCTTTTTCACCGACGATCGAATCGACGTGAAAGCCCGGAAAGTAATCCGGCAAGCGCTGCAGGCACTTTTCAATGTGGTCCGCCAACTCCATCCGCAAATTCGCATGCAACCGCTTGAACTCTTCTTCCGTCAGAGCGCGGCCGGCGGCTTCCCGTTCTTGAGCTTCGCGGGCCTTCTCGCCGCGAGCAATCGCCTTCTGAAGTCGGTCTTCAAATTCCATCGCTAAACGCAAACTCACGAGTAAGAGGCGGCGGCTCAGAGCGATACTAGGTCGACGACGGGGCTTCGCCGGCCGAGGATTCCGACTTCGGTTCGGCCGCCGGCTGTGTCGTATCTGCCGATTTCGGCGAGGCCTCGGACGTCACGGCGTCCTTGCCGGGCGACGCTTCCTCGGCCGGATCGTTGTGAACAATGAATTGCTTCAGCTCGCCGAACGACTGCAAATACGCGCGCCCCTGCAACTTCGCCTTACTGAGCTTCTTCGGCGCGGGAGGAGGATTGGCCTTCTTGAGCTTTTCGATTTCGGCCGCCGCAGCCGCCGCGGCGGCCTCTTCCGCGGCCTGCTCCTCCGGAGTGAGTCTGCGTTCGAATTTACGACCGCCGCCGGGTCGTCCGCCGTCGCGACCTCGTTCACGTCCGCCGCCGGGCCGACCGCCACGATCGCCGCCGCCTTGTCGGGCCGCGCCGCCGTCGCGACCCCCGCGACCTTGGAAACCGCCGCGGGCGCCTTCGCCGCCCGGCCGGCCGTCACCTTGACGCCCGTCCCCTCGTCGTCCTTCGCCGCGGCCCCGGTCGCCGCGGCCTTCGCCGTGAGCCTTCTCGTCGGCGCGCTTCGCGCCGGGTGGGATCATCGTCAGAGAAACACGGCGCCGTTGCTTGTCGACTTGAAGCACCCAAACTTTGACGATATCGCCCACCGAGACGACCTCGTGGGGATCTTTCACGTACTTATCGGCCAAGTGACTGATGTGCACCAAGCCGCTGTCCTTCAAACCAATGTCGACGAATGCGCCGAAGTCGACGACGTTGAGCACCGTGCCGCGGAGTTCCATGCCGGGCGCGAGATCGTCGAGTTTCAGAATGCCCTGCTTGAAGATCGGCGGCGGCAGGCTATCGCGCGGATCGCGACCCGGCCGCGTGAGCTGCGCCACGATATCGTGCAACGACAACGTGCCGACGCGCAATTGTAAAGCGGCGCGCGGCAAATCGATGCCACGCGACTTCTCGGTAATCTTCGCAAGTTTTTCTTTATCCGCCAAATCGGCGGGCGTCGCCGCGAGTTGGTCCAGTACGCGCTCCGCGGTCGCGTAGCTCTCGGGGTGAATCCAAGTGCCGTCGAGAGGGTTGTCGCCGCCGGTGATCTTTAAAAAACCGGCCGCTTGCACAAACGCCGAGTCGCCGACGCCGTTGACTTCCTTCAATTGCTCGCGTGTCTTAAACGGCCCGTGCGTCTGACGATGCTCGTAGATACGCTGGGCGGTAAGTTGATTCAGGCCCGACACATAACGCATCAGCGACGGGCTGGCCGTGTTCAAGTCGACGCCGACGAAGTTCACGCACGATTCGACGACCCCGTCGAGCGAATCACGCAAGTGTTTCGCCTTTACGTCGTGCTGATAGAGCCCGACGCCCAAACTGTTCGGCTCGATCTTCACCAACTCGCTCAGCGGGTCTTGGAGGCGACGACCGATGGACACGGCGCCGCGCACCGTGGCGTCGCGATCCGGAAACTCCTCGCGACCGAGCGGGCTGGTCGAGTAGACGCTCGCACCGGCTTCGCTGACGATCACGTAAGACACTCCGCCGCCGGCCAATTCTCCGGTCAGGAGATCGGCGACGAAGGTCTCGGTTTCGCGGCAGGCGGTGCCGTTGCCGATGACGATCACGCCAAGTTCACGCTGCTTAATCGTTTCAACGAGTTTGGCCTTGGAACCCGCCCGCCGCTCGGCGTTGCCGACGACGAACAACACGCCGTTTTCGAGCAGGTTGCCGAACTCATCGAGCGCCACCCACTTGCAGCCGCTCTTGAAACCCGGGTCGATCGCCAATAAGCGGCGGTCGCGCACCGGCGGCTGCAGCAGCAAATTGCGCAGGTTCTTGGCGAACACCTCGACGGCATGAGCTTCGGCTTCGTCGGTGAGTTCCCGACGCAGTTCGCGCTCCAAGCTCGGTACGATTAAGCGATGCAGCGCATCTCGACCGCAGCCGCGCAGAAACTCGGCGTGCGGATGTCCTTGCGGCACAAGCAGTTCGTCGACCACGCGCTCCATCGCCGACGTATCGGAATCGATGCGCACCCGCAAGACCTTGGCCTTTTCGCCGCGATTGATGGCCAACACGCGATGGGGCGGCAGTTTCGAGACGGATTCGGAAAATTGAAAGTAGTCGCGAAAAGCGCGTTTGAGCTCGGCGGCGCGAATTTCCGCTTTTGTCAAAACCTTTTTCGGCTTCTTCTCTTTCTTCTTCGGCGGTTTCTTTTCGGCCGCGACGGCGGCCACGGCGGCCGAATCGCCTGCGATTTCTTCCGCGGCGGGCGCTTCCGGAGCGGATTCACCCGACGCGGCGACGCTCGCATCGACGGCGTGGATCGCTCCTTCGACGGCGGCCGCCTCGGCGGCCGCTTCGCCGGCGAGAGTCGCGTCGACCGGCGGTTCGCTCGGATCGACGTGCGCACCCTCTTCTTCCATGTCGGAAGCCTGCAATTCTTCCGCCGTCGGCTCGGCGAGAGACAGGGCCTCCTCAATGGCCGCAGCTTGCTCGGCGGCCGCTTGCTCCGGCGTTTGCTCCTCACCCGAGTCGTCGCTCAGCCCGGCGAAGAGCGGTTGCTGAGCTGATTCGGCTTTCGCAGCCTCGGCGATCTTCTCACCACCAGCTTTCTCCGCGGCTTGCTTATCCGCCTTCTCTGAGACAGGTTTTTGTTCCGGTTCTACGGCCGTTGTCGTGAGCTTGCCGGATTTTTGCAGAATGTTGCGCACGCGGCCGCGCACGTCGGCCCGCTCGCTGAACAGTTCGGCGAGGATGTGCCCGGCGCCCAAGAGCGCATCGGCCGCCGTAGGGACTTGCTTGTCGGGATTGACGAAGTCGCGCAGACGAGCGTCGAGGTCGGCGGCGAGCGGATCGGCGGCGAGAATCTCAAGTGCAAGCGGTTCGAGCCCGCGCGAGCGCGCCGTGGTGGCGAGCGTTTGCTTTTTCGGCTTATACGGCAAGTAGAGATCTTCGAGCCTGCGCGTCGTCTGCGCGGCCTCGACGGCTTTCGCCAACTCGGGCGTAAGTTTGCCCTGCATGTCGATCGAGCGCAAGATCGTTTGCTTGCGTTCGGCCAACTGGCGTTGCTTCACGACGAGGTCGTGAATCGCACGAATGGGTTCTTCGTCGAGACCGCCGGTTTGGTCTTTGCGGTAGCGCGTGATGAACGGAACGGTGTTCCCTTCATCCAGCAACTTGACGACCGCTTCGACGCGCGGCTGCGGAAGGTTGAGTGCTTTGGCGACCGACGCGAGGTCGATCACAACCGGAGAGTCGATGCTCAAGAGAGACATGCGAGAGGCGAACAGCCGGGAGGCGGCAGGATAGCGACGCCGGCACTTCGTTCAACGGCTCGGTCGGCCGCACGGGCCGCCGCGGTGTCGTCGCGAATGATTCCCAACGATGAACGGCAGACGGTCTGCAATTTCCGACTGCGGCTCCGCCCCGGGCTCCTTAAAATTAGTAAGTGTATAGAACCCAACGACTTGGCAATCTAGGGGCTTACTCGTCGACTGTCAAGCGAGCGACGGTCGCGGATCGGCTTGAAATCAAGCCTTCGGACAGCTGAGAAGGCAACTGAGGACGGTAGGCGCTTCCCTAAATTGACAATGTTGCCGGTTTGAAACATCGCCGCGTTGCGCAACCTGCCGGCGACGATGTTGACGTCGGCGCAGGTGACGCCGGCGTCGAGCAAGAAGATTCAGAAAAGGTTAAGGCCGAATGCAGGAGCGGTCGATATTAGCGTCGCCGCGATGAAATCGGCGAAACGGTCGCTCGGGAGGCATGGGATGCTCTCCGACGACCGAGGTCGGAGACGACTCCGACGCCGTCGTCGCACCACATCCGTTGTGTGAAGGGATGCACTGCTCATGGCTCGAGTTCAACTGCGCGTCTATCGTGGTCCGGAAGCCGCCGAACAAGCCGCCGTCGATAGCGGCGAACACACGGTGAACGTTCCGTTCGGCGACATCTATCCGCTTCTGGCCGACGCGGTGAATAATCGTCGCACGTGGCTCCGCGACTTCGAACACGAAGAGATCACGATTCCGACGGACCTCTACGAAGTGTTGCTCGCTTATCAGTTCAGCCGCCGCCCGTCGGCGTAGGAGAGCAGGCGCTAGTCGTCAGGAGCCAGGCGACAGAACGGAACTGCCGCGCGCTGCCCACCGCCGCCCGGCCCCTGACAGCCGGCGCCTATGTTCCGACTTCCACAACGGCTTTGATCACGCCGGTCTCCGGTTTGACGTACGACGGGAAAACGTCGATCAAGTCGTCAAACGCCGTGCGGTGCGTGATCCACGGGCGCGTGTCGATGCGGCCGGCTTCGATGAGCTCGATGATCCGCGAGAAGTCGGGCGAAAGCGCGTTGCGACTGCAGAGCAACGTTCCTTCCGGACGGTGAAACGTCGGGTGGCGGAACTTCACTTCTTCCGTCGTGATACCGACGTAGACGAGCTTGCCGCCGTGGCAAATCAGCCCAAACGCGGCCGACATCGATTGCACGCTGCCGGTCGCGTCGATTACGACGTCGGGGCCGTGGCCGTCGGTCAAATCTTTAAGTTTCCTTTCCAGCGCCTCGCCCGGCTTGAGCGTGTGCGCTACGCCCATCGTGCTGCGGCAGAATTCTAAGCGGCCGTCGTTCACGTCGAGCACGATCACCCTCGCGCCGGTGAGCTTCGCGAACTCCAACGCCGACAGGCCGATCGGTCCTGCACCGATGATCAGACACGATTCGTCGCTCTTGAGCTCCGCCCGGTCGACCGCATGGCAGCCGATCGCCAAAGTCTCGACGAGCGCCAACTGCTCATAGGCCAGCTTCTTGGAAATATGCAGCTTGCGGGCCGGCACGGTGAACAGGGGCCGCAACCCGCCGTCGCAGTGCACGCCGAGCGTTTGGTGTTTTTCGCAGCAATTATTCTTGCCGCGGCGGCAGGCATAACACGTCTGACAGTTGATATACGGCTCGACCGCGCAACGATCGCCGGGCTTCACGTGTGTCACGCCTGCGCCGACGGCGACGACCTCGACACCGAGCTCATGCCCGGGAATGCGCGGATAACTGAAGAACGGCATTTTGCCGAGGTAGCCGCTGAGATCCGTGCCGCAGATGCCGACGTTGTGCACGCGCACGACGGCCTCGCCCGGCCCCGGTGCCGGCGGTTCGGGGACGTCAATCTTCTGCCAATGCTTCGGTTCGGCAAGCGAGAGAGCTTTCATCGGGTTCTCGGTTTTGACTTTTGCATTTTGACTTTTGACTTTACCGAGCGTCGTTATTTTCCGGGCGGCCTTCGATGTAGAACCAGTTGTGGATCGGCTGGAGGATTTCTTGGACTTCGGCGACGAGCTTCCCGTCGAGAGGTTTTTCCGACCATTCGACCCACTTGCGCACGTTGTCGGGGTTTGCCGAGCCAACGATGCAGGTCGTCATGTCTTCATTGGCGATGGAATACTGCAGGGCGAGTTGGGCGATATCGACGCCTTGCTTCGCGCAATGTTCGGCGGCGCGGCGTGCGCAGTCGCGGACTTCGGACGTCGCTTTATGCCACTTCGGCAGCGGCTGATTCGTGAGCAACCGGGCGGAGAACGGCGCAGCGTTCATGATGCCCACCTGCTTTTGCTTCAGGTACGGCACCAAGTCGGCGAACATCGTGTTCTGCAGAGTGTAATGGTTGTACGAAAGGACGACGTCGAGTTCGGTCCGATCGAGCACATACCGAAAAATATTCATCGGATAGCCGCTGATGCCGATAAAGCGCACCTTGCCGGCGTCGCGGATCTTACGGAGTGCAGGGAGCGTTTCGTCGACGATCTGCCGCATATCGACGAACTCGATATCGTGGCAGAGCATGATGTCGAAATAGTCGACGCCCAGGCGATGCAGGCTCACGTCGACGCTTTCGGCCACTCGCTTTGCAGAGAAGTCGAAGTGGGCGGCGTCGTAGCGGCCGAGCTTCGTACCGAGTAGGTATTTGCTGCGTGGAACATCGCGAAGCGTAATGCCCAGCAGCACTTCGCTCATACCGCGGCCATAGAACGGCGACGTATCGATGAAGTTCATTCCAAGATCGAGAGCGACGTGGACGCTGCGCATCGCTTCGTTGATGTCGACTCCGCGAAACTCCGCCCCCAGCGACGACGCGCCGAAGCTCAGCCACGACAACTCCAGACCGGTCCGACCGAGCGAACGAAACTTCATTGCGGGAACCTATCGCATTCAAGGCACTTTCAGCGCAACGTGCGGTCCTGAATCTACCGCACCGAGGCCGTTCGTCTACGGGAATCGCCAGTTTCGCCGCGGCCGGCGTGCAAAAACAGTCGTTGATATAATACGGTATCGCCCAGTCGCTTCCCGCCCGCCGTTGTTTTCAGCCTCTCGCCCAGCCAAAGCCCAACATGCCAGTTCTCGATGTCCGTGTGGCTGACGTCATTCATCTTCATCCGGCCGACAACGTCTGCGTCGCCGTGCGGCATTTGTCGAAGGGAGAGCGAGTCGTCGTCGACGGCCGCGAGTTGTCGATCGCCGGGACGGTGAAGATGGGGCACAAAGTCGCACTTGCCGACATCGCCAAAGGCGCCCCGATCACGAAATACGGCGAGACGATCGGCTTCGCTTCCGAACCGATTACGGCCGGCGAGTGGGTGCATGTCCATAATGTGTCGGCGCCCTTGTTTGAAAGGCACTACGACTACGCGACCGAAATTCCGCCGGAGCCGACGCCGATTACCGGCCGCACATTTCAAGGCTATCGTCGACCCGACGGCCGCGTCGGTACGCGCAACTACATCGCGATTATCTCGAACGTCAATTGTTCCGCTTCGGTGAGCAAGTACATCGCCGCGCGGTTCGACAAAGGCCTGCTCGCCCAATACCCCAACGTCGACGGCGTGTTGCCGCTCGTCCATAAAGGAGGCTGCGGCATGCAGTTCGGCGGCGACGATCACGAACAACTCAATCGGACGCTCGCCGGCTTCGCCGACCATCCCAACGTCGCCGCGTATATCCTGATCGGCCTCGGTTGCGAGACGGCGTCGTTGCCGTATTTGGTCGATAGTCGTCGACTGGTCGAGATCAAAGGTCTCGCCGGTGAATCGCTGGCGAGCTTGCAAGGCGGACGGAAACCGCCGGTTTTGGTGATGCAGGACTTGGGCGGGACGCAGAAGACCGTCGACGAAGGGCTGCACCGCATCGGTGAATTGCTGCCGATCGTCAACGGCGTCAAGCGCGAGACCGTCCCGGCGAGTGAAGTGGTGCTCGGCCTCAATTGCGGCGGCTCCGACGGCAACTCAGGCATCACTGCGAATCCTGCGCTCGGCGTCGCAAGCGACATGCTCGTCGCCGCCGGAGGCACGACCGTCCTCGCCGAGACTTCGGAGACGTACGGGTGTGAACAACTGCTCACAAAGCGTAGCCGGACGCGCGCCGTCGGCGAGCGGCTCGTTGAGCGGATTCGCTGGTGGGAAAAATACGCCGCGATGTTCGGTGCACGACTCGACAACAACCCGTCGACCGGCAACAAAGAAGGCGGGCTCACGACCATCTACGAAAAATCGCTCGGCGCGATGGCGAAGGCCGGAACGACGGCGCTCAACGACGTGGTGCTCTATGGCGAGCGCATCAAGAGCCGGGGCTTTGTCTTTATGGATACGCCGGGCTTCGATCCGGTAAGCGTGACGGGCCTTGTGGCCGGCGGTTGCAACGTCGTCTGTTTTACGACGGGACGCGGTAGTTGCTTCGGCTGCAAGCCGACGCCGTCGATCAAGATCGCCACCAACACGCCGATGTACGAACGGATGATCGACGACATGGACCTCGACGCCGGCGTCATTCTCAGTAAAGGGATTCCGCTGGCCGAAGTCGGCAAACAGATATTTGACTTGGTGCTTGAGGTGGCCGGCGGCAAGAAAACCAAGAGCGAACTGCATGGGATCGGAGAAGAAGAGTTCGCCCCGTGGTCGATCGGCCCTACGCTGTAACACCGCGGAAGCCGTCGCCGACGAGTGGTAGCCCCGTTCCCCGTTCGGATGGTCGCGGGTACGATACTTTGCTTGGCATCGTCTCTTGTGCCCGTCGTGCGCCGCCCATGAGTTCTCCCTCTTCCGCCGCTAAGCCTGCCGCCGCTCCCAAGAAAAAGGAGCGCAAATGGATGCCGCGGATGTGGATCGGGATGTGCTTCACCACCTGGATGTCGTTGCTTACTCGCAACCGATTCCAAGTGGCTCCGCGCTACTGGCACAAAGCGGTACTGATCACGCTAATTAGCCTGCTGAACTCGGTCATGCGCTGGATCGAGGCGGTCGTGTTCGGCTTGGCGATTCGCAACACGCCGATTCAACCTCGCCCGCTAATCATTCTCGGCCATTGGCGTTCCGGGACGACTTGGCTCCACGAACTCCTCGCGCTCGACCCGCAGTTCACGTCGCCGAGCACTTATCAGGCGATGGCCCCGAACCATTTCACGATATCAAAATGGTGGGTCACGCGACTGTTCTATTGGCTGATGCCGTCGCGCCGGCCGATGGACAACATGCCGATGGGCTGGGACCGGCCGCAAGAGGACGAGTTCGCCCTTTGCAATTTGGGAATTCCGTCGCCGTACCTGACGATCGCCTTTCCGAACCACGGGCCTGCTTATTCGGAATACCTGACGCTGGAGAACGTGAGCGAGACGCAGAAGACCCGCTGGAAAGAAGCCCTGCGGGGCTTCCTCAAAAAAGTGACGTTTGCGTCCAGGAAGCGGCTCATCGTCAAGTCGCCGCCGCACACGGCGCGAGTAAGCGAGATACTCGACCTGCTACCCGACGCCCGCTTCATTTACATCGTCCGCGACCCGTTCGTGCTATTCCCTTCGACCGTGCATCTCTGGAAACGGCTCTACGAAACGCATGGTCTGCAAGTGCCGAACTGTGCCGGGCTCGAAGAGCAGGTGCTGGAAACGTTTGAGCGTATGTATCGCAAATTTGAGTCGGATCGAAGCCTAATTTCCGCCGGTCGCCTCTACGAAATCCGCTACGAAGACCTCGTGCGAGACCCGATCACGCGTATGGAAGAAGCTTACAAACAACTCGGCCTCGGCGACTTTGGCCAAGTACGCGGCGCCATGCAGCGCTACGTCGCCGACAGCGCCGACTATCAGACCAACAAGTACTCGATTACCGACGCCCAGCGCGAGCAAATTGCAACGCGCTGGCGCCCCTATCTCGAAAAATACGGCTACGGAGCGAAGTAAGTCGTCAAAAGCGGCAGAGGGCGAACGCACGACCTCCGCGGAAGCGCAACCGGAGTGCGGCAAAGTATAATGGCCATAGTCATAGGGCGAAGACCTCCTGCGTTGCGACTATGCGATTTCCCATTCTGCGCGGCGTCATCGAACGGCGAATGCTCGTCAACTATCGGGTCGAGCCCGAAGTGCTGGCGCGGCAATTACCCGCTCCGTTCGAGCCGAAGCTCTACGCCGGCAGAGCAGTGGTAGGTTTCTGTTTGATTCGGCTACGCGGCGTGCGTCCGCGAGGGTTTCCGGAATTGCTCGGCTTGCGAAGTGAGAACGCGGCCCAGCGCGCGGCCGTGCGTTGGACGCAAGCCGGAGTGTCGGGCGATGGTGTCTACATCCGTCGCCGCGACACCAATTCACGGCTGAATACTTTGGCCGGCGGATTACTCGTTCCAGGCGAGCATCACCATGCTCGCTTCGACGTACAAGAAACAATTGACAAATTGGCCGTCGAGGTCGCAAGTGACGACGGGGAGACGCGGATCGCCGTTCGCGCGCGGCTCACGAAAACGTGGCCGGCCGATTCGATCTTCGAAACCTGCGAAGCGGCGTCGCAGTTTTTCGCCGCGGGCTCGCTGGGTTATTCCGCAATCGGGGACGTGAAAACTTTTCAAGGTCTCGAGTCGCGCTGCCGTACCTGGCACGCCGAACCGCTCAGCGTCGAAGAAGTCCGTTCCAGCTATTTCGATGATTCGGCCATTTTCCCTCCCGGATCGATCGCATTGGATAACGCGCTGCTGATGCGCGAGATCCAACATGAATGGATCGGCCGGGCAGATCTTTGCTGCGGAGCGGCGATCGCGACGCCGGCCGCCGTCGTTGCCGGCTCGCCTGCGGAAGAACCTGTTCCATTGCCCGGTCTCGCTGCGCCATAGGGCCTCGCCGTACTGCGATCCTGGCTATTTGATAGGAGTGCGTTTCACTTCTTCGACGCGCGGCACTTCCGGTAGAATGGCGTCGTAGCAGGCCTTGAGCCGATTCACTTGGTCGGGATGCTGCGCAGCAAGGTCCGTCGTCTCGGCCGGATCGGCCGACAAATCAAACAGTTGCATCGCCGCCGGTGCGACGCCGGCGCCGGAGCCCGGGTGATCGCCCAGATTGTATTGTTCGCGAGGTGCTAGGATCGTCACGCCATCGGGGGCTCGCGGATCGAGCCAGCGGCCGTCTGCGCCGGGCTTCAGATTGATGGCCGAGGGAGGCAATACGTGCAGCTTCCAACGGCCGTCGCGCACCGTGGCCAAGCGCGAGGCTTGATGCCCGAACAACGCTTGATGCGGCGAATTCGCGGCGCCGGTCAACAGCGGCCAGATGTCTCGGCCGTCGAATTTGCGATCGCCAGGCAGAGGGATGCCGGCCGCCTGCGCCACGGTGGGAAACAAGTCGATCGTGCCGGCCAACTGGTCGCTCACATGCCCCGCCGGGATGCGTCCCGGCCAGTGCGCGATGAGCGGCACGCGCACGCCTCCTTCATAGGTACTTCCTTTCATACCGCGCAGCCCGCCGGTACTCCCGCCGAACCATGCCCCGTTGTCGCTCGTGAAGAGGACCAGCGTGCGCTCGTCGAGGCCGACTTCATGGAGAGCGTCGAGCACGGCCCCGACGCCGGCGTCGAGTTCCGCCATGACGTCGCCGTAGAGCCCGCCGTCGCTCTTTTTATAGTAGTGCTCCGATGCGGCCAGCGGCTTGTGCGGCATCGCGTGCGCTAAGTACAGAAAGAACGGGCGCTCTTTGTTCCGCTTAATGAAGCGAACGGCCCGCTGCGTGTACCGCTCCGTCAGCGTCGCTTGCACGACCGGGTATTCGACGATCGTCGTCCCTTCCAGCAACTTCACGGGACGCATGTCGTTGCTGTAGGGAATACCGAAGTATTCGTCGAAACCGCGCTCGGTCGGCAGAGTGCCCGGCTTGTGTCCGAGGTGCCACTTCCCGACCATGCCGGTCGCATAACCGGCCTCGCGCAGCAATTGGGCCAGCGTGATCTCCGTTGTCGGCAAGGCCAAGGCGTCGGCCGCCGGGCCGCCGTCAGGGGCGGGGTTTTGCGTCATGCCGCAACGGAACGGGTAGCGGCCGGTCAGCAAGGCGGCGCGCGTCGGTGCGCAGAACGGCGTCGGCGTATTAAACTGCGTGAGCCGTGCGCCTTCGGCTGCCAGGCGATCGAGACGCGGCGTCTTAAACGTCGGATGGCCGTAGCAGGCCAAATCGCCGAAACCCAAGTCGTCGGCCAAGATGATGACGATGTTCGGTCGCGTCTCGGTCGCCGACGCTGCTCGCGTGCCCAATAAACCAAGCGATATCAGTAACCAGCAAAGTTGCCGCATGACAAGCCCTTCGAGATGTATCAAGAGCGCCGTAGTTTAGCCCGACGCGACGCCCGGTCGGAAACACTGTTCGCCGAGGCGCTCGAGTTTGCAGGCGAATTCGGTAGCGGCCGCTTGCAGCCCTTCGGCGACGGCGCGGCGCAAGTCCGACGGCGGACATTTGATGCGGGCATTCACGACCAAGCGCACGGCCTCGACAATTGCATCGCTACGGCGCGAAAGCTCCGGCGCGGCCGAGGTGCTGACTAGATTCGCGACGCCGAATCGCCCTCCGTGAATGCCGATCACCTTCAAGTGGCTCGCTTCGGCGTCGATCGCGTTCAAACGGTCGCGAATCGCGCCGACGACGGCGAGGAGAAAATCGTCGAGTACGAACGGACGATCGCGGCGCACCATCATATCAGCGTTGAGCCAGCCAAGTTCGGCTTCCCCCGCACCATAAGCGTCGTAATCGAGCTCGATGATTCGGCGTCCGAATTCGCCGACTTGGTCGAACAGCGCGGCCGCCGCTTCGAAGCCCTCTCCGGTCGTCGCCGACATCCGCACGATTGGTCGATCGGGATACTGCTCGCGGAGCAGCGTTTCGATTTCGTCGGCCCGTTGCGGCGAGAGTTGATCGACGCGGTTGAGCATGATGAAGTCGGCCTCTTCGAGCTGCTTGCGAAACAGATAAGCCGCCTTGGGGGAGAAGCCCGCGTTCTCTTCACCGCGGAGAATCTTCGTCGCGTGCGTCGGCTTGACGAGCACGCCGTAGTGCGCGATCTCAAACCGATCGCCGTAGGCGGTGCGCAGCGGACGGATCACGGTTGCGACGATGTCGAGGCAACTGCCGACCGGTTCGGCCATCACGACGTCGGGGCGATAGGCCGTTCCCAAGGCGTTGATCATGCCGACCAATTCGTCGACGTTGCCGCAAAAGCAAACTCCGGGCAGTTCGCCGACGTGGAAGCCTTGCGCCCGCAGATTGAGCGTGTCGACGAGTTCGGAAGCCTTATCGTTGGTGATGATCGCCGTCTTCTTGCCGTGCGCCTCGAAGCGACGTGCCAACCGGGCGATCGTGGTCGTCTTGCCCGCTCCGAGAAATCCACCCAACATCAAAAACCGCATCAATAATTCATTCCTCTTTCGGCCAAACCGTCGAAACCTTCGTCGGGCGTCGCATCACGTGCGCCGCATCTGTCGGCGAACTCGCACCGCACTCTTTCCGGCGCTTCCTACGCCGGTTAAGATTATCACGTTCTTGAGAATGTCGTGGTTCGCGGCGCCGTCCGCGTTGCCGATCGTGAGGTGGGCGATGTCGATAGCCGGTTCCTTGCGTTATCTCTCCGAAGATCAGGCCAAGCAATACGCCGCCGATGGTTTCGTCATTCTTCGTCAGGTGTTCGACTCCGCAGAAGCGGCCGCGCTGGACTGCGAGGCCAATGCTTTGTGGTGGCGCAAAGATTTGATCGACGTCAAGAATATCCGCTGCCGCTGGCAGAATCATGTCGAAACGGAGGAATGCACGTTCGAGTGCTTCGATCCGGTGATCGACATTAGCCCGACAATGGGCGGCTTTGCCGACGATCGGCGCATTCTCGACGCCCTACACGACATCTACGGCGAACCGGCCTGTCTGTTCAAAGACAAGCTGATCTTCAAGCCGCCGGGGGCCGTGGGCTACGGACTGCACCAAGACTACATCGCCTGGAAGACGTTTCCGCGGACGTTCGTCACGGTGTTGATTGCCATTGATGCGGCCGACGCCGACAACGGCGCGACGGAAGTTTTTCCCGGCTATCACAAGCATGGCTCCATCATGCCGGAAGACGGCATGTATCACGAGATTCCGCTCGACAAGATCGACCTTGCGCGCGGCGTGCAACTGCATCTGGAGCCGGGAGACGTCGCCTTGTTCGACGGTTTCACGCCGCATCGCTCCGCCCCGAATCGCACGGACAAGTATCGGCGGCAATTGTATTTGAGCTACAACGCCCACAGCGACGGCGGCCCGCAGCGCGACGCGCACTACGCCTACTTCCACGAGTGGCTCCGCGAGCGCTATGCCGAGTACGGCAAGACCGAGACGTATTTCCGATGAGCGCGACGGCGATGGAAGAGGCGACCACTCGGCCAGTCTCAGGTCTTACTCGAGCGCAAGCCTGTCTGACGGTCGTCGTCGCGGCCGCGGCCATGGTCGCCACGTTGCCGGGGCGCACGTTCGGCATCGGCCTGATCGAATCGCAGATGAGCGCTGAATTGGGGCTCAATCCGATCGAAGTCGGCCACATCAACCTCTGGGCCACGCTGCTCGGCGCGTCGGCGTGCTTTCCGATCGGCAAACTGCTCGACATGTACGGTCTACGCGTCGTTCTCTTTGGAACCGCGCTCTGCCTGGGAGCGGCGACGCGCAGCTTGGCGAGCGTCGATTCGCCCGCGGCGCTGTTCGTGCTCGTGTTGCTCACGCGAGCGTTCGGTCAGAGTGCGATGTCGGTGGTCAGCATCGCGATCGTGGGCAAGTCGTTCGATCGGCGGAAGTCTTGGCCGATGGCCGTCTATAGCGTGTTAATGACGATCGGCTTCATGACGGCGTTCGGCACGGTCGGACCGGCCGTCCGCGATTTCGGCTGGCGCTATGCCTGGTCGGGCGTGGGCCTCGCGGTGTTTTTCTTAGTGCCGCTCGCGTGGTTATTGCCGCGAGCCGCAACGCAATTGCCGACGGCAGACGAAGAGGCTGCGGTCGGCCGCGGCTTCACGTTGCGGCAAGCTCTACGCACGCCGGCATTCTGGGTGTTCGCTCTGGCTACGTCGCTGTTCGGACTCGTGGCATCCGGGCTGACGCTGTTCAACGTTCGCGTGCTGGCCGAGCGCGGCTTGACCTATGAAGACTACTACGAAACCGCGAAAGCGGCCGTGCCGTTCGGCTTGCTCGGCCAGGCGCTCTGCGGGCTCCTCGCGCGGCGCTTGAGTTATCAGTACATCACCACGCTCGGCATGGTGCTCTATGCCGTCGGAATCGTCTGTTTATCGTGGGTCGACACGCGCGGCGAATTGCTGGCCGCTTCGCTGCTCTCCGGCTTCGCGGGCGGTATCATCACCGTCGTGTTCTTCGCCGTATTTCCACGCTTGTTCGGGCGACGCGAGCTCGGCTGCATCCAGGGAGCGGCGCAATTGCTGACCGTCGTCGCATCGGCCGTGGGGCCGCTGTCGTTCGCTTTCTCCGTCGACTCCTTCGGTTCTTATCGACCTGCACTGAACGTCTTGTCCGTCGCAGTTGTTTTGGTCGGTTTCGCCGCACTCGTCGTTCCGTCGCCGGGACTCGACGGCGATTCCCCGACCGTCGTTTAGTCTTAACGTATCGCCTCATAATTATGTCTACCGCCGCCGCCGACCTTGTGAAGTTTCACCTCTCGCTCAATGCGAGTTCGTTGGCGAACTCCGTCGCCTTCTACCGCACGCTGTTCGGCGTCGAGCCGGCGAAGGTGCGCGACGACTACGCGAAGTTCGAGCTCGCCGAACCACCGGTCGTGCTCTCGCTCATTCCTATTCCTCCGAGAAGCGGTGGGCCTTTGAACCATGCGGGATTGCGCTTGCTCGATTCCGCCGCACTCGTCGCCGTGCAACACCGGCTGGAACTGGCCGGCTACGCGACTCAGCGCGAAGAGGGGGTCGAGTGTTGCTATTCGAAGCAGACGAAGTTTTGGGTTCACGACCCCGACGGCTGTCTCTGGGAGATCTACGTTCTCCACGGCGACGTCGATGAGCACGACCACGAGAGTGCGAGTCACGAGCGCGGGCTCGTTGGTAACTCCGCATTCCGCGGTCGAGTGCAAGGCCTCGCCGTGCAAATCGCCGCCGCGACGTCGAACGTCCCGCAGCCGATCGTGTGGCAGCACATCCTTACGCAACCGCTTCCGGCGCGAATCGACGCCGCCGACGGCTCCGTCGACGAAGTGCAACTGCAAGGCACCCTCAATCGGCGCGACTCGGCCGAGGCGGTTCGCACGTTTCTGGCCGATGTGAAGCGGGCCTTGAAGGCCGGCGGCACAATCTCCGCGCATGTGCTCACGGCCGATCGCCCGCTCTCGGAGAAGCCGACCCTGCCCGGCCCGGCGTCGCTCGTCGAACAAGTTTGGACCGATACGGAGATCGGAGAGTTTTTCTCCGCAGCCGGGTTCGTCGGCTTGCGATTCAGTAAGCTTAGTCAGAAGCCTTGTTTCACCGTCGGAAAGGCTCAACTGCGTGAGACGAAGCTGAGCGGTTCGAAGCCTGGAACGGCCGACGGAGATTTTTGCGGACCGGTCGAAGTGCTCTACAAAGGCCCGCTGCGCGAGCTTCGTGACGACTTCGGTAACGTCTATCCGCGCGGCACACGCGTGCGAATCAACGGTGCGGCGGCTAAGCTGTTGGCCGAGTTGCCGCAGGCCGCGGAGACCTTTCTGTTTAGCGACGGAAACGATCCGTCAGGCTGTTGCGGCTAACAACGGAAGGGTTGCGCCTCAGGTGGCGTCCGGATGCGTGAAACGAACCGGCTTCGCCACGACGACGGCCACATTCATCCCTAGAAGTCGGGCCGGCGTGAACCGCCAGGTGAGGGCCGTGCGTCGTGCGGAGTCGTCGAAACTCGGCACTCCGCTCGATTCGGCGACAACCGCGTCTTCGACGACCCCATCGGCGGTGATTCTTAACTTCAAGAGCACGACCCCTTGAAGCCGACGCGTTCGGGCGTCCGGCGGGTATGGCGGCTTCAGATTGTCGACGGAAGGTTGCGGAGGCTCGTCGAACTGCGAGCCGTCGACGGCCACCGAAGCCGCCGACTCGACGCTCTCGACCGGCGCAACGGTCGCGGTCTTCGTCGTCGACCTTTTGGGTCTCTGTTCCGTGATTTGCTCCGGCGGCGTTTTCTCCGGCGGCGTCTCGGTTCGCTCGACCGGCGGCTTCGGAACTTTGGTTGCGACGGCAGCCAACCCGACCGACGGCGTGGGACGCTCGGCCGGCTTCGAATCGGCGGATTTTTCGATCTGGACCGGCCGCGCGATCGGTTTCTCGCAAGGTTTCTCGACCGGCATCTTCACCGGCCGCGTTTGCCGTTCCGCTTCGCTTGGTTCCGGAGCGCCTGCGATCGAAGCTTGAAGTTCGACCGAAGCCTGCCGACTACGGGTCAGAAGTTGAGGCGGAGTGAAACCGAGCCACCCGGCTATAAGCATCACCAGAAGGTAGCCGGCGTAGCCCGACGCGTGGCCTGCCAAGCTGAGGCAAGACGCGGTAATAAGCTGCCCGCGCGACGTCGCACGGGTGCGGCGCGGCGAGGCATCGTCGATGATCGGGAATTCCGGTAAACTCATGCCGTCGGAGAGGAGGCTGTTGAGGGCTCCAAGACAATCTAATAGTCGTAAGAACGTGAGGCAAGTTCGGACCGCGGCCGTTTTTGCGGCGGCGATCCCAACATTCAAGCGAGCGCTTATGAAGAAGCCCGAAGAGTTTCAATGGTGCGCCGAGCGGCTGAAGGCGCTGGCCGATCCTGAACGGCTGCGCATTCTCACCGTCTTGCTCGCCGGTCCCCGACACGTCAGCGCACTGGCCGATGAACTTGACGACGCGATCGTTAAAGTCTCGCATCATCTCGGCGTGCTACGACACTCCGGCATCGTTCGCACCACGAAGCATGGCCGGCATGTCGAATACGCGGTGTCGCCGGACGTCTTCGCCGTGGCGAACATTTCCGAGGAAGGCAGCTATCTCGATCTAGGCTGTTGCCGGCTAGAGTTGCCCATCGAAAAGGATGCGCGGCGGAAGCGAAATTAATCAGTCGCTCGTCGGACGGAATTTCCGACACCGCGGAACGCTCGATCCTGAGCGTCAAAACCGCGATCAGTTCATGAGAAGTCCGGCGAGCGAGGCATTGAGCAGCGTGGCGACGAAGCCGCAGAGCAAGGCTCGGCCGCCGAGCGCGGCGAGATCGCCTCGGCGCGTCGGCGCCAGTGCGCCGATCCCGCCGATTTGAATGCCGATCGAGCCGAGGTTCGCGAAACCGGTCAGTGCGAACGTCGCGAGCATGACTCCCTCTCGACTGATCAGCCCGTGGTACGCCCCGTCGGGCGCGATCTTCTGATAAGCGATGAACTCGTTGGCGACGAGCTTCGTGCCGAGTAAATCGGCGATCATCCCGGCCTCGCTCACTTCGCACCCCATTAAGAGCGCAACCGGGTAGAAAACCTTCGAGAATATCCGGGCCAACGACAAATCGGCGTCGACGAGCGCGAGCAGAGCATCGGCGAGAGCGAGAAATCCCAGGAAGGCGATGATTACCGCAGCCACATTGAGAGCCAAATGCATTCCGTCGCTCGCGCCGGCGGCGGCGGCGTCGACCACGTTCGCATGGAACTTCTCGAGCGGGATTTTGGCCCGCCCCTCGGTCTCAGGCGTTGCCGTTTCGGGCATCATCAGCTTCGCGATATAGAGGCCGCACGGCGCGGCCATGACGCTCGTAGCCAGCACCGCGGCGGCGTCGGCCCCCATCTGCACGTAGGTGGCCATCACCGTTCCGGCGATGGTCGCCATACCGCCGGTCATCATCGTCAGGAGTTCGCTGCGCGTCATTCGGGCGATGTACGGCTTTACGATCAACGGCGCTTCGGTCTGGCCCATGAACACATTCGCAGCGGCAGACAGCGTCTCCGCGCCGCTCGTCCCCATGAGAAACATCATGGCTCGGGCCATCATCCGCACGACGAACTGCAGAAGGCCTAGATAGTAGAGCACTGTGAAAAATGATGAGACAAAGATGATGATCGGCAGTGCTTGAAACGCGAAGATGAATCCACCGCCGCGGCCGAAGACACCTTCGACGGCCGCCGGATCGGCGAGCTTGCCGAAAATGAACATCGCGCCGTGTGCCGAGAAAGACATAAAGCGCTGCATCACTTCGCCGGCGGCGCGGAATCCGGTTTCACCGGCCGTGGTTTTCAAGATGACGAGCGCCAACGCCAACTGAAGCACCACGCCCCAAGCGATCGTCTTCCAGCGCACGGCCCGCAGATTCGTCGAACAGCCGGCGATCAGCGTGAGAAAGCAGACGATACCGAGCGCCGCGCGCGCATGCCGACCTAAAGAATCCGGTACGACGCACACGCCCGCTGCGATCAGGGCCACCAGACCGAACAGGCCCAGCCGCCAAGCAATCGGGGTCGGCGGATGAACGGGCACGACGGAAACACGTTCCGCCGGCGCAGACAAACTTTCGGGGGTCGGGAACGGAGCATCCACTCGATCGGTCTCGCGGGTCACGACATGCATCGCGGTCGTGGATTATGCCGATCGACGTCGTAACGTCAAACTTTCCTGAATTCGAAGCGGCTCGGCAGTAGCGACGCGAGCGAGGTCTCAATGACCAGCCACGGCCGGTCCGCATCGACCAACAACACGGGCAACTGCGGATTGAACTCGGCGAGAAACTGCCGACAAGCGCCGCATGGCGTACCACCGCCGGCTAGGGCCACGGCGATCGCCGCAAACTCCCGCTCGCCCGCCGCGACGGCCGAGCAAGCGGCGCCGCGCTCGGCGCAGATTGTGAGGCCGTACGACGCGTTCTCCACATTGCATCCGGTGACGATGCCGCCCGATACGGTGAGGAGCGCGGCCCCGACGGCAAACTGTGAATACGGTGCGTAAGCCTGCCGTCGAGCTTCAAGTGCGGCGGCGATCAGCGCGGCTCGATCAAACGTCGACATGACCGGCTCGCTACTTCTTTACGCCCCAAAGCTTCACGTTGTCCCAGTCCCCTAGATCGTCGAACGCCCCCAGACCGACCTTGCCCCAAGCAAACGTCTTGTCAACGGCCGTCATGACCGGTTCGTGCATGTTGTCGAAGAAAATCTTGATGTCACCCGTCGTCGGATTCCGCTCGACCTTCACATGATGCCACTGGTCGTCCCAATCGGTGCCGGGAGTCGTCTTCGTCGAAATCTTGGTCCGCGGGGCGTCGTTCACAATAAAGATTTGGTTCGCATGGTCATCCGTCTTCTTGCCGAAATGCACGTAGTAGAAGTGCGACGGATCTTGATAGCCGAACACCATGACCATAGATCGGTGCGGGTACTCGCGGACCGTCGAAAGCACATCGGCCTCGAGTTTAAACTCCGTGACTTCCGTGCCGTCGGCCAGAGCAATGTTAAATGGGCTGCGATGCACCGGCTTGTATTTGCTTTGTTGAAACAAGCTGAACGCTTTGCCGGCCTTCGAATCAATGAGCTTCCAGGCGGCGGGGTCCGTCGGCTTCCATCGATCGGCTCCCTTTTCAAAGTCGTCTTCGAACACGAGCGGCAGTTCGGCGCCGACCGCTGAGAAAGTAAGGGAGGCAAAAAGGAACGCGGTCAGAAGCGAGGTAAGATGTTTCATCGCTAAGTGTCTCGTTAGGTCGTGCAACGTTTCAATAGCCGTTCAACGCCGCGAGGTGTCACGGCACCTTCTCCTCTCCCGGATTGCAGAAAGGAATCCAAGACCGTCGGTGCGATCAATCATGCTTCGCCGGAAGTTTGCCGTAACGTTCGGCCGGATCGAAGATCGGCTGCGTGATGATTTTCACGCTCCCGGTCGGACCGACTTCATGAAAGAAGCAACTTACCCGACCGGTGTGGCAAGCCGCATCGCCCTGTTGGCGGACTTTGAGCAGAATCGCATCGCCGTCGCAATCAACGAGGACTTGCAGGACGTCTTGCCGATTGCCGCTTTCTTCCCCCTTGCGCCAGAGCCGACCGCGGCTGCGACTGTAATACACGGCCCGGCCGGTTGCCATCGTTTCAGCGAAACTTTCGGCGTTCATGTAGGCAAGCATGAGGACGGCGCCCGTCTCGGCGTCTTGAGCCACGGCCGGAAGTAGCCCATCGGCCGAGAGCGTGAAATCGGGAACGGACTGGGGAGGGTTCGACATGGGCGACGTTCGAGGTGCCGAGTTGAGCGGTACGGAGCTAAGCCGATTATCGATGCTTAACTCTCCTAATCGTTCTCACCATTAGAACTTAGCGGCTCCCCGGTTGTCGACCGCTCGCTGCTCAACTCCGGTCGCCGTCGCACTCCACATTTTTCGCACGATCCATAAGGTCGCTGAAAGTCGGCTTCGCGGAAGCCGGCTGGAGTTCGCTTCGAGCCGCGACCGATGCTATCAGGGCCATTCGCCGGCTCGTACGTGGTTATTTCAAAATTTCCCGCCTCGGATCAATTTGGCAAGGCCGCCCCAGCGTAGGAAAACCGTTTTGAATCCTTCCCTCACGGTCGTCGTGCCTGTCTGCAATTCGCAATCGAGCCTGCCCCGTCTGATCGACGAACTTCTCGAGGTTGTGCCGGAACTCACATCCGACTTCGAAATCGTGCTCGTCGACGACGGTTCGACCGATGCGACCGTCGAGATCGCCCAAGAGCTTTCGCTTCACTTCCCCCAAGTGCAACTCTTAGTCCACCCCCAGCGACTCGGCCCGCAGGAAGTGCTCCGCAGCGCTCTACGATACTCGCACGGCCAAACGCTCTTGGCGCTTCGCAGCGACTCGGATTTCGACCCACATGAATTGCCGAAGGTTTGGTCGCACCGAATGGAAGACGACGCCGTGATCGCCCGCTATAGCGGAGCGGCAGGCTCCCTCGGCACGATTCCGCAGACACCGCAGCGCCTGACCGAGAAGTATTCCGGGAAGACGACGACAGTCGCCGCGGTGCCGTTTCCCGATTTGGTGTTAGTCCCGCGAAGAATCCTTGTCGGCTGGCAACAAATGGCCGAGCGACCGGCGTTAGTGTCGTACCTCAAAACTCGTGGCTACCAAACGCCTTCGGTCATAGTGCGTCCGCGTCGCTTACGGCGTCCGCCGGCCGCGTTGATCGCGGCGCTGGAACAAATGAAGGTCGCCGTGAGGCAGGGGGGCGTCGTGTCGGCGGTGTCCGCCCTGCCCGCGGCGGGCGTCAACGCGACGACGCCGGCCATCCGCAGCGCAAATCAACTCGACGGCGCGCCGAGAGGCGAACGTCCGCGCGGCCCAAGCTATTTGTTAGCAAGACTGCGTGCCTTCGCAACGGGAGAGTAGGCGGCGGAATCCGACATCGGAAATAATCTCCGGCGTGCTTGTCGGCACTTGATAAAAGCGCTATGATTTTTTCTGAACCGCGAAGGGGGTAGTTGCGTACTTCGCGTATGCCGGGTGCAGGTCACCTACGGTCAGTCTGAGCCGAGCCGAACGACGAAGGGCAAGTCGTCGTTCCCTGTGGTTTTGCGGATTGATGCTTCGGTGTTCGTTGTCACTGGTGAGGCTTTCGGGCCGTCCGCGATTCAGGCCGATCGGGTTCGTCCGTAGGACACCCGTCTTGGTCCGTCAATCGCGGAGACGCCGAAAGCGCGGGCTTGTCCCGCCGACCGCGACGATGAACGCTCGATCGATCCAGCGGAACGATTAGTAAACTCATGAGTGTTTACGAGTTTGACTTGCCCTCCGCCGCAATGCCGGCGATCCCGCTCCCACCCGTCGCGAAACTCCATGCGGCGGCGGAACCGCGTCTATCCAACCCGGAAGAAGCCAGTCGGTTTCTCGACGAGGCGTTCGCCGACGAAACCTCGCAGCCCCTGCCGCGTAAAAGCTGCGGGCCGATGCATCGGGTGCAAGAGGTGAGGCGCGAACAAGGGATCTCGATTCGTCGCGCGGCCCAGCTGCTACGTTGCACCGTCGAACAGGCTCGCCAGTTGGAGGATCCGACGAACGATCTTACACTCGCTCAGATCTACGAATGGCAGCGGGTGCTCGAAGTCCCAGTAAGCGATTTACTGGTGGAGCCGTATGCTCCGCTGTCCGCTCCGGTGCTTGAGCGGGCCCGTATGGTGCGGCTGATGAAAACCGTGCAGGCAATCGTCGAACGCTCGAACCAGCCGGCTATTCGTCGTTTGGGCGAGACGATGGCGCATCAGCTCGTCGAAGTCATGCCCGAGTTAAAAGACGTCTCTCCTTGGCACTCGATCGAGCGCCGCAAGACTTGCAATCAAAACGCTCGCATTCTCGAAAGCGACTATCTGCGCAGCGACGACGACGAGGAATAGTCGGTTGTAGCCGTTACTGCGTTCGTCTTTGTCCCTGCCTATGCCGGGGCAATCGAAGTCTCTCATTCGAGCTGAGTCGAAATACCCGACACAATGCTCGTCATTGCACCGTCTGCGGCGTCTTCTCGATCAAATCGCGCAACACTTGGTCGGCGTCGATCTGTTCGGCTTGAGCTTCGTAATTGAGCAAGATGCGATGCCGCAGCGCCGGCATGGCGACGGTACGCAAGTCGTCGAAACTGACGTTGAATCGTTGGTCGAGCAAGGCGCGCACCTTGCCTGCGAGCACCATGGCCTGCGCACCGCGCGGCCCGGCTCCGTAACGCAACCATTTGTTCGCCGCCTCGCCGGCTTGCGGTCCGCCGGGATGGGAAGCGAGCACAAGCCGCACGGCGTAGTCTTGCACGTGCGGAGCGATTACCACCTCGCGTACCGTCTGACGCATCGCCAAGATCCGTGCCGAGTCGAGCACGGCACCGGCCTCGACGTGCACCGTGCTCGTCGTTCGATTCAGGACTTCGTGAAGCTCCGTCCGGGTCGGATAATCGGCCAGGACCTTGAAGAAAAATCGATCGAGCTGCGCTTCGGGCAGGGGATAAGTTCCTTCCTGTTCGATCGGATTTTGCGTCGCCAAGACGAAAAAGGGCTGCGACAGTTTGTGCGTCGCTCCCGCCGTGGTCACCGACCCCTCCTGCATCGTTTCCAAGAGCGCCGATTGCGTCTTGGGCGTTGCGCGATTGATCTCGTCGGCCAAGAGTAGCTGAGTAAAAACCGGCCCTCGACGAAATTCAAGCGAGCGCCGCCCGTCCATCGTTTCAATGAGCATGGTGGTGCCCAAAATGTCGGCCGGCATCAAATCGGGCGTGAACTGGATTCGCGAAAACTCCAATCGCAATGCTTGAGCGAGCGCGCGCACAAGCAATGTTTTGCCCAGTCCCGGCACACCTTCGAGTAAGCAGTGACCGCCTGCGAACAGACACGTCAGCACCCCTTCGACGACGGACTCTTGTCCGACGATCACTCGCCGCAACTGCTCATCAAGAGCTCCGTAGCTGCGCGTGAACTCCTGGGCCTGATGTTCGAGCGTCTCGGCGGTCGTCATGCGCGGTCCTGCGGGGAATTGGGGCTGTCGTCGGCACGGTCGGTCGAGTTCGATCGATCATAATCGACCGGACGACGTTCGGCTCGGGCACGCAGTTTCGCTTGCCGCAAGCGCGCCGCGTAACTCGTTTTAGAATCGACGGAAGAAGGCGAACTTGGTTCCGCAGTGCCGTCGGCGGGGGCGACGTTCGACCGATCGACCGTCGCCCGCAGTTTGTCGAATTTGCGGACTACCTCGCGCTTCCGCGCCGTCAATCGCGACAGAGCCGCGCCCCGTTCCGCGGCCGCCGCAGTCGCCGCCGGCCGACCGACAACGCGGCGGAACGCTTCCGTTAACGGAGCAAAATCGACCGCAACACGCCTGACGAACACATCGGCTACGAACAGGATCAGCGCCACGAGCACCAGCGGCGGCCACGCATCACGCCGTCCCACGGCGCTCGGCAAATTACGCCGAAAGAAATCGCCGACTTGCCGCGGGACATTGCTCGCCGCGGTCACCGGCGGCGCGACCGTTCCCACGACGCCGTCCGCCGATTTCAAAGTGGCGAGCGAATCCAGCAATGCCAAGTTCGGTTCACGATCGCGCAATTCCGGTGAATAAGAAACGGCCGCTCCTGCCCGCACTGTCGGCTGCCCCGGCGCCGGCCGAACGACGATAAAATAGCTCCCCACGTCCGTCGCCGGGAACGTCGCCGAATAGCGCCCCGGCGCGATCTGTTCCAGCCTTAACGGCCTCGTCGTCAAGTCCGGCCCGACCAGCGTTCCCTGAGGGTCGAGCAAGTTTTGCGCTTCGCCGCTCTCGTCGACGGCCGTCATGATAAGTTGCCCGATCCCGTCCTCAATCTCGGCGCTCATGGCGAAGCGGCCGCTCGTCGGCGGTGGGCGCATCGTCCAGCGAATGAGCCCTGTGAGCAAACGATCGAACTGCGGCCAGTCGTTCCACTGCGCCGCCCAATTCGCACCGCAATCGGTCGTCCACACCGCGCTTCGACCGAGTCCATAGCTCCACACGGCGGCAACCGTTCCCGTCCCCTCATCGGCAAACTTCGGATTCGCCAGCAGCGACTGCGCGAGCGAACTCGACTTGCGCTGCGTCAGAATCATTCCGGTCAACGGCGGCAGCGGTCCGTCGATTCCGCGCAGGACCTCATGCGTCGGGCTTTCGCGTCGCACGTCAATTCCCTCGGCCCGTTCATACACCAGCGGCCGCGCGACCCGCATTGCCTCAAGCATGAAAATCTTTGGTATTTCCTCAGGCGTACCGAGCGGATAGAACCGGCCGCCGCCGCCCCGCGCCATACCGTCGAGCAATAGACCGTTGCTGTCCGGCCCGACGGCGACTGTCGTCGTCGTGATTCCGCGGGCTTTCATCTCGGCGGCTTGTTTTTCTAAGCCCTCGCCCGCCGTGAGCCCGTCCGTTAGGGCTATGAGGTGTTTCACAGCTCCCTTGGAATTGAGCAATGCTTCGTAGGCTTCGTCGAGCGCGGGCTTCATATCGGTGCCGCCGCCGGCGGAGATTCCGCCGATTTGCCTGAGCACGCGAGTGAGCGAGTCGATGGGCGCGAGCGGCACGATCCAATGCGGTGATGAGTCGAACGCCACGACTCCGACCGAGTCTTTCGCACCGAGCACGCGAACGGCGGCGGCCGCCGCGCGGCGACTCATGTCGAGTTTCGGACCCATCATCGACCCGGAGCTATCGATTAGGAGCGCCAATGCGCCGCCTGCGACAACCTTCACGTTTTTGATCTGAAAGTCGACCGGCATCGCCGCTTCAACCGGCGAGTTCGCCCAGCCTCCCGCGCCGAACGAGTTCGGCCCGCCGAGCATGACCAGACCGGATCCCATCTCGCTTACGTTGGTAGCGAGCATCCGCACTTGTTCGTCGCCGAATGCGACGACGTCGTCCGCCGAGTCGCCGCCGGAGCGCGGAACGTCGGCCAGCACGACCGTATCGAATGCGAGCAATTCCGCCGGAGATTGAAATAGCCGATTGCTCGGCATGACGACGACTTCCAGCTTCTCGCGCCGCAGCGCTTCCACAAGTCGCGCATGCCGGCCACGATCTTGGAAGTTCTCGATGAGGAGCACGCGGCCCGAACCTGCAAGCTGCGTGAAATTGCTCGCGCGGTTGTTCTGCGGTCGCGGATCGGCAAGCGCATCGTCAGGCGTGAACGACGCCTCATATTCATAAAAGTCCGGCGCATCGAGCGTCTGTTGCACTTGGAAAGTTCGCTTCCCTCCGGACCACTCAACTCGCTGTTTGCCGAGTAGCGTCGTCTCGCCGCCCCGACGACGAGCCAGTTCCAGCGTGCCGGCAACGGGCTTCGACACATCGGCTCCGACATGGTTGAGTAGCACTTGCACATCGAACGGCTCGCCGCGCCTTGCGATGGCGGGCAAAGTCACCTTCTCCACGAGCACATCGCTTAGCGGCGGTGCGACGACTGGTACCACGTCGATGCCGATCCCTTGATCGACCGCGGCCCGCGCTTCGTCGTACACGTCGCCGACGTTGGCGTTGCCGTCCGATACGACGACGATCCGCCGCGCCATGCCGGCGGGAAACGAAGCCTCAGCCAAGCGCAGCGCGCCGGCGAGGTTTGTTCGCCCTGAGTCGACGATCGCGAGGAAGTCGGGCGAGAGCGTCAGTCGCTCCGCTTGCGGCGGCGATTCAGTGCGCGCCTCCCGTCCGAAGACGACGACGCCGACCCAATCCTCACCGAGGCGGCGTCCGGCCAACGATCGGTTTACATAGTCGACCATCGCGCGACTTTCCGCTTGCGGAATGCTTTGCGATCGGTCGAGGAGATAAATCACCGTGAGGCGAGCATCGGTTCGCACCCACTGCATCTCGGAGCACGCGGCCACGACGAGCAGCCAAACGAGGGACCGCAACCCCAGCGCGGCCGCTCCGCGGCGCCGTCCCAGTCCGCCCACGCGGCGTCGCCACCACCACCAAAACAGCGGCAGCGCGGCCAAAAGCGCAAGATAAGCGGGGCGGTCGAAGGCGATTGAGAATGGGATCGGCGGTACTCGGCGCTGCTTACGAGGTAAAAACTGAGATATTTATCCTACGCGAGTTCGAAGCGTTGTGGTGTCTTGTGTGCTTGGAACCAATAGACGGTAGTTCACGTTCATTAATTCCTTCGCACCGCCGAATCGGCTCGCTAGCCTTCGGCAGTGCTCGAACATGCCTGGCAGTTCGCGGGACGCGTGCCTACATCCTTGACCCCCGCGGCACGGCACATCTATACTTAAGTGCTTAATCTCCCAAGGGGTTAGGGCCGATGCGGCTCCCGCAGGATTGCGGAAGTTCGTGTCTCCGACGTCGCGCTCGCTGCGCCGCGCGTCGCCCACGCCCGGCCCGGCTGGATGCCGTATGCCTCCGCGTGTCATCGACTTACGTAATAACGAAGATCCTCGCGATGTCGTGCATTTGGCGGTGCAGGCGTTGGCCGAGGGCAAGATCGTCGCGTTTCCCACCGAGACCGTGTACGTTCTGGCCGCGGCAGGACTGAAGGAATCGGCCGTCACGCGATTGCGGAGTTTGGCCGGCATCGATCCCAAGTCACCGCTGACGCTCGCCGTCAAAAGTGCCGACGAAGCGATCGACTACGTTCCGACGCTCGACGCTCTCGGCCGTCGCCTTGCCCGTCGCTGTTGGCCCGGGCCGGTTACGCTTGTCGTCGACAATCACCACCCCGACGGTCTTCTACAGCAGCTTCCCAAAGGGGCGCAGCAGGCGATTGCCCCGCATGGAAAGCTCGGTTTGCGCGTGCCGGCCCACCCGATTATCCAAGACGTCCTGCGGCTCACCGCCGGGCCGATCGTCATGGCCGGCGCCGGCGGCGGCGACTCGTCGCAAGCGGTGACGGCGGCCGGAGTCGCTCAGCGTCATGGCGATCTCGTTCAATTGATCATCGACGACGGTCCCTGCCGCTTCGGCCGCCCCAGCAGCGCCGTTCAAATCAATTCCGGTGGGTTCGAGATGCTTCGCGAGGGTGTCGTTTCGTTACAAACGTTGAAGCGGCTCGCCAGCGCCATGGTGTTCTTCGTGTGCACCGGCAACACTTGTCGAAGTCCGATGGCCGAAGTGCTCTTCCGGCAACGTTTGGCTAAGCGGCTCGAGTGCTCGATCGATCAGTTGGAAGAACACGGCTACGTCGTCATGTCGGCCGGGATTGCTGCCATGATGGGGGGCCGCGCCGCGGCTGAAGCGCACGCCGTTGTTTCGGAATATGGACTCGACCTCCGCAATCACGAAAGTCAGCCGCTGACCGACTCCATCGTCCGCAATGCCGATCTCATGATCACGATGACGCGCTCGCATCGCCATGCCATCATCGCGGAATGGCCCGAGGCCGCGCCGCGCGTTAAGCTGTTATGCAAAAAGGGAGGCGACGTCGCCGACCCCATCGGCGGACCGATCGAGGCCTATCGGCGCTGCGCCGAACAAATTGGCGCAGAACTCGATTTTTGGGTCAACGAACTTGTCGGGCCGGCCGGCGAACAAATCATGAACGAGAAGCATTAAGCGCGCTCGCGCTTCAGCGGTGAGGCGGAAAAAGACGAGGTTGCCATGCGAATCGCCGTCGGGTGTGATCACCGAGGGTTCGAAGTCAAGAAGCGGATTCTCGATCTGCTCGCGCAACTTGGGCACGAAGGCATTGACGCCGGCCCGGGAGATTGCGAGGCCGTCGACTATCCCGACATCGCCGGCGCCGTCGGCCGTCAGATTTCGAGCGGGGAAATCGATCGCGGCATACTTATTTGCGGCACCGGGATCGGGATGGCGATCGCCGCAAACAAGTTTCCCGGCGTCCGTGCCGCGCCATGCCACGACGACCTCACGGCCGAAATGAGCCGGCGGCACAACGACCTCAACGTGCTGTGCCTCTCGGCCGACCTCTTAGGCGAGAAGCTTATTCATCGTATGGTCGAGATTTGGCTTGCGACACCGTTCGACGGCGGACGCCACGCCCGCCGCATCGAGAAGATTCGGGAACAGGAGAATAGCCGACAGCATGGAAGCTGATGCTTCCCGGGCGCCGCTTCGCGAGCCGGCTCCGCCGGCGGCCGCAAACTCGCCGTATTTTCTCGGTGTTTTCGCAAAAAATTCCGATCGTGTCGATTTTGCGGCGGTCGCTAAAAAACTTCATGTAAACAGGCGGCGGCGCGTCTTGAATCGCTTCGATCGCTTGATAGAGTCGATTCTTAACAGTGTGGTTCGCCGACGCATTCAAGCGACGACGGTACGCATTCACTCCCCTGAACCGACTCCCCAAGTAGCACAATGGCAGACTTCGGCGCGACTCCCTCGCACGAGATCGAGGCTCTGATGCGCAATGCGGAACTCCGCAACGCACTCGAGCCCTATTTCGACGACGCGATCATGCACCTTGATTCCGGCGAAGTGCCGACCGAGGTCGAAAACGAATACTTGGCGAGCATGCTTGCGTGGGAACGCGCGCCCGTACTTCCCATCTGCCAGTGGTTCACTCCGCCGCTCACGCTTCCGCTTCCGGAAACGCTCGACGACGAAACTTTGCATGACAAGCTCTGGGAAGTCGTCCAATTGCTTTACGACAAGCGGATCGTGCTCGATTTCACCGACCATTTGAGCGATCGGCAGCTCTATTGCCTGATCTATCGCGATATTCTCCCGTCGCCCGAAAAGAAAATCGACGAGTCGCAGTCGTATCTGCACTGGGACTGCTCGGACGCCTCCGGCGACGCGGAGACTTGGCTCCGATATTATGCCGATGAAGACGACCGGGCTCATTGGGCGGAAGAATACGGCGAAGACCTGCCGAGTTCGGAAGAGCCGCCGTTCCCGCGCCGCCTGCCGCGCGAACCGCAATAAGCGAAGTTGTCAGGCGCGGGGAGCTAGGCGCCAGTCGCAGGCAGCCCATACCGGCGCCCGGCTCCTCACGGCGGGGCCTTATTCCCTCGGCATCTCATTCACGTTGTAAAACGCGTCCGCGTGCAGCAACGTATCGCCGTCCGCGGCCTGCACGTTGCTCGCCGTGATCTTGCAGACCTTCTCGGTCTTAAGCGGCGAAGTGACCAGCCGCACGCTTTTGCGGTCGCCGGACCATCGGATCTCACGCACTTCGATTTGCTCTAGATTAACGCGCGGCGAGCCGTATTTCTCCCAGTGATTGTAGCCGTACTGTTCAAGCTGAAACGCCGGTACTCTGCCGGCCCGCTCTTCGGCGACCGGCTTGGTAAAGGCAATCTCGAAGCCGTCGCGCAGCAGATGCACGGTCGCCATTTCCAGCGGCGTGCGTCCGGTGAATTCGAGCCTCGCCACGCCGTCGCCCAAGCCGCCCCCGCCCCATCCGCGATTGACGCGCGCGAAGTAAAGCTTGCCGTCGGGTCCGAATGCCATGCGGTTCACCGCGCCCAAGCCGCGGCGAAACAAGAAGCATGCTCCTTGATACCGACCATTCACTTTTTCGAGCGCCACTCGCGCGATCAGCCCCTTCGTCATTTCGCCGACGAACAGCTGACCGGCGAACGGACCGAACTTCCCTTGCGTCGAGTCGGCTTGGATATCGGTCGCCGATTGGCAAAGTTCGTCGTAAGGAAACCACACGGCCGGCAGCATACGCTTCGGCTCGCCGGCCCCGCTCCGACCCGGAATCGTCGCCGCCCAAGGCAAGCTCATCGGCACGCCGAAGTAGCCGCCAGGCTGCACATGATAGAGCGGGCACACGGGAACCCAGTTGCCTTGATTGTCGGTGACGAAGATGTCGCCTTCGAGATTACGACCGATGCCGTTGGGACTTCGCAGCCCGACGGCGACCGTCTCCGTTTTTCCTGCCGGCGTAAGCCGTAATACGCAGCCGCGATACGGCACACGGGACGACTGCCCTCCTTCGCCGAAGGTGAGATTCAGTGCCACATACAGATTCCCTGCCGCATCGCTCGGCAGCCCATATGCATACTCGTGGTAATTGCCGGTCACGCCCCAATCGTTCGTGAGCGCTTCGAAGCGATCGGCCTTGTCGTCGCCGTCGACGTCGACAAGTTTCGTCACCTCGCCCCGATTGACGACCGCGAGTTCCCCGTCGGCGATGCCGAGCCCGAGCGGTTCGTGAAGCCCTTCAGCGAAGCGCTGGAATTGAATCTGCGCCGGGTCGTCGCTCCCCGCGTTCTTAATGAGATAGACATAGCCGCGCCGCGTGGCGACGGCGACGCGGCCGTCTTTGGTGATCGCCATCCCGGTCCCTTCGATCACGTCGCCCGGCGGCGACTCGATCTCGATAAGCCGATAATACCGATCTTCGGCGGCTGACGACGCCAGCAAGGCCCGCTCGCGAAATCCGCTCACGCGCGCGGCATCGGACGGAAAATCGGCTTCCAGCTTCGCGGCGAGTTCCGCTTCGAACGTCGCGCCGAAATCGGGCTGAATGAAGAACCGCGCCGGGTTCGTGCGGTGCGGCATCTCGAACATCAACAGGTTTTCCCCGGCCTTAAGCGGTAATACGACCGACTCCTCACCCGGCTGGAAGCTCTCTTTACTGCCGGCGTAGAGCACCTGCTTGCCGTTGAGCGTGACGATGAAGTGGGCGTCGCAGCCGATGAACACTCGGATGCTAGTCGGCCCGGCCGCGATCACCGTTCGCCGCAAGTAAAACGTCGACATCGCATCGACGAGCTTCTTAGCGACGCCGGACACGTCGAGCGCATTCCAGGCGCCGTCGACGTACGGCACCGCGCGCCATGAACCGCGCCCGCCGCCGTTGAGCGTGTACTGCGCGTCGAGCCGCGGATCGAGATCCGGCCCTTCGACCTTGCGCAAGAGCGGCGCAAACGGCCCCGCTTGGTACCACGATCCGAACACCGGCAACCCCGCAGCCTTCAGCGCCGCTTCATACGTCGCCGCGCGGGTCTCTTTCTTCTCGTACTTGAGCTGCGGCTCCGCGGCGAGCGCCGTCGAGGCGGCGATCACAAGCCACGCGGCGGCCGCCCAAGCGGAACGCTTCGGAGGCGTTCGTTGCGCGTTCATCATTCGGACATCCAACTTGCCTTGATTGGCGCTCATCGCTTATTCCCCATCTCGGCGCGCACGTAACGCAACACGACCTGATGTGTCTTTCCGTCGGGAATCGCCGGCACGACGAGTTGCTGCGACGCAGCGGCTCCCGCCTCCGTATCCTTCGGGCCGGCCTTCGGCGAGCCGGCCAGCGTAGCTCCGTCGACCTCGACGCGCCAGCCCGCGGCCGCAGTCCCAATGTCGAGCGTCACGCTCGGCACATCTCCTTTGGCCGTGATCGTAAAACGGCGCTCGAACCCATCCTTTGTGCCGAGTGGGCGTTCGGCGATGCCGAGCGTCGCACCGTCATCGCACGTTACCTCATAGCTGAAACCGGCATCTTTCGTGGTAGCCCACGCCGCGCGATAGCGCACTGCGAGCGGCGGCGACGCCGACGCATCTCCCTTCGCCGTTCCGCCGGCATAAGCTTGCCAGCCGCCCATCGCCGGGCCGCGCCAAACGATCTTTCCGAGCGGCTTGAGCGCGTTGTCTTCCGGCGTGCCGCGGCCGTTGTCGTACCAACCGCCGATCTCGGCGAAGTCACCTTCCCAGGCCGCCGCGAGCGTGCAACGCTCGCTGTCGAAGGCAAAGTGCGTCTTCTTCGGCGAACCGAGCGCGATGCCGCGCAGTCCGCCCGTTCCGGGCATAAACCCGCGCACGATCATGGGCCGATCGGTCGGCATGAAGTGCGGATTCTCACCCCCCGGCACGATCGCATTCGCCGGCGGCGCGAGGCTTGGCAGTTCCATCATTGAACCTTGAGACAGGTACGCCCAGAGGGCATCGATCTGCCGTTCCGGATCGCCGTCGAGGACCTGCGGCGCGGCGCTCTTACCGCCGAAAAAAACCGTCGGCATCCTTGTTCCCGGAGCAAAACGTTGCGGATCGGTGAGCCACATGCGGAACCACTCCTCGCGCACACGATTCGGCACCTTCGCCAAGTCAGGTCCGCGCACGCCGATGCTCGCGACGCCGCGGATGTCGTGGCAACTCACGCAGTTCAAACCGGTCCGCCCAACCAGTTGCCGCCCGATTTCAATGTCGTCGTCGCCCGTCGACTCCGCACTCTCTCCCTTCGTCGGCGTCTCATCCTGATGCGGGCTCACACCGTCGATCGCCGCGAGCGAGGAGCCCAACCCTTTCACATGTTCCGGCGCGAACATCGGCATGCGCAGCGCCATCCAAGGCCGCGAGCGCGTCTTACCGTCGATCACTCCTTGCATCGCCTTCACCGTGAGTTTCTCGCCGATGCCGCCCAAATTCGGCGGCGCGAGGTCGTGAATCGTTTGGTCGGTACCCAGCGGCACGAACGAGAGAAGCCGCTTGGCAAACCAACTTTCTTCGCGTCCCGAACTGTGACACTTCAAACATCCGCTACGCTCCAACTGCCGCTCGGCCGTATACAGCGGCGCGGCCGTCCGCTTCGGCTTCACGAATTGCTTAAGCGCTTCGCGGACGGCCGTGCGTTGCGGCTCCGTGAGTTTGTAACTCGCCGCCGTCGCGGTCGGTTCGGCCGCCAGGCAACCGCGCTCCAAAATCGCCGTGTCGGCCTTCGCAAGGCTTGGCGGCGCGGCCTTGGTCGTCCGTTTGTCGAGATCGTGGCAATTTAGACAGCCCCGCGTCTCGACGACGCGCGCCCCCAGCGCCGTCCAGCGTTCTTGCTCGGGAAGCTGCTCAAAGCGCCCGCGCTCTTTCTCGTCGGTAAACAGCGCGTTCCACCTCGCTTCGAGCAGGTCGCCCCTTGGCGCTTCCGGGGCCGGCTTTTTCGTCGCAGAATGCTGCGCTGCGAGATAATCGGCGATCTCGTCGAGGAGCTTCGGCTGCTCTTTATCGAGCTCGAAGTCGGGCATCCGGCTCCCAGGATAATACTTGCGTGGTTCCGCGATCCGTTCGCGAAGCACCGCCGCCGTCGTCTTGTCGCCAAGCTTGTCGAGCGAACGCAGCTCCGGAAACTTCGTCGGGTCTTCTCCCGGCAACAAGTGGCAAGCAATGCACCCGGTCGACGCCATCGCTTTACGTACCGCATGGACGTCGGCATTCCGCTTCGGTTCCGCTTCGCCCACGCCGGCCGCCGGCTCTCTCTTCTTCCCATGCAGCGACGCTATATACTTCGCGGCCGCAAAGAGATCGGCCTGTTCCTCCGGCGAGTCGCCGAACAAGGCGGGCATCGTCGCTTGCCGACGCACATCCTTCGGCCCGCGGAGCCAACGGTGCAACCATTCTTCTTTCAAACGATCGCCGACGCCGACCAAGTTCGGGCCGCGCTCGGTCGCTCGCTCGCTTTCCGGCGGGTTGAGCGAACCCAGGTCGTGGCAGGCGGCACAGCGCAAATCGGAGACCAGCGTGCGACCGGCTTCGGCCCCTAACGGCCGCGCGGCGAGTTCCGCCGCCGTCGGCTTCTTACGGCTGAGCACAGCCGACGGAACTGAGAATTCCGCTTCGCCCTCGCGCCGCCAAAACAGCCGCAGCCGCGCCGGTTGCTCCGCCGCGAGCTTCGTGAACGTCGCCGTCAATTCGTTCTGACCGTACTTCAGCGGCACGCTCGGGCTGGTAAACGAACCCTCCGCGCCGTCGCTCGCGACGCCGTCGAACACCGTCTGCCCGCCGATCTTCAACGTGAACTTGCCGCTTAGCTCCACGCGAAACGAATAGCTTCCCGGCCTTTGCACGAACAGTCGGCCGGCGTAGTCGGCCTGAAACTTGTCGGCCGCAAGACTCGGGTCGATTCCGCTCTTCGCATCGAGCGCCAATGCCGGACGCGCGGCGAGCTTTGCGATCGGCATACGCCCGCCGTCGCCCGGCGTACGGTAGGTCACCGCTAGGCCCGGCAGACCCACGTCGTCTTCATCTTCGTCGTCTTCATCGGCGTGTGTCGTGACTAGGCCCACCAACAACTGCGCCGTGCAGAGCGACAACAAGGCAAGCGTCAGGCCGCGCGGCCGACGTGTCAGAAATAAACAAAACATGGTGACCGATCGAGTTCGAGGCGGGACGGAATCGCCCGCGTCGCAGGCACGAGTCCGGCGAGGGACGTTTCGGCGGGAGCTTTCCGCAAGAAAGCGACTAACAGAATAGCCGACGACGATTCGCCGCGGCAGCAAAAAATTTGGCCGGCCTCGGCGTCCGCTGAAAGGTGAATTCAGCCGTTTCCCTCGCGCCGACTCGCTCCCGGTGGCCCGATTACGGCTCGCAAGTTAGATTTGAATCAATTCATTAATACGCAGGCTGACGGAATGGCTTCGGCACGTGTTTTCATCTTCGACTCCGATCAAGCGGCGGCCGCGCGCTACGAGCCTGCGCTGGCCAACTTGGAGCCGACCGAGTTGGCCGTCGTGAGCGATCTGACCGCAGCCCACAAGTTGCTCGCCGCGGAATCGTTCGACGGGCTGGTCGTTGCGATTCGCTCTGCTGAGGGGACAGAATTGGAGCTCATCGCCGCCGCGCGTCAGACCGACGGCGAAGTGCCGGCGGTGGCCGTGTGCGACAAGCCGACGGCGGAAAACGCGTTAGCCGCGCTCAAGCTCGGCGGCGTCGACTTCCTCACGCCGCCGCTCGACGACGACGTCTTGGCCCGCGCGGTCGATCGTATGCTCGGGGCACGCCGCGCCGAGGCCGAAAACGCGCTGCTGCGTCGGCAAGCCGGCCGGCCGTACGTGTTCGACGACATGATCGGCACCTGCGCGGCGATGCGTCGCGTGTTCGACATCATCGCTCAAGTGGCCGACTCCGGCGTCGACTGCCTGATTCACGGCGAAACCGGCACCGGCAAGGAACTCGTCGCCCGCAGCATTCACACGCGCAGCAAGCGGGCCGACAAGCCGTTCGTGCCCGTCGACTGCGGCGCGATTCCCGACAACCTGCTCGAAAGCGAGTTCTTCGGACACGAGCGCGGCGCGTTCACCGGCGCCGACAAGCGCGAGATCGGCCTGTTGGAATTCGCCGACGGCGGCACCTTCTTTCTCGACGAGCTCGGCGAGCTGCCGCTGCTGTTGCAGGCTAAGCTCTTGCGCACGTTGCAGGAACGTCGAATTCGCCGCGTCGGCGGGCGGATGGAGATTCCAGTCGACGTCCGGGTCGTCGCCGCTTCGGCCCGCAACTTGGAAGAGATGGTCGACGACGGCCGCTTCCGCCGAGACCTTTACTACCGGATCAATGTCGTACGCATCGACCTGCCGCCGCTGCGCGAACGCGGGGACGATTTGGGCCTGCTGGCCGAACGCTTCGCCGCCAAATACAGCCGCGACATGGGGCGTACGATCCACGGTCTTTCGCCGGAAGCGTATCAAGTCATGTCGCAATACGCCTGGCCGGGCAACGTGCGCGAGTTGCAAAACGTGATGCGTCGCGCGATTGCGCTGTCGACGGACACGCTCATCGGGCCCGACGATTTACCGGAATCGCTCGTCACTCAGGCCGGCCGGCGCGCCGCCCGGACGCCCCCGACCGCCGGAAAAGGCGCAACATCGTCAACCTCGCCCGGTCCGGCCGACGTCGGCTACTTTCACCTCCGCGACGAACACCTGGCCAAGTTCGAAAAGCAGTACCTTAGCGATCTGCTCACGCGTCACCAGGGCGACATCAAAGCCGCGGCCCACGAAGCCAAACTCCCCAGAGGCACGCTCTACCGGCTCATGAAAAATAACGACATTGAAGGTGGGCAGTTTCGATAATACCTTCCTCCCAAGCGTGTGCCCCCCGGAGAAGCTTCACAGCCAGCCCACCTTGCGGAACCAGCGGTAGAGGAAGTAGCAGGCGCCCGCC
Source organism: Planctomycetaceae bacterium (assembly GCA_016793115.1). Taxonomy (GTDB): domain Bacteria; phylum Planctomycetota; class Planctomycetia; order Pirellulales; family PNKZ01; genus PNKZ01. The sequence goes on from JAEUIN010000273.1 coordinate 145,294, forward strand.
ATGAATAGCACCGCGGCCGGGTAGCCGAACGTCCATTCCGTTTCCGGCATGAACTTGAAGTTCATGCCGTAGAGGCCGGCGATCATCGTCGGCACGGCGAGGATGGCCGCCCAGGCGGCGAGGCGTTTGGTGTCGTCGTTTTGGGCGACCGAGATTAACGCCAAGTTCGCTTCCAGCGCGATATGCGAAAGCTGTTGCAGCTTGGCGATCAGGTCGGCGATCCGTACGACGTGATCGTGGACGTCTTGGAAGTAGGGCCGCGCGTCGGGCGGGATCAGCGGCGAGTTGATCCGCGACAGGCGGGCCGAGACTTCCTGCAGCGGCGTCACGGCTTGTTCGAGTGAGAGCAAATCGCGGCGCACATGATAAAGTCGCGCCGTGATCGTGCGGACGAATTTGCCGCCGAAGATCTCTTCTTCGAGCTGATCGAGTTCGACCTGCATGGCGTCGATGATCGGAAAATACTGGTCGACGATGAAATCCATTAGGGCGTGCAGCACGAAGCACTCGCCGCGGGCCAGCGCCTGCGGCGACGCCTCGCAGCGAGCCCGCAATCCGACGTGCGACTTCATCGACCCGTGCCGCACGGTGACGACGTAGCGTGGGCCGACGAACACATGCGTCTCGCCGAACTCGATCCGATGGTCTTCTCCTTCGGCGAGCCGCGCCGTGCGAAGCACGACGAACAGCGAATCGTCGTACACCTCGAGCTTGGGCCGCTGGTGAGCCTGATGCGCGTCTTCAATCGCGAGTTCATGCAGCCCGAACGCTTCCTGAATGTGCGAGAGCAGCGCCTCGCTGGGCTCGTAGAGCCCGACCCAGAGAAAGCGATCGCTGTAGCGCCACGCATCGCCGAGGTCGGGCACGGGGACGTCGGCGACGCGAACGCCGTTGTGGTAGGCGGCCGAGTTGATGACGCCCTTCCGCGGCGGCGGTTGATCGGGTTTGTCGGGCGTCACGACGTATACCGAAAACTAGAGGCGACCTGCATTCGAGGGCGCCGCAGGCGAGGAGCGCAACTCATCGAAATTCAACTTCCGCGCGACCGCTTCTATCGGTCTCGTCCGGCGACGTCATCGATTTCCCCGCGCGGGGAAATCGATGCTTCGATTCATCGGCCGATCTTAGCGACCCTTCCAATCGACGTTCGCCAGTTTCGCCAGCGCCAACTGCATGGCTTGCACACCGTCGCGCCCGTGGCCTTGCGACTTGAGCGAGATGTAGAGCTGATGCGCCAGCGCTAGGCCCGGCATCACGAGCCCCATCCGCTTGGCTTCGTCGAGCGCGATGCCCATATCTTTGATGAAGTGCTCGATCGCGAAGCCGGGCGCGAAGTCGTTCTTGATGATGCGCGGGCCGTAGTTCGCGAGCGACCAACTGCCGGCCGCGCCGGGGCCGACCGAAAGCAGCACGGTGTTCAGGTCGAGGCCGGCCTTGTAGGCGTAGAGCAAGCCTTCGGCGAGAGCGACCATACCGGAGGCGATCAGGGTTTGGTTGACCATTTTCGTATGCTGGCCGCTGCCGGCGGGGCCTTGATGAACGATGGTCTTGCCCATCGCTTCCCAGCAAGGCTTGAGCGCGTCGACGACTTCCTTGTCGCCCCCGATCATGATCGAAAGCCGCGCTTCGCGGGCACCGATGTCGCCGCCGGAGACGGGAGCATCGACGCTCAACACGCCCTTAGCCTTCGCGGCCGCGGCGATCTCCACGGCCAGCGACGGCTCGCTCGTCGTCATGTCGACGATGATGTTTCCCTTCTTGCCGCCGGCGAGAACGCCGTCGTCCCCGAGGATCGTGCTGCGCACGTCGCTCGGAAAGCCGACGATCGTGAAGACGACGTCGCTTGCTTCCGCCACGGCTTTCGGCGTATCGGCCCACTTCGCGCCCTTGTCGAGGAGCGATTGAGCCTTCTCTTTGGTGCGGTTGTAGCAAGTGACGGCGAAGCCCTTGTCGATCAAGTGGCCGGCCATGCTCTTGCCCATGACGCCGGTGCCGATCCAACCAAGTTTCGTTTTGCCGGGGACGATTTCGGGAATGCTCATGTCTACTCGTTAGGGAATTCGGAAGAAAATCGCCGACTTGTTCGGCGCGAAAAAACGAAATGGAACGCACCGGTGGGCGTTCCCAGAAAACTGCGGCCTCCGCGATCTACCAGCGGTCGGTCGGCGGACGAAGAATTTCTTGCAAGATAACGGCGTTGCGCATACTTTGCGGATCGCGAAGCATGGCCACGATTTGCTCGGCGGGACCCGCAGTTGTCGCCACGACGGCCGCAGTTTGCACGGTCGGCTTGTCGGTCAGCGTGCCGACCTGATGATCGAACACGCTCCTTACGTGGCCGCCGATGTCTTGCTCGACGGTCGACTGCAAATGCGACAGCCGACCGGCGCGCTCGTCGAAGCGGTGCGTGTCGAGATGCTCGGCCACGTGCTCGGCGACGGTGCCGCGAAACGTTTCCTCTTCCGCCGAAAGTTCGAGTTTCGATTGCAAGTGGCGATCGGAAAGACCGCTCAAGGAACGAGTTTCGCCCCGTTTCGCCGGCTGCGACTTTTGTTGTTGTTTCTGCTTCGAAGCGGCGCGCTGAGCCGCTTTCTGCTGGTTGCGCACGCGCCGTTGCTCCAGAACTTGCGGCGTCGGCACTTGCTGTTGCGGCGGCCGATTCTGAGCCTTCTCGGTCGCCTTGCGGGCCTCCTGCAGGAACCGCTCGACTTCGTCGAGCAGTCCCTTCGCGCCCCCTTGCGGATTATTGCCGCCGGCTTGCGGCTTCGCGACCGGCTTCGGCGGTTGCTTCTTCTTTTTGTCGCCGCCGAGCAATTGATTGAGAATGCCGATGCCGATCACCACCAACCAGATGATGAAGCTCCAATCGGCGGCGAACAGCACCGGCGGCCAAGCCGCAAGAAGCGCCGGGGCGAGGCTCATGATCCCGTCCTTTGCGCCGCACGCGGATTGCCGGCCGAAGCGATGCTGTTGCGCATCTCGGTGTCGGCCTGCACGTTGCGGAGCTTGTAATAGTCGAGAATGCCGAGTTTCCCGGTTTGAATCGCCTGCGCAATCGCCTTCGGCACTTCCGCCTCCGCTTGCGTCACCTTGGCGCGGCTCTTCTCGATATCCGCGATGTTTTCTTGCTCCTCGGCCACGGCCATCGCGCGGCGCCCTTCGGCGTTGGCGCGCGCCACGCGCGTGTCGGCCTCGGCCTGATCGGCCTGCAACCGCGCGCCGACGTTGTCGCCGACGTCGATATCCGCGATGTCGATCGACACGATCTCGAACGCCGTTTGCGAGTCGAGCCGGCGAGCGAGCACGGCCTTGGAGATACGATCCGGGTTTTCGAGCACGTCGCTATGCTTCTCGGCCGAGCCGATCGCACTCACGATCCCTTCGCCGACGCGAGCGATGATCGTTTCTTCCGTCGCTCCGCCGATGAGCTGGCGGATGTTGGCACGCACGGTGACTCGCGCGCGAACTTTGAGTTGGATGCCGTTGCGCGCGACGGCGTCGAGCGAGTCTTTGCCGGAGCTCGCGCCGGGGCAATCGATCACTTTGGGATAGACGCTCGTCTGTACGGCTTCGAGCACGTTGCGGCCGGCCAAGTCGATGGCCGTGGCCAGGCGAAAATCGAGCGGAATGTTCTTGGCCTTCATAGCGGCGATGATCGCGCGGATGACGAGCGGCACGTTGCCGCCGGCTAGATAATGCGCTTCGAGGGCCTTGCTCGTCAGGCCGGTCTCTTCGCCGAGGCCGGCTTGCACGGCCATGATCTTACTGCGGACGATCACCTCGGGCCGGACCTTGCGAAACGACATGCCGACCAAGTCCCAGATGCCGATGCCGGCTCCGGTCGTGACCGACTGGATCCAGAGCCGGAAGTACTTTGCGAACACCATCATCAAGATCAAAAAGATCACGATCACCACGATGAGCGCGATGATCACAAACGGCGACGGCATGGCAAACTCCGGATAGCGGCAAAGCCTAAGAAATCGAACTCGGCGAAGTTAGGCGGCAAAGCTCAGAAAATCGTCCCCGAGCGGCCGGCGACTGTCAAGCGCCGCGCGGCAACCGGGGCGGCCCGTGCGCATCTATTCGGGCGGTTGTTGCGCACCCCTATTGTCTTACTTAAATGTGCGCATCTACCCCCGAAATAGATGCGCGGATTGCGCGACAATTCTCACGGAATTCGGCCGCGTCTTCAGCCCCGGACTTTTGAGAGTTCAGGAGTCGCAGCGCGATCGATTCAGCATCCCGCAGAGTAACACAGCCGCGCCGGGCCATCGAGGCGGCTTTATTGGCCGGCCGGAGCTCGGGTTGCTTTCGCTTCGTGTCGTCCCGATTCGGTCCAACTTAAATGGCTAAGTCTTTTGCCACGGAATATCGGCTTGCCCGGCACGATGATTCACCAAACGGGCGGCGACGAACAGGAGGTCGCTCAGGCGATTCAGATAAACGATGGACCGCGCCGAGATCTCTTCGCTGTGGTCGAGCGACACGAGCATTCGCTCCGCCCGCCGACAGACGGTCCGCGCGACATGGAGATAGGCGGCCGCCGGCGTGCCGCCGGGCAGAATGAACTGCTTGAGCGGCTCGAGTTCCTCTTCAAAACGATCGATGGCCTGCTCGAGTCGCGAGGTCTGCACTTCGCCGACGCCGTGGATGTTGAACTTCGCCGGCTCCGGCGTGGCCAGTTCGGCGCCGAGATCGAACAGTTCGTTTTGCACGTTCTCGAGTAACGAATCCACGTCGTTCGGCAGGGCGTGCGTGCGCACCAAGCCGAGCACGGCATTGAGTTCGTCCACCGTGCCGTAGGCCTCGATGCGCGGATGGTCTTTGCGGACGCGCGGGCCGCCGAACAGCCCGGTGTCGCCGTCGTCGCCGGTCTTCGTGTAGATCTTCATGAGGCCGACCGTCTTAGCCCCCGGCGCTGCAGGCCGGGGGCGAACGAGAGAGGCAACGAATCGATTTGCGATCGCGACGGCGATAAGCCGAGCTACTTCCTACCCTTCTTGGCGGCCTTCTTCTTAGCGCTCTTGGGAGCGGCGGTCTTCTTTGCGGCCTTGGCGGCGCTCTTCTTGGCGCTCTTCGATTCGGCGCCTTTCTTGGCTCCGCCCTTGCCGAAAATGCTGTCCCAGTTTGCGGTGAACTTAGGGCTCGGACCGGAACGGATGATCGGACCAGACATCGACTTCACTCCTTAGAGACAAACGACTGTCATCAAAATCGGCCAAGACTTCTCAAGATCGTGCGACGCCGAGCGGCAGGGCGCGCCGGCGGGCGGAAGCGGGCATACTCGCGAGTCGCCTAGCGAGGAGTATAATCGCCATAACCAAAATCGAACATCGCCGAGCGGTTTCGTCAAGCAGCGCCGTCACTTACAAGTCGTCGCCGGCTCGCGCAGCGTGCCTCTTCAGCGGCCGCCTGCGACCTGTATCGCTCACGCTTGGCACAACGTTTGAACTTATTGTCGACGCCCCGTGGAGTAAACATCATGTCGTACCGCTTCGTTCGACGTTACCTCGCCTGCATCGCGTTGATCGGCTTGCCGACGTTCGCGACGGCCGTGCCGGCCGCAGCCGCCGACGCCCCTACGGCCGTGAAACCGGCGGCCGTCGGCCCTTCGACGTTGCCGACCCACCTGCGCTGGGTCACGAAGACCGCATTCGCCCCCGACGGCAAACTGCTGGCCACGGTCGGCGGCGAAAGCTTGCTCTATCGACCGGGCGACGTGGTGCTATGGGAAACCGCGACCGGAAAACAGCACGCCAAACTCGAAGGTCACGAGTCGTGCGTGTGGGGCTTGGCCTTCAGCGCCGACGGCAAGACGCTCGCCTCAGGCGCTTACGACGGCACCGTGAAGCTCTGGGATACGGCGACGGGCAAAGAGAAGTTGAGCTTCGCGGCCGCGCCGCATTGGGTGAAGGCGTTGGCCTTCGTGCCGCAAAGCGGACTGTTGGCCGTGGCCGGCGAAGACGGCACGGTGAAACTCTGGGACACGGCCAGCGCCAAGGCCGAAGAGAAACAAAAATTCGTCGGGCATACGGCTGCGGTCAACGCCTTGCTGTTTACCACCGACGGTAAGAAACTTATCACGGCAAGCGACGACAAGACGGTGCAGATTTGGGACGTCGCCAAGGCGACGCCGTCGGCGAAATTGGAAGCCCACGACGAACCGGCGCTCGCACTCACGTGGATCGTGCCCGACAAGACGTTCGCTTCGGGGGGAGAAGACCGGCGGATTTACGTCTGGGACGTCGGCCAACCGAAGTCGGTCGCGGAACTGCCGACGCAGCGCAATTGGGTGACGGGCCTCGCCGCGACGCGCGACGGCAAGACGGTGCTGGCGAGCGGCTACGATCGCACGGTCCGCGTGATCGACGTGGCCAAAAAAACGGAAACCGCGGTGCTCGACGGCTTCACCACGACCGTCTGGACCGTCGCTCTGTCGGGCGACGACAAATATCTCGCGGCGGGGGGCGCTTACGACTCGAGCGGCAAGATCCCTTCTACGCGCGTTTGGACTTTGGCCGACCGCAAAGAGCTGTTTCCCGTGGAACGACCGGCCGCGGCGAGCGGCGCGAAACTGAATCCGCCGGCGACTCCGAAACCGGTCGCCAAGGCCGAACCGGAAGCGAAACCGGCGGCCGATGGTGCGAAGCCGCAAGCGGACGCGAAGCCGAAAGCAACGGAAAAGCCGGCTGAGAAGAAGCCGGCCGACAAGAAACCGGAGGACAAGAAAACAGACGACAAGAAACCGGCCGCGAAGCCGAAGACGGAATCGAAGTCCGAACCGAAACCGGAAGCTTCCACGAAAGCCGGCGGCAAGGCGGCGCCGTCGGCCAAAGTCGAAGCGAAACCCAAATAACCGCGACATTACACTCGTTGAAGGAGCGCAGCCATGGCCGCCTTACCGGACCTCAGCCGCTACGGGATCTACCACAAGGAGTACGCCCGCAACGTTCCGCCCGCCAAACTGTATGAGGAGGCGATCAAGCACGATCACGGAGCGATCAGTTCGGCCGGGGCGCTGATGTCGCGCTCCGGCTCGAAGACCGGGCGAAGTCCGAAAGACAAGCGAATCGTCGAGCATCCGCTGTCGAGCCCCGACGTCTGGTGGGGCGACGTGAACATCAAGCTGGCCGAACACTCGTTCATGGTCAACAAGCAGCGGGCCGTCGACTTTCTGAATTTCCGCTCGCAGATCTACGTCGTCGACGGTTTTGCCGGCTGGGATCCGCGCTACCGACTGAAGATTCGGGTGATCTGCGCACGGCCGTATCACGCGTTGTTCATGCACAACATGCTGATTCGGCCGACGCGCGACGAGCTTGAGGCGTTCGGCGAGCCCGACTACGTGATCTACAACGCCGGCGAGTTTCCCGCGAACTTGCATACCGTGCAGATGACGTCGCGGACGACGATCGACCTCAGCTTCGAGTCGAAGGAATTCGTGATTCTCGGAACCGAATACGCCGGCGAGATGAAGAAGGGGGTCTTCTCCATCATGAACTACCTGATGCCGAAGCGGGGCGTGCTGTCGATGCACTGCTCCGCCAACGAAGGCCCGGCCGGCGACGTGTCGCTCTTTTTCGGCCTTTCGGGCACCGGCAAGACGACGCTCTCGGCCGACCCGCGGCGGGCGCTGATCGGCGACGACGAGCACTGCTGGACCGACGAGGGCGTGTTCAACATCGAAGGGGGCTGCTACGCCAAGTGCGTGAATCTGACGCGCGAGAAGGAGCCGGAAATCTTCGAAGCGATCCGCTTCGGCTCGGTGCTGGAAAATGTGGTGTACGACGAACGAACGCGCCGCGTCGACTATACGAACATTTCCGTCACGGAGAACACCCGCTGTTCGTACCCCATCGAGTACATCCCCAACGCCAAGATTCCCTGCACGGGCGGCCACCCGAAGAACATTATCTTGCTGACTTGCGACGCCTTCGGCGTGTTGCCGCCGGTGAGCAAGCTCTCGCCCGAACAGGCGATGTATCACTTCATCAGCGGCTACACCGCCAAGGTGGCCGGCACCGAGGTAGGGGTCAAGGAACCGTCGGCGACTTTTTCGGCCTGCTTCGGCGCGGCGTTTCTCGTCTGGCACCCGACGAAGTATGCGACGATGCTCGCCGAGAAGATGCGTGAGCACGGGTCGACGGCCTGGCTCGTCAACACCGGCTGGTCGGGAGGCGCGTACGGGACCGGAATGCGCATGAAGCTGGAATATACGCGGGCCATCATCGACGCGATCCACTCCGGCGAACTGGCAATGGCGCCGACGATCTTCGATCCGGCGTTCGGGCTCGAGGTGCCGCAGCACTGCCGCGGCGTGCCGGAAGCGATTCTCACTCCGCGCAAAGTTTGGAGCGACGAAGCCGCCTACGAGAAAACGGCGGCCCACTTGGCGGAGCTGTTCCGACGGAACTTCGCCAAGTACGCGGAGTCGGCCACGCCCGACCTGATGGCCGCCGCGCCGGGCGGATAATCGGCGACAAGGATCGCGAACGACGACAGCAGAAGGTAAAGTCTGTTCTTGTTTCGAACAACGAGCGGTAGGAAACGACTCAAGGAGCGTAGACTCATGGCGGAAAGCAAGAAGAAGAGCGTCGGGAAGCGCAACGTGCAGCGATCGGCCACGGCTAAGACGGCCGTGCTCAAGCAGGGCAAGTTCCCCAAGGAAATCACAGCCGCCAAGAAGAAGGAGCAAACGCTGACGATGCGACCGGAGACACGCAAGGCGAAGGGCGGAAAGGTCGTCGGCGCGAAAGCCAAGGCCGCTCCGGCCGCGAGCCGCCCGGCCAAAACCGCGAAGAAGAAGAAGGCCTAGCCATGGCGGAGCGGCCGTCGCTCCGGGCCTTGCTGCGGCGCGACTATCCGGCGCGGGTGGTCGGCGTCTTCACGTTGCTGTTCGGCGCGGGGGCGCTGGTGCCGCTCGCGGCCGCGCCGTTCGTCGCCGACGGCGAGGATCGCCGCTTCTGCCTCTTCTTCGCCGCTTGCTTCGGCTTGTTCGCCGTCGGCTGCTGCGCCTATTTCCTGCGGCGAATGTCCTGGATTAGGCGGCTCACCGAGCGGGGCGTCGTCGTCGACGGCCGCGTACTCGTCGTCGATCAAAACTCGGAAGACGTCTGGTATCTGATCGTCGGCTACGAGTGGGACGGCGTACCCCACCGCGCCTGGCAAGGCACCGGCGACAAGTCGAAATTCCAGCCCGGAGATACCGTGCGGCTGCTCGTCGATCCCGCCCGGCCCGATAAAGCCTGGCCGGCGGAGTCCTAGTCTCAAACCGCCCGGCGCATAAAAAAACTCGCGACCGGTTCCGAGCTGAATCGCTCCAGGAACCGTCGCGAGAAAAGCCGCCCCGGACGATTGCGGTCGGGGCGGGGGGCATCGGCATTCGCGCTCGGGCCTTAGATGGCCGAATCGGCTTGTTCGCCGGTGCGAATGCGGATCACGTTCGACAAGTCGCTCACGAAGATCTTGCCGTCGCCGACTTGCCCGGTGCGGGCCGTGTTGACGACCGTGTCGATCACCTTCTGCAGGTCTTCGTTGTGAACCACGACTTCGAGCTTCACCTTCGGGATGAAATCGACGGCGTATTCCGCGCCGCGGTACGTTTCCGTATGACCTTTCTGCCGGCCGAATCCGCGGACTTCGGTCACGGTCATACCCTTAATGCCTTTTTCGCTCAGAGCGTTCTTCACGGCTTCGAGTTTGAAATGGCGGATCACGGCTTCGATCTTTTTCATGGCTTTCTCCTTCGCGTTACAGTGTCGACGTCGAAGGCTTGCGAGGAGCTTGTTCGACGATTGGCGTTGATCACGGCGGTAAAGAAATGCAGGCCGCGTGCCGCGCGTCCGTCGTGGCGCGCCGCAGAGGTCGACCGCGCACTACGAAACGCCTTGTTTTACGCAGGAATAATCCGCGCGAAACTTTTTCGGATCCGCGTCGCGAGTTCGCTCGGAGGCTCTACGCGAACGTGAGCCGGTTCACTCCGATCGGACACAGAAAACACCGCAACCCATTGCAATAAAACGACTTAACGTCATTCCCATCCTTGAGGCGCAGTCACAAGTTTGTGACGCACTGTCCTCGCATCGAGACGCCGCGGCCGACGGCCGGCAAGCGCCAAACGAGGCCGCTCAAGCACGCCGCTCGAACGTGGCCGCTCGACCATGCCGAGCCCGTTTGCGACGATGGAACCCGCTCGCCCCGTTGTCGTTCGTGAGGTCGTCCGCATGCCGCTTCGACTCGCCCCGCTCGCCCTGGCTCTTGCCGCCGCCGCTTCGTTGTTCTCCGCCGCGGCCTCGGTCGCCGCGCCGCCCAACATCGTCTGGATCATCGCCGACGACATGTCGCCCGACGTCGCCGCCTACGGCGCGAAGCAGGTGCGAACGCCCCACCTCGACCGACTCGCAGCCGAGGGCCGGCGCTACGAGCGGGCCTACGCCTCCGCGCCGGTCTGCAGTTCCTCGCGCTCCGCCTTCATCCTCGGCACTTACCAAACGACGACCGGGCTCCACGCGCACGACGTCGAGAACCCGCAACCTTTGGCCACGCCCTATCGTCCGCTCACCGAACTGCTGCGCGAGGCGGGCTACTTCGTCACCAACGCCGCCGCGCCCGGCTCCGAGCGCAACCGCCGGCCGCTCAAGCAAGGCAAGACCCACTACAACTTCGCCCACGACGCCCGAACGATGTTCGACGGCGACGATTGGCGCAAGCGCCGGGCGGGCCAACCGTTCTTCGCGCAATTCCAAATCAGCGAGCCGCATCGTCCATTTCCGATTCCGCCCGAATTCCAAAAGTCCGACTACGACGCAGCCCAACTCGCCGCGCTCGAGCTCCCGGCAAACTATCCCGATCATCCGCTCGTGCGCCGCGACTGGCTCGCCTACCTGCGGAGCGTCGAAAAGGTCGATCGTCGCGTCGGCGCGATCCTCGACCAATTGCGGAGCGCAGGCGTGCTCGACGACACGTTCGTCTTCTTCTTCGCCGATCACGGCCGGCCGATGTCCTGGGGCAAGCAGTGGCTCACCGTCGAAGGGCTGCAGGTGCCGCTCCTCGTCCGCGGGCCGACGATCCCGGCCGGCACGACCGAGTCGCGACCGATCAGCCTCATCGATCTTGCGCCGACCGCGCTCCGCATCGCTGCGGCCGACGTGCCGCCGTGGATGGAAGGGCTCGATCTCTTCGGCCCGGAGTCGCCGCGCCGCGAGGTCGTCTTTGCGGCCCGCGATCGCTGCGGCGACGCCGAAGATCGCATCCGCGCCGTCGTCACCGCGCGCGGGCTGCTCGCGCACAACTTCCTGCCGGAGCTGCCGCACCTGAATTGGTCGAGCTACAAAGAGGCGAGCTATCCGGCGATGCCTTTGCTGCGCAAGCTGCAGGCGGCCGGCAAGCTCACGCCGCGGCAAGCGCAGTGGCTCGCGCCGAGTCGGGCGGAGTGGGAATACTACGATCTGCGAAGCGATCCGCAGGGTCTGACCAATGTCGCGGCCGATCCGCGGTATCGCGACGAAATCGCCGGCTTACGACAACGGCTCGACGATTGGATTCGCACGAGCGGCGACCGCGGTGCGCTTCCCGACCCGCCCACCGAGCCTTCGCTCGCCGAAATCAAACAGGCGAAGCGAGCCGACTACGCGCGGGTTTGGACGACGCGCCTCGGCAAACCCGAGCCGAGCGACGCGGAACGGCTCGCCTGGTGGCTCCGCAGCTACGGGCTGAAGCCTTAGCTTTGGCCTACGCAATTTGAGAATCGCGTGGCACTGGTGGCTTGCCCACCAGTGTTAATAGCACGGGTGGACAAGCCACCCGTGGCACCCATCCTGATCTCTACGGCACGTTGCGGAGAAACGGATCGTCGGCCGCGCGGCGGGCGACTTGTTGCGCTTCGTCGCTTGCGCCGCGGCGCTGGAGTTCGCGCGACCAACGCGTGTAGGCGTCGCGAAGCGCCTTCGTTTGCGGGGCCGATTCCTCGATCGTCACCGCTTTCGCCAGCCGCTGCTGATGCAGGGCAACGAGGTTCTCGTGAAACAGTCCATACTCGGGAGCGTAGGTGAGGCCGATCTCCAAGAGTTGCAAGGCTTGCGCCAAGTCGCCGCGACGCCCGACCTCGAGCGACCAATTGTTCACGGCCGCCAAGAGATTCGCGCGGGCCGCGGAGTTGCGCGCGTCGAGCTCGAGCGCCGCTTCATTCGCCGCGACGGCCTCTTCAAACCGGCCGGCTTCGAGCAAGTCGACGCCCCGGTTGTAGTACACCACGGCCACGAGCCCGACGTCGTCGAGCTTGCGTTGTTCGAGCGCCGCTTCCGAAGTGGCGGCGGCCGCTTCGCCGATCGTCCGGCGCAAGAGATCGCGTTGCGTCGCGGCGTCGTCGGCCGCGGCAAACCAGCCGCGGCAGGTCGTCTGCACGACGATCGGACCGCTCGGCGACTCGACCACGGCATAGGCATGACCCGGCGTTTCGACGCCGTGAATCGCCAGCGCGAACCGCTCGCCGAGCGAGCGATAGAGGATCACGGAGCTGATGCAATTGAAGCGGCCGTGCTCGAACGCTTCGTCGAGCGACGTGCTGGTGTCGCGAAACCCGCCGGTCAGCACGCGATCGTGGAGATACTCCAGCAGCGCGCGGGCCTTGTCGCGTTCCGCGCCGGTCATGCGGCCCGACACTTGCAGTTCGGCGACCCAATGTTCGAACCGGCGGCGATAGGTTTCTTGAGCCCGCGGATCGACGATCCCGCCGGCGGTCATCGCGGCTTCGAGCAGCGGCACGCGGTCGAGCCGGCCGTCGGCGGCGTCGGCGGCGAGGGCCTCATCGGCGGGCGAGGTCGCGACCGGCCCGCGCGGCTTCGTCGCCGGTTCTTGCCCGGGAAACACGAAGCGCGCGTCGCCCGATTGCGCAAACGCCGGCGAAGCGGCGGCGGCGACGATCGTGACAAGGGCGACGAGGCGGAGCATGGCGGTGGGGAAACCAGGCCTTGAGGAAGCGAAGGGGCCGCCGTGGGGAAGTGCGGCTCGTAGCGGTCGTGCCGACTGCGAAAACTCGTCGGGCACGACGACAAGCAAGTATGCGCTCCGCTAGAGCAAGCTCGAGTGCGAACGCATTTTTTTCGTCTTGGGAAGCGCTTGCCCCATCGGAATAAACGGCCTCGCTTGGGTGCCTGGGGCTGGAGCCGAAGGTGAAGACCCAGTGTCCGGGGCGGCACTTCGTTTTGCCGCGGGCACCCGGCTGCGACGTCGCACGTCGAAACGGCCGAACTTCTCACACTCGCTTCACGCGGGGCTCACACTCCGGGAGTAACAAGGAAGCTGCGCGGTGGCCCAGTTGCTTGGTCGCAAGAAGGGACGAACGGCGATGTCGTCGATAAGCGTAGTGTGCTCGAAATGCGGCCGCCCGCTGGGCGCGACGGGCCCGGCGAGCCCAGCGCCGCCGCTCTGCGATCGCTGCGGCCCGGCAAAAGCGCGATCAAGCTCGCCCGCCGCTGCCGGCAAGCTCGACGCTTCGCTCGATCGCTTGTTCCAAGACGAGTTGCGGAATGCGCGTTCGGCGCCGCGGCGGATCGTGCTGCGTTCTCCGGCGCGGCGTTGGAATTTCGTCCCCTTGTTCGTCGGGGCCGCGGCGTTGATCACGAGCGCGATCGTCGGCCTCTTGATCTATCTGTTCATTCGCCCCGAAACGGGGACCGAGGAAGTGCCGGCACGAGTGACGGCGAATCGAGAGAGCCTGCGGGCGTCGGGGCCGGAGCGGCGCGGCGGCGCGGCGGCGGCGAGCGTTGCGGCGAGTTCGTCCTCTTCGCCGCTCGCGACTCGTTTGGAAGTCCGGCCGGTTCCGTCGCTCGCCGGCGGGTTCGGCCCGTTCGGCAAGTTTCGCGACGTCGCAGATTTCCGCGGCCAATTGCGGCGCTACGCCGACGACTATCGGCGGCTCGTGCCGGTCGAGCCGAGCGAGCCGCTCCGCTGGCTGCGGTTCGAGGCAAACGTGCGCCGGCGGAACATCGACGCCGTACGGTTCACCGTGGCCGAAGAACCGGTCGACGTCGTCTGGGCGTTCACCGCCGACGCCGGCTTGCTCGCCTGGGGCGTGCTCCCCGTTGAATCGAGCGAGTTGGCCCAGGGAGACCGCTACACGCAAGCGGAGCGGGCCGATTGGCCGGGACTTTCGGTCCACGAGTCGCTGCGGGTCGCGGTGCAGGGAGCGGCCGGCCTACGACTCGCGCCGGGGCACGACTACTTGCTCTGGTTCCAGTTCCAAGACGACCGGCGACGACCAATGGCCGCGGCGATGCGCTACGTGCCCGCCGGCTCCTTCGATGAGAACTCGACCGACATCGTAAAACTGCTCCGCGACGGCGTACCGCCGGCGGCAGTCGACGCGAAGTGAAGTGAGGCCGGGAGTCGGTTGGTTGAGTCCGGAATCCCGACGGGATTCCACAGCAAAGCCCGGAGTCGCGGCGAGGCCGCGCACTCCGGGTTTCGTGCCCAAACACTTGGCAATTATATATCTGACTCATCACGACTTTTGGAAAAAATAGCCCCGCCGTTTCCAGCGGGGCTCTCTCGTTGTTGCATGAGTCGGCGTCAGGCCCGACTACTTGGCGAACACTGGGAAGCGGAACGGCAGGCCGTCTTTACGGTAGATTTGCCGCTTGCTGCGCCAGTGCCGAACAGACCAAACCACTACCCAACGAACTGGCGTTCGCCCTCGAACATGATCCGTTTTTCCGGACATGGCCGAGCATCCTTTCTCGATCGAGGCTGGTTGCTCTCGCCACGGCACCGTTTAGAATGCTATTGTTAAGAGTATCCCGACGGTCCATGCGATGGGGGGCAGCCCTGCACTCCATCGAATGCGGTGCCGAGCCGGCAGAAACGGCTCGACACCTAGGTCGTGATAAGGAATAGCATCATGCGGTTTTCTACTATGCACTCCGCATGTGCTGACGTACTGAGCGGTCGTGGTGATCGTCCCTCGAAGTTCAATCACCACGGCCGTTTTGTATTTGTCTGGGGGCGCTCAGACGCCCCACGTGCTATTCTGCGGTGCATATCGCTTCTCCCATTGGTTGATCGATTACTCGTCGTCTTCGGACGCCATCGTCTTGATATAGGCGACCATTGCGTCAATTCGTTTGCAGTCGGCCATCGTCACGCTTTCCGGAAATACGATCGACCCGGTGAGCATGAACACCGTTCCGTCAGGCTTCAGACGCTTGAATTGAATCGGCTGGCTCGTCATCCCAGTGGGAACTTCTTGTTGTTTCACGGCTGCTGCGGCGGGCTTCCCGTCTGCGCCGGACTGTTCGACAGACTCGGCATTTTTCTTTGTCGCCTTTGCGGGCTTTAGGCCGCGGTTGTACGGCGTCGTGATCTTCATGTTTGCAAGATGCGGACCGATCTCGATCTTGGCATCTTTGACCGCCTGCAAGTAGAAGCGAATGGCTTTGTCGGCTGTTGCTCCCTTCGCCTCGCTGTTTTCGCGAAATGTCTCCACAAGTTGCTGCGGAGAGGCTTTTGTCAGATCGATCCCGTCAACGATGTCGCTATACGCAAGTGCGACAACCTCTTTGAGCGCCGCGGGCCATTGGTCGGTGCCGTGTGCACCGGCAAGAGAATGAAGCAACGGAAGCGGGGAGTTGCTTTCATTAACAAGCCCGAGGAACTTCATCGCCGAAGCGAGGTGGCTTTGAACACCGCCAGCCAGCCCCTTCATCACCGACTTGTCGATTCGCGAAGGAACTCCGCTTGCCTTGAGACTTCCAATGAAGTTGGCGAACGTGACGTAGCCGACATACGCCGGAAGCACCTTTGGGCTCGTTTCTGCCGTGGACATGTTTACACCGTTAAGAGTACGCGACAGGGACCGCAACTACCGCAAGTCGCGCTGCGGTAGTTCGATTAATAGAACCGGAAGAATGGGAAATGTCAACTACCGCACACAACTACCGCACGCAAACCGAGTCCGTCATGGTGCGTGGCCACGAAGATCGCGCCTACCGTGTTACGCCACTTGACTTCGACGGTCGCATCGTTGGGGTGACTGGGAGCGACGTAAACCACGCCATTGGGTATCTACGTCACTGCGTGTATCTCTTTGATAGCAAGCTGTTTAAGTCACTTTCGAGCGAACTCTCGCCGGAGCGGCGGTCTAGACTTTGGAAGAGTGCGTCGCCTTTCGATGCAACCGTACTGCCACGGTCACTCGTGAATGGGGGCGATATAGGTGGCGAATAAGCCCAAGGAATCCAAGGCGAAGCAGCCGTCGATTGGCGGAAATGAATTTGACAGCCTAATGCGTGGACTCGTCGCCGTCCCTGTTAAGGAACTTGCAGCCGAACAGTCCAAGTATGACGCCACTAAGGCTAGCCGAAAGGCCAAGAAGCGATAGGCGGGGGCCGCTGCAGCGGTGAGTTCGTCGTACGTCGAAAAGGTGAAGTCGTACATCGACAATCAGATGGAACATCACCGCCGCGAGTCGTTCTAAGAAGAATTTCGCCGCATCTGCGCGAAGTATCAGATTGCGATCGACGAGCGCTACGCGTGGGATTGATTGAGATGACTGTGAAACCCTTACAGGGTTTCGGCCGATTGTAGACGACACCTTTCCCGGAGTGCGCGGGCATACCGCGACTCCGGGCTTTGTTGTCGAATCCCTTTGGGATTCCGGACATCTCGTCCGCCGTGGAGGTTGCCTCCACTGAACCCAGGTTGCGAGCAACCTGGTCCGCTCGAAGAAAGCCGGTACCCGGTGCGCGGAACGCCGCGGAGGGCGTTCCCTACAGGTCTGCTTGCGCCTTGGTAGCGGCCGCTGCTGGGAGACTTGGTCGCGGCCGCGGCTACTTCGGCAGGCTCGCGCGGAGGGTTTGCATCGTTTCGGCTTGGCGTTTGGCGACGAAGGCGCGGGCTTGTTCCGCTTTGGCTTTCGCCGCGGCCGGGTCTTTCGCCATCTGCACGGCCGCTTCCGGCATGCGGGCCACTTCGGCCTCGACGTCGAAATCGAAGACCCAATCGGCGAGGCCGATATCGCGCCACATCGTCCCCTTGGTCGTTTGCTCGGCCCAGCGGCAGACGATCGCCGGCACGCCCATGCCGATGCACATGATCGGCGAGTGCATCTCGTTGCCGAAGAGGCCGGCGCTGCGGGCATAGACGCTGCGGGCTTCGTCGGTGAGCCAGTAATCCTTGCGCCAGGCGACGCGCTTCACGACGTCGGCGGGGAGTTTTTCCAGCAACATCTCGCGGCCGAGTTCCATGTGGCTGGAGTCTTCGGGGCAGAGGAGCACCTTCATCTCGGTCTCGCGAACGATTCGCGTGATCGCCTCGCGGAGCGGCCGGTGATCGTGCTCCTTCATTTCCTCGTTGCGGGCATGCCGGCCGGGATGAAACTCGACGTTCGGCTTCATCTTCCAATACGGCGAGATCCGCAACCGCGGGATGCAGCAGAGAAACTTGCCGGCCTCGAGACCGGCGCTCTTGAGAAAGGCCTCGGCCGCGGCGTCGTTCGTGAGATCCGTGGCGAAGGCGGCGTCGGGTCCGTATTCCATGATGGGCGCCCGGCAGCCCAACTCTTGGGCGCGGCGCATCGAGACGGAGTCGCGGAAGAAGACGAATTTCGCCTGGTTGAGCACTTCGATCGTCGACGGCCCCGACGGCGGCGAGACGACGAGCTTGACGACGGCCTCGGGATACTGCGGCACGCCGACGCCGTAGATGCCGAACGGCTTGCCGGTTTCCTTGATCCACTTGCGGACGTCGCCTTCCGAGAGCGAGGCGGCGGAGCCGTGCAGGAGGAAATCGCACTCCCGGAAAGCGGCGACGCGATCTTCGTCGGTGCGCGTGATCTTCAGTTTGGGAAAGCGGCGGAGGATCAATTGGTCGACGCCCATGTCGACGTTGCGCGGCCAGAGCGTGAGTTCGGCTTCCGGCAGATACTTTTCGAGAATCGCCAACAACCCGGGGGTGTGGGCGATGTCGCCGATGTTCACCGTTTGCCAAGCGGAGCGAATGAGAATCTTCGGGGTGCGCTTGTCGGCGGCGACGGCGGCGCGGACGCCGGCGGCCAGCGCGGCGCACAGACCGGCTTGAAGGAATTGACGGCGCTGCATGATTTATCGCTCTCCGAACTACTTGCCGCGGGCGATCAACACCGAGCAGGGCGCTTGATTGAGCACCTTGCTGCTCGTGCTGCCGATGAAGATTCTTTCGAGCAGGCTTTTGCCGTGGGTGCCGATGACGACGAGGTCGCCTTGCTTCTCTTGCACGACGCGGAGAACTTCCTGAGCGGCGTGTCCTTCGGCGCAGACGACTTCCGCGCCGCTGAACGGCGCAGGCTGCTTGCCCATGAACTCGCCGAGCTGATCGCAGGCCTGCCGCTTCTCCGCTTCATGTTCGCGGAGCCAGGTGGCCGACATGGCTTCCGTGTCGGCGTCGCGGGCCTTGGTGAGGAGCCATTGCGGAATCTCGCCGGCCGTGAGGGCTTCGATCACCGTGAGCGCGACGACGTGCGTCGCGGCCGGCAAGCTGAACTTCTCGGCGACGGCGAGCGCCGCCGTGCTGCCGGCGGAGCCGTCGTAGGCGTAGACCACGCACAGCGGTTGGCCGACGCGATGCTGGGCCTGCGGGCGGACGACGAGCACGGGCACCGGCGAGCTTTGCGCGATGGCGTTGGAAACGCTGCCGAGGAAGATGTGTTCCAGAGTCGAGAGGCCGCGCGCGCCGACGACGATGAGATCGGCGTTCCACTTCTGCGCTTCGATGACGACGCCTTCGGCCGCGGTGTGTTCGGCCACGATGTTCACGGCCTTCGCGGCCAGCGCGGGGGGAAGCAGCACGCGGGCCTCGTTGAAGATCGTGGCGCAGAGCGCGGTGCGGGCCCGCTCCTGCATTTCTTCCGTCGCGGCGGCATGGCGGACGATGAGTTCGGGAGGCGCGAAGTAGAAGGCCGCTTCATCGCGATCGGCCTGGAGCCATTGGCCGGTCTGACGCACGGCGGCCAGCGAGCCGGGCGACCCGTCGACGGCGAAGAGAACTTTCATGATTGGAACCTCGAGTGGCGAAAGGGGCGGAAAGCGTCGGCGGGCGACTGGGCCGGAACCGAAGCCCCGGTTTGCGGGGCTTCACTGCGTTCCGCCCCGAGGATCCGACGCTCACCACCTATTCTTGGCTATTAGTCGATCAAGGGAACTTTGTACGGTGCGCCGGACTGTTCGCGGACGTAGCGCGGCACGGCGTAGCCCGGCAGACGCTCGCGGAGCGCGGCGACGAGTCGCAACCCTGCGGCCTCGGGCACTTCGAAATGCGCGGCTCCGGCGACGCGGTCGAGCTGATGCAGATAATACGGCATGACGCCGAGGGCAACCAGCCGGCGGGAGAGCTCGTCGAGCGCGGCGACGGAGTCGTTGACGCCGCGGAGCAGCACCGCTTGGTTGAGCAGCACGACGCCGGCGCGGCGGAGGCGATCGCAAGCGGCGGCGACGTCGTCGTCGAGCTCGGCCGCGTGGTTGGCATGGACGACGCAGATCGGCGTCAGCCGCGAGCCGGCGGCCGAGAACCATGCGAGCAACGAATCGCAGACGCGCTCCGGAATGAAGATCGGCAGCCGCGTGTGGATGCGGAGCGTGCGGAGATGGGGAATCGCCTCCAGGCGGCGCACGAGCGGTTCGAGAACGTCGTCGACCACGGTGAGCGGATCGCCGCCGCTGAGGATCACTTCGTCGATCGTCGGGTCGGCGGCGATCGCGTCGAGCGCCGGCAGCCACTCGGCGAGCGAGTGCGGAGCGGCGGAGTAGGGATAGTGGCGACGGAAGCAATAGCGGCAATGAACGGCGCAGGCTCCGGTCGTGATGAGCAGGGCCCGCGAAGAATACTTTTGGAGCAGGCCGGGGGCGCGCTCGGCGGGGGCGTCGCCGACGGGATCGGCCGTGAAGCCGGGGGCGGCGCGGAGTTCATCGTCCAGCGGCAAGACTTGGCGGAGGAGCGGATCGGCGAGGTCGGCCTTGCGCATGCGGGCCAGAAAGGCGCGGGGGACGAACAGGCCGAACTGCTGGGCGGCGCGGCGGGCGGCGGGGAGAAGCGTCGCCGGAAGTTCCAACAGGCGACAGAGTTCGGCCGGATCGCGCACGGCCTGCTTGAGCGCGGTGCGCCAGGCCGAGCCGGCGGCGGCGGGCGGGCCTTCGAAAACCGGCTCGGGCTGCGGCAAATTGGGGCTGACAGGCCGGGCGGGTTTCGTGGATAATGCCATATTCCCGTATTTTAAGGCATCGCCGGCAAGGGCGACAGAGCCTCGCCACGCGTTGGAGCAGCAGGCCGGGCGGCCGCGCATTCGCCCGCCGCAGCCCGCGCCGACGCCGGGCCGCCGCCGATTTGTTTCCCCCCTCAGCACAGGACCGATTTCCCGTGGGTACTTACAGCACTAGCGATTTCAAGAAGGGTCTGAAGATTCAGATCGACGGCGAGCCCTACCTGATTACGGAAATGAACTTCCGCAAGCCGGGCAAAGGCAACGCGCTCTACGAGTGCAAGATGAAGAACCTGATTCGCGGCACGACGCTGCAGCGAACCTACAAGGGGGGCGACTCGCTGGAGAGCGCCGACGTGACGGAAATCGACGCGCAGTTCTTGTACCGCCAGGGAGACAAGTTCGTGTTCATGGACAACACGAGCTTCGAGCAATACGAACTCTCGCCGGAACAGATCGACGACGCTTGGAAGTACATCAAGGAAGGGACGGTCTGCTCGGTCGTGTTGTTCAACGACAACCCGATCACCGTGACGCCGCCGAACCACGTGGTGCTGAAAGTGGAATACACCGAGCCGGCGGTGCGCGGCAACACGGCGACCAATCTGACGAAGCCGGCGAAGATGGAAACCGGCGCGGAGTTCATCGTGCCGGCGTTCATCGAAATGGGCGAGATGATCAAGATCGACACTCGCACCGGCGAATACGGCGGCCGCGTGGCGGAGTAGCCGCGCGGGTCGGTCGGGCCGGGCCGCTGCCCTAGCGACCGGCCCAGCTGTTGGGTGCGCCCGTCGGACAGCACGAGCCGCGGCTGAAGCGCCAGGTGAGACCGGCGCCGACCCAGTAGCTGCTCACGGAAGTCGTCGTCAGCGGGCCGATCTGTTCCGAATCGCGGAACATACCGCCGGCCATCAGGTCGAAATCGACGCCGGGCAGCACGTCGACGACGCCGACGCCCGCCGTGATGCGGTGTCGGCTCGTGATCGCCAGCAAGCCTTCGGTGTATTGCACCGCGGGCAATCCGCCCGGCACGACGACGCCGCCGACGTTCGTGTCGGGCGACGAGTCGAGCGGATTGGCGGCCCAAACGTAGCCGGAACGCAAACGGATTGCGCCGAGCGACAACTGAGAGCCGAGCTGCACGACCCACTGATTGTCGTAAACCGCTTTGAACAGCGCGGCCTCGTCCCACATCTTGTAAAGCACGTCGACGCCGAGCAGCAAACGTCCGTCGAGCAGCGCCGAGTTGGCGATCCCGAAGCCGATGTTGCGCGGCAGCTCCATGTTGACGTCGACGTTGGCTTGGAACGGCAGAAACAGCGGATCGAAGACGACCGCATTGTCGAACGTGTACGATTGCTCGGTTTGATAGTAGGCCCCGATCGTCGTCGCCTCCGTCAGGCGAAAGTTCGTTCCGAAAGTTCCCCGCGGCGCGTAGTCGGGCGTCATGCCGCTATGCCGGATGAACGGACTGTCGAAGAACGCGATGCCGAGCGAAGCCGTGGCGCCGACGGACCAACGATCGGTCAGATCGACGCCCAGCGAGGCCGGCAGGTTGAAGATCGTCGAGCCCATGTTCGTGCCGTTGCTTTGCGGCACGTCGCGAAAATCGGCGAAGCCGCCGGACGTCGTCACGAAGCCCAGCGCGAACACGGCGGGCAGCCCGAAGGCGCTGAAATCCTGCGAGACGCCGAAGTTGCCGACCGGCGTCCCGGGCGCGGACGACGTGGCCGAAAAAGGTTGAATCAGCGCCGGTCCGACGGTCGGAATATTCCCGGTCTGCGTCATCTTGAAGGTGACGTCGGCCCAGGCTCCGCCGAAATGGAATTGCGTCCCGCGAAATTGCGTGAGCGTCGCGGGATTGCCGTTGATGCCGCTGACCACGTCTTGCGGCCGGGCGATGCTCACGCCGCCCATGCCGCCGGCGGCGGGCATGAGCGTATTGTGCAGTTCGGTACCGAAGGGCTGTGCCTGCACCGTAGTCGCAACGGCCGCGAGAGCCAGCCAAACGACGGCCGAAAGTCCACGGTTGGTCTTAAACATGGTCGTGCGATACCTGAGCGATTGACGCGGTTCCGTCGATTCCTCCTTGGTTTCTATCGGCGAGTTCTAGGAGTATTGTTCATCGCATTGCGGCGAATGGAGTCGCCCGGCGCTCGAGGTTCGCGCCCTCCGATCGGCGACTAGTGCGAATCTCGTCCCCACGAGCCGGCGCGACCGACCTTAAAGCCCGTAGCTTTGCATTGAGTCGGAAACGACCGACGGACGTGTGCGTATGCGCCCTAAGGCAAATACGTGATTGTGCGGCCTTTAGAGCCGATTCATGCTGGCGCGTTACCGCGAGCGTCGCCGCACTTTCGCTTTCCAAATCGCCGCTCGAGACCGCGCTTACCTAGTCACTGGAGACACTCAAAGATGAAGCATCTCAGACAAATTCGAGCCTTGCTGACGGCGGCCGTCGCCGTCTGGGGATTTGCCGCGGCGCCCGACGTCGCCTCGGCGCAACAGAAGAAACCGAACATCGTCGTCATCTGGGGCGACGACATCGGCGTCCACAACATCAGTGCGTACAACCACGGCATCATGGGTTATCGCACCCCGAACATCGATCGAATCGCCGCTCAAGGTATGATGTTCACCGACTCGTACGCTCAACAAAGCTGCACGGCCGGCCGCGCTTCGTTCATCCTCGGTCAGCACCCGTTCCGCACCGGCTTGCTCACCATCGGCATGCCGGGCAGCGATCACGGCATTCCGGATTGGACGCCGACGATCGCCGACCTGCTCAAAGAGCAAGGCTACGCCACGGGGCAGTTCGGCAAGAACCATCTCGGCGACCGCGACAAGCATCTGCCGACGATGCACGGCTTCGATGAGTTCTTCGGCAACCTCTATCACCTCAACGCCGAAGAAGAACCGGAAACCTATTACTACCCCAAGGATCCGGAATTCCGCAAAAAGTTCGGGCCGCGCGGCGTTTTGCATTGCCGTGCCGACGGCAACGGCGGGCAAACGATCGAAGACACCGGACCGCTGACGCGCAAGCGCATGGAGACGATCGACGAGGAAGTGCACGAGCATGCGATGAACTTCGTCGACCGCAGCGCCAAGGCCGACAAGCCGTTCTTCCTCTGGTACAACAGCACGCGCATGCACGTGTGGACGCATCTCAAGAAGGAATCCGAAGGTAAGACGGGAATCGGCATCTATCCCGACGGCATGGTCGAGCACGACGGCTTCGTCGGCGAAGTCCTCAAGAAGCTCGACGACCTCGGCATCGCGGACAACACCATCGTCGTCTACAGCACCGACAACGGCGCGGAGACGGCGTCGTGGCCCGACGGCGGAACCACGCCGTTCCACGGCGAAAAAGGGACGACCTGGGAAGGCGGTTTCCGAGTTCCGCTCTTCGTCCGTTGGCCGGGCGTGATCAAGCCGGGCAGCGTCGACAACAGCATCATCTCGCAAGAAGACTGGATGCCGACGCTCCTGGCCGCCGCGGGCGAGCCGGAGATCGTCGAGAAGCTCAAACAGGGCTACAAGGCCAACGGCCGAGAGTTCAAGGTGCATGCCGACGGCTACAACTTCGTGCCCTACTTCAAAGGCGAAGTCGCGGAAGCTCCCCGCAAGGAAATCTTCTACTTCGGCGCCGGCGGCGAGCTCAACGCGCTCCGCGTGCAGAACTGGAAGATTCACTTCGCCGTGCAAAACGGCAACATCGCGACCGCGGTCCGCGAAGTTCCCGGTTGGCCGCTCGTGATCAATCTGCGGGCCGATCCCTATGAGAAGGCCCCGCATGAAGCCGTGGTCGGTTACCTGCGCTGGTACGGCGACAATCTCTGGACGTTCGTGCCGGCTCAGATTTACATCAAGAAGTTCTTGTCGACGATTCCCGACTTTCCGTTCCAGTCGGGCAGCAGCTTGAACGCCGGCGGCATCAACTACCAAACGCTTAAAGCGGCCGAGGTGTTGAAGAAGCTGGAAACGTTGTCGACCCCGAGCAACTAGTCGACATTTTGCTCTGTCATCTCGAATGGTCCGGGGGCACGGTCGCCGTCGCCCCCGGACCCGTTTTTTTGTTCGGCGATCTCCAACCGTCGGCCGTCGCGGACGAGCTGCACGGCGAGCGTTACCAAGTGAGGTTCGCTCGCAGACCGTAGACGAACGCTTTGTCGGCCAGCGCACTCGCTTCCGGTCGAAGGAACTGAATGTCCGGAGTGACGTTGAGGAACCGCGTCACTTGGAAGTTGTAGAACATCTCCAGACCGGCGCCGTCGCGCGGGGCGAACAAAAACTGCGGGATCGCGCCAAACTCATTACTCGCGCCGACGTAGTACCAACCGATGCCCCACTTATCGTTTTTGTCCGGCCGCAGCACGCTGTCGCCGCCCACGCCGCCGCTCAAAAAGTAGCGGATCGGCGTCGGATTGCCGTCGCTCAGCGAAGCTCGGCCGAAGAGTCCCCACCCTTTGCGCGGCGTGTCCGAGTAGATTCGCAGATATTGATCGAAGCCGGTGTAAATCGTCCACGAGTTCGGCAACGTCGGAAAGCCGGGCACCGTCGGCTCCGGATAAACGCCGGGCGGCGGTTCGTTGAAGCGGAGATCCGTGAGATCGACGTGCTTCCAAAAGCCGCCGACATGTTGCTGGCCCGGCCGCCCGAGAAAGTTGGTGTTAACCTTCACTTCGCCGCCGAGAATCACTCCCTGCGAGTACAGATCGCCGAGGTCGAAGAAGTCGCGCGTTCGATCTTTGGGATCATACGCAATGACCGAGACCATGCCCCAATCTTGCGGCAGAGCCACGCCCGTCACAAAGCCCGTGTAAGGTAGCCCTAGCAAGAACGCGGGATTAGCGATGAGCGCTTGGTTGACGAACTGTTCGGTTCCGTCGCCGCCGGCGAAGTCGTCTTGATCGGCGGCGCCCAAAACGTCTTTCTTGCCGGCGAAGACGACGAGTTTCTCGGACAATGGCTGGGTGAAGACGAAGTTCGTTAAGAACAGATCTCCTTTGTCGTCGGCGGCCGGCGGGAGCGCGGCGGGAAATACCGGCGGCGAGAAGCTTCCTGTGCGAAGCGAGACGTTGCCGTATTCGCCGTACCAATGCTCGGCACGGACCAAGAGCTTGCCGTGCGGCAGGCCGCCGAACTTTTCGAGATCGAATATCGCGTCGTATTCTCCCCGGCCCGTGTAGCGAAACACGTCGCCCCGGCCGAACGGCGGCGGAGGCGCGGCGACGTTGATCCCGTCGACGACGCCGAAGCCGAAGTGCGTCGAACGGCCCGCCAGCTTGATGCCGCGTTGCTCGAGACCCGAGCGAACGCCGAACCAGTCGCAAGCAGGCCGCGGCTGCGCGGCATAGTCTTCGCAACTGGCGCAGCAACCGTCGGATGACGGCCCCAGGCCGGCGTCGCAACTCATGTCGCCGCGCGTCTCCGCGACGCGCAGCAGGCCGACGACGATCAGCGCCGACAATACGCCCGTAATCACTTTGACCGCGGCCATCGTGCGAACTCCGTTTCGCGATGCCGGCAAGAGGGAACTCTTGTCGTACCTTTTCCGCCGGCGTAAGCACTACTTGCTGTATCGGATCGAGCAGTGCTTCCGACATGGAAGATAAAAACACCAAGCGTTTGGTTTTTCGCCGAAAGAAGGCGATCACGCGGCGCTGCGGGCGGCGCGATCGGCAGAGTTTTCCTCCCCGGCGCGTCACGTCGGCCCACGTGCGAAACCGCGCACCAAGCGCGAGATCCCGGAGTTCGATCAGGCACGCGCCGCCGAACCGAGGTCGCCGCGGTCGGGCGACGAAGCCGGCGTCGGACGGCGCCCCGCCGAGTCGGGCGCGTTCGAGCGGCGCGCGAACTTCTCGCGGCGCATCGCAACCAAGACCGCGGTGCGCCGCGCGTCGCGCGACGGCGAGCGAGGAGAAGTCTTGCGCCGCGTATCGCGCCGCGGCGAATCATCGTCGTGGTAGCTGTTGCAAATCAGCACGCCGGCATCGATCCACCGGCGTCGACGGCGGCGTGAGTTGGCGACTTCACCCCAAACGACCGCCGGCAACCGACGGTTTCGGCTTCACCCCGAAATCTTTCCCTGAATGCTATGGAGCCCCTGACCGATAAATTCGGCAGGATCCGAAATGAACGACACGTATGCGGACCGCGCGGATGCCGAGCCCTTCTCTTGAGCGCCTTTCTTAAAGCCACGCCCTTCGCACTTATCGCGGCCCTCTTGCTGGCCGCCGACTTAGGGCGGGCGCACGCTCAGGAACTCTTGCTCTCGCCGCCGAGCGGCGGGGCGACCGAAGCGTCGCCGATCGCCGGTCCGTCCGTCATGCCGCCGGTCGTGACGGCCCCGCCGTTCGCGACGCCGCAAGCGCCGACCGCGACGAAAGCCGACGACTTCGCCGGCATGGCCGACGCCGGCCTCGCCGAGTTGCCGGCCGACGACTTTTTGCCCCCCTCGCCGCCGGCCCCGCCGAAGCCTGCCTTCGATGCAGGCTACGACAACGGCATTTTCTTGAAGCTTCGAAAAGGGAACGATTCGTTTGAACTGAAGACGAATCTGCGCAGTCAATTCCGGATCGTCACGTTTCGGCGCGACGTCGAGAGTTGGACGGACAACGCCGGCGTCGTGCGGCCAGTTCAGAATCGGCAAATCTTCGAGCTCGAGCGGGCTCGGCTCGTGCTTTCGGGTCACGCTTTCACGCCGAAGCTGAGATACTTCATGCAACTCGACGGCGATACCGACAGCCGGCACGTCGTCGCCCTTCTCGACGGCTGGTTCGCATGGCGCTTCTCCGACGCCTTCGAGATGCAATTCGGCAAGCGCAAAGTGCCGGGCACGCGCAATTGGATGCTGGGAGCGTTCGACACGCGACTGGCCGATCGTCCGTTCGCCAACGAATTCTTTCGGCCGAGCCGTACGACCGGCATTTGGTTCGTCGGCGATCCTTCCGAGAAGACGCACTACGAACTGATGATCGGACAAGGCTACAACACCGAAGGGCTCACGCCTTCGGAAATGGGGGACGATTTCGCCGTGGCGGGCACCTCGTGGTGGGACGCCGTCGGCAACTACGGACCGAATCGCCCCTGCGATTTCGAGATTCACGACGAACTCGCGGTTCGCCTCGGCTCGTCGTGGGTTACGTCGCAAGAAGGAACGCCGGGACGACAACTAGAAGAAGCGGATTTCTTGCGCCTCACCGACGGCACGCGGTTGACCGATCCCAACGCTTTGGCTCCCGGCGCGACCGTGCAAAGCTTCGACGTCTCCTTGTTGGCCGTCGACGTCGCGTTTAAGTATCGAGGCTGGAGCGCCAACGCCGAATACTTCTGGCGCTCGGTCACGGATTTGAAGGCGAACCTCCCGGTACCGAGCGTCGGCCTGCAGCACGGCTTCTACGTGGAAGGGGGCTTCTTCGTACTGCCGAAGCAATTCGAATTGAATTCGCAATTTGCCGCGGTGTACGGCAAGTACGGCTCGACGACGAGTTTCGCGACCGGCTTTTCCTACTATCCCCGCAAGACGCAGAATCTCAAGTTGACGATCGACGCGACCATGATCGACGGGAGTCCGGTCAACAGCACCGGCAGCGATATCTTAGTCGGCGATTCGGGCGTTCTGATTCGAACGCAATTTCAAGCGTTGTTCTGACGCCCGCGCCGTCGCCCGGCGGCGCAGGATGCGAAAGAACGTCGTGCCGCGACTGCCTTATTTCTTGGTCGTTGTTCGACCATGAAACTCTTCCCGCGTCGATCGTGTCTTGAGGTACAATGTGCGACGCGCGGCCGGAAAGTCGGCCGGGCGACGACTCCCGCAAGGAACTTGACGATGAAGACTTCCGGTTCGGCCGTCTGGCAAGGCGGCATCAAAGACGGTCGCGGCGCGATCTCCAGCAAAAGCGGCGCGCTCAACGCCTATCCCTACGGCTTCAGCAGCCGCTTCGAAGGCAAGCCGGGCACCAATCCCGAAGAGTTGCTCGGCGCGGCCCACGCCGGGTGCTTCACGATGGCGCTCTCGCTCATCCTCGGCGAAGCGAAACTCACGGCCGAGAAGATGGAGACGACCGCGGAAGTCACGCTCGACAAAGTCGCCGACGGCTTCGCGATCACCGCGGTGCACCTGACGCTCAAGGCTAAGATTCCCGGCGCCGACGACAAAACGTTCCAAGAGTGCGCCGCCAAAGCCAAGGCCGGCTGCCCGGTGTCGAAACTGTTCAACACCCAAATCACGCTCGACGCCGCGCTCGTCGAGTGATCGCCCCGGCCGTTAGCCAAGCCGTCCGTTCGCCCGCGCCGGCGCGCTTCGTCGGTCGCTCCCTCTCTCTCCCGGATTCTATTCGCCCATGTTTTCGTTCGCTCCGCGTCGCCTCGGCGGCGCCGTCGTCTTCGCCGCGTGCTTGTTGATCGTGCCCGCCGTCGCCTCGGCGCAAACCGTCGGGTCGGGCTCGGCTTCCGGTGCGGCCGCGCCGTCGGGCGCGCGGCAGGATTATCGTTCGCAGCACTTTCTCGTGCACAGCGACTTGAGCCCAGCCGAGGCCAAGCAACTGCTCGAGAAGCTCGAATACATGCTCGGCATCATTTCCACGTATTGGGCCAAGCCGCCCAAGGGCGTGATCGAGTGCTACGTGGTGAAAGACCTGGCCAACTGGCCGGCCGGCACCATCCCCGACGACTACGGCCGCGAGAAGATTCAGCGCAAGGAAGGGGTCACCGTGAGCCTCGTGCTCGGCAACGAAGGGCGCGCGACCGTGTACGCGACCGCGGAAGGGGGCGTCGCCCAGCATGAAGCGGTGCACGCCTACTGCGCGCAAAACTTCGGCACCACCGGCCCCACGTGGTATAGCGAAGGCATGGCCGAGATGGGCCAGTATTGGAAGAAAGGGGAGCTCGCGGTCGCGGTGCACGACTACGTCGTCGAACACATTCGCACGAGCGAGCCGAAGTCGCTCAACGAGATCGTCAACAGCAACGATCGGACCGGCGACTCCTGGCAAAACTACGCCTGGCGCTGGGCGCTCTGCCACCTGCTGGCGACCAATCCCAACTACGCGGCCAACTTCCGTCCGCTCGGCCTGGGCATCTTGAACCAAAAGCCGGTCAGCTTCGAGCAGGCCTACGGCCACGTCGCCGACCACATCTCGTTCGAGTATCTCTTCTTCCTCCAGCGGCTGTGCAACGGCTATCGGGTCGATCTCTGCGCGTGGGATTGGAAGCGCAAGTTCACGGCCTTGCCGCCGGGCACGTCGCGCACCGTGCAAGTCGCCGCCGGCAAGGGCTACCAGCCGACCGGCGTGCTCGTGAAGGCCGACGACCGGCTGGAAGTCGCGGCGACGGGCTCGTGGAAGCTCGATAAAACCAAGCCGGCCGCGGTCACGGCCGCCGGCGACACGGACGGCGAGGGGAAACTCGTCGGCGTCGTGTTCCACAACTTTCAGCTCTCCGACGAATTCGAAATCGGCGACTCCGGCGCGTTCACCGCGCCAAGCGAAGGCCAACTCTTCGTCCGCTGCAAAAGCGATTGGGGGAGCGTCGGCGATAACTTCGGCAACGTCACCGTGAAGTTCAGCGCCCCGAAGTAGTTGCCGGCGAGTTCGCACACCGATGCAAGTCACCGCACTCGATCATCTCGTGCTCACGGTTCGCGATCTCGCGGCGACCTGCGAGTTCTATACCGGCGTGCTCGGCATGCGCGTGACGACGTTCGCCGCCGGCCGCACGGCGTTGGAGTTCGGCGTGCAGAAGATCAATCTGCACGTCGCCGGGAAAGAATTCGAGCCGAAGGCGGCGCAGGCCGTGCCCGGCTCGGCCGACCTCTGCTTTCTGACGCTCGAGCCGATCGAGCTCATGGCCGCGCATTGGCAGGCCTGCGGCGTCGCAATCTTGCAAGGCCCGGTCGAACGCGCGGGCGCGGTCGGCCGCCTCCGCTCGATCTACTGCCGCGACCCGGACGGCAACCTAATCGAAGTCGCCAACCAACTCGGCAACCACGCCGACTAGCAGGCGGCTCGCTGCGGGTAATGGGAAAAGAAAAGGGGTCGGGTCTTTTCTTGGACCCGACCCCTGTTTGAACGACGCCTGCAAAGCCGGGCCGTTTAGTCGCCGGTCACGAAGCGGTGCGGGTCGGACTTCGGCAGCAGCCAAGTCGGCGTGTTCCCGTGCGCGGCACGATAGGCGTTCGGATGTCCGTAGTAATAGTACCGTACCGTGGGTGCGGCGCCCGGCTCCACCGACATCGAACGCGTGCCGGTCACGTCGCTCGGCGCGGCCGCAACCATCGGCGCGGCGGCGACCGGAGCGCGATACACGACCACCGGCCGGCGATTGGCGTGAGCCATCGTGTCCGTGTAGGTGTAGGCCGCCGCCGATGCGTCGACCGCCGTCGCCAAAACAAGACCCGCCGTCACAAACTTCAAGAAGCGCAACATGGCGATTCTCCCGACTTAGCCCGACGCAGATCGCTTTGGGAGCGAGCGGCGAGCGCCTGTGCAAGGACAACATTTGGAGGTCGTACAGCTTCAGGGCTCACGGCCTTGCAACTTGTGAAACCCGAACGCGCCTGCTTGAAACCTCCCAACGTATTATGGCATGTTCCAGATCAAAGCTTCGGCCGCAACGCGTCGGTCGCGGCCGGGCAACTCGCCATAACACCTTGAATTCCGGGACTTTGAGACGCCGTGCCCCGCAACATTACAATTTCGGCGGGAAGAAGGCCGAGCGCTGCACGCCGGAGTCTGCACGCTCAAACGACCCGCTTGCGCGCCGGCCGACGCGCGCCGCGTCCGGGCGGAAGAGAAGACGATCGCTCCGTGTCGGAAAGCTCAGCGAGCGGGCTCGGTTAAAGAATCGCGGCCTGCGCCGCTCGTTCTACTCGGGCCGCTTTTCATTTCTGCAACGGATTGGTGCGGGTCGCCGGCGCGCCGAGTTGTTGGGCGAGGCCGATGAGGATTCCTTCGGGCCCGCGGATGTAGCAGAGGCGATACATGTCTTCATATTGGACGACTTCGCCGACGAGCTGCGCGCCGCGTCGGGCGAGGCGGGCCACGGTGTCGTCGATGTCGTCGACGGCGAACATCACGCGGAGATACCCGAGCGCGTTCACCGGTGCGGCGCGGTGATCGGCGACGACCGGGGGGGCGAGGAACCGCGACAGTTCGAGCCGGCCGTGGCCGTCGGGGGTGCGGAGCATGGCGATCTCGACGCGCATGTCGCGCAAGCCGGTCACACGGTCGGCCCAGGCTCCCGCGACGGGAGCCCGCCCTTCGAGTGTCAGACCGAGTTCGCTGAAGAACTCAATCGCGACATCCAAGTCGTCGACCACGATGCCGACGTTGTCCATCCGCTGAACGGCCATTGAGATTCCTTTGTCGAAGCAGGGATTCAGTTGTGCGGTAGGAACGCGAACGACCGTCGCCGATGGCTACAATGTAGCGGCCCCAATTAGGCCGCTCAAACCGGCGACACCGATATCAGCACGGCTGAAATCGAGGCAGCAAATGGAATCGATTATCGGATTCGTCCTGGTAGCGACGGCAATCTATCTGGCTTGGATTCTGCCGGTTCAGTGCGCCCGTGCCAATGCGGAGCGCAACGCGAAGGTGCGCGGGCGCCGCGGCGACCGAGACGACAGCCCCGATGGAATGCAGCCGGACGGTAGCGATCTTGGCGGACCTGCATAACTCGTTTCGCGGCCAAAGTCCTAAGATACTCCCGCCGCACGCGTGCCCGCTGGCCGGCCGGGGG
Organism: Planctomycetaceae bacterium; assembly: GCA_016793115.1. Lineage (GTDB taxonomy): Bacteria > Planctomycetota > Planctomycetia > Pirellulales > PNKZ01 > PNKZ01. Next base: position 177,266 of record JAEUIN010000273.1, read on the forward strand.
GATTTGGAGGATGATGAACTGACACGGCGCGGAGCTTCTGCGGCCGTGGCGCGCTTCGTCGTCGATTCTCGGTCGTTCCTCGTCTTTCACCGCTCCGCATGTCGAACATCCTGGGACTGCCGAACGCCATTCGCGACATGAAGCGCTACGCCGAGATCGTCGGCGTGCTCGTGCATCACGGCTTCGCCGAGATCGTGCAGGAACTCAAGCTCGACCGGCTGCTCGACAAAGGGCTCTCGCTGTTCGGCGCCTCGCCCGGCTCGCGGTTCACCCATTTACCCCGCGCGGCGCGGTTGCGGCGGGCCATGGAACAACTCGGCCCGGTGCTCGTGAAGCTCGGGCAGTTTCTTAGTACCCGCGCCGATCTGGTGCCGGCCGAGTGGGCCGAAGAATTCAAGCTGCTTCAGAACCAGTGCCCGACCGTCCCGTTCGACGACATCCGCAAGCGGCTCGACCAAGAATTCCCCGACGGACTCAAGAAGACGTTTCGCTCGATCGATCCGAAGCCGTTCGCCGCGGCCTCGATCGCGCAGGTGCATCGCGCGGTGCTCATCTCGGGGAAGCACATCTTGGTGAAAGTCGTGCGGCCCGGCATCGAAAACATCATCGAGGCCGATTGCCAGATCCTCGACGCGCTGGCCGAGCTGACCGAGCAATACTTTCAGAACCTCGGCTACAGCCCGCGCGACGTCGTGCGGGAATTTCGCCGCGAAATCCTCCGCGAGATCGATCTGACGCACGAGGGGCGGGCGACGGATCGCTTCCGCGCGATGTTCGCCGACGATCCGACGGTCGAGTTTCCGCAAGTGTATTGGAAGGCGACGACCCGCTATGTGCTGGGCGTGGAGGAGATCAAAGGGACGTTGTTCTCAGAGCTCGACGAGAAGAAGCTGAGCCGCGACGAGCGCCGCGCGCTCGTCGAGACCGGGTCGCGGGCGCTGTTTCGCCAGTGCCTCGACGTCGGCTTTTTTCACGCCGATCCGCATCCTTCCAATCTGTTTTGGCTCGGCGACGGCCGGCTGGCGTTCATCGATTGCGGCATGGTGGGCCAGCTCGACGACGAAATCACGCAGCCGTTGGCGCAGTTGCTCGTCGGCGTCGCCCAGGGGAACGTCGAAGCCGTGGTCGACGCGGCCGTGCGGCTGACCGACGCCGACCCGGACAAGGCCGTCGATCGGACGTTTCGGGCCGACGTGCGCGACTACGTGGAGCACTTTCAGAACGTGCCGCTCGGCGCGATCGACTTGGGCGTGTTGCTGCAGATGCTGTTCGAGAAGCTGCGGGCCCATCACCTCCGCTGCCCGGCCGATCTGGTGCTCTTGATCAAGGCCATCACCACGGTCGAAGGGATCGCCAAGCGGATCGATCCCGAGTTCGACATGGTCGCGTTCGCCGAGCCGTACGTGCAAGCGCTCGTCGAGCGGCGCTACGGAGCGCGGGCCTTGGCCGAGCGGTGGAAGAATACGATGTTCGCCTATGCCGGCTTGGTGGAAACGCTGCCGCGGGAAGTGGCGCAGTTGCTGCGCCTGTTGCGGCGCAACAAGGTCACCGTGCAGTTGGAGCATCACGAGTTGCCGCGGCTGACGAACACCGTGGAGCATGCGAGCCGCAACGTGGCCTTCGCGATGATCATCGCGGCGATGCTCGTCGGGTCGTCGATCCTCGTGCTGGCGGATCGGGGCCGCGACGGATCGTCGGGCATCGGCACGCTCGGACTCGTCGGCTTCTGCGCGGCGTGCGTGTTTATCGTCGTGCGGTGGGTGATGAACCGCAAGCGACTGAAGTGAGGCGGAGCGGGCCGGCTAAGGTCTTTGCCATTTATGAGTGGATGCCGGGGTGGCACTGGTGGACAAGCCACCAGTGCCACCCGCTAAAGCTCAACCGCGGCTAGCGTTTGCCGGTCGGCTTCGACTTGGCCGTGCGGCCGGCCGGGGTTTTCTTGTTGGGCTGCGGCGCGGCGCCGCGGAGCGACTTGCCGAGGCCTTCGAGCAGGCCGCTGGCGGTGAGCAGCGCGCCGCTTACGGCGTCGGCTCCGACCTTGAGGCCCGCCGAGGCGATTTCGGCCGCCGTGCTCAACGGATGATTCATCACGGCCTTGCCGGCCGAGCGGACGGCGGGACCGATCGCGGTGCCCGTTCGGCGGACCTTGCCGACGACCGACTTGAACTCGTCGGCGACGTCCCCTTGCAGGCGGCCGGCGTATTTATCCAACGTGCCGACGAACTCCTGCTCGAGCGAGCCGAGGTCTTTCGAAAGGCGGGTCATGTCGCGCTTCGCCGAGCGCATGCCGTTTTCCTGCGCGTGGCGCACGGCGCTTGCGCCGGCGCGGGCCGTGGTCGCCCAAGCGTCGGCGAAGCCGTCGACGATTTTCCGCAGCGCGCTTTGCCGCGATTTGGGCACGGCGTCTTGAATCGACTTGGTGGCGCGGCCCAATACCTCGTCGCCGAGCTTCGATAAGTCGCTCAGCTTCAAATTGCGCTCTTGCACCAGCTGCAGCGTCAAGTCGCGCACGCGGAACCGCATGTCGCCCGCCGCCGGCGCGCTCTTCTTCTTCGCAGGTTTGGCCGGACGAGTTTTCGCCGCCGCACGTTTCTTCGCCATGGCATCATCTCTTCGAGGAAGTATTTCGTTCGTCGTTGACGATCGTATTCATGTTACCACACGGCGGGCGCTCTTCGGCAACGGCGGGCGCGACGATCTACCACATTTCGATCGCCGCACGGTCGCGGTCGGCTACCGCGCCTCGGCGACGAACAGTTGCGTATGCTTGCCTGCGGAGACGTTGAAGTAGATTCGTTTGCCGTCGGCGCTGAAGGCCGGATGGGGGTGGTTGCGCCGCCAGCTTTTGGCCCCTTGATCGTTGCGAAACTTGTGCAGCACGACGAACTGCCCGCCGCGCAGATCGCCGACCATCACGCCCCACTCGCCGACGTCGCCGCCCCCTTGGTCTTTGCCGAGCTTGTCGACCAGCCCGTCGGTGACGAAGAGCGTCATCGCGGGGTTCGTCGACGGGTGGCTGCCGCTCAGGTGCGGCAAGTTCGTAAGCCGCTCGGCGGCACCGCCGTCGGCGTCGATGAGAAAGTGGCCGACTTCGATGATCCGCCGCGAGTCGGCGAGCCAGGCGGGGTGGCCCCACTTGGTGCGCATCATCGTGAAGTCGCCGCGGCGGAAGTCGTAAGCCAAAAGCCCCTGGCGGTGACTCGCGGCTTTGCTCATGAAGTTGTCGCCTCCGGAACCGGCGGCGACTTTAAGAAAGGCGCGATTGCCGTCGGGGCTGAGCACGGGAAAGAAGATCGAAATCTCTTTGCCCGCGAATTCCTTGGCGACCCACGCGCCGTATTTCGCGCGGACGTCGGCCGACGTGGCCGTGGTGCGGCGCTCGCCGGTCGCGACGTCGAGCAGTTCCAGATCGCGATACTCGCCCGGCTTCCAGTGGCAGCCGTAGAGCGGCAACACGTTGCCCAGCGGCGCGCCGAACCCGAGCTGATGGTCTTCGGCGACGACGCGCTTGTCGCCCGTCGCAATGTCGACCGTGACGACGCGCCAGCGGCCGTCGACGACTTCGTGAAACGCGACGAGCTTGCCGCCGGCGAGCCATTGTTGGCAGGCCGCGCGGTGCGCGTCTTCGGTCCGCACGTTCGCGGCGAGCACCGTCTCGCGGCCGCTCGCGCGCTCGAGCAGGCAGACGTCGCCGAACTGACCGTCGTCGGCGCGCGAGGCGTAGAACAACACGTACCGGCCGTCGGGGCTTTCGGGGTTCGACACGTAGTAGCTATGAATCGTATGCCGACCGGGCACCTCGCTCACGGGGCGCACGACGACGTCGCGGCGCCAAGGAGCAAGCCGATCGTCGAGCGGTTCCGCGCGCAACATGTCGCCGCACAGCGACCAGGCGCAAACGAGCGACAGCGACGCGGCGGCGAAGCGCGACATGGGCACATTCCTTCTGGAAAAAGCGTTCCAAAATCCTCGGCTCCGGCTTGCATTATGTTCCCGCCGCGGAGCATGATCAACGCGGCTTCTCGACGCTCGCACAAGGATCACCCGCTATGGTTCGCTCCCGCCCTCGACTGTTGCTCGCCGCCGTCGGCTCCTGCGCCGTTTTCTCGCTGTTCGCCGCCGCCCGTGCCGGGGCCGAAACGAAAGCGGACGCGGCCCCGCCCAAGGGCGAAGTCGTTAAATATGAATTCAAGAACAGCAAAATCTTTCCCGGCACGGTCCGCGACTATTGGATCTACGTGCCGGCTCAATACGACGCTTCGCAGCCGGCTTGCGTGTTCGTCTGCCAAGACGGGATTCGCTACGAGGCCCCGGCGGTGTTCGATCGGTTGATCGCCGCGGGCGACATGCCGGTGACGATCGGCGTCTTCATCATGCACGGCCGCGTGCCGGCCTTGAACGGCGAAACGGCCCTCGATCGCTTCAATCGCAGCTACGAATACGACGGCCTCGGCGACAACTACGCCCGCTTCCTGCTGGAGGAACTCTTGCCCGAGGTGGAGACGAAGAAAACGGCCGACGGACGGGCGATTCGGCTGTCGCAGAGCGGCAACGATCGGGCCATCGGCGGCAACTCGAGCGGCGGCGTCTGCGCGTTCACCGCCGCGTGGGAACGGCCCGACGCCTTCACGCGCGTGTTTACGGGGGTCGGCACCTACGTGGGCCTGCGCGGCGCGCACAACTACTCGACCCTAGTCCGCAAGTACGAGCCGAAGCCGCTCCGCATCTTCTTGGAAGACGGGAGCAACGATTTAAACATTTACGGCGGCGATTGGTGGATCGCCAATCAAGCCATGGAGCGGTCGCTCACGTTCGCCGGCTACGAAACGGCGCACGCTTGGGGCGACGGCGGCCACAACAGCAAGCACGCCACCGAAGTCTTCCCCGAGGCGATGAAGTTTCTCTGGAAAGATTGGCCGGCCCCGGTGAAAGCCGGCCGCGGCTCGCCGCAGTTGCAGGAAATCTTTCCGCCGGAGAGTCGCTGGGAACTGGTCGCCGAAGGCTTCAAGTTCACCGAAGGCCCGGCCGTGAACGCCGCGGGCGAGGTCTTCTTCAACGAGGTGCCGAGCAGCACGACCTATAAGATCGGCCTCGACGGCAAAGCGGCGAAATTCTTGGAAAACACCAACCGCGGCGACGGCCAAGCCTTCGGACCCGACGGCCGGCTGTATAGCGTCGCCGGCGGTTCGGAGCAGATCGTGGCCTACGACGCGGGCGGCAAAGCGAGCGTCGTCGCCGAAGGGTTTCGCGGCAACGATCTCGTCGTCCGGCACGACGGCGGCATCTATGTGACCGAGCCGGGCTGGGACGGCAAAGCGCCGAGCCAAATCTGGTACGTCGCCCCCGACGGCAAGAAGCGCGTCGTCGACAAGGGGCTGAAGTTCTCCAACGGCCTCGCGCTCTCGCCCGATCAATCGCTGCTCTACGTCGCCGATACGAAAACGCACTGGGTGTACAGTTATCAGATCCGGCCCGACGGCGGCTTAGCCTACAAGCAGAAGTACTACCATTTGCACATGCCCGACGCGGCCGACGACTCCGGGGCCGACGGCGTCGAGGTCGATCGCGACGGCCGGCTGTATGTGGCGACGCGACTCGGGCTGCAAATCTGCGACCAAGCCGGCCGGGTGCTCTGCATCGTGCCGACGCCGAACGGCAAGGTGTCGAACGTGACGCTCGGCGGGCCGCGGTTCGACGTGCTCTACGCGACCTGCGGCGACAAGGTGTTCAAGCGGCAACTGAAAACGGCAGGCGCGCCAAGCTGGGGCAAGCCGGTGAAGCCGGCCGCGCCGCGATTGTAGAGAACTGCGTGAGCAGGAGGAGATCGGCAACGGAGACCCGAAGCGCCCGGAGAGCAGGAGCAACTCCTCTGCGTTCTCCGGGAACTCCGTTGTGAATCTCCGCTCGTGCGGGCGTTACGACTCGCTATTGGTCAACTCGCCGAGCATCTCCAGCAAGTGCTTGATCAAGATGTCCGACGTGTCTTCTTGCACCCAGTTGGTGCCGAGCCAAGTTTCGTAGCCGCCCCAGCGGTGTTGTTGCGGGGTCGGCAGGTAGCCGTGCCGCGAGTTGGACAGGCCGACGACCATCGTCTGTTTGAGCGGACTCTTGTCTTTGAGTTCCAAGCCGATCTCGCAAAACGTCTCGAACGGAATGCAGCACACGGCCAAGTCGCCGATGCGGATCGCTTGCAGTTGCACGGTGAGCGTCGATTCTTTGTTCTCCGCCGCGTTGACGACGCGGCCGGCATACTCGCGCGCGAGCCTGGGCAGGGCGTCTTGCCGGGCTTTGTCTTTGATCGCCAGCACGGCCTTGGCCGCGGCGACCTGCTCTTCGGTCGGCTTGCGAAGCCGCAACGTGACCTCGCGCTGGAGCATGCCGAGCGGCACGTGGGTTTCGTGCTTTTCGATCTTGTTGCGAGCATGCCACGCGGCGTCGGCCGTCTTGGCGGCGACGAGGCGAATCTGTTCGAACGGCTCGCGCGGCGGACGACCGACGCCGAACGGAATGTTGTTGATGTCGCCCGAAGCGCCGTTGGAAAGCATCGCCACGAATTTCTCGTCGCCCCGCACGCGCGACGGCATCACCCGCGCGAACTCGCCGAAGTAGTCGGACGACATTTCGCCTTGCGGCGCGCCGCCGACGTAGTGCAGCGCATAGTTGGCGTAGACGGCGATCGGCTTCTTCGACGATTTCGCTTCGTGCACGGAAATGATCGTGACGTCGGGATCGGTCGGGCCGGCCGGGCGATCGAGAAACTTGTTGTCGGCCCCGGGATTCATCTTCACTTCGTCGAATTTACCGAACGGATTCAGCGGCATCGCGCCGGCCTTCAAGAACCAGCGGCGGTTGAAGACTTCGTCGGGCAGCGGATGCGACGCCGCTCCGACGGCCGCCGGCCGCAGCGCGGCGTGGGCCTGGATAATCGACTCGGCGACGCCGTTGACGAAGATCGTCCGATACTTCGCCTCGTTGCCGCTTTGGCCGTTCGACGTCGGGCCGCTGTGCGTGTGCGTCGAGCTGACGAGCATGTTTTCCATGGGAATGCCGGTCGCCTTGTGGGCGATGGCCTTGGCTTCGTCGAGCGTCTCGCGGCCGGCGCCGAGCGAATCGACGACGACCATCGCGAGCTTCGTCTTGCCGTCGCTCAAGACCAGGGCCCGCGCGTGAAACGGATCGTGAGCCTTGGTCGCCGGGTTGGGACTGAACCCGCCGCGCATGTTGAGCGGGAAATCCTGGGGCGTGATGTCGACGGCCGCGGCCCCGGCCTCGAGCGGGCCCGGCTCGGCCGCTACGGCGAACGAAGTTCCGCCGGCGAACATGCAGATGAAGGCGAACAAACCGACACGGTGGGACGAGGAGCGATTCATCGTGATCGTGCCGCGGTGCGGCACCCTATGAGGACGAGGCGGGCCGCGGCGCTTGCACGACCGCGGCGGGCGGGGGGGACGCCTATCGTAGACGCCGCGTTTCCTCGAACTCAACAATATTTTTGTCGGCCGTATTTTTGTTGGCCGCGACAACGCGACGTGCGATACCATCGGACGTCGCGCGGATCGCTTCCTCGATTGTTGCAGGATGATTTATGAATCTCATCGCCGCCCTCGCTTCGATTGTGTTGGCCGCCGAACCACGGGCGGTGAAAGACATCGCTTACGTCGAACCGAAGAACGAGCGCCAAACGCTCGACGTCTACTACGCGCCCGACGGCAAGAACCGGCCCGTCGTGTTTTGGATCCACGGCGGCGGCTGGCAGCAAGGCGATAAGTCGAGCGTGCAAGTGAAGCCGCAGTATTTCGTCGACCGCGGCTTCGTGTTCGTGTCGACGAACTACCGCTACGTGACGCAGGTGACGATCGACGTCATCACGAGCGACGTCGCCAAAGCGATTCGCTGGACGCACGAGCACGCGCGGGAATACGGCGGCGATCCGAATCGCTTGCTGGTGATGGGGCACTCCGCCGGCGCGCAACTCGCCGCGCTCGTCTGCACCGACGAGAGCTACTTGAAACACGAAGGGCTGCCGCTCGCGATCGTCAAAGCCTGCGTGCCGGTCGACGGCGACACCTACGACGTGCCGCTGGAGATCAAAATGGGGAACGAGCGCCGCGCCGCCAAGGGGGAACCGCCGCCGAAGTTCGGCCATCGCGCGAAGTTCGGCGACGAGGCGGCACAAGTGAAGCTTTCGGCCGTGACGCACGTGGCCGCGGGTAAGAACATCCCGCCGTTTTTCCTGCTGCACATCGACACGAACCCGGAAACGATCACGCAGGCCAAGCGGTTGCAGACGGAATTGCAGCAGGCAGGCATTCGCGCCGAGCGATTTCAATCGACGGGGGTGAACCACGTCGACGTGAGCTACAACCTGGGTAAGCCGGAGGACGAGCCGACGGCGGCCCTCAAGAAGTTTCTCGACGAAGTGCTGGCCGAGTCGAAACGTTAACAACTTCGTAGCTTCAGGGTGGCACTGGTGGCTTGACCACCAGTGCTGCTCAAAAAGTCCGCTTTGCACTGGTGGACGAGCCGGCAGTGCCACCCGCACTAAGCCGGCCGCTTACTGCTTGCTCGTCAGGGCTGCGGCGTAGGCTAAGAGGTCGCCGCGGTCGCGGGCGAGCTTGGCGAGGCGCTCGTAGTCGCCCGATTGTTGGGCCAGCTCTTGCAGCGTCGGCGCCAAGTCGGATTGGCGCGTGCCGGGCTTTTGCAGGCGGGCCGTTTCTTCCATCGCCTCGGTGGTGCGACCGAGCCGCGCCAAGAGCGAGAGATAGACCTCGACGGGCGTCGTATCCTGATCTTCGAGCGACGACTCCGCTTCCGCTTTGAAATAGGCGACCGCTTCTTCGACGTTCTCCCCCAGCAACGCGCGGAAAAACAACGCGTGGTGTTCGTAAACCTCGTTAAACGGCGCACGCCCCGGAAACTGATACGACGGGCTCAAGCGGCGACCGTACTCGGTGAGGTCGAGCGCCAAACGCAGCAACCGCGGATCGTCGAGCACGACGGCGAAGCGGACGATCGACTGCAGATGCGTGGCGTCGGTATGGTAGTTGTCGTTCTCGAACAGCCACTCGCGGTCGCGAACCAAGTCGGCCAGCGTCGTTTCTTCCGGCGGCGAGCCGGCCTGCTGGGCGATGTCGTTGCGGACGTTGGTCATCAATTCGTCGTGGATGTGTTCGACGAGCAGTCCGGCGACCGCTTGGCGATCGGCCTTGGGTCGATTGTGCATCGACGAGTCGTACGTCGTCACGCAGTTGCAGAGGCCGTAGTTTTCCAGCATCAGCTTGAATCCGAGCCGCGGGGCGACGTTTTCATTCAGCGCGATGTCGATCACGTCTTCCGAAAGCGTGGCGTCTTCTTCGACGATCTGCTCCAGCGCCTTTGCCAGTTCGGCCTTCTCGCCGGTCGGTCGGAGATACATCCACGCCTCGCGGACGCGGCCGATTTCCAACAGCCCGCGCCCCACTTCCTTGCAGGCGACGAGCGAGGCGTCTTCCACGGCCGTGCGAGCCGGTTCGGGTAGATCCTCCATCGTCTTCGTCCAGATGATCGGCTGGCCCTGCTTGTGGCGAGCCTGCATCAAACGGACGTCGAACAGGTCGTGAAAGCGAAACGACGATTTGAAGTGCGCGGCGAGTTTCTCAAGCGCTGGTTCGACGCCGCCCGATTGCATGGCGGCGGCGAGTTCGTCGTAGATCGAGGTTTCGGTCGAAGAGGCCATCGGCGTGTGCGTGCTGAGGGACGAACGGGATGTGTGTCGGCGGGGAGACCGGTGAGTCGCCGTGGGTGTGACGGAAACGACCTCGGCGGGCGAGAATCCATCCTATCAGAGCCCTCGGCGGCGGGCAGCCTCCTTTTTTGCCGTCGCCGGGCGGGTTAGCATGGCTGGTCAACGAAATTCGTCTAGAGAAAGAATCGGCGTGAGCGAAGCAGCGGCAAAGTTCAACGGGTTGCGCGTCGGGGCGTTCGAGAGCCGACGAGCGGAAGAAATGGCGCGCCTCATCGAGCGCTTCGGCGGCGTGCCGTTCGTATCGCCCTCGCTCCGGGAAGTCGGGCTGGAGAGCAATCCCGACGCCGTCGATTTCGCGCAGCGCGTGATCCACGGCGAGATCGACATCGTGGTGTTGATGACCGGCGTCGGCACGCGGCATCTCGTGTCGCAGATCGAGCGCCACGTCGACAAGCAACGTTTCCTCGATGCGCTCAGCGACGCCGTGACGATCGTCCGCGGCCCCAAGCCGCTGGCCGTGCTGCGCGAGTGGGGCGTTCAGCCGAAGCATAAAGCGCCCGAGCCGAATACTTGGCGCGAGGTGCTGGCGCTCATCGATTCCTCGGTGCCGGTCGCGAATCAGGTCGTCGGCGTGCAGGAATACGGCAAGCCCAACGTGAGCCTCACCGCGGGACTGGAAGCGCGCGGGGCGACGGTTCGCACCGTCAAGGTCTACGGCTACGACTTCCCCGTCGACACCGGCCCGCTCGAGGCCAACGTGCGCCGGCTCGCGGCCGGCGAACTCGACGTGGTGCTGTTCACCTCGGCCCATCAAGTGATCAACCTGCTGCGGATGGCCGAACAACTCGGCTTAGGCGACGCCGTGCGCGAGGGGCTCGACCGGGTCGTGGTCGCGTCGATCGGCCCGACGACGAGCGAATCGCTCGACGACAACGATGTGCGGGTCGACATCGAACCGCAGCACGGCAAGATGGGGCAACTCGTGCAGGCCGCGGCCGAGCACGCGCGCGAGATCATCGCGCGGCGCAAGGCCGGCGGCGTGCGCAGCGTGGCCAAAGATCGTCAGGCGGCCGATGCGCTGCGGCGCGCGGCCGACAAGAGCGCGCCGTGGCACGACTCGCCGTTCATGAAAGCCTGCCGCCGCGAACCGTGCAAGCGCACGCCGGTCTGGCTCATGCGGCAAGCCGGCCGCTATATGCAGGAATACCGCGACATTCGCGCCAAGGTTTCGTTTCTGGAACTCTGCCGCGATCCGGCGCTGTGCGCCGAGGTGATGATCACGGCCGTGAATCGGATCGGCGTCGACGCGGCGATCATCTTTTCCGATCTGCTGCCGATGCTCGAGCCGATGGGAATCGACCTCACGTTCGAAAAGGACGACGGGCCGAAGATCCACAACCCGGTGCGCGAGCCGCGCGACGTGGAGCGGATTCGCGAACTCACGACGCTCGAAGAATTGAACTTCGTCACGGAAACGGTCCGCCAAACGCGGGCCGGGCTGCCCGGGCACATTCCGGTCATCGGGTTCGCCGGCGCGCCGTTCACGCTCGCCAGCTACGTCGTCGAAGGGAAAGGAAGCCGCAATTACGAGCACACCAAAGCGCTGATGTATCGCGAGCCCGGCGCTTGGCACGAACTGATGACCAAGCTCGCGCGGAGCATCACGCTGTACCTCAACGGGCAGATCGCCGCCGGGGCGCAGTGCGTGCAAATGTTCGATAGCTGGGTCGGGTGTCTGGGGCCGGACGACTATCGCCGCTACGTGCTGCCGTACGTGCGGCAGATCGTCGAAGGCCTGACGCCGGGCACGCCGCTCATCAACTTCGGCGCGGGCAATCCGGCGTTGCTCCCGCTGTACGCGGAGGCGGGCGGGGCGGTGATCGGCGTCGATTGGCGCGTGCGGCTCGACGACGCTTGGGCGGCCGTCGGCTACGATCGGGGCGTGCAAGGCAACCTCGATCCGCTGGTGCTGCTCTCGACGCCGGAGCTGATTCGCGAAAGGGCCCACGAAACGCTTCGCCAAGCCGGCGGGCGCCCCGGGCACATCTTCAATCTGGGTCACGGCATCTTCAAGCAGACGCCGGTCGACAACGTGATCGCGTTGGTCGAAGCGGTAAAAGAGTGGCGGAACTAACGCTCCCTTGCCATGACTGACCCATCTCATTCGGCCGCCGACGCCTCGCTTACGAAACGAATCGCCGTCGTCGGCGGCGGCATCGCCGGCCTAGCGGCCGCGCAGCGCTTGCTTACGCTCGCGCCGACGGCCGAAGTCGCGCTGTTCGAAGCCTCCGGCCGACTCGGCGGAGTGTTGCGAACCGATCGCGTCGACGGGTATCTCATCGAACGCTCGGCCGATAATTTCATCACCAACTTGCCGTGGGGGCTGGAACTCTGCCGCGAGTTGGGAATCGAAAGCGAGCTGCTGCCGACGGACCCGCAACGTCGTAAAGCGTTAGTCGTCTCGCGTGGGAAGCTGCACCCGGTGCCGGCCGGGTTTCAACTGCTCACGCCTTCGCAAGCGTGGCCGCTGGCGACGTCGCCGCTGTTGAGCTTCGGCGGAAAGCTCCGCATGGCGGCCGAGTATTTCGTGCCGCGGCGCAGCCCCGGCCTGACGGACGAGAGCTTGGAGTCGTTCGCCGTGCGCCGACTCGGTCGCGAAGCCTACGAGCGGCTCGTGCAGCCGCTCGTGTCGGGCATTTTCACCGCCGATCCGCGAAAGCTCAGCATGCGGGCCGCGCTGCCGAAGTTTTGGGAGGTGGAACAGCGCTACGGCGGGCTCATTCGCGCCGCGCGCGCCACCGGCGGCGATGAAAAGACTTCGATGCGCGAAGCCTCCGGCGCGCGCTACGGCATGTTCGTCGCCCCGCGCGACGGCATGGGGCGCATCGTCGACGCGCTGGCCGCGAAGTTTCCGGCGGGAAGCGTTCGCTTGAACACGCCCGTCGCTCGTTTGCGGCGCGACGGCGAACTGTGGCAACTCACGACTTCCGCCGGCGACGCGCAGGCGTTCGACGCCGTCGTCGTCGCGCTGCCCGCTCCGCAGGCTGCGAAGTTGCTCGCCGACGTCGATGCGCCGCTGGCCGATGATCTGGGCCGCATCGAATATGCCGGAGCCACGATCGCCATCAGCGGCTACCGGCTCGAGCAAATCGCGAACCCGCTGGAGTGCTTCGGGTTCGTCGTGCCCGACGTCGAGAAGCGCGACATCCTGGCGGCGAGCTTCAGCAGCCGCAAGTTCCCGGGCCGGGCGCCCGAGGGCTGCGTGCTCGTGCGCACGTTCTTAGGAGGCGCGCTGCGTCGCGATCTGCTGGAGATCGACGATGCCGAAGTGCGCCGGATCGTGCAGCGAGAGCTGGGCGAATTGATCGGGGCGAAGGGAGAGCCGCATCTATTCGAAGTCGCCCGCTGGAACGGCGCGATGCCGCAGTATCACGTCGGCCACGTCGATCTCGTCGAGCGGATCGAAACCCGCGCCGCGGCGTTGCCCGGCTTGGCGCTCGTCGGCAACGCGTATCGAGGCGTCGGCGTGCCGCAATGCGTTCACGGTGCGCGCACCGCGGCCGAACGGATTCTCGGCGTGAAGCCGAGCCGCGGTTCGAAGGGGTAACTTCCTCGTCACACGACGGCCGGCGCATCGACGCCGTCGTCCGTAGTGAATTGCTCACCCTTGCGGCGGCGGTAGCGCCACCACACCAGGGCGCCGAACAGTCCGCAGCAGGCCAAGCTGCTCGGTTCGGGCACGGCGGAGTAGGTGAGATAGAGTCCGTTGTCGAACGAACTCACGTAGAACGATCCGCTCACTTGTCCCTGATAGGGAGCGCCGACGCCGAACAGCGACGCATCATCGACGAGGATGCTGCTGACGATCGGATCGCCCGTGAAGACGAGTTCCGCGGCCTGCGCGATTTGCCATTGATACGGGGTCGCCGGATTGAACGTCGCGCCGTCGGCCAAGCCGAGCTTGATCGAGAGGGGCGACAATTCCGTGGCTTGCACGATCAGGCGGCCGTTGACGACGTTGAGAAAATCCCAATCGGTGCCGGGCACGATGCCGTCGGCGTTGAAAATATCGAAGTAAAAAGTCGATCCTCCGGCGAGCGTCACGGCGTCGTTCGCGCCCGCGACGGTCAACGTGCCGACGCCGCCGGCCGAGCCCGAGGCCGCGTCGCCGGGCGAGATGCCGCCGAGCGCGCCGATTTGTACGGTACCGTTAATGGTGCCGGAGCCGGCGACGACGCCGTCGGCGATGACTTGCGTCGCGGCGCCGCCCAAGGAGCCGTTGACGTTGAGGACGGCGCCGGTCATGACCGAAGCGCCGGCGATATTGTTCATTGAGCCGCCGGAGCCGACGGCGAGCGTGCCGCCGAACACGTCGAGCGAACCGGCGAAGGTGTTCACGCCGGTGAACGTCTGCGTTCCCGAGCCGACTTTCTGCAGATTGCCTGCGCCGCTGACGACGCCGCCGTAGGTCGCCGCGGCGACATTACCTTGGCCGACCGTGAGCGTCACCGCCGCGTCTGGGCCGATCACGACCGAGCCGGCGGTCCCTTCGACGGCGCCCACGGTTTGATTGTTGCCGTTGAGTTGCAGCGTGCCGTTGACGGTGATGCGCGTCGATACGGGCAAGGCGTTTTCGGCGGCGAGGCGCATCGTATGGTTAGCGCCGACGGTCGTCGTGCCGACGTAGTTGCTTTGTCCGCCGAGAGTGATCGAGCCGGCGGAACCGGAGAACGAGACGTCGCCGGTGCCGGTAATGACGCCGTTGAAGGTGTTTTGCGCCGTCGAACTCGAACCCAAATCGGCTCCCGCACCCAATTGCACGGTGCCGGAGCCGGTCAGGGCGCCGAACGCTTCGCCGTTGCCGTTGAGGTCGAGCGTGGCACCGAACTCGACGAAGACGCCGCCGGTGAGAAAATTGCCGGAGCCGGCGCTGCGGCTCTTCAGCGTGCCTTGCAAGACTCGCAGGAGGCCGCTGCCCGATTGGCTTTCGATCGTCAGCGTGCCCGAACCGGTTTTCGTAAAGATGTTGCCGCCGTTGGCCAAGGACGTGTCGCCGAAGATGTACATATCGTAGCCGTGGGTGTCGATCGTCGCGCCGCCCGTGCCGACGGTGACGATTCGCGTCGCGCTGGAAAAGATCAGGTTCGCGGAGAGTTGCAGGATGGCGCCGCCGCTGAGGGCGATCGTTCCCGGAGCGCCGAGCGTCAGCTCATTGCCCACTTGCAGCGTGCCGGCGGAGACCGTGACGCCGCCGGTGAAGGAGTTCGAGGGGTTGCCGATCGTGAGCGAACCGCCGCCGGTTTTCACGAGCCCGCCGGTGCCGGTGATGTAGCCGTAGAGAGCGACGTCGTTGCCGTTGGTGTCGAACACGGCGTTATTGACGGTGATGTTGCGGTCGTTGAACACGCCGCCGGTGGTGCGCAGAATCGCATTGGTGAGCGAGAGCGGAGTGGAAGCCGCGCCGAGCGAATCGTCGCCGGCGATCACCAGCGCCCCGCCGTTGACGACGGTGCCGCCTCCGTAGGTGTTGCTTCCGGCGAGCGAGAGCGTGCCGAGACCGGTCTTGGTGAGTTTGCCCGCTCCGGAGATGGAGTTGGCGGGGCCGATCGTGAGATTGAAGCCGTTGGTGTCGAGCGTGCCGCCCCCGGCGAGGAGCGTAATGGCGCGTGAGCCGAGCGTCGCGTTGACCGTCGTCGGCCGCAACACGCCGCCGCCGAAGGTGATCGCGCCGCTTGGGTCGCCCAAATTCGCGGCATCGGCGAAGAGCACGGTGCCCGCATTGATATTCAAACCGCCGGTGAAAGTGTTCGAGGCCGAGAGCGTGAGCGTGCCGGTACCGCTCTTGGTGAAGCCGGCGGAACCTTGAATGGGCGCGCCGATTTCCAGCGACGCGGCCGCGGTGTTGGTGACGAACGCGAAACCTTCGGACATGCCGAAGTTGATGCCGGTGAAGCCGGTGAGCAGCACCGCGCCGGTCCCCGAGACGAGAATCGTCCCGCCGCCGAGGTCCAGCGCCGTCGCGCCGTCGCCGGTGACGAGCGCCGCGGTCGAGCCGTTGTCGATGAGGAGCGATTGAATCGTCTTGCCGGTCAAGCCGGTGGCGCTCGCCGTAAGCCGCACGTTGCTTTGGGCGCCCGCGGAAGCGAAATCGGCATACTCCGTCGTGAGATTCAAGGGCCGCACGCCGGTGCCGGCCGTATAGGTGACAAGCGTATTGCCGTAGCCGGCCGGCGAAAGATCGCCCACCGCATAAGGGAGAATGCCGAGATTCGTGGTGCCCGGCGTAACGTTGGGGTTGGAAAGAGCCGGCGCCGCGGTGAAGACGACGTTCGCAGCGCCCGCGCCCGCCGTGTTGCCGAGATTCGCGCCGCGAAAGAGCACGGTGCCCGTGTTGCGCAACAAGCTCGCGGCCGTGAGTTGCGATTGAGCTCCGCCGGCGGTGATCGTCACGTTGCCGAAGCCCCCTTCGAGCGACAATGCTCCGAACGCTTCGTTGATCGCCGTAGCCGTGTGGCCGCGCAAGGCGAGGCCGCCGTCGCCGCTGAGCGTCACAGGAAACGCGCCGATCCGATTCGTCTGGGCCGTGGCGTTGTTGTCGAGGAAGAGCGTCCCTGCGGAGCGCACGTTGAAGGCCGTGATGTTGAGCAAGCGGCCGGCGCCGGAGAGAGTGAGCCCGCCGGCAACGTCGGCCGTGCCGCTGGCCGTATTCCCGGTATTGGTGAGCGCGAACGTTCCCGTGCCGACGACGCTCAGCGTACCCGATCCGCTGACGACGCCGGAGAGAATCGAGGCGAAGCCGCCCGGATCGAGCGTACCGCCGCCGGCGGCGAGGGAGACGGGCCGCGTATACGTGAGCGCGGCCGTGGTGAGCAGCGTGCCGCCGTTGAAGGTGAGCGTATTCGTGCCCGCGGTCGACGTGGGCAGATTGTTGGCCGCACCGATCGACACGGCGCCCTGGAGAATCGTGATGCCGCCGGTAAAGGTGTTCACGCCGGAGAGCGCGAGCGTGCCGTAGCCGTCTTTGACGAGCGGCTGCGATGCGCCGCTGATCACGCCGGACATCGTGGAGTTCCAACCGGCCGTGTCGATCACGCCGCCGCCGCTCTGCAGCGCCACGGCGCGGGCATTCGTCAGCGGCGCATTGTAGCGCAGTCGCGATCCGCCGCTGAGAACGACCGTGTTGTCCGTGCCGGCGCCGCCGAGGCCGCGATTGTCGACGACGGCCACCGTGCCGCCGGCGATGACGAACGGTCGCGAGTAGGTATTGGTGCCGTACAGCGAGAGCGTTCCCGAGCCGGACTTCTGCAGGAGGCCGCCGCTGCCGCTGATCACGCCGTAGAGGTAGGCGTCGGAGCCGTTGGTGTCGATGACGCTCGTCAGAGCGTCGACCCCGACTCCGGCGTTGACGGCGATGGCGCGCCGCGAACTCCATTCGCCCAGCAAGCGCAAGCTCGCGGTGTTGATGGCCAGAGTGTTCGTCGCGGCTCCTAAAGCGGCGTCGGAGGCGAACGTAAGCGTGCCGCCGAGTACCCGCAGATTGCCCGTGAACGTGTTGACCGCGCCGAGTTGCAGCTCGCCGGGTCCGGACTTCGTCACGCCTCCCGAACCGGCGATCGGATCCTCGATCCAGAGGACGCCGCTCGGGTTGGTGATCGAGAACAGCAACTCCGCGGTTCCCGCGGTCACCGACTCGAAGCCGACGATATGCGCGGTGCCCGGCCCGACCGCGAGAACCGCTCCGGACGACACGCGCAGACTGCCGCCGGAATAGGTCGTGAGGTCGAGACCGGAGAAGCTTGTATCGAGCAGCAACGAGTTGACGGGCTTCGCCGTCACGGTTTCCGAAAAGTTGACGCGGACGTTGTCGCCGACGGCCGCCGTCTCGAACACCTGAGCCAGTTCCGTCGCCAAGCTGAGCGGTCGAACGCCGGTCGCCGGATCGTAGGTGACGAACGTGTTGCCCAAACCGGTCGGGGAGAGATCGCCCACGGCCCAGGGAATGATGGAGATGTTACGCGATCCGGCCGCGCCGCCGCCGCCGACTAAAGCGGGCGGAGCGTTGATGTAGACTGTGGCGACGTCGGCACCCGGCGCCGCGCCGAGATTCGCACCGCGGAAGAGCACGGTGCTGAAATCGGTGCGGGTGAAGCCGCCGACGGTGAGAGCCGCGCTTTGGCCCAAGCCGGGCACGACGGTGATCGTGTTCATGCGGCCGCCGAGGCTCAGCGAGCCGAGCGTTTCGGTCGTCGACGACGACGACGAGCCGAGCAGAGCGATCTGCGAGGCGTCGCGAAACGTCATGCCGGCCGCATCGAGAACGCGATTGCCGTTATTGCCGGCCGTGTTGTCGAGCGTGAACGCCGTCGCCCACAAACGATAAGAAGCGGCGGCCAGCGAGCCGCCGAGCCCGGTCAGCGTGGTTCCGCCGCCGGAACTTGTGTATTGACCGGTCGCGGTGTTCGTACCCGACAGGGTCCAAACGCCGTCTCCTTCTTTGGTAATGATCGCGGCGACGGCGCCTCGATCTTTCATGACGCCGGAGAATGATTCGTTGGTGTTGAAGGCGAGTCCGAAGCCGCCGACGACCGTTCCCGAGCCGATGATGACGCCGAGTCCTTCGGCGAAGCCGCCGAAGTCGAGCGTTCCGGCGGAGCCGACGTCGACGATCGTCGAGCCGCCGAAGAGGCCGCCGTCGAAGTTCGTGGTGACGAGGCCGGCCTGGATATTGAGCCGCGCGAGCGCCGTCCCCGTGTTTTGAAAGATCAGCGTGCCGGCGCCGGTTTTGGTGATCACCGCGCCGGCGGCCGCGCCGTTGAACGTTTGGCCGGAAGCCGAACTATTGCCGAGAATCAAAGTGCCCGCGGCGTCGTCGACGTTGATCTCTCCGCCGGTCGCCATGTTCATGTTCATCTCGAAGGTGAACGTGCCGCCGCCGAGCATCCGCAACAGCGGATTCGCCCCGGTCAGGACCAGTTGGTTGGTGAGCGTCGTCGCGGTGATCTTGTTCGTGCGTCCCGCTTCGGCGGTCAGCAACAACTGGTTGACGTTGAACGGCGACGTCGCGATGTCGATCGTCGACGTGTAATTCGCCGCACCGTTGCCGAACTCGAGCACGGTCGTCGGATCGCTGACCGGAATCCCGCCGGTCCAATTGGCAGCGTTGTTCCAATTCGAGGTCGTACCGTTCCAGGTGAACGTCGCGCCGTTGACGGCGACGCTCGTCGTTTGCAGGCACACGCACATCAAAGCGGCGGCGCGAAACAGCCGCCGACCGCGAAGCTTCAAACCTTGCATCGTGATCTACATCCTGCGAGTTCGTGCCGACGGCGAAGTGCCGAAGCTGCGACTCGAAGTCGCACTCGCCTTGCCATGTGCGAGCCGACGGGACGATGCTAGACGCCGCGTATTGCTTAACTGCGACGCCGCGATGATGTGCGGATTCGACTTTTGTTAGCGATTTGCGACGAAACTACACACAGTGCAGGGGATCGAGAAAAAGCCGCAAATATCGCAAAAAAAGCGGCGTTCATTAACTCTAGACCGAGGCTGGAATTAGCGAGGGCGCTAACCGGACGCCGTTCAGGACGGGGGTTGGCGCGGCGTACCGCCGACGGTCGCGAATCCCCCACCTTGGATGCGACTCAACGAAGCGCGCACGCCGACTCGAGCGCGCGTTTCAGGACCAAGCGGCGGATGCGCGCCGTCGGGGCGAATTCGCGGAGTCGAGTTGGGGCCTCGCTTCGCTCCGCCCCAGGCACCCGCGACGACAACGAGCTAACAAACGCCGCAGCGACTGCTTCGGCGCGCTAGTTCGCGGCGGACGTGCCGCGGCAATTGGCGTTCAGCCAATCGATGAGTTGGCGCAATCGGCCGAGGCTGCGGCGATTGAAGTGCATGACGAGGCGCGGCAAGCCCATCAGCTCGGTCTCGTCGCGTTCTTCTTCCATGGGTTCCAAATGAAGCTCGAATTTCCCGGAGGCCAAGACATCGGCGAAGCGCTCGTTGATCGTCGCCATTTGTTCTTCGCTGGGCGCATGCTGCAGGCGCATCACGAGTCGATCATGCACATAGCGCATGCTGTGGTACGTGTGAAAGAAGTCGACGATTTCCCGCACCGCCTCGTCGACGTCTTCCGTCACCTTAAACAGCGATAAGTCTTCCGGCGAGATCATGCGGGCGTCGAGCAACTGTTTGTTGACGAACTGCGCGAAGTCGCGCCAGTAGCTGCCGCCCGGCGCGTCGAGAAACACGATCGGCACCATGTCGCGCTTGCCCGTTTGCAGCAGCGTCAGCACTTCCGTGGCTTCGTCGAGCGTGCCGAAGCCGCCGGGCATGCAGCAGAGAGCGTCGCACTCCTTCACGAACATCAATTTGCGCGTGAAGAAGTATTTCATGTGCACGAGCTTCTTGTCGCCCGCGATGATCGGATTAGAGCCTTGCTCGAAGGGGAGCATGATGTTGATCCCCATCGAGTTTTCGCGGCCTGCGCCGACATGGCCGGCCTCCATGATGCCGCTGGCCGCGCCGGTCACGACCATCCAGTTCTGCGCGGCGATCGCCTGTCCGAACTTCACCGCCTGCCGATACGCCGGCTCGTGCTCCTTGGTGCGGGCCGACCCGAACACCGTGACTTTGCGGATCCGCCGAAACGGCGCGAAGACCTTGAACGCGTAGCGCAGCTCGCGCACCGTGCGGCTGATGATCTTGAGATCGCCGCGGCTCACGCGGTCGGCCGCCATTTTGTCGACCGTTTCCTTGAGCAGCGCCACCAAGTCGCCGATGCGCTCGTCGACTTCGACCGGTTCGATGCGGTTTTTCGGCGCGGGTGCGCCTTGCGACTCCGGCAGACGAATGAAATCGCCGAACAACGAATCGTTCGGGCCTCGGGGGTCGCGCTGATTCCGATCTTCCTTCACGTTCGGCTCCTTCAAACCTCGCTCCGACGATCCGCCTCTTCGAACCGCTTACAATCGTATTCACGAGCGCAAAAAAAAGCCCGCCCAATTCGGGCAGGCTCGGTCGAGGGCGTGAGTTTGTGCCGGCTATGCGGCCCGTACCGTGGTCGCGCGAGCGGCCCCGGCCGCGGCGACCACCTCTTCCGCCAGCCGGCGGTAGTCTTCCGCGCCGTTTGAGTCGGCGGCGTAGTCGAAGATCGACTGTCCGAAACTCGGGGCCTCGGCCAAGCGAATGTTGCGGCGAATGCGGGTGCGAAACGGCGCGGCCTGCGACCAAGGCGCGGCGCCGCCGCGGTTGCGCTCGAAGAACTCGTCGACGTCGCGCGTCACTTCCGTCGCCAGCCGAGTCGCCGCTTCGTACATGCAAAACACGACGCCGCCGAGCTTCAGGCGGCCGTTGATCCTGCGGGCCACGACGTCGATCGTCTCGAGCAGCTTGCTCAAACCGTGCAGCGCGAGAAAGTGCGGCTGCAGAGGAATAATGACTTCATCGACCGCGGCCAGAGCGTTGAGCGTGAGCACGCCGAGCGACGGCGGGCAGTCGAGCAGCACGTAGTCGTATTCCGCCGCGACGTCCGACAAGTGGTCGCGCAGCAAGAGTTCGCGTCCGACTTCTCCGGCCAATTCGACTTCCGCGGCGGCCAAATCGATCGTGGAGGGGATCAGGCTGAGATTCTCACCCACCGCGCGAACGGTTTCCGGTAACCGCGCATCGCGGCACAACACGTC
This sequence comes from Planctomycetaceae bacterium, assembly GCA_016793115.1. Classification (GTDB taxonomy): domain Bacteria; phylum Planctomycetota; class Planctomycetia; order Pirellulales; family PNKZ01; genus PNKZ01. The sequence goes on from JAEUIN010000273.1 coordinate 198,674, forward strand.
GTAAATGCCCGCCACCTCGTTGTCGGGCGTGACGCCGAGATGCAGTGTCGCGTGAGCCTGCGGGTCGAGATCGATCAGCAGCACGCGTTTGCCGAGTGCGGCCAAGGCGGCGCTCAAATTGACGGCGGTCGTCGTTTTTCCGACGCCCCCTTTTTGGTTGAGAATCGCAAGTTGCGGCATGTTCGCCCTCTCTCCGCGCAGATCAACGTGAAGCCCGACGGTTTCGGCGGACGATCATAGGGAGACGGTGCCGGCGCGACCAGAGCAGCGGCGGGCGTCGCGGGGGAGAGTTCCGCCGCCCGGCCGAGCGATTACAATAGCGTCCTTAAGCTCGGCCGCCTGCATTGCCGGCGACATCCTTCGTTCACGACACCTCCGTTACACTTCCACGCAGCATGCGCGTCATCGTCGAGTCTGATTCCGAAACCGTCGCTCGTAGCGCCGCCGTCTTCGTCGCCGCCCTCGTCCGGAAGAAGCCGACTTGCGTGCTCGGCCTGGCTACGGGCGGCACTCCGCTGGGGCTCTATCGCGAACTGATTCGCCTGCATCGCGAAGAAGGCCTCGATTTTTCGCGAGTGACGTCGTTCAACCTCGACGAGTACGTCGGCCTGCCGCCTACGCATCCGCAGAGCTACCGCTACTTCATGAAGTCGAACTTCTTCGACCACATCAACATCGATCAGCGCAACACTCACGTGCCCGACGGCCGCGCCGAAGATTTTGAAGAACACGCCGAAGAATATGAACGCCGCATCAAGGAAGAAGGGGGCATCGATCTGCAGGTGCTCGGCATCGGCAGCGACGGTCACATCGCGTTCAACGAACCCGGCTCCTCGCTCGGCAGCCGTACGCGATTGAAGACGCTCACTTCGGAAACGGTGCGCGACAACGCCCGCTTTTTCGACAAGCCGGAAGAGGTGCCGCGGCTGGCGCTCACGATGGGCGTCGGCACGATTCTCGAATCGCGGCGGTGCCTGCTCTTGGCCTGCGGCAAACACAAGGCCGAAGCCATCCGCGCGACGATCGAAGGCCCGGTCACGGCGCAGATCACCGCTTCGGCGCTGCAACTGCATCGCGACGTCGTCGCCGTCGTCGACGAAGAAGCGGCGACGAACCTCTGGCGACGCGACTACTACCGCGAAGTCGAGCAAGCTCAGCAAGCGCTGCAGTCCGGGAAGTTCAAGTTTCTCGGGCAGTAAGTTGGGGAGCGAGGCCATTCCGCGTGGGCCTCGCCGACCACGGCTGTGCCGCGGTGCCCGTCGACCCACCCAACGAATTAGCGTTGCGGGAAGGCGAACAGGTAGTAGGCCCGCGGCGTGCCGAGATCGAGGAGTTGCCGGAGTTGGTTCGGCTGACTCACGGCGGCCGAGGCTCCGAGGAGGGCGTCGACGACCGTCGTCGGCTTGTGATACTTCACGACCTTGGTCGTCGCTTTATCGAGCGACGCCAGTTGCAAACTCCGCTCGATCGCGTCTTCCAAGAAGCCTTCTTTGTCGACCAAGCCGAGTTCGAGCGCTTGCTTCGTGGTGAAGACTTGCCCGGTCGTCGCTTTCTTCATTTGATCGTCGGTCAGCTTCGGCCTGCCCGACTTCACGATCGACTTAAACCGCTCGAAGCTTTCCTTCACAAGCGTTTCCAGCACCTGGCGCTCCTCGGGCGTCATCGGCTTCGTCGGACTGCCGACCCCCTTGAGCGGCGCGCTCTTGATGCTGTCGTCTTCAATCGCGAGCTTGTCCATCAACCCGGCGACGCTGTAGTGCGGGATGATCACGCCGATCGAGCCGGTCCAGGTCGTCGGCTCGGCGTAGATGACGTCGTCTTGCTTGCCGCAGGCCATGGCCGAATAGTAGCCGCCGCTGGCCGCGAGCGCGCCCATGCTGACGACGATCGGCAACTTCCGCTCGGCGACGAGTTGCTTGACGTGGTGATAGATGTAGTCGCTGCCGGTCACCGTGCCGCCCGGGCTGTCGATGCGCAACACGAGGGCCTTCACCGCGTCGTCGGCCCGGATCTTATCGATCTGCTTCTTGACTTCCTTCCCGTCCATGATGGTGCCGTCGATCTCGATGATCGCAACCTTGTTGACGCCGTCTTTGGCGAGCGACACGTACCGTTCTTCCAGCTTGTTGTCGGGGTCGCTCGAGAGCGTGTTCGGCGCGAACATCATCGTGAGGACGACGAGCATGAAGAAGCCGAAAGCCAGCCACTGCAGCAATGTGAACAAGCGTGCTAGCACGCTCGGCCGCTGCTGCATGGGAACGGGAATATAGATCGGTTGGCCCGGAGCGGGCTGCTCGGGACTCGGGTATGTCGACATGAAAAACACCTTCCAGAAGAATAGGGCGCGGCGTTTCGCCGCCGCCGCATCGAATCGGCCGTAACGCTTCGATTTTATAGGCGTCGGCCTCGCGGGCCAACGGGGCTCGAACGACGCGGCAAATACGCCGGTCGGAACGGGACGCAGGATGCATCGGCGGCCGGGCCGCCCCGACATCCGGCTTCCGTCGGCGGGCCGACGGCGGTAAGCTATCGCGCTTAATGAGTTAACGCGTGCCGGCGGGGCCGGGTTTGCGCGTCGTCGCCGTTCGTGCTAGGGAGAGTCACGTGTTCGTCGCAGCCTCAACGGATTGTTTTCAAAAGCTTACGCTCGACGCCGCTCTGAAGAAGATTTTCGACCTCGAATACACGCGAGTCGAAATCGTGCTGCGCGAGTCGGGCAATCAGCTCAAGCCGTCGCAAGTGGTGGCCGATCTCGATAGCGCCGTCGTCGCCTGCCGCGATACGCACCGCCTCACGCCGGTCGCCTACTACTTCGACGCCGATCCGGAAGGCCCGGAGTTCTATAAGCAGTTCACCGCGATCTGCAAACTCGCCAAGGCGACCAAGGTCGTCGTCGTCACCGTGCGAGCCGGCGAGCTCGGCACGCCGTTCAACGCCGAAATCGAACGCTTGCGCGAACTGGTGAAAATCGCCACGATCGAAGGTGTGCTCGTCGGCTTGCGCACCGAAGCCGACCGCATGACGCAAGACCCCGACACGGCCAAGGTGCTCTGCGACAACGTGAAGGGGCTCTGCCTCACGCTCGACCCGAGCCATTACCATCACGGGCCGATGTACGGAGCGAAGTACGACCATTTGTTCCCGTATGTCTGCCACACGCAGCTGCGCGACTCGAATAAGAAGCACTTCCAAGTGAAGGTGGGCCAAGGCGAAATCGAATACGGCCGCATTATTTCGCACCTGCAGAAGTTCAAATACAACCGGGCGTTCTGCGTGAACATCGAGGATAAGGAAGATCCCGAGATCGACCACCTCGGCGAAATGCGGAAAATGCGTCTGCTGTTGGAGAGCCTGCTGTAGGGCGTGCTTCGGGGTAGGTTGGTCGATGCCGGCGACTCACTGCGATTCGACCGTCCAGTTCATCTCCCGCTTCAAGCCGGCCAACGTGCCTTTGCCGCGGACGAAGAAATTGAACTGCTGGAGCCAAGGAAGCGTCTTCGTGCCGAAGTAGACGCTGTCGACCTTCAACTCGGGGTCGACATGCAGCGTGAGAAAATCGCCCGGGTCGTTGCCGAAATAGCGTAGCTTCTCGGCCGTGCGATCGTGCAGCACGGCCGAGGAACAATCGACCGGGACCCAGCCGACGCCGTCGGCGAAGAACTCCGCTTTGACGTGCGTCTGGTAGTAACGCACGCCGTTGAGCATGCCGTCGGCCGCGGCCGACTTCGCCCAGCACCCGACGAGAGCGCGCGCCGGAACTCCGCCCGCTCGCAGCGCGGAACAAAACAGCACGGCCATGCCGCCGCAGTCGCTGGAGCCGGCCGTGCAAACGTGCGACGCCTCCCGACTCATCTCGCTCTTGTAATCGTATTCCGTACTTCGCACCACCGCTTGGAACACGCGCCGCGCGAAGTCGACTTCTTGCTCCTCGTCGCGGCGGTGCAAGTCGTGCTCATCGAGCCAGGCTTGCAATTGCGGCGACCGATAGTCGAACAGCGGCGTCTTGCGCAAGGCGTCGTCGCGTTCCCGTCGCGACAGCGACGGCGCCGTCGCCGCGGGCGCCTCCTCGCGCCGTTCTAGGCGTCGGCTGAACAGCACCGCTTCATACTTCACGCTTGAAGCCAGCCGCTTCTCCTGTTCCGAGCCCGGCTTCACCGGCACCCGGAGCCTTAGCACCTCGCGGCCAAAGCCTGCTTGTTCGCGATACACTTCGGCCCGCGGGTCGAACGTGGTTTTGAGTTCGCGCTGGCCCGGCAACTCCGGCGGCTTGGCGACGAAGACGATCCAATCGATTGCCTTGAGCTTCGGCGTTTCGATCGTGAACGCGAGTTCGGCCTCGATCCGCTGCGCCTCCCTGACGGCCATCGTATAGCGCGGCTCCGCGACGGCGACGCCGGCCCACAACCATGCCGCGACCAAGATGCCCAGAGGGCGATGATGAATCACTTCCGCAACTCCCGTTCTTGTTTTCGAGGCGGCGCGGCGTTCGCGACGGTCGAATTCCGACCTCGGCTTTGCCTTCCGACGGCCTGCGACCTATCATCAGCGCAGACTTGCTACGCTTCCGTTAGTGTATGACATCGAGGTGGCAACTATGAAACGGGCTCGTCGAAAGATCGTTTTACTGACGTTCACGGTCGGTTTACTGGCATCGGCGTCGCCGCGACAAGTCGCAGCGCAGGCCGTTCCCGCGCCGCCGCAGGTGCCGCCGGCGCGGATGAACGTGCTGCTTATCATGGCCGACGATTTCCGCTTCGAACTTAGTTCGCAAGGCTCCGCCGCGCTCACGCCCAACATCGATCGCCTCGCGGCCCGCGGCGTCACCTTCACGCGGGCTTATTGCCAGCAAGCGCTCTGCAACCCGTCGCGCTCGTCGATGCTCACCGGTCTGCGACCGGACACGCTCGGCCTGTGGTCGAACAGCGTTCATTTTCGGGATCGGAAGCCCGACGTCGTGACGCTTCCCGAGCAGTTTAAGAAGCACGGCTACTCGACGCGCGATATCGGCAAAATCTTCCACAACTGGCACACCAAAGTTCACGGCGATCCCCAATCGTGGAGTGAACCGGAATTCCTGCACTACGCCAACCATGGCGACGACAAACCGCAGATCGAAGGAAAAGTGCCTCCCAGCGCGGCGACCGCGCCGAAATGCGAGCGCGTCGACGTGCCCGACGTCGCCTACTACGACGGGCGCGTGGCCGACGAAGCGGTGCGCGAGCTGCAAACCGTGGTCGCGGGGCGGCCGTTTTTCTTGGCCGTCGGCTTTTGGAAGCCGCATGCACCGTTTAACGCACCGAGCCGCTATTGGGAACTGTACGATCGTGCCAAGCTGCCGAAAGCGAACCTCGACCCGCCTGCGGGCGCTCCGAAGTTGGCGCTGCATCCGAGCAGCGAAATCAAAGGCGCCGGCAAGGATCGCGTCGAGGAATTTACGCCGGAAGAAGTCGCGGAGATTCGCCACGGCTACTACGCCAACATCGCCTACATGGATACGCAAGTCGGCAAGGTGCTGGCGGCCCTCGATCAATCGGGACTCGCCGCCTCGACGATCGTCGTCTTCGTGGCCGACCACGGCTATCACATCGGCGAGCATAGTTTGTGGGGGAAGACGTCGTGCTACGAGCTCGATGCCCGCGTGCCGCTGATCATCGCGCCGCCGGGATACGCCGCCCCCGGCGCAGTGAGCAACGCCTTGGTCGAGCTGGTCGATCTGTATCCCACGCTGTGCGATCTTTGCGGAGTGCCGCCGCCTCAGCAACTCGACGGGCTCTCGCTGCGACAAGTGCTGGGCTCTCCACGTGCGCAGATTCGCCAAGGAGCCTTCACACAGCACCCGCGGCCCAACTACTTCGACCGCACGGAGTCGGGCAAACCGGAAGCGATGGGCTACGCCGTGAAAACCGAGCGGGCGCGGTATGTGGAATGGCGCGAATGGGGCACCGATAAACTGCTGGGCCGCGAGCTGTATATCCACGAAAACGACCCGAACGAGACGGTCAACGTGGCCGAGCAGCCCGAACATCAGGCCGTGATGGATGAAGCGGCGAAGCTGGTCGCCAAGCAGTTTCCGATTAAGCCGCCGACGCCGGCCGCGCAGTAAGCCGGGGGCCGCGTCGCCTCGCGCTGCTACACTGGAGGCTACTTACCTTTTTGCCGGCGCTCCGGCTCGCCGGTCTGCTGCGCGATCAGCAAGACGCCTAGTTCGTCGTCTCCAGCAGTTGGCGAATGAACTTCACGCCCGGATTGCCTCCCTTGCCGGTGAGGTATTCGGCCACGTAACGCATCCGATCGCGCGGCTTTTCCGGCACCTGGAAGTTGTCGCCCTTTTGCAGAATCGGGCGGTGTTCAGTGATCCCGCCGAATTCGCGCGTGCCTGCCGCTTGACAGGGGAACCAATAGCCCTTGCCTTCGGAGTCTTCCAAATAGAACTCCGGATAACAGTGGTCGGGTACCCAAACGATGCGCGCCGGGATGTTCGATGCACGGCAGACGGCGATGAACAGCGAACTGAGTTCTTCACAATCGCCGTTGCCGTCGTTCAAGGCGCGAAGAGCGCCTTTGATCGGGCCGTTGACGTATTCGACGTGCTCGCGCACCCAATCGTAGATCGCTTCCACCTGCTTCCACGCCGGCTCGCCTTTGTGGGCCGTTTGCAGTTCGCGAGCGATCGTGCGAATCTTCGTGTGATTGCTTTCGATCATCGGGCTCGGCAATAAGAACTGCCGCAACTCTTTCGGCAGCTTCTTGTCGTTGGGGAGCACGTAAACGCTCGTGTCGGCCGGAGGCGTCAGCGAGTAGCGACGGATTTCGAGCGTGACGAGCGCTTTGGCTTCGTCGCCGGGGGCAATGTAAGGCATCGAAACGAGCATCTGCTTCACGGTGCCGCCGACCATGCGGTAGTCGACCTTTTGCACGTTGGGCGACATCTCTTCGCTGATGATCTGCACCGATTGCTCGGGCCAATCGATCGGCACCGGCGCGGTGCCGTAGATGCCGGTGCAAGCGCCGCCGCGGGCCGTGATCACCATGCCGATCTGATAACGCTGCGTAAGGTCCTTCGCCAGTTGCGGGCCTTTGCCGTCAGGCGGAGGACCGAATTGAGTGGTAACGCCGAAGCCGCTCGTGGAACCGCCGGCCGCGGGAGGCGTGGTCGCGACAGGTCCGCCGAGCGCCTGACCGCGAGCGCGGTCGGTGAACAACGACACGGCCATGAGCGTCATGCCGATCGAAATCAAACGAATGAGCAACACCACGGGCCGAGCCTCCGCCATGCGCGAACGAATCGGCTTCCAAGGTTGCCGGAACAATCCTGTCGATCGTACTAGTTTAACTCGCCGTTAAGGGCCGGTGAGCCGCCGGGCCGGTATTCCGCAGAGCTGGGGTGGCGCCGGTTTTGCGCGTTGTAACGAGCCCCCCGCCGCGGCGGCGCTCGGCGGCTTGCGACGCCGATTCCGTGTTTTTTCCGGGAATTATCTATTGTCGAAGCCCTTTTGACAGCCGAGCTTCGATCACCGAAGATGCATACTTCGCCGCATCCGACGACCTTTCGACACAGGTCGAAGACTTCGTCGGTGGCGCCGACCTGCCGCAATCCCGCCTTCCGAGCCCCAGTCCTATCGAGAGGTTTGCAATGAGCCTTCCTGAGCGCGCCGTCGAAAACTCGTCCGTGGAGTCGAATGCCTCTTCGCGACGTGAGTTTCTCAAATCGTCGGGCATCATGACGACCGGTTTGATGACCGGTGCGGCCGTCGCCGGACAACTCGCCGTGGCGCGCAGCGCTCATGCGGCCGGCAGCGACGTGCTCAAGGTCGGCCTCGTGGGTTGCGGCGGACGCGGCACCGGCGCGGCACTGCAGGCCTTGAAGGCCGATAAGAACACGAAGCTCGTCGCGATGGGCGACGCCTTTCCGGACGCCATCCAGTCGAGCTTGGCGAACCTGAAGAAGTCGTCGGAAGCGGACCGCGTCGACGTGCCGGCCGAACGTCAGTTCTCCGGCTTCGACAATTACAAGAAGGTCTGCGACGCCGACGTCGACGTAGTGCTGCTGGCCGCGCCGCCTCACTTCCGACCCGAGCACTTTGAATACGCCGTGAAGGCGGGTTGTCATTCGTTCGTCGAGAAGCCGGTCGCCGTCGACGCGCCGGGCGTGCATCGCATTCTCGCCGCCGGCGAAGAAGCGCAGAAAAAGAACTTGGCCGTCGTTTCGGGTCTCTGCTGGCGCTACGATTTCGGCGCTCGCGCGTCGCTCGAACAGATCGGCGAAGGGAAGGTCGGCGACATCGTCGCAATTCACGCGCAATACAACACGCCGGGCTTGCCGAAGTGGCCGATGCTCAAGCGGGAATCGAGCTGGAGCGACATGGAGTACCAATTGCGCAATTGGTACTACTACACGTGGCTCTCGGGCGACGGCATCGTCGAACAAGCGATTCACAGCCTCGACAAAGCCGCGTGGGCGATGAAGGACGAGCCGCCGATTTCCTGCACCTCGCTGGGCGGTCTGCAATCGCGGCTGGCTCCGGAACGGGGCAATATCTTCGATCATCACTCGGTCTGTTACGAATACGCCGGCGGCGTCCGCGTGTTTTTCAATTGCTGTCAGATCGAAGGCGTGAGCGGCGACGTCAGCACGATGGTCATGGGCTCCAAGGCCAACTGCCTCGTCGAACGTCCGACGATTACCGATCGGGCCGGAGAGTCGCTCTGGCGCTATCGCGGACCGAAAAACACCATGCACCAAACCGAGCACGATGAACTCTTCGCCGGGTTACGCGCCGGCAAGATCATCAACAACACGGTCTACATGGCGCGCAGTTCGATGCTCGCGATCATGGGCCGCATGGCGAGCTACACGGCGAAGAAAATCACCTGGGAGCAGGCGATGAACAGCCAAGAGAACCTGTCGCCGGCTCGTTATGAGTGGGGCCCGCTGCCGACGCCGACGATTGCCATTCCGGGTGCGACGAAGTTCGTGTGACATCGAGGGGCGCCGTTCCGAATTTTAGGCTTCCACGCATCCTTAGCCTGCGCACAAGCAGGCGGATTACTTTTTGCGGCGTGATATGACAATTCATAATGAACCCGCCGACCGCTGGTCGCGCCGCGAAATATTGAAGTGTTCCGGAGCCGGTTTGGCCGCGCTGGCGGCATTGACCGGGAGTTCGACGGCACGCGCCGCCGAGGACCCTGCGAAGGCCAAGCAGCCCGCGGCGGAAAAGCCCAAGCCGCCCGCCAAGCCCGACGGCTACATCGACGCGCATGTGCACGTCTGGACGCCCGACGTTAAGAAGTATCCGCTCGCCGAAGGCTTTCAGCCGAGCGACATGCAGCCGAAGTCGTTCACGCCGGAAGAACTCTTCGCACATGCCCGGCCTTGCGGCGTCGGCCGAATCGTGCTCATCCAGATGAGCTACTACAAGTACGACAACTCCTACATGCTCGACAGCATCGCCGCGCATCCGGGGGTCTTTTCCGGCGTGGCGATCATCGACCATTCCAAGCCGAACGTCGCCGAGACGATGCGCGACTTGGCGAAGCGCGGCGTCCGCGGCTTTCGACTTGCGCCCGGAAATGCGCCGCCGGAATCGTATTTCAGCGGCGACGGCATGGAAGCGATGTGGCGCGCCGGCGCCGAGCAGAATCTGAAGATGTGCCTGCTCATCAATCCCAACGCTCTGCCCATCGTCGATAAGCTCTGCGAAAAGTACCCGGATACGCCGGTCGTCATCGATCACTTCGCCCGCATCGGCATCAACGGCGCGGTCGCCGACGGCGAGCCCGCCCAACTCTGCCACTTGGCTCGCCACAAAAACACCTACGTGAAAACGTCGGCCTTCTATGCGCTCGGCAAGAAGATGTCGCCGTATTTGGACCTGCAGCCGATGATCCGGCTGTTGCACGAAACCTTCGGGCCGCAACGGTTAATGTGGGCCAGCGATTGCCCGTTCCAAGTGCAGAACGGACACAACTACCGCGACTCGATCGATCTGATTCTCAAGCGCTGCGACTTCCTCAACGACGACGACCGCAAGCACCTGCTCGGCGGCACGGCGGAGAAAGTGTTCTTTAGCTAAGCGACGGACCCGACATGGCCGACGTCGTCATCCGGACCCGCAAAAACGGTCCGCTCGTCATCGACGGCTCCTTCACGCTCGTCGACCAGGACGGCAATCCGTTCCCGCTTCCCACAGACAAGCCGCTGGTGGCGCTGTGCCGCTGCGGGCAGTCTGGGAAAAAGCCGTTTTGCGACGGCACGCACAAGACGTGCGGGTTCGCGGCCGAGGAGCTCGCGCCGCGGTCGGAGCAGGAATCGGACTAACACCTTATCCCCAACGCGCGTGAATTTTTTTGGCTGCGCGCAGCGGCCATTCTTCGCGGTGCGGCGCAGTTTGTGAAACCTTGCCGCCGCGCCGTTTCATCCGGCACTTGGGACCGCCGGAGGGCGTTCGTAGAATCGGGCCTTCACGTCATTCGCCCGCAGGATTTCGGTCGTCATCACGAGGATTGCCCGCGCATGGAATTGTCCGCTTCGAATGAATCGAGCGTTGAAAAGGAACCCGTCGAACTCGTCGCCGCCTCGCAGCCGTTCGTCGGCCGCTGGGGGCGGTTGGTCAGCCAAACGAATTGGGAGAAGGGTAAGATCATCGCCGAGTGGCGCGAGGCGCTCATCGCCGCCGGGGCCGCCCCGCACGACTACGCCGATGAAACCTGGGCCAAACTGGTCGGGCAGGTCACGGCCCAACATGTCGGCCGTTTGCGCCGCACCTATGTGCGGTTTCACGCTCAACAGGCGTCGTTTGCCGGACTCTATTGGAGCCACTTCCTCGCCGCGCTCGAATGGGACGACGCCGAGCTGTGGCTCGAAGGGGCCGTGCAAAACGACTGGTCGATCAACGACATGCGTTCGAAGCGCTGGGAAACGCTCGGCGGGCCGCCGGCCGACGAGCCCCGTGAAGTCGTCACGGGCGACGTCGATGAAGACGCCCCGGCCGACGGCCTCGGTGCCGCCGCCACGCTGGCCGAAGTGCGCGATCCGGAAGCTCGCCAATTCGACGCCGACGAAGAAGGCCCGCGCCACGACGGGCCCGACTTCGGCGACGAAGAATCGGCCGCAGCCGGCGAAATCGCCGCCGGGACCGATCTCGATGTGCCGTTCGAATCGGCGAGCCCGCAACGACCGTTCGAAGGTCTGCCGGATCTTCCGCCCGATTTGCGCGACGCGGTGGAATCGTTCAAGCTGGCGATCCTGCATCACAAGATGCGGGAATGGGCCGACGTGGCGCCGAGCGACGTCATCGCGTCGTTACGCGCGTTGGAGCAGCTCGTCGGAGCGCCCAGCTAAGCCGGCCGCTCGTCGAACGCGGCGAACGCCTTTTCCAGTTCCGCATCGGCGGGACGCACGACCTCCGCGACGGGTTTGCCGTCGCGGAGAAAGATCAGGGTCGGCCAGAGCTTCACGCGAAAGGACCGCCCCAGCGGCTTGCCTTTGCCGTCTTCGATTTTGAGATGCTTCACGTCGGGATGCTCGCTGAGCAACCGCTTGAGACTCGGCTGCACGGCTTGGCAATGCGGGCACCAGCTCGCGCCGAATTCCAAAACCACGTCGCCGGTGAACTGATCGACCGATTCACGAGCCGGCTCCGGACCGCTCACGGCCATGTAGGGGGCCATCGTCAGTCTCCTTTCGAATTCTCAGGCGTTTCGCCAGAGGGTTGCGCGGCCGGCAACGAACGAATCCAGCGCCGCACGACGTCGACGCCGACGGGATCGACCAGCGCCGAAGCGACCGGCGGCATCTGTCCGCGACCGCGCAGCGCCATGCGATGAAGGAGCAAACTTCGTTCCGGACTCCCCGGCGCGACGAGACGTGCGTCGATGAGACCGAACGAAGAATGGACCGGCCGCGCGTCGAACAACCGCGTTTCCGCCGGCGTCGACCAGTGGGCTGCGTCGAACTGCGCATTGCCCCCGCCGGCCGCGACGTGGCAATGCGCACAATTCGCGTGCAGGTACGATCGCGCTCGGCTCTCCAGCGAGGCCGTATCGTCGGCGGGATCGACCAGTCGCGGCAACAAGTCGACGCCTAGATCAGGGAGTGAATCGCTCGCCGGCGTTCTTTGTTTCGACGCTTTGCGCAGCGACGCCCAATACTGATCGGCATCTTTTGTCGACAACCCGCGATTCGCGGCGGCCGACGTCACCGCATCGCGAAGCTCCGTCGCCGCATCGAGCTTGATGAGGCCGATATGGGCCAGCGTGCGAAGTTGATTGTCGCGCCGACCGGCATAGTCGTTTTCGCAGTTGAGTTGAGCGGTCGATGCGCCGAGAACGAAGTTCGCGGCGCGGCTGTGGCAGACCATGCACTCGGCGCGGCTCGGGTAATGCCATAGGTGTTGGCGTTCGCCGCCGGACGCGCCTGCGTTGCGAATCGCAAACTCGCGATCACGCCCCTTGGCCTCGACTAACACCGCGTCGGTCTGCTCGTCGTTCCACTCATACGAGTAGCCGACCCATTCGTTTTGCTGCTTGGTAAGAAATCGAGTCTCGATCCATCGGCGCGACTTCGGATCACCGGCCGTCGTTTCTAAGGCGAACGATTTGATGAGAACCGTACCCTCGGGAAAGTCCCAGGTCTTGCGCGGTGCGTAAGCGATCGGTTCCACGCCCGGGACCGCGAAGAATCGTTCTTTGTAGGTTCCGTCGCTCCAGAGGGGCGAGTTGACGCGATACGGCACGACGCCCGGAACCACTTCATGCCCGCGACCGGCGGCGAACAAGCCGCTTTCGCTCAGCCGACGAGGAAACGTCGACGGGGCGTCGTTCTTGGGAGTCGGCTCAAGATGGTAAAGCCCACCCTCCCCTCCGCCCCGGTAGTCGAACACGAGCAGTTCGCCTTGGGAATCGAGCGCGAAACCGGTGATCGCCAAAGTCGTATCGGCGATTTCTTCGTTGTACGTCGCGCGTTTGCCGTCGTGGCGCACCGCCCAAATTTTGCCTGTCGAATAGTCGCCGTAGAGGTAGCACCCGCGAAGTTGAGAAAACTTCTTGCCGTGATAGACGACGCCGCCCGTCAGCGAGCGGGCCTCGCTATGCGGATGCTCAGCGGCAGGAGGCACGATCGGGGTCGGTCCGCGTTTGCGTTCGGTATAGAAGGGCGCGCTCCCTTCGGTCACGCTCCAGCCGAAGTTGTCGCCGGGGCGTACGAAATAAACCTGCTCGAAAAGATCTTGGCCGTTTTGCGTAACCCAGAGATGGCCGGTTCGCTCGTCGAACGCCAACCGCCAAGGGTTGCGGAGACCGTAGGCCCAGGTCTCCGGCCGTGCACCGGGTAGCTTCGTAAACGGATTGTCGGCAGGCACGCTATAAGCGCGCCCGGCCGCTCGATCCATTTCCGTGATGTGGTCGACGTCGATCCGCAGAACCTTAGCCAACAACGTCGACATATCTTGCCCGACGTTATCGTCGTCGCTATCGCTCGTGCCGTCGCCGGCCGTGACGTAGAGCATTCCGTCCGGTCCGAACGCCAGGGCCAAGCCGTTGTGACCGTCGGACTGCCACTCGATGATCTTCGTTTCCGAGTCCGGAACAAGTCGATGAGGCGGCTTGCGATCGACGGTGAACCGCGACACGCGGGCCATCTTCTCCGGCTTAGGAGCTTTCAGAGGACCGGCGAAGCCGACGTAGAGGTAGCCGTTTTCGGCGAATCGCGGATGAAACGCGATATCGTAAGCGAGCCCGTCGAGCGAGCGGAGCGTTTCGAACGCGGCAACGTCGGCGCGATCTTCAAACCGAACCAACTCGGTCGGCGCGCCCTGCTTCGTCTGGGCTAAGCCGTAGAACCGTTGCGACGTCGGCTCGAATTCCACCATGATCGGATGGTCGAGCTTGAGTTGCGGATACGAGCGAACCACGCGAAACGGCGGCGGTGGATCGGGAGAGCCGACGACGCGCGAAGTCGTCAACGGTATGCGCTCCGTCAAACCATACGGGCGACGCTCGGGCGCCGGCGGGCCGACGAACTTCAACGATGAGTAGTCTTCAAACCGGTGGAAGTTCGCTTCCTTGAGCGGAGCGCTGCTGGAAATCGTCGGCTCCTTGTCGGCTTTGTCGTAATCGTAGCGGCAGAGCGCGAACGTCCAGGCTTCGTCAACGGCCGGCCGTCCGCCGGTGTGAGCCAAGTCGCTCCAAGGAATGCGGCCTTCGACCGACCAACCACCGTCCTGATCGTTGCGATTCTCGAGCTTACCTCGCCTTACGACCGCGGTTTCCCAAGCGAAGGGATCGCGTTTGGCAAACTTCGCAAAGGCTTGCTTATCGCGCTCCGGCAGGAACATCTCCATACGCGTGCCGGCGGCGTTGACCTGAAACTCGTAGTACCCGGCATGTTTGGCGCCGGGCTTGAAGAACAATTCAAAAACGTCGTTTTGCCAGGTCGGCGAGTCGTGCTCTTTGAGGTCGGCGAAGAGATCCGCGTCGTCGAGTTCCGCGAAGAAGTAGAGGTGGCTCGCATCCCATAGCAGCTTGGCTCGTGTCCGCGACGCCTGCTTGTTGGTCGCCGGTTTGTCCGAACGCCACGCTTGGCCAAATTCCGAAACCGCCGCGGCGGACCTCCAGACGGGGTCGTCGTCAATCCCGTCGATTCGCGGCGACGTCGACGTCCAGCGGCATTCATAATTCGGCGGCTGCGACACTTCGCCGCGCACCGCCGTAGCGAATGAAAGCAGAGCCGCGATCCCAAGAGCAATTCGCGAGTGAAATATCGTCGTCAATCGTCGATTCCCGTTAATTCAATGCGACTTTAATCGACTCAGCAACCGCAACGTTCCTTGAGCACGCCCGATGCGCGCGTCGCCCGATTGGTTTTTGTCGACGGCGAGGTGCCGCAAATCATCGGCGTCGCCGCGCAGGCCGAGCACGAGGGCCCCTTCGTACTGCTCACCGACGGTTCCCAGCGCCATTTGCGCGAGCAACTTGGATTTGCGATCGTTTCGTCGGGCATCGTCGCACGTGAGGAGCGCGGCAGCCAAGAGGTATCCGCAAGCAGGCGAATCGGACGGTTCGGCATCGGCCGCGGCAATGAGCGCCGCACGACTTTCCACGGAGAGGCTCGGCAATCGGGCCAACACGTATCCGGAGGCCAACCGAGCGATCGGATCGTCGGCCTTGAGCAAGGCGACGAGTCGTGATTCGGCGGAGTTCTCACCTGCCAGCGCCAAGACCCAAAGGCAGTGGCAAGCATGCGCCGGCTTCGAAATCTCCGCCAATTGCTCGACCGCCGTTCGATCGGCGACGAGCTTCTCGCCGAGTTTCGCCAGCGACTCGGCGGCGTGGATTCGATCGGCTGCGCCGGGCGTCAGCATGACTTCGCGAAGCCGCGCGACATAAGCCGCTCGTTCAGCCGGCGATTTCGCGCAGCGAGCCATGGTTCGCCACACCCCGACGCGCCGAATCGGCGGCGCTGTTTCCACTTCAGCGCTCAGCGCGGCGGCGACATCTTTGAATTCGCCCGCCTCGACGAGCGCTTCCGCCGCGTGGATTTGCACGAACTCCCTTTCTCGAACGAATGAATCGTTGAGCAATTCAATCATCGATCGTCGGAGCGACTCTGAATTCGCGACCTGATCGCACTCCGCTTCAACCATGAATGACTCCTGCGCCCGCCCGACGGGCGATAGGCCCGGCACCATCGACAAGACGACGATCGCGACCGTCGCTCGACCGCAGATCTTAGCACTCATGCCGACTTCGCTTGCGGGAAGGGAGGAAACGCGACACCGGCTTTTCATGATAACGAATCGAGTTCCGACAAATTGTATATTCACCCGATGATCGAGGCTCACACCCGATTTTCTTGCTCCGATCACCAGGGGAAGTAAGATGGCGGCGAGTCGGCCGATTCATGCGTCTCTCGCCGCTGCGGAGGTCCTAATGATATCCATCCTTTCGGCGCGCACATTGGGTGGGATCCTCCTCACGATCTCGTCCATCGATGTCGCATCTGGGGCATCGGCGGCCGAGCCTGCCGTCCAAGCCGCTCAGACGGCGGCGAAAGTCCGGCCGGCGGCGGCTGCGGCACCGTCGAACATGACATACGATTCGCGCGTGACGAAGCTGCCTCATGCCTATCAGGGCCCGTTTGTGCAATTGCCCGGCGGCACGATCGTCGGTATCGAGGCGAACCAAGTGATTCGCAGCGCCGACGGCGGCAAGTCTTGGTCGGCAAGCGATGTCTTTTCACCCGAGCAAAAAGACAAGCTCAATCTTTCGATCTCCAATGAGCGAGCATTGCTTCGCACCCGCGACGGTACGCTCGTGCTTGGTTGCATGAATTTGAACTCACGCCGTTGGACATGGGACAAGACGATTCACGACGCTCCGGGCGCGGTGCTTGCCACGTGGGTGATGCGCAGCACCGACGACGGCAAGACCTGGATCGACGTTCAAAAACTGCACGACGAATGGACGGGCGCGGTGCGCGACCTCATTCAAATGAAGTCGGGCCGCTTGGTGCTCACCAGCATGAAGTTGCTGCACGATCCCGGTCGCCACGCCGTGTTGACGTATGTATCGGACGACGACGGCAAGACGTGGATGCCCAGCAATCTGATTGATCTCGGCGGCTCGGGGCATCACGGCGGCGTCACGGAGCCGAGCGTCGTGGAACTTGCCGATGGTCGGCTCTGGCTC
The DNA here is from genome assembly GCA_016793115.1 of Planctomycetaceae bacterium. Classification (GTDB taxonomy): domain Bacteria; phylum Planctomycetota; class Planctomycetia; order Pirellulales; family PNKZ01; genus PNKZ01. The sequence goes on from JAEUIN010000273.1 coordinate 215,363, forward strand.
TTGATTCGCACCAATTGGGGCGAGTTTTGGTCGGGCTATTCCGTCGACGGCGGTCGGTTCTATCGCACGCTGCAACCATCGGGCATCGGTGCGAGCAGCGCCCCGGGATTGGTGAAGAGATTGGCGAGCGGCCGTTTGGCACTGGCCTGGAATCGTCCGTTTCCTGAAGGTCAGACAAGCTATCCGCTCCGCGGCGGCGATATGGAATGGTCGGACGTGCCGGTCAGCAATCATCGCGGCGAGCTTTCCTTGGCCTTCTCCGAAGATGACGGCAAGACATGGACGAAGCCGGTCGTCGTGGCGCGGGAGGCCGGCAAGTCGCTTGCCTATCCCTATCTCTTCGAACCGAGCCCGGGCGTGCTTTGGCTCACGACCATGCAAGGCGGGGTGCGCGTGCAGTTTCGGGAGGGCGATCTGCTTGGAGCCGGCGCTACAAAGGGAGCTGATCGATGATGCGTCGCCGCGCGTTCGGACGCGCACTCTTCGGCGGGGCCGCCGCGCTGGCGTCCGCTTCGCAAGTCGAAGCGAAGGGAGAAGCGGAAGCGCTCCCGCGCGACTCCACCGATGCTCCGGCGGCGTTGTCGCCGGGAGATGCGGTTTGCGTTGCCGACTTTCGCCGTATCGCCGCAGTTCAATTGCCGAGGCCGACGTTTGAATACATCGAAACCGGCTCCGCCGATGAAGTGACGCTGCGCGACAACGTCGCCGCATTCCAGCGAATCAAGCTTTTGCCGCCGATTCTCTCCGGAGTGGCGACGACCGATCTCTCGACGACGGTACTCGGCGTACCGATTAAGCTGCCGATCCTGCTGGCTCCCGTTGCGGCGCAACGAATGTATCACCCTCACGGAGCTTTGGCCGCGGCCCGCGCCGCAGCGGCCTGCGGCACCGTGTTTGGGGTCAGCAGCAGTGCGGCCAACAGCATCGAAGAAATCGCCGCGGCGGCAGATGGGCCGAAATGGTATCAACTCTACGTCCCGAAGAATCGCAACATCGCGCGCCGGCTCGTGGAACGAGCCGAAAAGCTGAGTTATAAGGCGATCGTCGTCACGGTCGATCTCGGCGAATGGAAGGACGCCGATCGCCGCAACCGCTTCATGCTTCCGCGCGAGATGCTGCTCAAGCACCTGCAAGATGTCGGCTTTCCCGACGTCGATCCCGGGATGAGCCACGACCAGCTGATCGCCTACAACGCCGCGGCCTGGGACCAGGCCCTCTCATGGGACTTCTTCGATTGGCTCCGTTCGGCGACGAAATTGCCGCTGATCATCAAAGGCATCCTGCGGACCGACGATGCCCGCCGCGCCGTCGACGTCGGCCTCGACGGCATCGTCGTATCAAATCACGGCGGACGCCGACTCGACGGCGTGCCGGCTTCGATCGACCGTGTGGCGGCCATCGTCGAAGCGGTCGGCGGAAAGGCCGAAGTGTTCATGGACGGCGGCGTGCGCCGCGGCACCGATGTGGTCAAAGCCCTCGCTTTGGGTGCGCGAGCCGTTCTCATCGGACGTCCGTACGCGTGGGCTCTCGCCGCCGACGGTGAGGCCGGCGTGCGACGAGTCGTCGAACTGCTGCGCGACGAGCTTCAAAACGCGCTCGTCGCCTGCGGCTGCCGAAGCGTGCGCGACGTTCCGAAATCCTTGCTGCTCGGTTGAACGCAATCGCGGCGTTTATCTACGTCGCCGACTTTGCCGGCGCCGCGCTCACGCAATCGGCGAAGCCGTATTTGGCAATCAGCCGTTGCACGTGGGCTCGCTTTTCGCGCGGGCGGATGTCGGTCCGGCGAAGGTACTGGTGCACTTCGTGCTCGAAGGCCCGATTTCGCACGCATGCTTCCGGGAGTCGCTCGAGGCAGCCGCCGGGGATACGGATCACTCCCTCGCTGCCCGCGTGAACGACGTCGCCGGGAGAAATCGTGACTCCGCCGATCTCCACGGGCCGGTCGACCGCCTTGAATCGCAGGGCTCCGTGATGCACGGCGCGGCCCCGGCAATACGCGGCAAACGGCGTGGTCAACAACCCGGGAATGTCGCGCACGCGACTATCGGTCACAATTCCCAAGCAGCCTACGGAATAGAGCGACTTCGCCATGCCGTCGCCGATCATGCACTCATGGTCCGGGCGCGATCCGACCGCTTTGACGACCCACACGATCGGCAAGTCGGTGTCGGCCATCCGTTCGAGTTGATCGTAATAGAGTTCGGTGTCGCCGCCGCCGCCCGGCGTACTGCTGTCGATCTCCGCCGTGAAGGCCACGCCGACGGTCGGTCCCAACGGAGGCGTGACCGATTGAATCTCACCGCTCAAATACCACTCATGCGTCGGCGTCTTGTCGATAAAGTTGATCGTGTTGGCGACCAGACAAGTATCGAACTCACGCAATTCTTCAAGCAAGGCCTTCGAAACGATACTCATGGCGAATCTGACGAGGGGTATGCGGCGGTCGCAGGGCCGACCTGAAGCCGCTCATCGTACCGAGACCGACCGCTGAAGGCGACGAAGTTACGAAAGTCTTCCACGCCGCGGCGGAATTTACAGAGTTTGAGGCGCATAAACGGCTCGCTTTGCTCGTCATTCGTTAAGAAAAGCCGCCGCTCACTCCACTTCGCCCGAGACCACTATGAATCTCCATCGCTCCCTGCCATCGAATTCCTGGTTGGCGACTCTGCTTCTCACTCTTACCTCGGCCCTAGCAGCCTCCGCGGCAGCGGCCGCCGAAGGACAGCCCAACATCGTCTTCATTTTGGCGGACGACCTCGGCCCGACGGATCTCGGCTGCTACGGCAGCGGATACTACGAGACGCCGAACATCGATCGGCTCGCCGCCGACGGGATGAAGTTCACCGACGGCTACACCTGCGGTCCCAATTGCCAGCCGACCCGAGCGGCCTTGATGAGCGGACAATACGGTCCGCGGACGGGCGTTTACACGGTCGGCCACACGAGCCGGTTCGATTCCTCAAAGCGGCCGTTGGTCCCCGTGCCGAATGCGGAGAGTTTGTCGCCGAAGGTCACCACCGTTGCCGAAGCGCTACAAGCCAAGGGATACGCGACCGGGATGTTCGGCAAGTGGCACCTCGGCGGCGATCGCGACGGCACCAGTCCGTCGGCGCAAGGCTTTGACGAAGCGATCGAATCCAGCGGGAAGCATTTCAACTTCGCCACGAAGCCGAAGGTCGACGTTCCGAAAGGCAAGTACTTGGCGGACTTCATCACCGACAACGCCGTCGGGTTCATCGAGCGCCATAAGAGCGAGCCGTTTTTCCTTTATGTCCCACATTTCGGCGTTCATTCTCCGCATCAAGCGAAAGAGGTGCTGATTGCCAAGTTTCGCGACAAGCAGGCAGTGGGCGGGCACAACAATCCCACCTATGCCGCGATGATTGCGAGCGTCGATGAAAGCGTCGGTCGCATCGTCGGCAAACTGGACGAATTGAAACTCTCGGAAAATACGCTGGTGATCTTCTCGTCCGACAACGGCGGCGTCGGCGGTTATGTTCGAGAAGGAATCAAAAAAGGGGGCGATGTCACCGACAACTCGCCGTTTCGAGGCGGCAAAGGCATGCTTTATGAAGGAGGCACGCGCTGCGCCTATATTTTCCGCCGGCCCGGCGCCATTGCGGCCGGAAGCGTCAGCCATGAGCCGATCTGCAGCGTCGACCTGTACCCCACCTTGCTTGAGCTCACCGGGGCCGCCGCGCCGCAACACCAGCCGCTCGACGGCGTGAGTTATCTGCAAGTCTTGCAACAGGGCGGAAAGCTGACGCGTGACGGCATTTACTGGCACTTCCCGGGGTATCTCGGAGCGGGCGACGACACTTGGCGTACGACGCCCGCCGGGGCGATTCGCTCGGGCGACTACAAGTTGCTCGAATTCTTCGAAGACGATCGAGTCGAGCTCTATAACCTGCGCGACGACGTCGGACAGAAGAATAATCTGGCCAAGAGCGAACCGGAAAAGACCGCGGAACTGCTCGGCAAGCTCCGCGCTTGGCGGCGGGAGATCAAGGCTCCGATGCCGGAGAAGCGCACGGATCAGGCGCCGACGGAGTCGAAGCCGAAAAATAAAAAAGGAAAGAAGAATCGCGTCGCCAAGTGATGGGCCGGCAAGCCGGCCAACGGCGCGCATAATAAGCGACGTCCGCCGTTGGCGTCCCGTCCCGCTTCGCTTTTCCGACGTGATTCGATGAACGAACTCCCGTTTCAAGGCCGTACGGCGATCGTGACCGGCGGCGCAGAAGGAATCGGCCGCGCTACGGCGGTACGGCTTGCATTGGGAGGCGCGCGCGTCTTCACCGGCGACATTCAAGTCCGTCCGGAAAACAGCGAGCGCTTCGCCAAACTCGGCATCGAGCCGCTGGAATGCGACGTTCGTAGCGACACCGCGGTACGGAGACTCGTCGAAACCGCCCTCGCGAAGACCGGGCGCCTCGACATCCTCGTGAATAATGCCGGGATCGGCATGGTGAAGCAAATCCCCGACGTCACGGAGGAAGAATGGGATCGGGTGCTCGACACGAACCTTAAAGCCGTATTCCTCACCTGCAAGTACTCGATCGGCCCAATGCGAACGGGCGGCGGGGGAAGCATCGTTAACGTTTCGAGCAACGCCGGCATTCTGCCGCGGGCCCACGATCCAGTTTATAGTACCAGCAAGGGTGCGCTGATCGCCCTGACGCGCAGCCTCGCGTTGTGCCATGCTCGCGATAAGATCCGCGTCAACGCCGTTTGCCCCGGACCGGTAGGGGACACCGGCATGATGAACGCCGATCTGGCGAAAGCGACCGACCCACAAGCATTCGCCGATCAAATGATCGACGCCAGCCCGCTGGCTCGCGCCCATCGTCGGATGATCACGCCCGACGAGGTGGCGGAATCAATTTGCTATTTGGCGAGCGATGCCGCGATCATGGTTACCGGGACGAGCATCGCCATCGACGGCGGCAAATCGCTGGGAGTTCCGCCGAAGGCCTAGAAACGGCAAGGGGACGATCGCGTCGAGGCTATGTAACGGCGAGAACAAGTTCGCGCTCTCGAGATCGACAACCGTAAGAGAGCGGCCACAGATGGACGGAGCGACCACACGAGGCGCGAAGCGAAATGTGCGCTTCTATCATTTGCGCAATTGGCTTGGAATGCCGCTCTCGGTCTGGCTTCCTCTCTTAGCCGAAAACCGCTTCGCCGTCACCCGAATCGGCCAAGCGACGCGGCAGACCTTCTTCTCGTGCGGCAATTCGCTATTTCATCGCCTCGATCAGCTATTCTATTCCAAGAGAGTCGCCGCCTCGGCGGAGCCGAAACCGCCGCTATTTGTGATCGACCATTGGCGAACCGGCACGACGTTGCTGCATGAATTGCTCGTCCAGGATAAACAATTCAGCTATCCGACGACCTTTCAAGTTCTAGCGCCGCATCATTTTTTGCTGACCGAGCGGTGGTTGCCGCGTCTGCTGAGTCATGCCGTCCCCAACCGACGGCCGATGGACAACATGCCGTTCGGACTGCAAGCGCCGCAGGAAGATGAGTTTGCCCTGTGCAACATGGGCGTGGCGTCACCGTACTTGCGTTGGGCATTTCCTCGGCACTACGTCGAGGCCGGCTGGTGTCTCGACATCGAAGCGCTTACGGCGCGCGAGCGAGATCGTTGGTCCGCAGCCATGACTCGATTCGTGCGACGCTTGACGTGGCGCGACGCGCGGCGTCTGGTGCTTAAGTCGCCGACGCACACGGCACGTATTGCGACGCTGTCACGTTTGTTTCCCGGCGCGCAGTTTGTGCACATCGTTCGCAATCCGTACCAAGTCTTCGCCTCTACGATGCACACTTGGCGGCAACTCTGGGAATCGATGGGTTTTCACAGCCCGAACTTCGAAGGGCTGGAAGAATATGTCTTAGCCACATTGGCGCGGATGTACGAAAGCTTCGAACGAGCGCTCCCGAATCCGCCCTCACAACAACTCTGTGAATTGCGCTACGAAGACCTATTGCTTGATCCGCTCGGCGAGTTGAAAAAGATCTACGACCGATTGGAAATCGACGGGTTCGAGGATGCTCTTCCCAATATGCAGACGCTCCTCGCCAAACGAGCTTCCTACCAAACGAATCGGCACGAATTGTCAGACGACCTGCGCGGCGAGATTCGTAACCGCTGGCAAGGCTACTTCGCTCGTTACGGCTACACGTAGCTGCTGCGGAGCCCGAAAGAGAGGATTCGGAGAGTCGCCTTCGATTCCCGGCCTTAGGTCGGCCTCCGCACCGCGTTAGCTTCCAAATGGGTTGGCGGCGGCAGGTACCGCGCCGCCCGCCGGTGGCGCAGCTTCCGCCGGTGCGGTTCCGTCGGCAGGTGCGGGTGCGGGCGCCGCCCCGGGTTTTACTTCCGGCGCGATGGCGAACCCGGCGACGTGCTCCAGCGGCTTCGTCTGCTGCACTTCCCGTAGGCATTGAATCAACCCGGTCGTCGTGCCCAGGTAGATTCGATCGCTATCCGCGTTAACGATCTGGAGTTCGAGCCCCGGGATCGGCATCGCGCCAAGACGCGCTCCGCTCGCGGCGTCGAGCACCGCCAGTTGGCCTGACATATCGACTACGTACACCCGCGACGAACTTTGGGCGAGAAACCTGCCGACGCCGACTTGATGCCAAACTTGGTGCCCCGTGCGGGGATCAAGTCGCACCATGTCTCCCGTTTCCGTCACGACGTAGAGCGCGCCGTTGATCGCCACGAGACGATGCGAGATCGAATTACCTGCGGAAAAACTCCAGACGTCGAGCCCCGACTCTTGATCCAAGCAGTAAACGGTGCCGCGCCGCGAGGCCGCGTAAACGAACGGCGACATGAAGAGCGGCGCCGCGACGGCGTCGTCGTTCATACGAAACCGGAATTGAACGACATCCTTTGACAACTCGCGTGAGTACACGTAGCCCGCCGGCGTCGTCCACAATAGCCGATTGCCTTCGATCACAGGCGGACGTTGTGCGGCGCCCGTACCCATATAGCGCTGCGGCACATGGTCGATCAGCGCTTCGCGCTCCAGCTTGTAGCTCTCCAAGATCCCGCTGTCGAGCGGCACGACGATATGCTCGCCGTCGATTGCCGGCCCTGCCGAAGGGGAGCCGCCAAGGCGCTGTTGCCAGAGCAAGGCTCCCGTGGCTCGATCCAGCAGGTAGAGCGTCGCGCCGTTCGTCACTCCAATAAACTTGTCGCCGACGGCCGGCGCGAGCGTCGGGTAACTCGGCTTGCCGACCTCGGACGTCCAATAGGCTCGGCCGTTTTCGGCGTCGAGGCATTGAATGACCCCTTGGCTCGTTTGTACGACGCAGATACCGCGGTGAACTCGGACACTCTCCACACGTCCACGCGACGGATCGACTCGTACGTACGCCGCCCACGCCCGCTCCAGCCCAAGTTGTCGGGCCAGCGGATTCGAAATGAGTTCGGCACCCAGTTGCGCCGAGCAGTCTTTTGCGGCGGCCAAACACACAATGCCGGCGACAATGCCGGCGAGCGCGCGAGAAAGCATGACGATTCGCCTGTCGGGAGAACTTCGGAACTTGCGACGGTTCGGAATCTAGGCGGTTTCCCGCCACGCGGCCCTCGCCGCTATTCTGACGGCGCCAATGACGGACAGTCTGCTGCCGTGGCAGTCCCGGCAAGATGGGGGGCAATGGCGTACCGAGGCCGCGGCTTCTATGATAATCACTTGGGCGTCGACGGAAGATGCAAAATTGGGCTCATTTGGGCGATTTACCCGTCTCTGCAGGCCTGCGATTGCGAAGACCATGGATGTAGCGAACGTGACGCCGCCCGAACGCTCGCTGAGCCAAGAAATCGTCGGCTATCTCAACTTTTCGGAAGGACCGGCGGACCCCCGGTTTTATCGGGCGATCAGCGACGCGTATCGGCAACTCGATGCCGAGTCGTCGCCGGGCAAACCAACTCCCCTTCGGCGTCGCTTCGTCGACTGGCTTCGTTCGGAAATGGCACGTCTTGAAGCCGAAGGCCAAGCTTTCCGCAATCTAAGCCAGGCCCGCGACGTGTTTGAGGCGACCGTCGACCGCCTGCTGCCGGCCTACCGCGACTTCCATCGCGACCTGCTGTTCCACCAGACCGACGATGAACTATTCCGACCGTACTTCCTAGCCCGCGCGCTGCAGACGGTGCTGCGTCTTCGTTTGGCCGGTACCGACGACGTGGATCTCGTGCCGCAGGCGTTGGACAAGCTTAACGACTTTCTCGGCCATCGCCCGACGGCCGTCTTGCAGAACGACCGCAAACTGGAACCGTACGAGCACGAATGGGTCGCACCGCTTCCGGTCTACGTCGCCGGTGCGGGCTTGGCCCATGATCGCTACCGCCTCGTATTGGAGAAGGCTTTGGCGATTCTCTCGGAGACCGATTCTGAAGTCTTGCTCCAAGCATATTTTGATCCGGCGCTCATTGAAGAACTCGCGATCGATCCTCGGGCCTACGACTTCGATCATCCGGTGAACAAGCGGCCGAACTATCACTTCGGCCAATGGGATCCGCACCATATCGACGGCCGCGGCCGTTACCGCCGCTTTGTGTTTCAAGAAGTGACCCTGCACGCCATCTGGCAACGCTCGCAAGAAGAAGCGGAGGCGACGGCCGACGAACTGTTGTTCGAAGCCGGAGCGGTGCTGGCGGGCACGATGCTGATGGCGTCGGCGGTCAGCGGCAACGGGCCCGACGCGCACGATTCAAGCGTCACGCTGTCGACTTTGTTGCCGCGAATCGTGCGGTGCCGCGAAGAGTTCTACGCGCGTTTGCTCCAACGAGTCGGAGGGGCGCACGGCGACCGCTTGCGCGCGGAAGCGGAAACGTTGCGTCAGCCGTTCGGCGGCGCGCGCCAGCACTTGAATCAGAGACTCGCGCGGTTGCGGGCGGTGCAATTGCAGCACGTTCATCTCGCACAACTTTTCGCCAAGATGGGTTACGCGGAGGCGGGTCGACGGCAGGCGCAAATCGTGCCGGTGGCCAGCGCACGCATGCTCTGCGAAATCAACGGCGTCATCACGACGATTCATCAGCTGGTGGATCGCGGACAATTGCCCCAAGCCGCGGCGGAAGTTCCCGAAGCGGTTTCGCTGCTGCATCGAGCGATCGAATGCGGAGCGCTCGTCGACCCGTGGAACATACTGGGTTTCCAAGGTCAATTCAGTTTGTTTCCGGCGCTGGAAAACACCGTTCGCGATCATCGCGTCGACGTGTTAGTGCATCTCGTCAAACGTATCTTTGCGTTGCTCGTGCGGCTGGTGGGAGAAGCGGCGGCAAGCGGCGAACACGACTTGCGCGACAAACTCCAGGGGTTGCTCGACTCCATGTCGGAATGGTGGGACCAGTTCGCTTCGACGACCGTCTCCGGAGTCGACCCGGTCAGCGGTCACGACGCGGTGCTGTCGGCCGAACAGATCGCCGAAGCGCTCGGCGCTTGGCAACAAGGAGGCGCGGAGACCGGCGACATTCAATTCTGGCGTAAGCACGTCGCCCATTTCAGCAGTCCTAAATCGTATGCCTTGGTGGTGGAGACGCTTCTTGACAAACACGACTACGTCGCATCGATGGGCTTGCTCATGCAGTGGCTCGGTCGCTTCGGCGATTTACCCTTAGTCGAAGGGGATTTTTCGTTTCACGCGCTGGCGACGCGCTGGCTGCAAGAGATGCTCGGTAATGAGGCGCGCTCCGGCTTTGCGGATCCAGGCGCGCGGCGCGATCTCATCGCCAAGTTTTTCGACTATCTCGAGGCGAACGCCGACGAGAACTGGTCGGTCCCGCGATTTGAGTTGGCCGAAAACGGGCGTCGGCCACGACGCGAGACCCGAACGCTCGGCGACGAACTGGAATCGGACGACGACGATGAGGAGTCGGAAGAAAAGGCGCTGTTCGGCGCGGCGTACGAAGACGTCGTCTATCGCGACAGTACGCGCGACGGCAACGAGGGCGACACCGTGGGCGACGACGAAGATCAGTCCACGGAATACGAGTTGGAGAGCGAGGCGCAGCGCGTCATCACGCGTTTGGCCCTGATCGAAACCGCTGCGCGGCTGTGGAAGACCGTCGCCGTGGGCAGCGGTAACCAACCGACCGAAGGCGAGACGTTCCACATCGACCAAGACCGTCTCGTGTCTTGGTTGCGGCAGGCGGAAGACAATCGCCTCGGCCTCCTCAGATTGCTTGACCAATTGCATGACCACCGTTTGCCGGAGCCGCGAGGAACTCACGCTTCTCTTGTCGAGTACGATCGCCGCCGGCAGGTGAAGGAAGACCTTGAAGCGCGGATCATCGTGACTGCGGTCGAAACGATCGAAGCCGGTCGACTCTTGCTCGCCGCGATCGATCAGCCGCCGGCTGATCTGCAGGCGCACGAATGGTCGGTGCGGTTCGTCGAAGCCGTAAGCCGGCTCAAGCGAGGCGATCGCGCCGCGCTCGTCGAAGGAATGCCGCGATTGCGCGCCGAATTGCTGGAGCGGCCGATCCTCTATGTTCCGCTGGCGAAAGGGGGCAAACCCCGTGAAATCGTCGATGTCCAGAGCATCCAGGCGGCGGCGGTCACGTTGCTGCAGGCGTTGCCTCGAGCCGGTTTGCTGGCCGAAACCTATCGCATGGTTTCCACGGTCCAACTCATGGAGCGGCACCGGCCGGTCGGCGAAGGCGCTGTAACGGAGTTTGATCGACTGTTTCAAGTCGGATTCGACGCTTCCGTGCATGCCTTAATCGACGCCGTGGAATTCGGATCGCCGTCGGTGAGCTACGGAGAGGACGTGGAACACTCCACTGAATTGTTTGAAGGGTTGCAAACGCTCACCGAAGGTTGGCTCAAGCGTTGGAACACGCACTCCCGCAGCCTGCGGTTGTCGTCGCTTGAAAAGGCGGCCGATAAAAAGCGGTGGGAGCAACTCGTCGAGTTTATCAAGCGCTACGGCAAAGATCTCTTCACGCCGAAGTTCTTAAACCTCGGCAATCTGCGGGCCGTGCTGCATCAGCGCGTCGACGTTTATCTTCGTCGACTGGAAGAGGACGACTACGCCGAAAGCCGACCGACGCTTCTCGACGCGCTCGATAAAGACATTCAACGCCACGAAGCGGTTGAATTACTGACGATCGTCATCGAGACTCTGATCGAAAACTACGCGGAATTCAAAGACTACAACAGCACGACGACGCAGAGCGACCAAGGCGATTTGCTCTACATTCTGCTCGACTTCCTACGCCTACGGCTGGGCTACGAACGTTTCGCCTGGAATTTACGCCCGGTCATGATGGTCCACGAAGTGCTCGTGCGGCGTCAAAAGACTGCGACCGCCGAACTCTGGCGTCGTGCCGTTACGGAGCGGACCTGCGAAGCCGCCGACTGGAACCTCAAACACCTGCGCGATCTGACGCGGCTCTACGGCGTTCGGCTGCCGACGATTTCCGATCGACTCGGCGAACGATTCGTGCGGCCTTTGGCCGTGGATCGCCTTCGGGCGCTGATTCGGCCGGCGATCGTCGAGCTACGAAACGGCGACGAGCACACGGCTTTTTCATTGCTGGAGCAGGAACTTCGCGAGTTCACCGATAATCCGTGCGGTTCCGGACTCGATGTCCCGGCTTGGCTGCTGGCGCTGGAAGATGAAGCTCGCCGCGTACAAGCGCAAGTCGACCGGCGAGCCGCGATACCGCCGAGTCTGCCCGAACGCATTCCGCGCGTCACGCTCACTTGGGAAGAAGCCCTCCAGCAATTGAGAGCGTGGGACGTTTAGTTGATCCGGCAAAGATAAACAAAACCTGCCCATGGTTAACTAGTGACGGGCTTCGACCTTCTGTTATATTGAACACCCGTTCAGTGCCCGCCGTTCCACCGTTGCGAAAGGATGCCGCCGTGTCGGACACGATCCCCATCGAATCCGCCCGCTATGCGACCGCTGAATCGGAAACGCCCACGTCAATGTTCCTCCAGTTGGAGGTGGATGATCCCGAGACGGTCGTCGCTCTGAGCCAACATCCGGAGGGGCTTGCTCGCGACGCCTTCGCACTCAAGGCACTGCGCATCGGCGTGCTGGCGCTCGGCCAAGCCCGCGGTCAGATCGACGCCGCCGCGGTGCGCAATGAGTGCCAACGCATGTTGGAACTGGTCGCCGTGCAACTTCGCGAGCACTCGGGAGCGCTGCAACAGCGACTCTCCGGCACGCTGCATGAGTATTTCGATCCGCAGAACGGCCGCTTTCACGACCGGGTCGAGCGCCTCATCAAGCGCGACGGCGAACTCGAACAGGTGCTACGCCGCCAAATCGGTCATGACGATTCCATCCTCAGCAAGACGCTTTCGGCCCACTTCGGCCCCGACAGCCCGTTGATGAAGCGGCTCAGCCCCAACGAAGCGGAAGGGCTACTTTGTGCGTTGCGTGAAACATTCGGCAAGCAGTTGGAAACGCAACGCGAGACGGTGCTGAAGGAGTTTTCGCTGAACAACCGCGAAGGCGCGCTGGCCCGCTTGGTACAAGAGCTCACCGAAAATCAGGGCAAACTCACGCAAACGCTCCAGGGGAAGATCGACACGGTCGTGAAAGAGTTTTCGCTCGACGCCGACGACTCGGCCTTGAGCCGGCTCGTGAAAAACGTCACGGCCGCGCAGCAAACGATCTCCAGCGAATTCTCGCTGGACAACGAGCAGTCGGCCCTTTCACGACTGACGAAGATGCTCAAGAGCGCCGACGCGGCGATCCACGACAACCTGACGCTCGACAGCGACACGTCGGCTCTCGCGCGCCTCAAGCGCGAGCTCGTCACGATTCTCGACGCACAATCGAAAACGAATCGCGAGTTTCAAGAAGAAGTCAAGGTCGCAATCGCGACGATCACCGCCAAGAAGCAAGCCGAGCAACAGACCACGCGGCACGGATTGGTCTTCGAGCAGGCTTTATTCACGTTCTTGCAAGACCTCTGTCGACCGTCGAACGACATGGTCGAGTTCACCGGCAACTCGACCGGCTTGATCAAGAATTGCAAAAAGGGCGACTGCCTGATCGAACTCGGCCCCGAGCATGCCGCGGCCGGAGCGAAGATCTGCGTCGAGGCCAAAGAAGTCGTCGGCTTCGACATCCGCCAAGCGCGGGCCGAGATTGAAGAGGGACGGAAAAATCGCGCGGCGCAGATCGGGTTGTTCGTTTACTCGAAGAAAACGGCCCCGGCGGGCTTTGAGCCGATCACCCGTTTCGGCGACGACGTGTTCGTCGTCTGGGACGCCGAAGACGCGACGACGGACCAGTTTGTCAAGCTGGGCCTGACTGTGGCTCGTGCGCTTTGCAGCCGCGCGGAAGCCGAACGCCAGGCGCAGCAGGTCGACTTCACCGCAGTTGATAAGGCGATCTTGGCCGTTCAAAAGCGGTACGACGACTTCGACCAGATCAACAAATACGCCGACGGCATCATGAAGACGAGCGACGACATCAAAGAACGCGTTCGCATCATGCGCAAGGCGATCGAACGCGAGGTCGTCGAAATCTCGCGCCAGATCGAAGATTTCAAGCAATTTGTTCAATCGGTCGGCGGAGCGGAGTGATACCGGCCGCGCAGATGCCCAAGAATGCGGAATGCTGAGTGGGGAATCCGAGCTCATCCACTTTTCGCTCCGTGTTCTCCGCGCCATCCGTGGTGATTAGAATTCTCGCATGAACGAGCGACTCTGCTACTTCAACGGCCGCTTCCTACCTGAGCACGAGGCGAAGATTTCGATCTTCGATTCCGCACTCCAGGTCGGCGATATGGCGTTTGAAGTGACCCGCACTTGCAACGGCCGGCCGTTTCGCCTGCGCGATCACCTTGATCGACTCTGGAACAGCTTGGCCGCGCTGCGAATCGAGCCGGGCGTGTCGAAAGAGGAATTGGAGTCGATCACTCACGACGTCTTAAAACACAATCGTCCGACGGAACCCGCCGACGTCGATTGGACGATCTTACACGACGTCTCGCGCGGGCCCGCCTCGGCGTTCCGTTCGCACTTTTCGGCCGAGGAAATTCGGCCGACGGTGATCGTCGCCTGCTATCCGCTTGCCGAGAAGATGGCCTCGCTTGCGGCGACGTATGAGACCGGCATCGATTTGGTCGTGCCGGAACAACGCTCGCTACCGCACGAATTGTTGAGCGCCGGGATCAAATGTCGCAGCCGTGTTCACTATCAACTCGCCAATCTGCAGGCCGAGGCGAAGCGGCACGGTGCGACCGCGATTCTGCTCGATCCCGACGGATTCATCACGGAAGGAACGACCGGCAACGTATTCTTCGTTCGAGAGGGCAAGCTACTTACGCCGACCACTCGTAATATTCTGCCCGGCGTCACGCGACGCACGGTACTGGAACTCGCCGCCGCGCTCGGCCTCACCGCGCAAGAGGCCGACATCACGCTTGACGTCGCGATTGAGGCCGAAGAGGCCTTCGTCACTTCGACCAGCATCGGCATCATTCATGCCCGTACGCTTGAAGGCCGGCCAATGGGCGACGGCGCCATCGGGCCGATCGCGCGGCGGCTGCGCGACGCGCTAACGGCGGAAGTCGGCCTCGATTTCGCCGCGCAGGCGGCCGCCTATGCGGCGCGCCTGTGCTGAGAATTCAATCGTCCGCGAAGAAGCGCGCTACGCAGCGCCGTGCTTCTGGAACCAAGCCTGCAGACGCTGCCAGCCGTCGTCGGCGTCGGCCTTATTGTAGCTCGGACGGTAGTCGGCGTGAAAACCGTGTTGGGCGTCGGGGTAGACGTGAATCTCCGACGGCTTGTCGGCCTTGGCGATCGCTTCCTGCATCTGCTTGACGGCGTCGAGCGGAATGCCGGAATCCTGTCCGCCGTAGAGCCCGAGCACCGGCGCGTGGAGGTTCGCGGCGACGTCGACCGGATTTTTCGGATGCAAGTCGTCGGTCGGGCCGACGACGCGGCCGTACCATGCGACACCTGCCTTGAGCTTCGGGTTGTGAGCCGAGTAGAGCCATGTGATGCGGCCGCCCCAGCAGAAACCGGTAATGCCGAGTTTCGAGACGTCGCCGTGCCCCGACTTTTCGGCCCAGCCGACGGCGGCGTCGAGATCGCTCATGACTTGCGCGTCGGGCACTTTCGAGACGACCTCTTTAATGAGCTTGGGAATATCCGTCATGCCGGAAACGTCGCCTTGGCGAGCATAAAGCTCGGGTGCGATCGCCAGGTAGCCTAGTTTCGCGAAGCGGCGGCAAATGTCTTTGATGTGCTCATGCACGCCGAAGATTTCCTGCACGACGAGCACCGTGGGAAACGCGCCGTCTTTCGCGGGGCGAGCCATATAAGCGGGAATCTCACCGTCGCTTACCGGAATCTTCACCTCGCCGGCTTCCAGACCTGCGGTGTCGGTCGTGATCGTCGCCGCAGCGACGGGACGCACAGCCGCGGCAAAGCCGGCCGCGAGACTTGTGACGACGAACCCGCGACGGCTGAAATCGAACGGCGACGACGGGCGAATCTCTTCGTGCATGTCAAACTCCGTGAGCGAGATCGAAACGAACGCGCGACGCGGCGCATTTTAAGCGCCCGGCGAAGCCCGTCCAACAATCAGCGGTTTATGAGTTCGTGAAACTCGCCGCGGAGGGACCGGTCTCATCCGCGGTTGCCGTGACTCCCGAGTAACAATAATGCGCCGCGCGTAAAAAAAGAGCGGCGAGCCTCACGACCCGCCGCTCTTCAGTTCTTTCCGACTCGCTGCTATCGACTGGCAACTAGCAACATCGATTAATACATGTCGTCGTGACCGCCGTGGCCGCCGCCCTTCTTTCCTTCCTTCGGCTTTTCGGCGATAAGGGCATCGCTCGTAAGCAGCAGGGTGGCGACGCTCGCGGCGTTTTGCAGAGCCGAACGAGTAACCTTGGTCGGGTCGATGATGCCGGCCTTCACCAAGTCTTCGAACACGTCGGTCGCGGCGTTATAGCCGACGTTGCCCTTTTCGTTGAGCACCTTCTCGCAGATCACATTGCCGTCTTGCCCCGCGTTTTGCGAAATCATCGTGATCGGAGCGCGGCAGGCGCGACGCACGATGTTGTAGCCCACCTCTTGGTCGTGCTGCAGGCCTTGCGGCTTCAAACCGGCCGAAGCGCGGAGCAGGGCGACTCCGCCGCCCGGCAGAATGCCTTCGCCGACGGCCGCACGCGTGGCGTGCAGAGCGTCTTCGACGCGAGCCTTCTTCTCCTTCATTTCGCTTTCCGTCGCCGCGCCGACGTTCACCTTCGCTACGCCGCCCGACAACTTCGCCAAGCGCTCTTCGAGCTTTTCCTTGTCGTAGTCGCTCGTCGAGACCGAGATCTCCTTGCGGATCTGGTCGATGCGGGCCTTGATGTCGGCGCTCTTCCCGGCGCCTTCAATGATCGTCGTGTTGTCCTTGTCGATCACGATTCGCTTGGCGCGGCCGAGATCCTTGAGAGTCAGGCTTTCCAGCTTGATTCCCAAGCTTTCGAAGACGGCGGTGCCGCCGGTCAAGATCGAGATGTCTTCCAGCATCGCCTTGCGACGATCGCCGTAGCCCGGCGCCTTGACGGCCGCGATCTTAAACGTGCCGCGGAGCTTATTGATGACCAAGGTCGCCAAGGCTTCGCCTTCGATATCTTCGGCGATGATCAACAGCGGCTTGCCCGAGTTGACCACGGCTTCCAGAACCGGCACCATTTCCTTGACGTTGGAGATCTTCTTTTCGTAGACGAGCACGTAGGCGTCTTCGAGGACGCACTCCATCTTCGTGCTGTCGGTGACGAAGTACGGCGAGAGGTAGCCGCGGTCGAACTGCATGCCTTCGACCCACTCGACTTCCGTCTTGAGGCTCTTGCCTTCATCGACGGTGATCACGCCGTCTTTGCCCACCTTCTCCATGGCGTCGGCCAACAACTCACCGATCTCGGTGTCGTTGTTGCCGGCGACGGTGGCGACTTGCGCCATTTCCTTCTTGCTCTTAATGGCGATCGACATGCCGTGCAGCTTCTCGGTGATGTCGGCCACGGCCTTTTCGATGCCCTGCTTCATATGCAACGGGTTGCAACCGGCCACGACGGCCTTGAGGCCTTCGTTGAAAATGGCTTCGGCCATCACGGTCGCGGTCGTCGTGCCGTCGCCGGCGACGTCGCTCGTCTTCGACGCGACTTCGCGAACCATGCGAGCGCCCATGTTTTCGTAGACGTCTTCCAGCTCGATTTCCTTCGCGACCGTGACGCCGTCTTTGGTCACCGTCGGCGAGCCGAAGCTCTTCTGCAGGATCACATTGCGACCCTTCGGGCCGAGCGTCACCTTGACGGCCCGAGCCAACTTCGAAACGCCGCGGCGAATCGCCTCGCGGGCTTCCTGATCGAAAGCAATGGTCTTAGCCATGGACTGAGAACTCTCCTAAATGCGGATGGAAAAAATGTTCGGTGTTCGAAATTGATCGGCCGCCGACGAAGGCCGGCGACCGACGGGGCGTCGTTACTCGATGACGGCGAGGATGTCGTCTTCGCGCATCAGCAACAACTCTTGATCGCCGACTTTGAACTCGTCTCCGGCGTAGGAGCTGAACAACACGCGGTCGCCGATCTTCACTTGCAACGGCTTACGCGTTCCATCCTTGGAGAGCTTGCCGTCGCCCACGGCTTTGACCGTGCCGCGAGCAGGCTTGTCCTTCGCCGAATCGGGGAGCACAATCCCGCCGGCCGTCTTGCTTTCCGACGACTCCCGTTCGATCACGACGCGATCACCGAGCGGTTGCAACGTCGTCTTGCCGGACTTCGCCTTCTTGTCTTTGGTGGCCGTGCTCATCTCTCGTAAAACCTCCGAATATGCGAAAACAGCGGATGTGGGGAATGCGGCGGTGGAGCGCCGGGGGCGGCCTTCGCTCAACGCTTGGCCGTCTGAGCCTGCCAAACAGGCGCAGCCCGGGCGCAGGTGCGAGCCTGTAATGCAACGGGCGCGCCAAGCGGCGACTCTTCAATCGCAAGCACTTGACAGAGTTCAGCTTACATCGCCACACGACGTCTCTTGGTCCATACTGCTCACCTGCCATCGAAGTCTCTTTCGCGAAAAACAGCGGTGGCGCTGCCAATATGGCAGCAAGGTTGAGCGAACTACGAAGTGTTACTGACGGGTAGGCATTTAATCCCGAAAATCACGAGTCGAAAGCTTGCTGCAAGTAGACGCGCGTGATTCGTTGCGTGGGGCGAATTGCCCCCCTATGCTGCGTAGCATGCGGCCGGCAGCACTCTTGTTACTCGCTCTCCAATCGCCACGTGAGACCTTAAAGATGATCTCTCGATCCAGCAATTTCCTTTACGTCACGGCCCTCGTCCTATCAGCTCACTTCGGGGTGAGCGGTTCGATGGTCCCCGCACAGGCGCAAGCTCTGCCGCATTCGTTGGTCGCGTTGGCCCCGGCGACCGGCGACATACCGATCGACCTTAAAGTCGACGTGCTTAAGGTCGTTCCCGACGATGCGTTGGGCGTCGCGCTACTATCCGATTTCGATCAAACTCGTGACACGGTCGAGGCGGTTCTCCGCAAGCTCAAGATCCCCTTCGATACCTCGCGTGAATATGCCGACTTCAACGACTTCCTGGAACGGCTCGAGGGCTGGGACTTCAAAAGCACGCATGCCTTCGCCCTCGTCGGCGATCCGAAACGACCGCATCCGTTGATCTTTATTCCCGTCACGGACTACGCGAAATTCGCCAAGAGCCTTGAGGCCGAAACGACCGACGGCTCGCCGACCAAAGTGTCGACATTCGGCGAAGACTCCTTAATGGCCGAAAAAGCCGGCTTCGCCGTTTTCACCGAGCCGAGCGCGGGCGTCGAATACCTGCAATCGGTCGTCGATTCGAAGAGTTCGATCGCCGCGTCGTGCGAGCCGATTCGAGGCTGGCTGGCCAAGCAGCAGATCGCGGGCGTTGTGTTGTCGCCGTCGATTCAACTGGCCTGCGATGAAATGCTTAAGGGCCTGAAGGAATTGGAAACCGAATTGGAGCGGGCAAAAGACGACGACGAAAAGGCAAAGTTCGTTCCGATCGGGCAACTGGCTCGCGGAGTCGGCGTCTCGATTGTCGAGGCGGCCAAGCGCGAATTGACGCACCTGACGATCGGCGCACGCGTGAATGAGAAAACCGGCCTGGCATTTAACGGCCAAGCTTATTTCAAACCAGGCGGAAAGTTTTCCGAATTTGTAAAGGCGAGTGCGCCGTTGCCAGCGGATTGCCTCCGCAATTTACCCGACGAGCAGTATGTCGCCGCGGGGGCCTACAAATACCCGCGCGAGAGCGTAAAAGCCTTTTCAGACTTCATGGAGAAAGTTCTCGACGAAGCGACGAAGTTGGAGGACTTACCGTTTGACGCGGCGAAGCTCAAAGAGACGTTCGCGGAAGGGCGGAAGATGGTCGAACAGTTGGAGTTTATCGCGCAATCGCAAAGCGTGGCCGGCGCCAATATGTACGACGGCGTTTTCGCCGTTTACCACGTCGACGATTCCGCTCTCTTTCTGCAGCGCAACAAAGCTGGAATGAAGAGCCTACTTGCGGCACTTGAGAAATTCAAAGATCAACTGACGGGCGTCAAGATCGGGGAGAAGAAGATCGGTGAGATCGAAGCGACGACAATGTCGATCGACCTCATCGACGTCATGAAAAAGTTCGGCGCCAAGGAAGACGCTCAACAAGAAATGGTCATGAAGAGCATGTTCGGCGGCGACGGAACGTTTACGTTTTACCTGGCCGCGGCGACGAAGGATAAAGTCGTCATGTCATATAGCGAGTCGGGTCTAAAGCTGGTCTACGACGCCGCGAAGTCGGACGCTCCAGGACTTGCCGATGACGTGATGATCAAGAAGACCGCCGCTCTCCTACCTAGCGACGTGATGATGGCCGGCTACTTCGACATCGGCGGTTATCTGGAATTGATCAAGAAAGTCATGAACACGATGATGGCCGCGCAGGGGCAGGGCGCGTTCCCGATTCCGATTCCTCCGTTCCCGTCGTCGCCGCCGATCGGCTATACGTTCAAGGCGGCAAGCAACACCGCCTCGCTAGATCTCGTCGTACCGATGGAACTCATGGAAAACACGCGCGACTACGTCATGCAAATGCAGGCGCTGATCGGCGCGTTCGCACGCTAAGCAATGCGCCGGAAGCCTCGAATTGAGGATGAAGAAGAGGCGAAAAGTCTTCCGCCGTCGAACTGCGGCAGCGGCTTCGAACTTCAGCATTTTTCGCCCGGAATTTCCCCTTAAAGGCTCGGCGTGACTTGGCCGATGATCATAGTCGTCGGCAAGTCATGAGGATGGAGCCAGACGGCCAGGCACCCGGCTGCAACCCGGTTGAAGTGGGTTCGACTCCCACCGTCCTCTCTTCGCGGATCTCGTTGGACCCCCGACGTCGGGCGATAAACTCGACGTCGGGGGTTTCTCATTTCGTCACGTCTTACGGCGACTTATCCGCTTAGGCGTCACTGCGTTCGACCTGCGTTACACGCGAGCGGCAAACCGGCGCGCTTGTGCGGCGATGTCGATGCCGACCTCTTCGCTCCACGCGGCGAGCAGTTTGCGGTAAGTCGGCCCCGGCTTCCCGTCGCCGATCGGCAAGTCATCGAGCGCCACGACCGGCAACACGCAGAACGGCGTGCTCGTCAGCATCAACTCAACGAACTCATCGGCCAATTTCGCCGGCTGCGATTGGCCGGAGGAAAACTCTCGCATCGCTAGGACTTGGTACGCCAGTTCGTGCAGCGTCGCTTGGCTGATGCCCGGCAAGATGCCCTCTCGCAGCGGCGTCCAGAGCGTCCCAAACTTCGTGAGCCCGACTACGTTTGCCGTCGACGTCTCGTTGACGTAGCCGCGCTCGTCAAGCAGAAGGGCTCGCGTGCCCGGAATGCGCCGACTTACTTCTTGATCGGCCAGATAATAGTGCATGCGGCTGCGGCATTTCATTTCGCGCGGCCACGATTCGGCGGGAACCTGGCGGACCTTGCTCGTCGCCAACCGCTCGCCTCCGTCGTACTTTTGGGCCCAGTTGCGAAACGGCAAGGGATACGTGCTCATACCGATCGTGGCGCGCCGCGGTACATTCGGCGGCGCAAAGGTGCCATAAGGTCCCGGTGTCACGAAGAGCGACAATCCGAGATCGTCGGCCGGATCGAGCAGCTTATGATTCGCCGCGACGAGTTCTTCAGCCCAAGCGGCGAATTCTTCGACGGTGCAGCCTGGGTCGATCGCGGCGATCTCCAGTCCGCGACGTAGTCGCGAAAGGTGCTCGGTCAGCTTGAAGAGCCGGCCGCCGAACGTGCGCAGTTGTTCGCTCACCGTCGCGCCGAGCACGAAGCCGGCGTCGTACGCCGGTATCGTCAACTCGTCCGCCGGAATCATTCGTCCGTTCAAAAATGCCCAAGACTTTCGCATCGTGCTATTATGCTCCGGCGCGGCCGCGATCAAAAACTAAAAACCAATAACCGAAAACTCTGCTTTATGTCGCAACGTCTTCGCATCGGCATCCTCGGCTGTGCCCGCATCGTTCGCCGTTCGATCGCCGGCGCGTTGAAGAATCACCCGTCGGCGACATGGCACGGCCTCGCCGGACGCGACGCCGCGACGGCGGCCGCTTGGGCGCACGAATTCGGGGTGCCCAAGCACTACGGTTCCTACGAAGCCCTGGTCAGCGATCCCGAGATTGACGCCGTTTATCTGCCGCTCCCCAACGAGTTGCATCGACCTTGGGCGCTGGCGGCGGCGGCCGCCGGCAAACATGTGCTGTGCGAAAAACCGTTGGCGCTCGACGTCGCCGACGCCGAATGCATCGTCGAGGGCTGCCGCGCCGCAGGCGTCGTCATGATGGAAGCCTTCATGTGGCGGCACCATCCGCGCGTCGCCTTAGCGCGGCATATGATCGCCGACGGCAAGCTCGGAGCGCTACGCTTTGTAAAGATGGACTTTTCGTTCCCGATCGATTTAGGCGACTGGCGCCTCGACGCCGCTCGCGGCGGAGGAGCGCTCTACGACCTCGGCTGCTACGGAATTAACATCTCGCGGCTCTTCACCGGCGCGGAGCCGTCGGAGGTGCACGCGCGAGCCCGATACCGCTCCCCCGGCGTCGACATGTCGCTCGGCATGCAACTCACGTTTCCCGACGGCGTGCAGGCCCTGCTCGATGCGAGCTTCGAATGCCCGAACCGCAACCGCTTCGAATTGATCGGCACGCAGGGAATGCTCGAATTTCTCGAAGGCGTGCTCCCACAACTGGAATCGACGATTCACTACAAGACCGATTCCGGAACCGAGGTCATTCGCATTCCGGCCGCGGATCAATACGCGGAAATGATCTCCTGTTTCGTCCGCTCGGTCGCGGCGGGCCGACTTGAAACGCCGGCCGAAGACGGGTTGGCAAACATGCGCGTCGTCCAACAAGTACGCGATGCGGCGCTCGCCGAGGTCTAGCAGGACTTTGCCGCCGAGGCACGGAGGATTTCACTTTCCTTCCGTGTTCACCGCGCGTCCGCGGTGAATCCAGAGCCGTCTACACCGGAATTACTTCGCCGCGAATCAGATCGTCGGGAGTTTGGCGCGCGCGGATCAAGTGGGCTTGGCCGTTGCGGAGCAACACTTCCGCCGCATACGGCTTGCTGTTGTAGTTCGATCCCATCGCAAAACCATACGCTCCGGCACACTCAATGACGAGCAATTCGCCGACTTGGGCCGTCGGCAGCGAGCGAGTGCAAACGTAGCCCCCTTCGGCTTGCGTGAAGATGTCGCCCGATTCGCAAAGCGGTCCGCCGACGATCACGTCGGCCTTTGGACGCTCGTCAACCGCAATGGTTCCCACCTCGTCCAACGGCCCGGGCACGATCGACATCGGATGGTGCGATCCGTAGAGAATCGGTCGGGCCAAGTTGTTGAAGCCGGCGTCGAGCAAGTAGAAGGTGTTCTTGCCCATTTTCTTAATGGCCCGAATCTCGGCGACGAGGTAGCCGCTTTCCGCGACCAGATACCGGCCTGGTTCGAGTTCCAACGCGAGCTTGTGGCCGAACTGCGCTTCGAGTCGCTTGCGCGAAGCATCCCACAGCTTGTAGTAGGCGGCAACGTCGACATACGTGTCGCCTTCCTGGTAGATCGTCGGCAGACCACCGCCGGCCGAGATCGTCGTTAGAGTGCGTCCGACGTCAGCGGCCAGCTTTTCCATCGCGCCGCAGACTTGCGAGAGATGCTCCATATCGGTGCCCGAGCCGATGTGCAAATGCAACCCGGTGACGCTCAGTCCGTGGCGATCGGCGATGCGGAGGCAATCGTCGAGTTGTTCGTGCCAGATGCCGTGCTTCGACTGTTCGCCGCCGGTGTTCGTCTTTTGGCTGTGGCCATGGCCAAAACCGGGATTGATACGGAGAGTGACGTTCGCTCCCGGCTTGCGCGCACCGTACTGTTCAAGCATGTCGGGCGAGCCGCAGTTCACGTGAATGTCGTGCTTCAATACCATTTCGAGCGCATCGCGGTCGAAGATATCCGCCGTATAGACGATCGGGTGCGGCGCCCCCGCGGCGGCGTGCGGCTGAAAACCGGCTTTAAGCGCGCGATGGATTTCGCCGGCGCTGACCGCATCGACGACGACCCCCTTGCGGCGCATCAAATCCAAGATCGCAATGTTGGAGCACGCTTTTTGCGCATAGCGCACGACATCGAACGCCTTTAAATCGTCAATCTTCCTCTCGATCGTCGCGGCGTCGTAAACGAACGTAGGCGTGCCGAAGCGACGGGCGACGTTGCGGAGCGAAACTCCGGCGATCTCGGAGCGCAGAGCGGGAAACATGACGTGAGTCGAACTCTCAATTGGTGAACAAACGACGGAAAACAGACCTTGGAGCCTATCGCGCAGATTGCGGGCCGGAAAGGGGCCGCCTGCCCACGATCAGGCCGAATCGCCGCCCTTTCGGCGACGACGGCTTTCCCTGCGGCGGCGACGTCGCTTTCCGGATGATCCGGAGGAATCGCGCGTCGTCGAATCACGTGGAGAAGCGTCGTCCGGCGGCGTCAGGCCCGACTTCTGAGGAGCTTCCGGCGGCGAAAAAGGTTCGCGTCGCTCTCGCCGGTGAGAGCGATCTTCGCCATGGCCCGGTCGGCCCGTACGTCGGCCCTCACGGCGTCGAGTCTCATGGTGTCGGCGTTCGCTCCGCCCGCTCTCGTGGCGTCGACTGCGTCGGCGACGACGACGACGGCTTATCGGCCGAGCATCGTCGACTAAAAAGATCTCGATGACCAAGTGCGCGCAGACGCCGAACGCCGCACCAAAAAGATCGGCCTCCCAATCCGCGGCGTCGGCCGTGCGACCGGCAAGCGGTTGTGTTTCTTCATCGATGATACCGAAAAGCGCACATCCGCAGAACACGAGAGCGTATGCGAAAACCGGCGCACGCATGCCGCGGGACGAACGTCGATATTGAGCATCGAACGTACGGCAGACGAGCGCAGCCAAGAAGAAATACGCGACGCCGTGGGCGTAAACGTCGTTGCCGGGAGCGAATCTAAGAAATTCCGGAATGGAATCCGGCGACAAATGGGTGAGCACAAACAGCAGCAGACCGTAGCAGACGGTCACAAACAACCAGACGTCGGCGGCATGCAGCGGGTCGCCGCGCAACTCGTCGTCGACCGAGTTGCGTACGCGTGAACGGCGATGAGAACCGGAATCGGGCATAGACGACGGCGCGGAAGAACATTTCGCGGCGGCTCGCGGCCGAACTTCCATCGTAGCATGCCGCGGCGCGCTTGCCCGCCCCGGCCGCCGGACTTTTCGAGCGAACTTAAGCCTCGGCCATCGAACGAAATAAGGAGTAGAGCGACGCCACGGAGATCGGCTTGACCCAATGCTCATCAAAGCCCGCCTCGTGCGCGCGTCGCCGATCTTCCGCTTGGCCGTACCCCGTCAGCGCGATTAGCTTGGTTTGACGAAACTTCGGATCTTCACGCAGTCGCTTGGCGACGTCGTAGCCGCTTAGGCCGGGCAGGCCGATGTCGAGAAAAATGAGATCCGGTAGGAACTGCTCGGCGGCTTCGATCGCGGCGACTCCGTCGTGAACGACGCGAATGTCGTGCTTCCAGAATCGCTCCAACATCGCGGCGAGGGTGCGCGCGGAACCGACGTTGTCTTCCACGACGAGCACCTTGCACGGCCGAATTTTTCCGTCTGATTGATCCGCAGGCGCGCGAGGAGCCGCATCTCGATGAATCGGTAACCGGACGATGAATTCAGACCCGCGCTCCGGCCCGTCGCTCCGCGCCTCGACGGAGCCGCCGTGCATTTCGACGATGCTGCGCACGACCGTCAGCCCGATGCCCAATCCGCCTTGAGCGCGCTCGATGGTTCTTTCGGACTGGGTAAAGAGTTCGAACACGCTGTCGAGTAAACCGGACTCGATGCCCATACCTTGGTCGCGCACGGATACGGCAACTCCTCCCGTTTCGGCGGTCGCCGTAACTTCGATCGTCGTCCGCTCCGGCGAATACTTCATGGCGTTTTGCAGGAGGTTAACAAGCACCTGACAGAGGCGTACGACGTCGCCGTAAATCGCAATTTCGTCGTCGGGAATCTTTACGATGAGTCTCTGATCGCGTTCTTCACAAGCCGGTCCTACGGTTTCGACGGCGCGCCTGACGACGTCGGACAACGAGACCGATTCCATTTTGAGTTCAACCTTCCCGCGCATGATGCGGGAGACGTCGAGCAGATCGTCGACCATCCGAACGAGATGCTCCACTTGCCGGCTCATGATCGCGACGAGTTCGGTGCGGAGCGTTTCGTCGACGTCGGTTTCGGTAAGTATTGCCAAAGCATTGCGAACCGGTGCGAGAGGATTTCGCAATTCGTGGCCTAACATGGCGAGGAACTCGTCCTTGCGGCGGTCGGCCTCACGCAAATCGCCGTGCAGCCGTGCGTTGTCGACGGCGACCGAGGCGCGACGGGCCAACTCTTCGGAGGCTTCGAGATCCTCACCGTCGTAGGGCGGCTTGTTCTCTCCGGCAACAAAGATCAGTCGCCCCAGGCGGCGAGTGCGGATGGAGAGCGGCACGCAGAGCAAGGTCCGCGGACGAAGCTCGGCCAGATACGAACATCCCCGCTCGTCGAGCCCCAGCAGCGCCGCGATCTCCGACTCGGCCGTCGCCAAGACGGGCTCGACGGCGGCGGCTCGGCTGCTGTCCGAAGCATGCGCCAGCATCGCCTCGAAGGTCTTCGCCAGCGCGGGATCATGGTGTTCGCCGAAACGACGGACCACGGCGCCGTCGTCGCCGAATAAATCGAAGATACACCAATCGGCGAAACGAGGCACGGCGAGATCGGCGACCAGTTGAATCGTCCCGGCTAAGTCGGCGGCACCGACCAGCGCTTCGCTCGCGTCGGCCAGGAAGCGAATACGGCGTTCGCTGCGTCGCCGATCCTGAACGTCTTGAAAGACCAAAACGACGCCGCGTACTTCGCCATTCTCGGCGCGGATCGGGGCCGCGCTATCGTCGACGGAGATGCGCCGGCCGTGACGCGAAATCAGCTGGGCGTGCTTCGACACGCCGACGACGGTGTTGTCGCGCAGCGCGCGCGTAATCGGATTTTCCAGCGGACGCCCGTCGGCTTCGTTGACGATTCGAAAAATCTCTTCGCACTCGCGTCCTTCCGCTTCCTCCCCCGTCCAACCGGTAAGTTGCTCGGCGCACGCGTTCATAAACGTCACTCGACCATGGGCATCGGCGGCGATGACGCCGTCGCCGATGCTGGAGAGCGTCACTCGGTAACGCTCTTGCTGCTCGCGAAGCGATTGTTCGATGCGTCGACGTTCGCGAATCTCCGAGCGCAAGGCCTCATTCGCTTGGTGTAGCTCCGTGGTTCGTTGCCGAACCTCTCGCTCCAACGAATCGGGACTTCGCATCGACAACACGCGCGGCACGTTGGGAATGAGGGCAAATACCGTCGCCCAAGAAACCACGGCTGTGGCCAATTTGATCAATCCGGCGAGTCGGTAGTAGGGCTTCCAAAAAATCACCGCTTCCATCAGATGAGTTGTTCCGCACAACAAAATGAAAGCGCCGAACAGCAGGAAGACCTTTTTGAACGGTAAATCGCGTTTGCGAGCCGCAAAATAAACCAAAATCAGCGGAATCGTGAAATAAGCGCTCCAAATCGCAAGGTCGGAAGCGATATGCAGCCAACCGTGCGGTTCGCTCCAATTACCGCAATGCCAGCGCTCCGGAAAATCGTCGGTGTCGAAAAGATGGGCGAAGAAGTCAAGCATGGTGCATGGCCGAATTTTACCGTCGTCGCACTCGGGAGCCGCGCCTGTTTTGCGGGACGGCCCGACACGAATTCCGAAGCTTACTGTGCAAATGGAAAGCCGTCCGTCGCCGGCACCCTACGGTAAAACTTCTCAAGGGGACGTCAATCTTGGTCGGCGGTTTACGATGCCGTGTTAGATTTTAGCGGCGATAAGCGCTTTGCCGAACCGGCGTGCGCAGCCAACGACCATCACAGTTCCAATGTGCCCCTTGGAATCCGGCTGGAATAACATGTGGCGCGAGGTTTGCTTATGCCGACCGCCGACAACATCGACGGACGTCGGCTGCTCGCGAAGGATTGCCCAGCCCGCTCGTCGATTTCACGATATTGTCGACGTGTCCGCTCGCCTGTTCTCTTCACGAAACGACGGACGGACACGTCGCTTTGCCGAAGTTGAAAACACTTTCGCATTGCGGGGGTTCGGCACCATGACGTCGTCGGCTTTGCCCGACTATTCCGAGCAACTTAGCGCTTTTCATCGAGCGTTTGCTATGGAATTACGGACGATCGTACAAAACCTTCCGCTCGCGCCCACGATGGAAGTGCTCGACGTCGGCTCCGGCGACGGGTTTTATATGGCGCTGTTGGCCGAACGTTTGACCGCTCCGGGACGGATCGTCGGACTCGACAAGAACGAAGCTTATATTGCGGCCGCTCGGGAGCGAATGGCGGCGGCCGAAGTGAAATGCGAATTCGAGTTTCGCCATTCCGATCTGAAGTCTCTGAGTGAAAGCCCGCCGCAATATGACTTGGTGTGGTGCGCTCAAAGCCTATACAGCTTGGCCGAGCCGGTCTCCTCGCTGTCGCAGATGCGCGCAGCGGTACGGCCGGGCGGCTTCGTCGTCGTGCTGGAAAACGATACGCTTCATCAGTTGTCGCTCCCTTGGCCGCCGAAGCTGGAGCTCGCGCTGCGGACCGCCGAATTCCAAGCGCTGCGCGAAGAATCGAGTAAGCCGGAGAAGTTCTACGTCGGCAGGCGGTTGCCTGCCGTGTTGGCCGCCGCCGGGTTGGAACCGCTCGGGGTCAAGACATATTGCATCGATCGCATGGCTCCGCTTGGGGACGATCTAGAACAGTTTGTGAGCGCCTACTTGCAAGACTTGTTTGAGCGAACAACTCGCTTTCTCGACGAGCGTGCGATCCGCCAAATTGCCGAATACCTGCTGCCGTCGGGCGACTCTTATCTACTGCGCGAACCGTGGTTCGCACTGTGTTGGACTAACGTCGTCGCATGGGCACGTCGACCGGTCGGCGATTGAGGTCCGACGACGGGGAAAACTCACCGCTACCTCAAAGCGGCGAGCGCTTTACGCACCTCTTCCGCATCGCGGCCGGCGGGTGGAACTAAACGGAGCGCAGCTTCAAACTCCCGCCGCGCATCCGACGTCTTGCCGGACGCCGCCGCGGCCAGTGCGAGGTTGTGATGCGCTGCGAACGATGCGCCGTCGAGTCGTACGGCTGCGGCAGCTTGTTTCGCGGCCAAAGCAAACTTACTCAACGAGTAATAGCAATTAGCTAGATCGATTCGTGCTTCTAGCGAGCGAGGGTCGCCGGCGACGACGCGCTCCAGCATAGGCGCGGCATCTTTGAAGCGACCGATCTCCAGCAGGACGCGCCCTTGTCGACGATCGATCTCCGCAAGGTAAGGTTGCCGATCGCGAGCTTCGAGAAACGCCGCATCGGCCTCCTCAACGCGTCCTCGGCGGTAGAGGAACTCTCCCAGGATTACGAACGGGAGATGTTCGGTGGGGAAGCTCGCTCTAACGGCTCGCCGATATTGCTCTTCCGCACCTTCAAAATCCTTCTGCAGGGCCAAAGCGTCACCCAATGCGATCAACATCTCGGTAACATTCGGATCGATCTTGAGGGCTTTGCGATACTCCGCAACCGCGTCGTCGACTCGATTCAAAGCTACGAAACTCAGTCCGCGATTGTAGTAAGCCCAGAGATAGTCGGGCCGCAACTGAGTGACGCGTTCATAATGACTTAAGGCCAAACCGTACTGCTTGTCGAGCCGGTATCGATAGCCGAGATTGAGGTTCGCCATATAGCTGTCGGGGTTCACCGTGATGGCATGGCGATACAACGTCCAATCGTCGCGCCACGTGGCGCATTGTTCCATAGTGCGGTGCGCCCAGAATCCGAGCAGTGGTGCAAGGGTGATAAGCAGCGCGATTCTCGCTCGGCTCACCGCCAAAAGCGCGGCCGACATGAGACCGAATCCAAACAATGGAATCGCCATGTAGCGGTCGGCCACGGTCGAAATCGACTGGTAGAGAAACGGCACAATGCCGCTAACCGGCGCGATGGCGAACAGGAAGACGGCGTAGCAGGCGAGCCAAATCCGCCGCCGCGGAAGACATGCGAAAACGGCGGCGACGAGCGTCGGCAACAGCCAAGCACGGTAGAACCAAGGGGAAGCCGCAGCGATATGCGGCATCCGGCCGTAGTCGAACGCCATCTCGAACGCCCAAGCGAACTTCACCAAGTAGAACGCATAGGCGTCGCCGGCCACGAACGGCCGCTGCCACAGCGGCATCACGGCGGGCCCATACATAATCGCCGTCTTTTGATAATACTTAGTGAGCGCAGTGACGGCCGCGGCCGCAATCAACCAAGGAACCATTCGCACGAGCGCCGTGCGCCATTGCCTTCGCAGGAGCGAGGCGTCGATCGTCATCACGATCAACGGCCAAGCCGCGGCCGACGGCTTCGAGAGCAGCGCAGCGGCATAGCACAGCGACCCCAATACGTAATCTCGCCGGCATTGCGGCCGCGGTTCAAACGGTTGCACCGCGAAAATCCCCCGTTCCGGATCAACGCCTGCGAACTTCAAATAGAACCAGAGCGAGGCGAAACAAAACAGCGTGCAAAGCAGTCCGCGGGCTTCACCGACCCAAGAAACGCACTCCGCCTGAAACGGGTGTAGCGCATACAGCAGCGCTCCACAGCAAGCCGCAGGTGCGCTCTTAACCAACTTGAGATAGAGGCGGTAGGCAAGCAGCGTTCCGGCCAAGTGAACAAAGACATTGCCGATGTGGAAGATCGCCGGATTCAATCGCTCGCTTGGATCCGGGCTTGGAAACCAATTCGCCACGGCGACTTCGAGGCCGTAGAAGTTGTAAGAAATTGGAACGTACAGATAGATATAGGAGTAGACCCAAAAATGCGTAAAGCTACGCCACGTCAGCGGCTGAAAATACTGGTTGTCGCTGACGTGCTGGTCGTCGTCCCACGTGAGGAGCTTGAATTCAAACGTGCCGCGATAGACGAAATAGACGGCCGCAGCGATGAACAAGCCAAGCACGACGGCGAGCAGGCGCGAATCGCGACGAACGATCATCGAATCCGCATGAGGAGCCGGAACCGATGCAGAGTCCTCCGATTCCGTAAGCACGGTGAGCCTGATTCCGACTAAGCTTTCTTGGCGCCCGCGCGCTGAAGGAGATTGTGCGTGATGATTTGGACGCGCTCGTCGGGGCCATGCGGTCGCGACCAATGCGACCAAGGTAGCATATGCCCGGGCGGACTCGCGAGTCCCTGAGCCCACCAGATCGTCGAGGCGTTGAAGACGAAGTTGTCGTGGGGGCCTGGGTAGATGGTAGCGGTCCAATGCCCGGGTCTTACGCCGCCGGAAAGCACCGTTCCTTCTCCCACGACCTCTAATCCCGGTATCTTCGCCGGCTCGCCGTGATATTCCCAACCGATTAGGCCGGGAATGCGGTCGCCCGCCCTCATGCCGGTTCCGGCAAACATCCAGTGGTCCGGCTTCGTGCAGATCCAATCCCCTGCGCCGTTGAACGGCACGATCGTTCGCGCTCCGATTAACAATCCTTCGTCAGGTCCGGCCGACGGAAACGGACCCATCATCTGGCCGTAATTCCTTGTCTCTTCTTCCGACATCGGGCCGAAGCTCGCTCGGCGCGTAATCACGCGATCGGCCGTGCCGTCGGCGGCCGGCGTAAAAGGCGAAACCATATAAGCGGTGTTCGCCGACAAAAACAGGATACTCACGCCTTGCTTCACGGCGTTCTCGAGCGTTTCGTATTGGCGCACGTCCCAATATTCGTCGTGTCCGACGCTGAGCACCACTTTCGATCGTAGCGGTTCATCGCGATCGATCATATCGACGTTCGAACAATAGGTGACGTCGTATCCCTGTTGCTCGAGCCAATAACAAAGCGGGAATTCCCACAACAGAAACTCGCCGGAGCCGACCGACATCGGTGCATCGACGATCTGCGGATACTTGGCATACGGACGATCGAATGACACTGCGACGTCGGGTACGTGCGCACCGTCGGGATGCGTATAGAGCGAGTACGAATCCGGCCATTTATTGTAGGCCTGCCATGTGTTGTCGCTGCACTGAAATAGGATGTCCGCCTTACGTCGATCACGGACGATGAAAACGACGTAGCTTTGCCAATAACCGGAACCGCCGCTCTCGGTAAGCGTCGTGAGGCGACCAAGATAGACGCCGCTTAGCCAATCGCTCGGAATTTGAATTTCAGCGCTCGTCGACCAACGACATTCGCGGACCCGATTCGGACCAACTTCAGGAATCGGTTGCGGTTTCCCCGCCAGCGGTCCCAACGTTTGCATCAACCGAGCCCCTTTACCGCCGTAGTAGCCGAGGCGGAAGATCTCAATCTGAAACGGCGCCGCAGGGTCGCAGGAAACCTTGAACGCGATCCTTTGTCCCGCCTCAACGCTTTGACGCGAACAATAACCTTCGATGGCGGGTGAACGGCTTCCCCCGGTTTTGTCGAGCCGCACACGTGTGAGCTGCCAATCGTTCGAGCCGGCCAAGTCGTTCTCGGCCGCGACGACATTGGACGACTCCGCTGTCCGTCGACAAGGAGCGGCATCGGCCGCTTGAGCGCCGGGTGCGATCAATCCTTCTCCAGTCGAGGAAACGGCTAAGGATGCCGCTAACCCTTGTTTGAGAACATCCCGTCGACTCGATCGTCGAATGCTGTCGGCCATGCGATCCACTCGAGTGAATAAAGTTGGTCGAAGATCGATCATCTTACCACTCAAAATCGCATCATTAAAATGCGATAGAATCCGCCGGTGATCGCCGGACTTCTCGCTGCGCTCGCCCGCTTTTTAGTACCGCAATTATTGCCGGAGAGAAGTCTGCTGCATGACGAGGCCCACGCGTTCGCAAATCGACGTCACGGATTGCGATCGTGAGCCGATATGGATTCCCGGAAGCATTCAGCCCCATGGGTTTTTGTTGGTGCTGGAAGAACCGTCGTTCCAGGTCGTTCAAGCGGCCGTCGATACGACCAGCTTCCTTCAAGGCGTCGATCCGCTGGGCAAAACTCTCGATGAAATCTTCGGCCCAAAGCTGGGTCGTCAATTGGCGATGGATTTGGGGCACGATGCCTACAGCGACACGCCTCGCCAGTTGAGAACTTTCCAACTTGCCGGCGATCTCGAACTTCGCGCAATTGCCCATCGGCATCAGGGCCGGCTCATCGTCGAATTCGAAAAAACAACTTCGGCGGCCGAGGCGGAATTCGTCAACCTGTATTCGATGTCGACGCGCTTCGTCGGCGCGCTGCAATCGGCGGTCGACGTCGCCGAACTGCAGTCGATCGCGGCCGAAGAAGTACGCAAGCTCACTGGGTTTGATCGGGTTCTTGTGTATCAATTCGACGATGAATGGAACGGCACGGTCGTCGCCGAATCGCGTAACGAACGTCTTCCTTCTTATATGGGCCTGCGATTCCCGGCGAGCGATATCCCGGCGCAGGCGCGCGATCTCTATCGCTTGAATCGGCTGCGCATGATCGTGACGGCCGATTACCGGCCCGTACCGTTGACGCCGGCCGTCGACCCGGCGACGGGCAAACCGCTCGACATGAGCTATTGCGTGTTGCGCAGCGTCTCGCCGGTTCATTTGGAATACATGCGCAACATGGGCACGGCGGCATCGATGTCGATCTCCGTGATCGACCGAGGCAGACTGTGGGGACTAATCTCCTGTCACCATGCCGAACCGCGACTCGTACCGTTCGTGGTTCGTAGCGCGTGCGACTTCATCGGCCAAGTGCTGGGACTGCAGATCCAATCGCGCATGCGTTCTGCCGATGCGGAGCAACGCCTGCGGCTGAGATCGAAAGAGTCGCGATTACTGACCGCCATGGCGGCGTCGGACGACTATCGAGTCGGGCTCATTACCGAGGCGGACGACCTTTTGGCCATCGCCTCGGCCCAGGGGGCGGCCGTCGTAACCGAAGACAAACTGCTCACGGTCGGAGCTACGCCGGGCGAAGCGGAGATTCGCCGCATCGTAGGTTGGCTCGCGCAAGACGTCCGTCGAGAAGTCTTCACTTCATCGCAACTTCCGGAAGAAGCGCCTCAACTGAATGCGAACGTCGCCGGTCTGGCGGCCATCGCAATTTCAAAACTGCATCGGAGCTATGTGCTGTGGTTCCGCTCCGAATTCGCAACGATCGTCACTTGGGCCGGCGATCCGCGTAAATCGACGTCTTCGGAGCCCGGCGATTCGTATTTGCATCCGCGCAAATCGTTCGAACGCTGGATTGAGACCGTCCGCGGGCGTTCCTTGCCGTTCAGCGACGTCGAGATCGAAATGCTCGTCGAGTTGCGCAACTCGATCCTCGGGATTGTTCTTCGCACTGCGGAAGAGATGGCGGATCTCACTGCGGAACTGCGGCGCAGCAACCAAGAACTGGAAGCCTTCAGCTACTCGGTTTCTCATGATTTACGAGCACCGTTTCGGCACATCGTCGGCTACTCCGAATTGCTGCGCGAACGAGCTCAATCGCGCCTCACGCCGGACGATAAACGGCATTTAGCGATCATCGCCGAGTCGGCGCAAACGGCCGGCCAACTGGTCGATAATCTTCTCGCCTTTTCCCGCATGGGGCGAGCAAGACTTGAGCGGAGATTGGTCGACCTGAACTTGGTGCTAGCCGAAGCCCGTGACGATGTGATGCTCGACGCCAAGGGGCGAGCGGTTCGATGGGAAATCGCTGAATTGCCCGAGGTTTACGTCGATCCGGCGATGCTTCGCTCTGCGGTACACAATTTGCTTTCGAATGCGTTGAAGTTTACCCGCCATCGCGCGGAAGCAGTTGTGCGCGTCGAAGCGTGGGATACGTCCGACGAGCACGTGATTGCAGTGCGCGACAACGGCGTCGGCTTCGATATGGCGTACGTCGACAAACTCTTCGGCGTGTTCCAACGTATGCATCGAATGGAAGACTATGAAGGTACGGGCATTGGATTGGCCAATGTCCGCAGAATCATTTCGCGCCACGGCGGACGCACCTGGGCGGAAGGGGAACCGGACCACGGCGCATCGTTCTATTTTAGCCTTCCGAAACGACTACCATGACGAACTTACTAAAGCCCATCTTGTTGGTGGAAGACAATCCGAAAGATTTGGAACTGACGCTCGTCGCTTTGGAGAAGAGTAATCTAGCGAACGAAGTCATTACCGTGCGCGACGGCGTCGAGGCCCTCGACTACTTGTTTCAGCGCGGCTTTTGGCGCGAACGTCCGGCGGGAAATCCGGCCGTGGTTCTGCTCGATCTCAAGCTGCCGAAACTCGACGGCACGCAAGTGTTAAAGGCCATCCGCGAAGACAAGACGCTGCAATCCGTTCCGGTCGTCATCCTCACTTCCTCTCGCGAAGAACAAGATTTGCTGAACAGTTACAAATTGGGCGTCAACGCCTATGTCGTCAAACCGGTCGCGTTCAAGGATTTCATAGAGGCGATTCAAGCTCTGGGCATCTTCTGGGCGGTGCTGAACGAACCGCCGCCGGGGAGCGTCAAACCTCGGTTTATCGAGCCTGCGCCGTCTGCGTCGCCGGGGAACTGATAATCCGGAGATTCTTGAAGGGCGACAAATATGGTGGAAGCTTCCATCCTATTACTCGAAGATAGTTCGCTCGACGCGGAGCTTGTGCAAGCGCGCCTCGAGCAAGCCGGCTTCACGTTCCAATTGGAGTGCGTCGACTCGCGGCGCGGTTTCGAAACTGCGGTATCGTCCCGGCGCTACGATATCATCCTCGCCGATCACACGTTGCCCGACTACGACGGTCGGACCGCGCTCAATTTGACCCGTTCGCTTGGTCTTGATACTCCGTTTATCTTCGTCTCCGGTACGCTGGGTGAAGAGCTCGCCGTCGATATGCTCAAGAGCGGCGCCAACGACTACGTTTTGAAGCAGCGGCTCGAGCGTTTAGTGCCCGCCGTGCGCGAAGCGTTGAAGCTTGTCGCCGAACGGCGAGAAAAGCGTCGGATCGAAGAGGAATTGCGGCTCGTCGAGCAACGCTATCGACAACTTTTCGAAGATGCGCCCGACGGGATCTTCATCGCCGACGAACGCGGTCTGTTGCAGGAAGCCAATCGAAGCGGTTGCCAGATGTTGGGCTACACCGAACTAGAGCTTATCGGCAAACCCGTCGCGGATTTCATGCGTTCCGACGATCAAAACCGCCTTGAGCAGGTGCGGGCCGAATTAGCCGACGCCGGTGCGGTTCATACGGGCGAGTGGGAATTGTTGCGCCGCGACGGCGCGCCGTTGCCCGTGGAAGTTAAGGTCCGCACCCTGACCGACGGGCGAGCGCAAGCTTTCGTCCGCGACATTCGAGAACGCAAGCAAACCGAGACGGCGCTCCGCGATGCGGACCGGCGAAAAGACGAATTCCTAGCGATGTTGGCGCATGAATTGCGCAATCCCCTGGCGCCCATTCGCAATGCTCTGCATGTTCTCAAGTTGCAGGGTCCGCACGATCCGACGATTGACCAAACGGCGAAGATCATGACCCGTCAGGTCGACCACATGGTTCGGCTTGTCGACGATTTGCTCGACGTTTCACGAATCACGCGTGGGAAAATCACGCTGCGTCGTGAATCGATCGTGCTCAATGACGTGGCTGCCCGCGCGATTGAGGCGGCGCGCCCG
The DNA here is from genome assembly GCA_016793115.1 of Planctomycetaceae bacterium. Classification (GTDB taxonomy): domain Bacteria; phylum Planctomycetota; class Planctomycetia; order Pirellulales; family PNKZ01; genus PNKZ01. The sequence goes on from JAEUIN010000273.1 coordinate 251,622, forward strand.
TTGATCGACGCTCGTCGTCATGCGCTCCACGTCGAACTCCCGACCGACGAACTATGTCTGCGCGCCGACGGCAACCGTCTAGCCCAAGTGATTACTAATCTTCTCATCAACGCTGCGAAGTTTACGCCCGAAAACGGAAACCTCAAACTGTCGATTCGCCGCTCGGTCGATGAAGCGATCATTACCGTGAGCGACGACGGAGTCGGCATCGCCCCCGATGCGCTGCGGAGCATTTTCGATCTATTCGTGCAAGCCGACGCAACTCTGGATCGCGCCCAAGGTGGACTGGGCATCGGTCTGACGCTTGTCAGAAGCATCGTGGAAATGCACGGCGGACGCGTCGAGGTGCAAAGTGCCGGCGTCGGTCTCGGCAGTACCTTTACGGTGACACTTCCGGCCGATCGTCGTCAATCGACCCCGTCGAGTAACGGCGCTCCGCCCGTCGCATCATTGGGTACCAACGCGTTGCGGCGGCGGCTCCGTGTCTTGATCGTCGACGACAACCACGACTCGGCCGCCACTTTGGCCGCCGTGCTGAGACTCTGGGGATGCGACGTGGTAAGCGCTTACGACGGCGTCGAGGCACTTAGGCTTGCCGGAGAACGCAAGCCGCATTTGATTCTGCTCGATCTTGGTTTGCCGGGCATGAACGGCTTCGAAGTCATTCGGCAGATTCGCAAAAGCGATGAATTTGCCGACATTTGCGTCGCGGCCGTCACCGGTTATGGGGCCGAAGAGGATCGTCGACGAACGGCGGAGACCGGCTTCCAGCATCACCTGGTGAAACCGGTTGATACGCGTGATCTGCAAGACCTGCTGCTGGGCTTGGTCGGTCGCATAGATGCTGCGCTCGATTCTAACCGAGATTGACCGTGTTAATGACCGCACTCAAGGCCGCGACCGCGCAACAACACCGGCTCCTGGAAGCGGTCGTCGATCCCTCGCGTGCGGATCTTACGCGCGACGGCTACGTTGCGCTGTTGAGAAAGTTCCATGGATTCTTGCATCCGTGGGAGCGGCTCATCGCTTCGTGCCTCAGCGGGCGATTGCTTGAAATCTTCAACTATCGTCGTAAGTTGCCGTGGTTGGCGGCCGACCTCCAGGCTCTCGATCCTCCCGGCCGGACCCCGCCGCCGGATTGCCCGAACCTGCCGCCGATCCAACGGACCGCGGCCGCGATCGGCTCGTGGTATGTCATCGAAGGTTCTACCCTGGGCGGACAACTTATTACCCGGCGGCTCCTCGGACGTTGGGGGCTCTCTCCCGAACACGGCCTGCGCTACTTTTCCGGCTATGGCAACGCCACTCCGACAAATTGGACGGACTTCCGCAACCGGGCCGAAACAAGCGTCGACGCGGCGGAATACCAAGACGCGACTGCGGCGGCCTGCGACACGTTCGACTCACTGCGCAATTGGTTCGACGCCTAGTCTCTTCAATTTCGAGACTTATCCGAACCCGCGGGGTTCAATCCGGTACGTCTTCACGTAGTCCAGTTCACTTCTAAGCCGGACGGCACTCTTGGGAACGCTCATTCAGCATCGTTTTTCGTCGACGACGGCGGTCGTCGCATGGATGATCGCGCTTTCCTCGTACGCGGCGGCGGAACTTCCCGCGATCGGTCGCGCGCCGTCGGCGCTCAGGGCCGAAGTTTTACAACCGAACGGCGAATATGCGGAATCCGAACTTGTCGCGGAGTCGCAAGAAAAACCGGTAGTCTACCTCTTGATTCCAGCTACGCGGTGGGATCGCCCGATCGCTAGGTTTCTAAAAACCCTCGACGAAAAACTGCCGGGCTCAAGCGCCAAGGCCGAAGTTCGCGCCGTGTGGCTCACCGCCGATGCCGCGGCGACGCGCGAGTATTTGCAGCGCGTTGCGCAGTCGCTGCAACTGCAGCGCACCTCGCTCGCCCTAGTGGCCGACGAAGCCGGGCCCGCCGGTTGGCAAGTCGCCGGCGGCGTCCAACTCGCCGTCGTCGTAGCGTATCACGGTAAAGTCGTCGCCGCGACGGAGCTCGGCTCCGCCAACGAAACCGACGTGCCGCCCGTCGTCGAGGCCGTTGCGAAAGCGCTCGACGAATAGGCAGGCCTCTACGCCGCTATTTCTTCTTGGTCGTGCGCGTCGGTTTCGGCAACTCGAACGGCTCGGTGCGCATGATGCTGACGCTTGTTGCCAGCGGCGGATTGCCCTTCACGCCCCAGACGAAGACCCGTGCATCGTTGCCCGCCATTTGCGGTTGATTGCGCAAATACACCGTGACATTGCGATCCTCGGCGTCGGCCATGTCGAGCGTGAAGATGGCTCCTTCGAGATCAGGGCGCGGGTTGCGAATCGGCTGCGAACTCGGTCGCTGAATATTCATGCCCGGCGGTCCGGAATTAGTCGAACTGCTCTGCGGACGCACGTAGTAACCGGTTCCCCGCTGCGTGGCGAGCCGCATGGGAGTCGTAGCGGAGAGGTTGCCGCAATAATGCACTTCCCAAGTGCTCGCCCCTTCGGAAATATAAACCCAATTACCGGCGATCGGCATCTGCGGATGGTACGACATCCGCCAATTGGTGATCTTTCCGTTGCCGCGCGGGTCTAAATCGCCGCTGACGCGTACTTGCGCGCCGGGCGGAATGTCCGTGACCGGCATCTCGAGCGTGATCGACACGTAGGTGTCGCGTCCGACTGCGATCGTTTGATCGCCCCGGTCGTCCGTATCGACGACGACGTAGCCGGCGCCGAAATTCTTGAGCTTCCCCTGAGCGAGTTGCTCGAGACGGGGCTGCTGCAACACAATGCCTTGTGCTGAAGCGGCAGCGGCGGCGAATAGGCCGCCGAGTCCGAGAAAAGAGGCGAAGCCCGCGATCAAACAAACAGGTCGCGACCACATAGCGATACTCCTCGGGTAAGGACGGGAGCTTCGTAACGGCCTACTGACTTCCTTGCGTTTGACGTTCCTGGAGGGCTTTTCGTTTCGGCGAAAACAATCTTAGGGAAAAAAACCGCCGCCGACATTGAGTCGGCGGCGGGCCGAATTCGCTAGGCTTTGAGTTGCTCGTCGTGCCGCATGCCGCTCGGCGGCTGATCGGCGCGATGCACGTTGGCCAGGGCCGTACGGGCTCCGGCGTGCTGTTCGACGTCGTTGTCTTCCCATTCGATCGACACCGCGCCGCTGAAGCCGGCGCGGTTCAACTCAACGAACAGTTCCTCGACCGGCGTCGCATCGCGGGCCGTTCCGGCCGTCACAAAGTTCCAACCGTTGTGCTTGTCGCCCATCGGCTTGTGCCCGCCAAGTCGGCCATTACGCGTGTACTGCTTCGAAACCTGCACGCCCTTGATATGCGCACAGTGAATGCGGTCGCCGTAGGCACGAATGAAGTCGACGCCGGAGACGCCTTGCCATTCCATGTGCGAGCAGTCGAAGTTGAAGCCGACGGCTTTCTCAAATCCGGCCTTGTCGCATGCGGCCAAGTAGTCGCCTGCGCTGGAGATGTCGCCCATGGCGCGTTCGCTCGGGTGGCATTCCAAGTCGTAAGTCGTGCCGTACTTTAAGCAAGCCTGATACACCGGCGCGAAGCGCTCGACCAGCAACTCCAAACTGACTTCGAACACACACGGAATATCGTAGCCGCCCAGCGACTTGGGCAACGGCGGGAAGAGGAACCAATGGCTCCAGCAATGAGCGGGCGAACCGACGAAGCCGGAGACCGGCACCGTGCGATCCTGCAGCTTGCCGATGAAGTGAGCAAGACGCACGCAGTTCACCAGCGCCGTTTGCGCTTGCTTATGGGCGATCGCGGCGACGTCGCCGGGCACGTGATAGGGATCGGTGCGCGGCGGGTTGTTTCCTTTGCCGCGCCAGGCTTTATACGCTTCCACGCTCTCGCCGCCGAGGAATTGCAGCGTCTTGGCGCTTGGCTCGTCGCCGAGAGCCTGACCTTGGAGGTGCGCGGCCAACGAGAAAATCTCAAGCCCGCGACTTTTGGCTTTGGCGACGCGCTCCTTCGCGTAAGCTTCCGCGCCGGCGTCGTCGCCGCAACGGGCCAAGTCGAGTTCCCAGGACGCTTCCTCCCAACCGTCGAAGCCGGTCTTGGCGACGAAGTCTAGCCATTGATCTTCCGGCACGTTGCCGAACTGGCCGCGGACCAGGCCGATTTGATGATGCGAATGTTTGCCGGCGCGATGCGTCTTGGTTTGCTGATAACCCATATCCATTCCATACCGAGAGCGATGCGGAGATTCAAAAGCGGCGGAGATTATAGCACCCTACGGGATCCGAAAAAACCGCGTGACTTCGGCGAGTCCATGAAAGAGAAACGCGGCGGCGGAATAGTGCCCGGCATCGAACCAAATGATCCGCGGCTTGCCGGCCTTTTCCCAGAGGCTTTCGGTACATGGCGGCGGCACGATTTCATCGTGTGCGGCGTTAATCATCAGCATTCGCCGCGATTTCAGCCGCTCGGCGTAGCTCGCCGGATCGATCGGCTGAAGCACCGCGAAAAACTCTTCTTTCGTCCCACCCCCCGATAGCCAACGCGTGCGAGCCTCCTTCACCTCAGGGCTTTCCCAACTCACGCGTCCTAAGTCGCCGCCGGCAAGCATGAGGCAGACGTTGCGAAACCGCGGCTCTTGCTCGGCGGCGAGCGCGGCCGTGATGCCGCCGAGGCTGATGCCGAAGATGCCGATCTGTTGGTCGTCGACTTCCGGCCGACTCGCAAGCCACGCGGCTGCGCGGCGAATGTCGAGCACGGCCTGTCGCATGCCGACCACCGACTCGCGCGGGTCGACGTCGATCATCCGCTTGCGAACTTCCGTCGGTCGGCGCGGGCCGTAGTAAGGCATCTTCACGAACAACGCATGGGTACCGCTCGCCGCAAGGTAGCGGCAGAACAAACGAGCCAGCGGAAAATCGCCGCCCAGAATGTGCAAGACGACGACCCCCGGGCGTTTCGTCCCGGCCATCGCGACTTGCTCAGGTCGGGGTCGGAAGTATTCGCAGTGGACCGTGTTGTTGCAAGAGAACTCGGTTTCGATCGGCGACGGAAACGTGACCTCGGAAACTTCGGTCGTGCGGCTCATGTCGGCGACGAACGTTTGCGTAAACCGAAACGAATGCGCCTCTAATCGGAATCGCTCCGGCACGGCCGATTGATCTTCGAGCGGTTCGAATTGGACGGCGCCGGTTTGCGGCGGCGGCATTTCCGCGGCCGTGCCGCTTTGGTTCACGCGGAGAACGCCGAGCAGCGCTGCGACGACGATGAAGCGAACACGAAAATCCATTTCGAAAACTCCTGGTCGGTGCGCATCTATTCGAGCGATAGTTGCGCACCTCTATTGTCTTACTTAAATGTGCGCATCTATGGGCGATTTAGATGCGCAGTTTGCGCACCTATTCGTGAGGAATTTTCTCCGCCGACTCTCCCGCGGTCGGATGATAAGGCAAAACAACGCCGCACCCCGCAAGGTAACGAAGATCGCAGCCGATCTCCAGAAAACTTTGGGCCGGGGCGGGAGCGACGACGAAGTGCAATCGCAATTTGCGCATGCGGCGCGACAAAAAACGAACGGGCGGCGGATCTGGTTTTCGATCCGCCGCCCGTCGTCGGCCACCCGGTGAATCACCGGCAATCAGAACTAAGATGTCGGAGCGATGAACGATGAAATGACGGATGGGCGGTCGGTCGCGGCTGCCGCCCCCTCATCCGCCTTGGAGTACCGAGGCACCTTCTAACCAAAGGAGATAAGGGTCGCGACGGACCTACATTCAGCATTCAGCATTCGACATTGTCTTAAGAGCAGCCCATGCTCGCTCCACAGTTGTGGCAGAGGTAGCAGTTGCCCGCCCGCACCGTGATCGAGCCGCAATTGTCGCAGCTCGGGGCATCGGATTGGAACGAGGCGAACTGTTCGCTGCGAACGGTAAGGCTCGTCGATGCCATGAAGTCGAACTTCGGAGCGACGCCGGCGCGGGCGAGCAAATCTTCTCCCTTGTTGCCGGTTTCGCTCTTCAATTCCGCCTTGGTCGCGGCTTTGGCCGTCACGCCGTTGGCGTGGCTACCGTTGGTCGATCCATTGGTCGCAAGCTTGGGCTGTCCTGCCGCGCTCGTCGACCCGCCGGCCTTCGTGGCGGCGGGCTGTTGCTGCCCCGGGACATCGTCTCCCTTCGCAGCCTTCGACGATCCGCCGCTATCCGGCACGGTCGCCTCCCGATAACCCTCAAGGAAGGTGATGCCCATCCAGCGGACGATGTAGTCGACGACGCTCTTGGCGATTTTGATGTCGGGGTTCTTCGTCGAGCCCATCGGCTCGAACCGCATGTGGGAGAATTTGTTGACGTAGGCCTCGAGCGGCACGCCGTACTGCAAGCCCATCGAGATCGCGGTGCCGAGCGAGTCCATCAACCCGCCGACCGTGCTTCCTTCCTTGGCCATGGTGATGAAGAGTTCGCCGGGGCGACCGTCTTCATAGAGGCCGACGGTGAGGTAGCCCTCGTGGCCCGAGACGCTGAACTTGTGGGTGATCGACTGCCGAGTGTCGGGCAAGCGGCGACGGCGCGGGCCGGCCGCCTTCGACGACTTCTCCGCGGCTTTTTCTCCTTCGCTGCTCGTGTTGAGCGGCTGGCTCTCCTTGGAACCGTCGCGATAGATGGCCAAAGCCTTGAGGCCGAGCCGCCAGCCTTCGGTGTAGGCTTCGGCGATGTCTTCGGGCGTGCTCTCGCGCGGCATGTTGACCGTCTTCGAGATGGCGCCCGAGAGGAACGGCTGCGCCGCGGCCATCATCGTCACGTGCGCGTGCCACGCGATGGAGCGAGTTCCCTTGGCCGGCTTGAACGCACAGTCGAACACCGCGAGGTCGGACGGCTTGAGGCCGGGCGCGCCTTCGATCGTGTTCTGCTGTTCGATGTAGGCCAAAACCCCGTCGATCGACGGTTGATCATAGCCGAGCGTGCGCAGCGCGAGCGGCACCGTGTTGTTGACGATCTTCAGCATGCCGCCGCCGGCGAGTTGCTTGAACTTCACCAACGCGATGTCCGGCTCGATGCCGGTCGTATCGCAATCCATGAGGAAGCTGATCGTGCCGGTCGGAGCGAGCACCGTGGCCTGGGCGTTGCGGTAGCCGTGCACGCGGCCCGCCGCCAGCACCTCGTCCCACAAATCGCAAGCCGCTTCCTTCAAGTAGGCGGGGCAGGCCGGGTTGATCTTGTCGGCCGCCTCGCGATGCATCTTCATCACGTTGATCATCGGCTCGCGGTTTTCGGCGAAGCCTTCGAACGGACCGACGGCCGCCGCGAGTTCGGCGCTCGTCAGGTTGCCCGAGCCGTGCAACAGCGCCGTGATCGCGCCGCAAACGCCGCGTGCGGCGTCGGAGTCGTACGGCAAACCGCTCGACATCAAGAAGCTGCCGAGGTTTGAGTAGCCCAGGCCCAGCGGACGGAACTTATGGCTGTTGGCCGCGATCCGCTTCGTCGGGTAGCTGGCATGATCGATCAAGATTTCCTGCGCGATGAAGAACAACCGGCAAGCGTTGCGGAACCGCTCGACGTCGAACGTGCCGTCGGCCTGGCGGCACTTCATCAAGTTGATGCTCGCCAGATTGCAGGCCGTGTTGTCGAGGAACATGTACTCGCTGCACGGATTGCTGCCGTTGATCCGGCCCGAGTTCGGGCAGGTGTGCCACTTGTTGATCGTGGTGTCGTATTGCACGCCGGGATCACCGCACTGCCAAGCGTTGGCGGCCATCTTGTTCATCAACTCGCGAGCCTGATACGTCGGCCCGGCGACCTTGGCGTCGGTCACCCAATGCGTCGTCCACGGCTTGTCTTCGACGCAGGCCTGCATGAACTCGTCGGTCACGCGGACCGAGAGGTTGGCGTTTTGGAACATCACCGAGCTGTAGGCTTCGCCGTTGAAGTTGGCTTCGTAGCCGGCGGCGATCAGCGTGCGGGCCTTCTTCTCTTCCTTGGCCTTACATTCGATGAACTCAAGGATGTCCGGGTGCCACACCTTGAGCGATTGCATCTTGGCGGCGCGGCGCGTCTTACCGCCGCTCTTCACCACGGCCGCGATTTGGTCGTAGACCCGCATGAACGAGAGCGGGCCCGACGGCTTGCCGCCGCCGGAGAGCTTTTCGCGCTCGCTGCGAAGCGTCGAGAGATCCGTACCGGTGCCGGAGCCGAACTTGAACAGCATGGCCTCGCTGCGAGCGAGCTCCATGATGTCTTCCATGTTGTCTTCGACGCTCTGAATGAAGCAGGCCGAGCCTTGCGGATACTCGTACGGATTCTCGGGAATGCGAACCTGTTCGGTTTCGACGTCCCAATGCCAATTGCAGGCCGCCCCCTTCACGCCGTATTGATGGAAGAGACCGACGTTGAACCAAACGGGCGAATTGAACGCGCCGTGCTGATGGAGGCAGAGCCAGGAGAGTTCGCGATAGAACCGCTCGCCGTCTTCGGCGGTGGCAAAGTAGCCGTCTTTCACGCCCCAATCCGAGATGGTCCGCGTGACGCGGTGAATGAGTTGCTTGACGCTGTATTCGCGCTGCGGCGTGTTGACTTCCCCGTAGAAGTACTTGCTGCAGACGACGTTCGTGGCCAACTGGGTCCAGAAGACCGGCACTTCGCAATTGGTCTGCTCGAAGAGGACTTCGCCGTTTTCACCTTTGATGGCGGCGGTGCGGGTTTCCCACTGCACGGTGTCGAACGGACTCTCGACATCGGTGGGGCAGAAGACGGGCTCGATCATGAGGCCCGTCGAGAGGCGACGCGGACTTTTCTTGGTAGCGCGTTCGGCGACGCCGGCGGCGGAGGTTTCAGCCATGAATAACCCCAAAGAGCGAAGTGAAGTGAAATGGGCATCCCTACCATTTAGTGTACTGAAGTACACTTAGGCCAGATAGGAATATCGGCGGCGGGTGACTGTTTCCGAAGACCTTTTCGCAGTCGCAGGCTGCCCTCTTCCAATCCACCGCAAATATCGGCGGATTTGGCTCATGACACCAATATATTGTAGCAGATGCCCTTCGCGCCACAACATACAGGCGACAGGGGGACGATCTTACTCATTCGCGATTCGCGGTCAATCAGATTTCTCCAACGATCTTCAACCCCTTTCGGAGGGCCACGTTAGGAAACCAAGCGCGGAGCCGGCCGTTTGTGAGCGCGATGCGAGGATTTTTCGCAACCTATTGATAACAAGACACTTGCGTCAAAATATTTGACACGGAATGCCGGCACCGCTAGCGATCCGTTCCGGGAAAAAAAATTCGACCGTTGCGGAGGTCCGCAATGAGTCGGCTCCGGGTCGAGAAAATGCGCAGCCGGTCAATGAGATGGAGCAAGCGCGCACCGCGCCGCTTTCCGACGGAGGAATCTCGTAGCCGGAAGCCTGCGAACGCGCGGAGCTAGTGGGCCATATCGCCTGCGCCTTCCGGCGGCGTGCGATTGCCGTAGAAGCTGTATAAGACCGGAATGATGTTCGTGAGCAGGAGGGTCATCAACATGCCGCCGACGACGACGATCGCCAGCGGTCGTTGCGTTTCGCTCCCCATTTTCGTCGACAGCGCGGCCGGCAAAAGGCCCAGAATCGCGGTGAGCGCCGTCATACACTGCGGACGGACCAACGCCTCGGTGCCCACCGAAAGCGCCTCGCCGAGCGCGTAGTCTTGGGCGCGGAGCATGTTAAACCGCGAGATAAACAGCATGGCGCTCATCGTGCCCACGCCGAGAATCGAAATGAAGCCGACGCCGGCCGAGATGTTGAAGGTCTCGCCGGCCGCGAGCAAGGCCCATACGCCGCCGATGCACATGACCAACACGTTGGTAAGCACGACGAGCGCGTCGAGCAGCGAGTGGAGCGCAAGATAAAGCAGCACGAGAATCAGCAGCAGCGCGAGCGAGACGACGATCGCCAGTCGATGCCCGGCCTCCTGCATTTCCTGAAATTCGCCGCTCCATTCGACGGCGATGTGCGACGGGTAAAGCGACGACGTTTTGGCCTGCGCTTCCGAGACGGCGCTCGCCAAGTCGCGGCCGCGTACCGAGAAGCTGACGGCGATGAGCCGCTTTCCCTGTTCGCGGTAGATCGTCGACGCGGCCGAACGAACGAAGCCCCCTTTCGCATCGGGCAGGCCTTCTTCGTCCACCGGCGAAACGAGATCCCCTAAACGACGGCGCGGCACCTGGTCGAGATAGGCTTGCGGCGAGTTGAAGGCGCTGCCGGCCAACGACGGCTGCGAAAGACTGGTGCCGAGCGGCGAGACGGCCAGATCGTCGTTGCCGCCGCCGGAGGCGCCGCCGAGCGGTTTGACGACGTTGCGCATCACGTCGACCGGAATCTTGAGGATTTGTTCGGCGCTGGAACGTAGCCGCTCCGGCCAACGGAGCGTCAGATCATACGTCCGCTCGCCTTCGACGATCCGCGTCAACGCCTTACCGCCGATCGCCGTCCGCACCACGTCTTGCACGTCCGCGGTGCTCACATTCCAGCGAGCGCATTTTTCGGGATCGATGAACATTTCCAGATTCGTCTGGCCTTTGATGCTGAAGATGCCGACGTTTTCGACGCCCGGAACTCCGGCGAGGGTCTCCTTCGTCTTCTCGGCGAGCTGCTGCAACTCGGTGAGATCGTTACCGATGATCTTCACCGAATTCTCCCCCTTCACGCCGGAAAGCGTTTCCAGCACGTTGTCGCGGATGGCTTGCGAGAAGCTCCAGTCGACGCCCGGCACGTTGCGGCTCAGGTCGGCGTCCATCTCGGCGATGAGCTCGTTTTTGGTGCGGTGCCGCTTACCGGTTCCAAAATACTTCCGCCAGCCGGTTTCATCCTTCACGAGCGGCCACTCCTCTTGCGGCAGGAGCGGAGCGAACAGTTCGGCGTTGTAGAAGCCCGTGGGATCGGTGCCGTCGTCGGGCCGGCCGAGTTGACTGAGCACGCCCTTGATCTCGGGATATTTCTGCATCAGCTCGCGGGCGATCTTCGACTTCGCCGTCACCTCGTCGAGCGATACGTTTACCGGGAAAGTGCCGCGCACATAAATATTCCCTTCTTCCAACGCCGGCATAAACTCGCGCCCCAAGTAGTTCAAACTCACGGCCGTGGCGACGACCATGGCCACGAATCCGGCGACGACTTTCGTGCGATGCCGCAACATCCACTTGAGCTGCCGCACATAGGTGCGATTGAGCCGACGCACGAGGAAGTTCTCGCGTTTCGCCTTCACATTCTTGAAAAACAACCGGCACAGCGTCGGGCTCAAAGTAATCGAGAGCAAGAGCGCCGACCCGAGAGCCACGGCGTAGGTGTTCGCCATCGGGCCGAAGATCTGACCTTCCGGGCCTTTCATCGTGAACAGCGGCAGCAGCGCGAAGATCATGATGAGCGTCGAATAGAATAAGATCCGCTCGATCGACGACGCGGCTTTCTCGATCCGCTTCTCCAGCGGCAGATCGGCGTCGTGATTCAGCCCTAAGTAGCGATACACGCACTCCACCATGATGATCGACGAATCGGCGATGATGCCGAAATCGACCGCGCCGAGCGAAAGCAAATTGGCCGACTGCCCGGTCAGATAGAGCACGGCGAACGCGCACAACAACGACAGCGGAATGTTGATCGCCACGATGAACGCGCAGCGCCAATCGTTGAGAAAAACCAAAAGAATCAGCGTGACGAGCGTCAGGCCGACGAAGACGTTTTCTTTCACCGTTTCCGTCGTCCGGTCGATCAACTCCGTACGGTCGTTGAACACAACGAGCTTCACGCCCGGCAGCAGCTTGCCGCTCCCCTCGTTGAGTTCCTTCACCTTTGCTTCGACGTCGTGCAAGGCGGGAAGCGATTGCTCTCCTTTGCGCAACAGGGCGACTCCTTCGACGACGTCGTCGTCGGTGATCCAGACGCGTTTGCCGTCTTCGACGACGTATTCTCCCTTGTCATTTTTCAACGGCGCGGCGACTGCGACGCGCCCCATCCGCGTCGCCCGGCCGACGACGACCCCCGATTCCGCCGGTTGCGCGTCGGTCTCCGCGCGACCGCCGTCGACGATCTCACCCACGCGCACAGGAATGTTGTTGTTCGACGCCAAGACGATCTGTCGAATGCCGTTCAGTCGATCTTGCTCGGCCTTCCGCAAGTAGTCGCGAGCCTTCGTCGGATCGTCCCAGGTGAGTACGTTGCGCACAGGGTCTTGCCCGCCGCCGATCAGGCCGAGTCCTCGCACCGCTTGCACGGTTTCGCCGAGCATCAAGTAGTCGCCGCCGGCGTTGGAGTTGGAGTTTTGCAGCGATTGTTCGAGCACGCCGAGCGAAATGCCGTACTTGTGCAGCCGATCGGGGTCGGGCTGCACTTCGTAGCGCTTGATCTCGCCGCCGAAGCTCACGACGCTGCCGATCCGCGGTACGCGGCGGAACTCGCGGTCGAGCACCCAATCTTGCAGCGACTTGAGATCGGCCGTCGTGTAGAGCGACTTGCCGTCGGCGTCTTTCGGACCGGCGATGTAGTAGCGGTAGATCTCGCCGATCGGCGAGGCCGGATTAAGTTCGGGTTTTACGTCGGGAGGAAAGTCGACGCCGCCCAATCGGTTGAGCACTTCGGTCCGCGCACGATTGATGTCCACTCCATACTCGAACTGGTTGCGCACGTGTGCGAGCCCAAACAGCGACTTCGAGCGCGTCGCCGTTAGGCCGGGCATACCGGCTAGGGCCACTTCCATCGGCACCGTGAGTTGCCGCTCGACCTCCTCGGCCGATGCGCCGGGATACTGCGCGATCACCTCGACGATCGCCGGGGCAGGGTCGGGATACGCTTCGATGTTGATGTTCAACAGCGAATAGGTACCGACGCCCGCAATCGCACAGGCCAGGAGGATCACGACGAGCTTATTGTGAACGGCCCAATGAATGAGGCGACCGACCATGGCGACACCGACCGCTTATCGAGAGGTTGAACAATTGCGCTCTTAAATGGACTGCGAGCCGCGACCAGGAGGGCGGGTGTTGAAGCTGCGCCCTTTGCAGCGAGACTTCTTTACCCGCGCACCCCTCTCTCCGCAGGAGCGAGAGAGGCGTGATTACGGGTCGCGGCTCAATTCGCCGGCCGGCGCTTGCGGCTTGCGACCGGAGAGGCCCAGCTCGCGCCAGGTTCCTTCCAGCACCACGACGCCCGCAGCGACGATCCGCTCCCCGGGCGAGAGCTTCGTGAAGCCGCGAACTTGTTCCTCTTCGGAGAGCGCCGTTCGCAGATGCATCGTATTGCGACCGCGGTGAGCGACGGCGACCAAGCGCCGCGTGAATTCATTGCCTTGCTCGCCGCCGACCGTGTAAACGACGCCTCCTTCGCCCGATTCAATGACCGCCGTCGTCGGCACCGCCACTTCGTTCATGCGGGGAAGCAACTCGACGGTGGCCGAGATGAACTGGCCGGCGATAAATCGCTGGGCCGGATTGTCGATCCAGCCGACGATCTGCGCCGTATGTTGCACTGGGTCGATGATTCGGCCGGCGAGTTCGAACGTCCCGTCGATCGGCGGCGCGTCGGGTTCGGCCGGCAGCGTCAGCTTCCAACGGCGCCGCTCGGCCGGCAAACGCTCCACTTCCGAATAGTCTTCTTCATAGACGTTGGCGACGACCATCAATCGACTACAGTCGCCGATCTTAAACAGGTCGAGCCCGGCGTCGACCAGTTCGCCGACGACGATGTTCTTTTCCAAGATGATACCGTCGATCGGCGAAGCGACCTGCAACTCCGCCCAGCCTTCCTTTAGAGCGGCCGTGGCCTGCTCGCTCGCCCCCTCGCGATGCAAGCGCTCGGCCTCTTTACGGATGGCATCGACGTCGGCGTCGCTGAGTTGCCATGATCGCAACGTACGTTCGCCGTTCTGCGAGCTGATCAGCGCGCTTTCATAGGCGCGCTGGGCGTCGCGCATTACGTGCTCCGCGACTTCGCCCGGCCGGAGCGAGCGAAGCTTTTCGAGCGTCGCCTTCGACAATTGCAAAGCGGAATAGGCGTCGAGTAGTTCGCTTTTCTTCTGGCCGATTTCCTTACTCCACAACACGGCCAAGACTTGATCTTTCTTGACTGCGTCGCCGAATTGGAGCGGCCGCGACTTGCCCGAAGACTCCTTCAGCGCGCCGAGCGACATCACATGCCCCTCGAACCGCGAATGCACGCGGGCCAAACGATTCGAATCGAGCATCAATGAGCCCGGCAGTCGAAGCGGACGCGATTTGGGCACCGCTTCGACGGCTGCGGTGCGCACGGCCAACCGCTTCATGACGTCGAGCGGCAAGACGACCGTATCCGGCAGATCGTCGGATAAGTGCGCATCGGCCTTGGCGCCGCCTGCGGATGAAGCGGCTTCGATCGACGGCGGGAGTTCGACTTTGCGATGCCGCCACCAGTTTGCGGCGAAGGCTCCGGCGGCGAAACAAAGGCCGCCGGCGATCAACAATTTCCACGCAGAGCGCATCATCGCGTGCTCGGACGGATTGGCGAGGGTGGGCGATACCTCGGCAATTCTACCGCGACAATTCGACGGAGCCTTCAGCGCTTGCAGTCAAATTTAAGAGTTGTAATTACTTGGCGCCTTACCTGACCGAATCGTTAATTCGGCGGCGACGTGAACGCACAAAGCGGCGTGAATCCGACTCTGAAGCAGGGTGCCGCATTGCGCGCATCCGACCGGTCGCTTACGGAAACTGCTCCGACTGCAGCAAGCCGGCTACTTCCGCCGCCGCCGTCCAGCGCTGTTCCTGTGCTTCGACGTACCCGAGGTCGGCCTCGATCAAAGTTCGCTGCGCTTGGAGCAAGCGCAAAAAGTCGGTCTGACCCTGTTCGAACAGACTCGTGTTAACTCGATAAACGTCGCGGGCCTTCGGCAGGATTTGTTTCTCGTAAATCTCCGCGCGTTGGCTCGCGGCCATGTATTGGCCGAGCGCTTGGGCCGTTTGTTGCGAGAGTTCATTTTCAGTCCGCTGCAACGCGGCCGTCGCCTGCGCTATTTCGGCGCGAGCGGCGCGGATGCCGCCCTGGTTGCGATTCCAAAGCGGAATCGAGGTCGTCAACTGACCGTAGCCTTGATCGTTGACCGGCCCGGTCACGGCGTACTGGTAGCCGACCTGCACGTTGAAGTTGGGCCACGGTTCGGCGCGCGCCCGGCGCAAGGCCCATTGCGTGCGTTGTATCTCGACGGCGGCGCTCGCGGCCACCGCATTGCGATCGACGACGCCGCGTCGAACCGCCTCCAGCTCATAGTCGGGCAGGGGAGTCGAGAGATCGAATTGCAGGCGGCCGATCTCCAATTCCGGCACGCCGATCGCCGCCGCGAGTTCCTTTTTCGCTGCGGCGAGAACCGTATCGGCATTGCCGTATTGCAAATCGGCGCGATCAAACTCGATTTCCAGCAATGTCGCGTCGGCTCGGTTCGTTTCCCCCGCTTGCAAGAGCTTTTGGCCGACGTCGCGAGACCGGCCCGCGACGGAACGGAGTTCGTTGAGTACCTCCACCCGCCGCTGTGCCGCCGCGGCCGTGTAGTAGGCGCGGCGCACCTGAGTCAGCACGGCATAGCGAGCCCGAGTGAATTCCAGCTGCGCCTTTTCAACTTCACGGTACGCAACGGTTCGGTTCAAGCCGAGTTTATTAGCCGTGATGAAATCCTGGCCGACGACCCAGTTGTATTGGCTATCGCTGCCCGCCAACTGCGGCGTGCTGGTGAAAAACATCGGGTTCGGGCAGAGCCCGACTTGAACGGCGTTGCCTTGCGCCACGCCGACCTTGGCGGAAGCTTCGCGGAGCGCCGGATTCGAAGTTTGCGCGATGAATTCCGCTTCCCCCAACGTGAATCCGGGTTGTTCGTCGGTCGGTTGCGGCGCGGCCGGAATCTCGCCGATCAATTCGTTCGACGGCAAGGCCTCGGGACGCGACGGCGGAACCGGCTGCTGCGCCCACAAGCTTGTCGCGGTCGCGGCGACCGTAAGAACGACCATGGTCAACAGGAACGCTCGGCATCGCATACGTGTCGTCCTCTAACGTCGAAAATCGCCGGGGCCGCCCTGCCCGCGCCGGAGTTCTACGAACCGACGATCCGACCCGCGCCGGCATCGCCTTCCGTACTATCGAATCGATCGTTACTGCAGTTGAAATCTGCACTGCCGGCACGTTGCAAACGATCGGAGCGCCAGAATCGCTAAGTCCGCTACAATCGCGTCTCTTTTCGACGTCCCCCGCGGAAGACTAGGCATGACCGTTACGATCGGCAAGGTTTATCACGACGACCGGCTGATCGTGCTCGACAAGCCGAGCGGGCTGCTGGCCGTTCCGGGACGGGGAGAGCACCTGCAGGACTGCTTGAGCGCGCGCGTTCAACATGAGTACCCCGAGGCGCTCGTCGTCCACCGCCTCGATCGAGACACGTCGGGCGTCATGGTCATGGCCCTCGACGCCGCTGCGCAACGCGAGCTGAGCCGGCAATTCGCCGCGCGAGAGACGAACAAGTCGTACATCGCGATCGTCGCCGGTTCACCGACGGCCGAGGAAGGGTTCGTTGAATTACCGCTCCGCAAGGACTTCGATAACCCACCGCGACACAGGGTCGACCTGGAACTGGGCAAGCCGGCGCAGACGCGCTGGCGAGTGCTGCACCGAGACGCCGACCACGCGACGCTCGAGGTCGAACCAGTGACCGGCCGCTCGCATCAGATTCGCATTCACCTTGCGGAAATCGGCCACCCGATCCTCGGTGATCCGCTCTACGGCGACGGAACGACGACTGCGCTCGCACCGCGATTGATGCTGCATGCCGCGCGTCTGACGATCACGCACCCTGACGACGGACGGCGGATGACTTTTGAAGCGGCCTGTCCGTTTTGGCGCGCGGCGACCTATTGAGCCTGAGACGCACGGCGCGCGGCGCTCCGCACGAAGCGCTCGAGCACTCGTTGAGCACCTGCGGCGATCTGCGCCTTTTCTTCGGATGTGAAGAGGCTCACCGCCGGAATCGCACCGACGGCGACGACGACCAAGATCGCCGAGGCCCACCATGGGCCGAGCAGCAACAGTGTCGGAGACAAGCCGGCGAGGAGGAGTCCGCGATCGATGCGCATTTCGAGCCACCCGCACTGCAGCCAAAGCACGGCGAGCGAGAGGCACTTCGCGGCGGCCGCAGCGATGACGACGCCCGTCAAACCGTAGCGCGGCAGTAACCAAAGATTAAGCCCGATATTGAGCACGAGGCCCAAAGCCAAGCCGATCACGACCTGCCGCGAGCGTTCGGCGCACCAGAGCCAGTTGTTGGAGATCATCGCCAGACCGGTCCAAATGGCGCAGGCCAAGGCCCAGGGAAAAATCTCTTGTCCGAAACCGAACTTGTCGGCCAGCGCCGTGTGAAAGAACAGCGGCGCACCGACGACGAGCACGACCGACCCGCCGACAAAAACCAGCGTGAACGATTTGAGGATGAAAGACAGCCGGCGCGACACGGCTGCGCGGTCGCCCGTTTCCCAATCGTTGATCAGATGCGGCGTGATCCAGGTGGAAAGCATGTCGGCCAAGCCGAGCATGAGCGCCGGGATGATGCGGGCGCTGTGATATTGGCCGACCAAGTCGAGCGCGGCGTGCGGCGCGAGATCGCTGAAGTGAACGATCATGTAGCGATCGGCCATCTCGAACGAATTCGCGACCCAGTTCGTCACCCAAAGCCAAAACGCGAACGGCATCAGCTTGGCCCACAGCGTGCCGTGCGGCAGGGGAATCGTACTCTCAGGCAATTCGCGCCACAGGCGGACCATCCAGACGAGCGCCGCGGCCGACGACACGAAACAACCCACGCCGAACGCGACGACGCCGCTCACGGCGTCGGAGCGCCAACCGGCCATGAGCGCGAAGCTCACTACGGCGAACAGCAGCGTGTTCGTGAACTGCATATACGACACGAGTCGCCCTGCCTTGAGCGCCGTGAAAAGGCAGGTGAGGAAATTGAAGGTGATCAGTCCGGCCAGCGAGACGGCCATGGCGCGAACGAGCGTCGCTTCATCGGGCCCGGCGAAGATAAAATCGGCGACGTGCGGCGCGAACACCGCCGCCGAGGTGCAAAACAACAGCGCCGGCACGACGCTCACAAGCGTCGTTCGGCGAAGGAATGTGCGGAGTTGGCCTGCGGTGCGATACGACTCGGCATAGCGGCCGAAGCTTCCGGGCAGCGCGAACACGGCGAGCGGAGCGGCGAGCATCAGGAAGCTCAGCGCGAGATCCCATTGGCCGAGTTGCTCGGCGTCGAGTGAGCGGCAGAAATAGATTCCGCGGGCGAAGCCGACGAGCCGCTGCACGATCGTCAGCGCCAGTAGAATCAGCACCCCTTCGCTCAGCGAACTGGTGCGCAGCGAGCGCGGCGCGGCGTGCGATTGTGCGGACTGTGCCGATGACGACATACGAAACCCGGCGTAAAGACGCTTATCGGCCCTGCACAGGCAGGTCGATCGGGCAAGTGTACGTCACGAGTTGCTCAAGAGTGGATCGTCGGGCTCAACGACTTTGTGCGACCCACCATACCTCGCGGGTACGGACGGCCGGGCGGATCTCGCCGCTCACGACGACGTGGCCGTCGTGCCAGGGGACGACCGGCGTGGCGACGGGAACGAACGGCGCGTTGCCGAGACGCCGCCACGCGTTCTCTTTGGTGTCGTAGGAATAAACGTCGCTAGGGAAGCCGGGGTGGTTCTGCGGCGGACGGAAACCGAGCCGCAAGCCGTTGTCGCCACCGAAAACGATGATCTCGTCGCCGTCGACGAGGCAGGGGACCGGCGCGGCGACGATGCCCGTCGGCGCGGGTGCGGTCTTCGTCCAGCCTTGGCCCGGCGTGTAGCGATAGGAGTCGTTTAAGTAGGCCCGCATCGGCTTGCCGTCGGGTCCCGGCCAGAGTTCGGTGCCCCCGGAAAGATAGAGCGAATCCCCGACGGCGGCGATCGCGTGCAACATGCGGCCGTTGCCCGGCCAAGGCTCGAGTTGTTGCCAACCGGCGTCGAGGTTCTTGAGATCAAGCGACCAAAAGGTGCGGAGCGTGCGGACGGCGTCGGGCTTCTCGATGCCGCCGGCCACATAGACGACGCTGCCGATCATCGCCCCGCTCATATAGGCGCAAGGGCGCGGCAGCTTCGGCAGGTCGCGCGTCATGAGCTTGTCACCGTCTACATTGAGATAGAAGACATCGGTGAGGTGCTTCGCCGCGTCGGCTCCGCCGATGCAGAGAATACCTTCGGGAGTCGTGAGCGAGACACCGTAGCCGACCGGCCGCACGCTGGGGAGGGCGCCGATCTTCCGCCAACTGCTCTCGGGCGCTTCGAGTACGTAGGCATCGTGATACCAGCCTTTCACGCCGCCGTCCCAGACCGGCTTGTCGGGGAAGTTGGTGCCGCCGTACATCACGAGCTTATCGCCGCTCACGCCGGCGAACTGCCCGGCAAACCCGCGCTCGTCGGCGAGATCGGGGAGGCGTTTCCAGTTCAAACCGGTGTCCTTATCGTCGTGTCCGATAATCCTCACAAATCCGACTCCTACTTCACGAACCAACTCGGCCATTCGCTTCTCTTCTTCGGTCGCAAGGTTTTGATCGGGTCGTTCAACCCTGTAGCTGAACTCCCAATCCGCACGTTCGCTCGGCTCCGACTTGACTTCAAACACAAGCACGGCGCCGTCGTATTTGCCGTTGGGAGAGAGCGTTAGAAACACCGTTTGCAATGCCGCCGGAATCCGCACGCTCACGATGTATGGCATTTCTCCTTCGGTCCAGTGCCCGTACGTCGTCGCCACGATCGTGCCGTCGGGGAGGACTTCGACCGGCGGGTAGGCGCAGTCGGCGCCCTTTGTGTTGTCCATCAGCCGCAGGCGGTAAGAGCCTTCTCGGCCGTGGACGAGGTCGTCGTACGTGCCGACCCACGCAACCCAGTCGCCCGCCGAGGGGCCACTTTTGAGCATGTCGCGAAACGTGATGAAGAGCTTTCCGTCTTTCATGTAGGCGCACGTGTGGCGGTCGCCCGTGAGCGTCGGCGGGAGCGGCTTCGGCGCGGTCCACGTTTCTCCTTCGTCATTGGAAAAGATGATCTGTGACGGCAACTTGCGAGAGTTCTCGCGCAACAGCACGGCGATCTGTTTGCCGTCGGGCGAGCGAACCAGGCCGGGCTCGCAAAGGTGGGCCGTCGGATGGGCCGCGATCGGAATCGGCTTGCCCCAGGTGACGCCGCCGTCGGAGGAGAGAATCTTGTAGACGATGAACTTCGGCGGCGCGCCTTTCGGCCGGCCGGCCGCGGTGAGAAAGCGGCCGTCGTCGTGGAACAGGGCCATGTAGTCGCCATTCTTCAAACGCGCGCAGCTCGCACACGCCACGATGCCGCCGTAGTCGCCGATCGGCTTCAGCTCGCTCCAGGTCGCGCCGTCTTCGCTCACGGCTTGGCGGATCGGATAGAGCCCGGAAAACATAATCAGCCGCTTCTTGCCGGCTTTATCGACCGTTCGATAGATGGTCGGAACTTCTTGGCTCGTCGCCCAACTCTCCGGCGTCGGCAGCCGCTCGCTCCAGGTGAGCCCGCCGTCGCCGCTGCGCTTCATGACGATGCCGCCGCGACCGTGTCCCTTTGGATAAACGATGATCATCGTCTTGCCGTCTTCGAGCAATACGGTCGTCGGATGCCCGAGATACTGTCCGGCCTCGCGGTCGACGACGACTTGCAACTCTTGATTGCCGGCGAGATCGATTTGCGGAATCGAGAACGGAGCTTCCGCCGGTGCGCCGTCGGCCTTGGGCGCGGCGACGATCGGCCTCGTTGATTTCGGCTTCGGTTCGGCGGCGTAAGCGGACGCCGTTGCGGCAATGAGCAAACACACAAAGGCCAAGCGGAGGGTGGGCGACACGGCAGGCTCCACGGTAGGATAGGCAGGCGACGGGGCGATCGGGCTCATCTTCGCTCACGGCTCAGACGAACTCAAGCAACTCATGACCAACGCCGAACTTGCCGTGCTTTGCCTCACCTCGGCCCTCGGCGGCGGCATCAATGCCGTGGCGGGCGGCGGCACGCTGCTTACGTTTCCGGCGCTCATCGCAGCTCTCGCCAAGGCGCATCCCGACGACACGGCTAAAGTGATCGCCAACGGCACGAGCACCGTGGCGCTCTTCCCCGCCTCGGTCACCGCGTTGTGGGGATTGCGCCGCGAGTATCAAACACTCTCTCACTGGGCGGCGAGACTCGTGCCGCCGAGCATCGTGGGCGGCGTCGCCGGTACGTTGCTGGTCACGCAACTCGACGAGAAAATCTTCGCCAATCTCGTGCCGTGGCTCATTCTCATCGCGGCGTCGCTCTTTGCGCTGCAGCCCATCATCGCGAAACGGCTCGGCATCGGCAAGTCGCATGAAGAACCGCACGGCAAGACCGTCGTCGGCGTGATGCTGTTTCAGTTCGCCGTCGGCGTCTACGGCGGCTATTTCGGCGCGGGCATCGGCATTCTCATGCTCTCCGCCCTGGCGATGATGGGGATGTCGGACATTCACGCCATGAACGGCCTAAAGAGCCTGCTCGGCAGTTGCATCAACGGTTCGGCCGTGGCCATTTGGATCTGGGCCGGCAAAGTCGATTGGAGCCTCGCCGCGCCGATGGCGCTGAGCGGCTGCGTCGGCGCTTTCCTCGCCGCACACTATTCACGCAAGTTGCCGCGTGCGCTCGTCCGCTGGTTCGTCATCTGCGTCGGCTTCACGCTGGCGACGTATTACTTCGTTCGCGGGTGAGTCTTTAGCCCGGCGGCCAGTGTAGCGGGCGGCCGCCGAGCAGGTGGAAGTGCAGGTGATCGACCGTCTGGCCGCCGTCGCTGCCCGAGTTGCAGACGACGCGGTAACCTTCCGCCAGTTCCAGTTTCGCGGCCAAGTCGCGAATCACCAGCGCGATGTGGCCGATCAGCGAACCGTCGCGCGGGCCCAGATCGGCCCACGACTTAATCGCCTTCTTCGGAATCACTAGCACATGCACCGGGGCCTGCGGGGCGATGTCGCGAAACGCCAAGCACTTCTCGTCTTCGTAAACGATGTCGGCCGGAATCTCGCGGTCGATGATGCGTTGAAAGATCGTTTTCTGGCCCACGGAGAAACTCGCTCCTGCGCCGCCGCCCGCGGCCGTTGGTGAAAACCTGCCGCAACGACTAGGCCGAGTGAGCCGGCACGACCGGCGACACCGCCTCGTCGATAAGCAGAATCGGAATTCCGTCGACGATCGGGTACAAATACTTCCCGTCGGCGCGAATGAGTCCGCCCTCGAACTTCCGCTCGACTACGTCGCCCCCGCGATTGCGCAGCGTCTTGGCGTCGATCGCCGCATTGAGTTGCGCGATCAGCGCCGCGTCGGCTTCCGCAAGCGGAGTACGGTCCTCAGGACAACGCAGAAGCTTCAAGAACTCGGAATTCAACATCACAAGCAAACAGAGGGTGGGCAGGCTCAAAGAGAGCCTTCTTTATACCTGCCGGAGCCCCACCGCAAAAGCGGGCCGCCGTGGGTTGAAACCGACGAACCTCTTGCCGGCAATAGACCAACGACTAGGGACAATTGCCGAACCGCCTATCCGCCAAGCAGTTCGTCGCGGGCCGGTTGCTGCTGCTGTTGCAGACTTTCCGGCTTCGCCGTGCGGCGACGACGTCGCGGGATCTTCGTGTTCGTCCACTCCTTCGTGAGGGTCTCGAACACTTCCGGCGATTCGTAGCGCACGAACCCCTTGCCGTCGGGAATCGGCCCGATCAGTCCTTGGAACACCGGCAGGCCGCGCAGATTCAGGTCCGTGCTGCAATCGTCGATGCCCACTTGCGTGTGCGATTTTTCGAGCGAGTCGACGCGCAAATACTCGCGCGTCTTGATTTCGCCGTCTTGGCCGCGGGTGACGACTCGGAACACGAACTTGTCATGCGACATCTGCACAGACTCCGGGGAGGCGCGGGGGAAGCCCGATGTTAGGTTATGCAGGTATCGTCGAGTTGAGCGGCGACCTGTACCGGATTTCCTTATCGCCGTGCGTTCGCGCGATTCGCGTGAACCGGCATCGGCCGCGCTTCGGCTAGCTTCGCTACAAGCGGGCGCTGCGCGAACTCGGGCGTCCGATCGTAGCGATCGTGCCGCGCATGCCGGGTCGAGTTTGGTTCTTTTCGATCGAGACGTGACCATGAAAATGATCTCCGCCGCAGTGAGAACGCTGCTCTTTACTACGTGTCTCGCGCGGTGTGCGTTCGCGCACGCCGACGAGCCGGCGACGAATGGAACCGATGCGAAGCTCGACGGTCGCGAAGGTCGCAACCTCGCCCTGGAGAAATTCCGACCGAAATCGATGCTCCGCGTGCCTCAGCACCACTTGCTTAAAGCGAAATTTCCCGTGGTCGACGTCCACGTCCACCCGCGGATTCGTCTGCACCATTCGTCGGAAGGACTCGATACCTTCGTCGGCACGATGAACGCGCAGAATATCGCCGTCTGCGTCAGCCTCGACGGCGGCCTCGGTACGCAGTTCGAGGAACATCGCAACTACCTCTGGACGAAATACCGAGAGCGGTTCGTAATCTTCGCCAACGTCGATTGGCGCGGCGACGGCAAACTCGACGACCCGGCGTCTTGGGATTGCCAACGACCGGACTTCGGTCGACGCATGGCCGCGGCCCTGGCCGCCGCCAAAGAGCGCGGCGCGAACGGGCTCAAGGTGTTTAAAGATTTGGGACTCGTTTACAAGAACACGGACGGATCATTGCTCAAGATCGACGACCCGCGCTGGGACCCAATCTGGGAAGCCTGCGGCAAGCTCGGCCTGCCGGTGATCATTCACAGCGGCGATCCGGCGGCATTTTTTCTGCCGATCGATGAAACGAACGAGCGTTGGGAAGAACTGCATCGGCATCAGGAGTGGAGTTTCTACGGCTCGCAGTTCCCCAAGCGAGAAGTGCTGCTGGCGGCTTTCTACCACGTCGTCGAGCGACACCCGCAGACGACGTTCATCGGCGCGCATGTGGCCGGCGATTCCGAAGACTTGGCCGCCGTGAGCGCGAAGCTCGACAAGCACCCCAACTTAGTCGTCGAGATCGCGTCGCGGATTTCGGAGCTTGGCCGGCAACCGTATACGGCGCGAAGGTTTTTTCTGAAGTATGCCGATCGCATCCTGTTCGGTACCGACGGCCCTCGCGTGCCTGAGCGACTGTTTCCTTATTGGCGGTTTTTGGAAACCGACGACGAGTATTTCGCCTACGCCGAAAACCCGTTCCCGCCGCAAGGGCTATGGAACATCTACGGCATCTATTTGCCGGACGACGTGCTTCGCAAGGTCTATTACGAGAACTCGGCGCAAATCATCCCCGGAGTACGAGAACGGCTAACATCGTTTGAGGAAAAGACGCAAAACCGCTAGGACTGATACTTCCGCAACTCCGTTGACGAAACGTCGTCGCGAAATTCCGCTTCCGGCACACCCATGGAAATCCTGCGCAGCGACTCGGGAATCGTAACATCGTCGAGCGTTTGGAACTTGCCGTCGACCGCCCGACCGAACACCAGAAACCGGCAGCCGAGACGCTTGATTTCCGCAACGATTCGTTCTCGTTCCGCATCGCTGTCGTCGGCAAAGCGAGCGTCAGCCACCCGCAGCAACGTGTCGAGCCCGCAAACGATCGTCGCCCCGGGGAACAACGCCGCCTTTTGAACCATCCGCGGCGCGCGGGTGTACCAAATCCGTGTAGCCGGGGCAAACTGTCCGCCGCGCGTTTGCATTTCTTCGAAGTCGAGCGGCGGCTTCTCGACGTTTTCGATCGAAAGTTCGAAATCAACCGGACAACCGAGCTCACGCGCCGCAATTTCCGCCATGCGTCGATGACCGTCGTGCAGGGGACGAAAGCTGCCCGGAAAGATCGCTCGCGGTTCGCCGTCGCAGCCGGGAAAGGCCGGTCGCTCGCAAGTGCGCGCGATGCGTCCGGCGAACAACTCGACCCAACTCGGCAAAGCATCGGTGCGCCGTCGCTCGATCGTTTCGCCGGGCAAGAGTTCGATCGGCGGCCGCTCCGCGATGCCGCAGGCTTCCGCCAAAAGATCGATCAGCACCGCGGCAGCGACGTCTTCTTCCGCGTCACGGGTGCGAGCATCTTTCGTCAATTGTAACGAGCACGACCACGTACGGTTCGCGCTCTGTGCGGCCCAATGCAATCGGTGCGGGCCGCGCTTCGGTCGATCGCTGGCGAGGCTCGCCGTCAATCCTAAGCCGAGCACCTGCGGGCCACCTTCGTCGTCACCGCCGGCGTCGCGATACTTCAACGCTCGGCGATACGCGGCCATAGCCATGGCCCGCGCCGTCGCCGAAGAACAGAACTGTTCGGGCCGCCCGGAGAGAAACTCCGTGAGCGACGCTGGACAGTACGGCACGATCGCTTCCAAGACCGTTTGTGAAGCGCCGGGCACCGCGAGCAACTTGGCAAACGCACGGCTCCCGCCGCCGGTGACGGCTAACACGACGCGCGGCGGCGAGGCATGAATTCGGCGAATCAATTCGATCGTGGCGGCAGGCGTGTCCATCGATCTATTATAGCGAAGACCGCCGCCGCTCGACGCCGACTATTTCTCGGCTCCGGCGACCGTAATCTCGTACGTCAGCGTCGCCGGCTTGTCGCCGCCGCCGTCCTCGGGCAGCGATAGAGTCGCCTTTCCGTCGATGAGCTTGTAGTCCCACGGTCGCCCGGTGATCGAGTCGATGAGCGCCGTCGGCGTCGCCGTTTGCAGTTCTTCGATTTTGCTCGGCAATCGACCGTCATGCGAAGCGACATATAATCGCAACGCCTCGATCAGCCGAGCGACTTGCACACGACGTTCGCCCCGCGCCGCGATGCGTGCCACGGACGTCACCGCGGGCAGCATCAATTTTGCCAGCGGAATCAATTCTCGATCGCTTCCTTCCGCAGTTGCGAGCCGCTTCAAAGCGGCGTCTAGGCGATCCTTAGCGATCGGGTAGGGTTGCGAGACCCAACAAAACGTTTCATCGCGCAGATCGTCGAATTTCAAAGCGGTAAACTCAACCGCGATCTGAGCGTCGGACATTTGCTCGACCTCCGCGGCTTTGCGACCGCAGGCGATGAGAAACTGCTGAAGCTCTCGACGACGCGTTTTCGCTTCCCCGATGGTCTTCATATGGTCGAAAACGGCCGACCAGCTTTGCGGCGGATCGGCTCCGGTCGAAAGCAATTCCGCAACTTGCGAGAATCCGCGAATCACGTCTTGAAGGTTCGCGTTCCAAACGGCTTCCGAATCGGCCGCCGCGAACAACTTGGGAAACGTCATCTGCAGCGAATACATTTCCCCTTCGATGCCCGGTCGGATGTCGACCAGCGGCCGCGGTTGAAAGGTGAGCGCGGCGTAGAGGCTCGGCGCACCGCGTGCCGCGGCGAAATCGAGGAGAATGCGGTCCATCTGGCCGGCGAGGGCGTGGCCGACGAGCCCGTTGATCAGCGTCGGCGATTCAGCGACATGCCGCGCCATCGCATACCCGACGGCCAGCGTCGCCGTCGCGTCGCCGTAGCGCCCTTCGACAAGTTCACATCGAGCCCGCAAGGCCACATAGCGTCCCAGGCGACGCATCTCTTGAACTTCCGGAAGAAGAATATGAAACACCGACTGCTCGCGCAACGGGAGTTCCCACTCGCAAGATTGCAAACAGGCGGCCCGCCGCAATTCTTCGACGACGGCCGAAGCGCCGAATGCGGCGACCTGCTTTTGAACTTCGTCCGTTCCAAACTCTTCGATCGGGAGTTGCAGCAGACGATTGATTTCGGCGTCGATCTCCGGCGTCGGACGATACGTCAGCATAGCCTTGGCATAACGAGGCGCCGCATTGCCCGGTCGGCGGTCGATGAACTTCGGCAGCAGTTGATACTTTAGCGCCGGGCGCGGTTCGACGGCGGGAACGATCGCCAGCTTGACGACCTCGGCGGAAGTCGCCGTCGTCGTGAATGCGCACAGCACGGTTCCAAATACAAGCGCGCGTATCATGAGAATTGATCCGAAGAATGTTTCGTGGTTTGAGACGGACGACTGACGACTCAATTCAGCAGTTCCGAATTCAATATCGCTCTCGAAGTAAACGGCGCGGCGACTCCGGAAGTCGACGCCGATCCGCGCCGCGGCAGCTCGCCGGCGACAAGCTCTCGACGGAGATACGCCAAGGAATCCACCGACGGCGGCGACGGCGCAGCGGACGACGACGCCTGAACGCTCGCCGGCAAGCGATCAATCGGCAGACCGCCGGGCGAAGCCGTCCAACGACCGACGAAGAGCGCAGCGAGCATCGCCGCCGCTACGGCAACCGTGCTTCGGATCACTCTTCGTCGCTCGCTCCCCATCGAAGCGCGACCCGCTTCGTACATGATTCGATCGCGATCGAGGGCGGGCGACGGTGGGCTGAGTCCGGCAAGTCGCGCTTCGATCGCTTGTAGCTCCGGCGTTAATCGGTCCTCGTCTTGCATGACAGCTCCAATTCGGTGCGCAATCGTTCCAGGCCTTGTCGATAACGTCGATGTGCGGTGCTCGACGACGTTCCGACCACGGCCGCAATCTGCTCAAAAGACAATCCGCCCCACAGGTGCGCCGTGACGACCTCGCGCAGTTCGTCGTCTAGCGCGGTGAGCGCGGCGACCGCCTTCGCCGTCTCGTCGACCGCGCTCCGTGCCCCCTCTTCGTCGACTTGGAACCAACCGCTTCGCTCCCGCGCGGCCGCCTGCTCACGCCTGCGCCTACGACCCGCGCTGCGCTGGGCCGAAATCGCGCCGTTGCGCACGGCACGGTACAGCCACGCCGGAGGGTCGCTCGGCGGTGCGCCTTGGCGAGCCAACTGCAGAAACGCCGTCTGAACCACGTCGTCGGGCTCGTCGCACCATTGTCGCGCGTAGAGCGCCAGCGGACCCGCATATCGGGAAAGCAGAGCCGCCAGCAGGTCGACGGAAAGCAAACTCACGGTGAATTTTCTGACAGTGTTCGACGTTCCGACATCGCCCGCCATCATAAAGACGCCGCCGCCCGGCGTTCATCCCGCTCGGCCTCGAATTTTCGACGCTTCAGCAAAACGCGATTGCCGCCGGAGCGGCGAGAAGCTAGTTTTCGGAACTCATTTCTCGAGTCCAGTTACTCTCTCGGCGTCGGCCATGCTTCGTCTGCACAATCCTCGTCTGCTCGATTACCTTCGCTACCAATACACGCCGGCCGACGTACTTCGCCTAATGGACTTTCTGCGAGGGGCCGGAACATTCCACTTCCCGGTGTTGGACACCGGTCTGCATCCTGCGGCACACGTAGCCCACGACGACACGTCGGGCTATGCCAGCGTTTGGGTGCGCGACAACGCGCATGTCGCCCACGCCCATTGGATTGACGGT
Organism: Planctomycetaceae bacterium; assembly: GCA_016793115.1. Taxonomy (GTDB): domain Bacteria; phylum Planctomycetota; class Planctomycetia; order Pirellulales; family PNKZ01; genus PNKZ01. Next base: position 280,014 of record JAEUIN010000273.1, read on the forward strand.
CGCCCCGACGCCGCCGCGCGCGTCGTCGAAGGTTTGGCGAAGTTCTTCACGACGCAGGCCGCACGTATCCGCGCCGTGCTCGACGGGGCAGCGGATGCGACCGATCCGATGCATCGGCCGCACATTCGCTTCGACGGACGCAAACTCGCCGAAATCGATGAGCGCTGGGCTCACGCCCAAAACGATGCGCTCGGCTATTTTCTTTGGGTCGCATCGAAACTAATCGCCGAACGGCAATTGCGGCCGTCCCCTGAATTGACGACGGCCTTGGCCGGTACCGCGTTGTTTCTAGAGAAGATCGAGTATTGGCGGGACGAAGACAGCGGCCACTGGGAAGAAACCCGGAAGCGAAGCGCTTCGAGCGTCGGGACCGCTTTGGCGGGCCTCGCGGCCTTGGAATCGCTGCATGAAAGGTCGATTCTAGAAAACGAGTTGGTCTTCGCCGGTCGTACCTTAACGCGTGCGAAGCTGCGCGGAATGGTCGAAGCCGGCCGCTCGACGCTGCTCGAACACTTGCCGCACGAATGCGTCGACGACGATCCGCGGAAGCGGCGCGGAGCCGATGCGGCCCTCTTGTTCCTGATTTATCCGCTGGAAATCGTCGACGACGCCGTCGCAGATCTCATCATTGAAGTCGTGATGCGCGATCTGGTCGGCGATATCGGCGTCCGCCGCTATCGCGGCGACTCCTATTGGTGCGCCGACTATAAGACGCTGCTTGCCGCCGAAGCGCGCTGTGCCGACTATAGCGACGATATCAGCGGCCGCGACGCACTGTTGCGCGACGGCGAAGAAGCCCAATGGTGCATCTTCGATCCAATTCTCTCGGCCGCTTACGGCAGGCGTTATCAACAGACGGGCTCGGCCGAAGCGCTCGCCAAGCAGACCGAGTTTCTCAATCGCTCGCTGGCGCATCTCACCGCCGACGATTCGCGATTCGGCGGGCTGCGCTGTCCGGAGTCGTACTATCTCGAAGCCGGTCGCTATGTGCCGGTCGATCAAACGCCGTTGCTATGGACGCAGGGCAATTTGCTCACGGCGCTGCGGATGATGGAACGTAGCCTGGCAAAATCGCGCTAACACTAAATCGCATTTTGTTGACCTTGCTACCGTGCCGTTCTGCCTGCTGAAAACCGTGGTTCCGCAACTTCGAGTACCTCGTCGTCGCGCCGGTCGGCGGCCTCCAGGCTGAGCATCGCTTTCGGCGCTTTAGCGAAGCACCGTAACATCGCCGGCAGGAGAAACAAATCTCCGACCACGGCGGCGGCGATCGTCAAACACGACAGCGCGGAGAAGAAGCGAGTCGTCGGCATCTCGCTGATTTGCAGGCCGGCGAAGCCCGCGATGAGGACCAGCGCGGTCATGATCTGCGCGGCGCCGACGACTTTGTATGTCCGCAAGATTGCGGCGCGCACATCGCCGTCGAAGAGGATTTCGCGCTGGTAGCGATTGACGAAGTGAATCGTGTCGTCGACGGCGATTCCCAGGCAAACGCTGAATACGATCACGCTGGTCATCTGCAGCGGCCGACCGGTCAGCACTAGATAGGTCGCCGCGACGACCATCGGAAACAAGTTCGGCACGACGGCGATCAAGCCGAGCCGTACGCTGCGAAAGCCGACAACCATGACGATAAAGATCGCGATCGCGGCCGAACCCAGGCTCGGAGCCAAGTCGCCGATCATCTGGCTCAAGTTGCGGGCCGCCATGACGGCCGTACCCGTCAGATAATACTTCACGCCGGGATGTTCGGCTTCCAGCCTGTCGAATCCGGCGCGCAGGTTTTCGAAGAGCGTCGTGTGTTCGGCCGAGCCCACGTCGCTGAGTCGCATTCGGACGAGGGCGCGATGGAGATCGGGACGAATATAGTGCTCGCGCGTCTCCGCAGGCACCCAGCGGAGCCATTCGGCTTGCCGAGCGAGCGATTGCCCCTCTCCGGGCAAGGCGCGAATCACGTTCACGATCGAGACCGGATTCTTCACTCCGGGCTGCGAGGCGGCAAACGCCTGCACTTCGTCGATCGCTTGCAAAACTTCGGGGGAATCGATCTGCAGCAACGGATCGCACTCGACCAGAATCTGCGCCGAGCCCGAGCCGCCGAAACTTCGGTCGAGTTCCTGCACGGCTTGAAAGGCCGGGCTGTCGGTCGACAAAGCTTCGGTCGATTGACTGCTCGGCACCAGGAAAAACAGGGAGGTCGTCATGGCGAGCGTGATGCCGCCGCCGATCGCCGTAGTCAGCCGCGGCCGGTTCACGAGAGTGCGAACGACCGGCTCGAAGCCGCGCGCAATGCGCGTCGGGACGTCAAACGCCGGCGGCGAATGAATGCGTAATCCGAGCCGCGTTGAGGAAAGTAGCGGCACGAGCGCAAAGACCGCCGCCAGGGCCAGCACTACGCCGAGACCGCAGACGAAACCGAACTTCTGAATGACCTCCATTTTCGCCAAGCTGAGCGAGCCGAACCCGACCGCCGTAGATACGGCGCACAGTAGGCACGGCATGCCTAAGTTGGCGAGCGCCGTCTTCGCAGCGGCGCGCGGGCCGAGCCCTTCGGCCCGTTCGTGGCGGATGTCGATCATCAAGTGCACGGCGTCGGTGAAGCCGATGACCATCACCAGCGTCGGCACGACGGTCGTGAGGATATTCATTCTCTCACCGATCAATCCCATACCGCCGATGGCCCACAGCGCGCCGACCAGCGTGGCTCCGCAGACGATCGCCACGGCGGCCGGGCGGCGAAACATGAGCGTCGCCATGACCACGGTCAGCGCCCCGCCGAACAGAACGGATTTCGCGCTTTCGCGGCGGATCGTCGTAAAGATCTCCTCGCGAATCGGAGCCAAGCCGGTGAGCCGCACGCTGAGCCCGCTCGACGAGGTGAACTTCGCGCCCAGTTTGCGAATTTGCTCGACGACCGGCCCGAACTGGGCCACCGCCACGTTGTCGTCGGCGAGTTTGGCCACGACGAGCGTCGCCCGCGAGTCGTCGGAGATCAATTGCCCGGCGGCCAGCGGATGCTTAAGCGCCTTCGCTCGGGCGGCCTCGCATGCTTCGATCGTCGGCGGTACGCCGTCCTGCATTGCGGGGAGCAACGAGTACGGCTCCGGCGGCACGGCGCGCGAGAGAGCGGTGAGGGCCCGCGGTACCGTGCGGCGAGGAAAAATTTGCACGTCGGCCAAGCTGTGAACTTCGGCGACTCCCGGCACCGCGCCGACCTCGTCGATCAAGCGACGGAGCACGACGACGTTGTCCGGTTTAAAGAGGTCGTCTCCTTGGACGAGCAGCACGCAGTCGACGTCGTCGGCCCCGAACTGCCGGAAGACCTCTTCGAGCAACGTGAATTCGGCGTCGTGCGAACGAAACGTCAGGCGCGGAATATCGTCGAATTGCAGTCGCGATAAGCCGAAAATGGCCGCGATGGTCGCCAAGCCGACCGCAAGGGCCAGCTTAGCCCGATGGGCGTCGAAGAGTTCCGCCAGCCGCCGAAACAAAGGATGCCGCCCCGCAAACGTGAAACGCCGCTCGCCTCCGCGAGGTATTTAGCGTCGAGATTCGGTTTCCGCGCCGGCTTCCGAGCTGGGGCGGTATTATCGTATCGGCTGCGGTGGGCGGAGTGACCCACCGAATGGGCGAGTGTATGCGATGTATCGATTTTTCATCCCCGTATGCGACCCACTCCCGGCGGTGCGACGTAGTACGAATACCTCACTCGCCTTGGATGCCGCGCGTGCGGCGAGGTTTCTTGCGTTTTCGATAGTTCCGACTTTTGGCGAGCGAGCGAATGCCACGACCGAGTCTCCGGACGCTTTTTGGAGTCGCAAGTTTGATTCTCTTCGGCGGACAACCCGCTTGGGGCGAGGTGCCGGCCGCGCCGTCGCACGCCGCCGGCGCGCTGGCCGACTACGTGGCCCACCACGACGACGCCTACGGCTGGAAAGTCCGACGTCGCGGCACGCACGGGCAAGGCTCCTACGCCGAACTCATTCTGACGTCGCAGCGCTGGCGCGAAAACACCTGGCGTCATCAACTGTTCGTCTACAAGCCGGCTGAAGTGCGCGACCCCGAGCGCGCTCTGCTTTTGATCGGCGGCGGAGCGTGGCGCGATGAATTGGCCGACCCCGCGACGCCCGCCGCCCCGTTGCCGCGCGAAGCCGCGGTGCTCACGATGGTCGCCGATCAGCTTCAAACGCCGGTCGCGCTGGTAATGCAGGTGCCGCATCAACCGATTTTCGGCGACTTGCGCGAAGACGCCGCGATTTCCTATACGTTCCAAGAGTTCTTCCGCACCGGCGACGCGACTTGGCCGCTCTTGTTGCCGATGGTCAAAAGCGCGGTGCGGGCGATGGACTGCGTCGCCGAATTCGGCGCACAAGAGTGGAAGATCGCGCCCGCCAAATTCACGGTCACCGGCGCGTCGAAACGCGGTTGGACGACCTGGCTCACGGCGGCCGTCGACCCGCGGGTCGACTGTCTCGCCCCGATGGTCATCGACATGCTTAACTTGGATGAGCATATCAAGCTGCAACTCACGTCGTGGGGTCGCTACTCCGACGAGATCCACGATTACACGGAGCGCGGCCTGCAGGAGCACCTGCGCAAGCCTGACGGCGCGAAGTTGATCGACATCGTCGATCCGTATCGCTATCGCGAGTCGCTCCGCAAGCCGAAGTTGCTATTGCTCGGCACCAACGACAAATATTGGCCGCTGGAATCGCTCAATCTCTATTGGGATGGGCTGGTGGGCGAGAAATAC
>JAEUIN010000277.1 GCA_016793115.1 Planctomycetaceae bacterium
CGCTCGAGCACGGCTCGCTTGCGATGATGAACTTGCTGCTTCTCGGCTCGATCTGGTATTACCTGCGCCGCTACGGCGACATGAATACGCGGTACTTCTATCCAATGGTCATGACTGCGCTGCCGTATGCCGCGGCAACTCTCATTCGCCTCATTTACCGCTGCCGCGAAAGGCTGTCCGGATTCGCCTTAGAGCCGTTCGTACGACCTGCTACTTTTTGTTTCTTGGCGATCGCCGGCTTGACGACGGCGATTTTCGGCGGCGGCGACGGTCGACGGCGCGAAGCGGAACTTGGGCGACAGATTCAGTCGCGTTTCGGGGCGCACTTGGTCGTCGCCGAATTCGGCGGACATTATCTCCCCGCGCATTACGCCGACGCGCGGCGGCTTGTCACGTTGTCGGCTCCGGTCGGCCCGCTGACCTATCGGCAATTAAAAGTCGAACGTCCCGCGCTCATCGTGCTTCGCGGTCAAGCGCCGGAACGCGCATGCTATCGCGAGTTTCTCGCGCTGCATTCGGAATTGGGCTACGAACCGGTTCCAACGCCCGACGCGGAACTCGCCGACGCCTTCGACCTCTATCGCCTACGCACCACCGTCGGCGGCCTGAATGCGGCGCTCCGGCGCTGACGATCCGTCGGGCGCGGCGACCCGGCCCCGCCGGCGTTGCCGTCATCGCCGGCGACCGTCCGGCGACGTTGACTTACCTCGGAGCGCGGACTAGATTTCCCCCTTGCTCAGGGCGTCCGCCATGAGTCGTAGGCCTGCCGGCAATGGATTTGCCTTCGGCGTTCACGGAAGAACATGGTCATGACGCAGTTCCGCGGAGCGAGTTATCGCTCTCTTCGAGAAATCTCGACGGCCGTTTTCACCGCGGCCTTGCTGGCGGCAGTCTATTACGCAGCCTACTGGTTGCGATTCGAAGGGCGCCCCGACGCCCTGTATGAACGGACGATGCTGCAGACGCTGCCGCTCGTCGTATTGCTGAAAACGGCGGCTTTCGTCGGCTTTCGTCTCCACCGCGGCTGGCGACGTTTCGTGACGTTCCACGACTTGGTCGTGATCGCCGAAGCGACCACGCTAGGTACTTTTCTGCTCGTCATGGCGGACCGGTTCTTCTTCCCGGAACACAGCGTTCCCCGCGGTATCGTCTTACTCGATTGGGGCGCGACGCTCATTCTCTTCTGCATCCTGCGCGGCGCAAGTCGTTCGATCCACGAGCGCTATCGAGGACTCCTCTCACCCAACGCCGTCAAACGCCGCGCACTCATCGTCGGCGCCGACAGCGTCGGCGAAGGACTGTTGCGGGCGATGAGAATCGACAAACGTCATCCCTTTCAGGTCGTAGGTTTCATCGACCACGACGGCCGCGGCGTCGGCGACGTGATCGGCGGCGTGCCCGTCGTCGGCTCGCTCGAACAATTGCCCGCCTGCGTCCGCCGTCACGCCGTCGACGAACTATTCATCCTGTCCGGCGATTTGCCGGGCGTACGAGTTCGCGACGTGGTCGAACAGTGTCGATCCCTCGGCGTGCATGTGAGCATGTTGCCCAGCTACGGCCAAATGCTCAGCGGGCAGCTTGAATTCAAGCCTCGCGACATCTCGATCGACGATCTTTTACGCCGCCAACCAGTAAGTCTGGAAACGAACGAAATCCGCAGTTGGCTCGCCGGCCGCGTGCTGATGGTCACCGGCAGCGCCGGAAGCATCGGCAGCGAGATTTGCCGGCAGCTGCTGCAATTCGGTCCGGCTCGGCTGGTGCTGGTCGATCGCTGGGAAAACGGTCAATACGCGTTGGAGCGGCAGCTTCGTGCGCTCGCTCCCGGAGTCGCCGTCGATATCCGCATCGCCGACGTCAACGACGTGCCGCGCATGCGGCGGTTGTTCGCCGATTATCTCCCCGAAGTGGTGTTCCACGCCGCCGCTTACAAGCATGTGCCGCTGATGGAGCAAAACCCCGGAGAAGCGGTGAAAAACATCGTTGCGACGACGCGCGTCCTCGCCGATCTCGCCGACGAACTCGGCGTGCGGGCGTTCGTGCAGATCTCGACGGACAAAGCGGTGAATCCGACCAGCGTCATGGGAACCTGCAAACGCGTGGCCGAACTTTATGTGCAATCGCTGGCCGAACGCTCGGCTTGCCGCTTCGTGACCGTACGCTTCGGCAACGTTCTCAACAGCGCCGGCAGCGTTGTTCCGCTGTTTTGCGAACAAATCGCCGCCGGCGGCCCCGTGACGATCACCGACTTGCGCATGGAACGCTTCTTCATGACCATTCCGGAAGCGGCGCAACTCGTCATTCAAGCCGGAGCGATGGGGCAAGGCGGAGAGATCTTCGTGCTCGACATGGGGGAGCCGGTCCGCATCGTCGACTTAGCGCATGACATGATACGTCTTTCCGGATTGCGCATCGGCCACGACATCGAGGTGAAGGAAGTCGGCCTACGTCCGGGCGAAAAGCTGTTTGAAGAACTGAACGTCGAAGGGGAAGTCCACCAACCGACGAAGCATCCGAAGATCCGCATCGCGCAGCGGGCCTCTCAACTCTCCGCCGACGAAATCGCGCAAGGCGTCGACGAATTGCAGTCGCTCGCCGACGAATCGCACGAGCAGATCATTGCGCAACTCAGCCGCTTAGTGGGGGAGTACAAACCCGACCTGATCGCCGCTCGAGGCTTAAAGCTGTTCGCGCCTCCCGAGAATCGCACATCCAATTCACGGCCTCGCGCCGCTTAGGACCGTTTTCATGCCGACGTCGCCCGCACCGCTCACGGATGTGGCCGAGTTCGCCCGCCAAATTCGCTTGAACGTGGTTCGCATGACGAACCGCGGCGGCAGTTCGCACGTCGGTTCGGCTCTGTCTATGGCCGACATCGTCGCCGTGCTGTACGGACGAATCTTGAACGTCGATCCGGCCGACCCGAAACGACCCGATCGAGATCGCTTCATCTTGAGCAAGGGGCACGCGGGCGCCGCCGTGTATGCCGCGCTGGCCTTGCGCAAGTTCTTTCCCCTTGAGAAGCTCGACACCCACTTCCAAGACGGCTCGGATCTGAGCGGCCACGTGTCTCACAAAGGTATTCCGGGAGTCGAACTTTCGACGGGCTCTCTGGGCCACGGCTTGCCGGTCGCCTGCGGCATGGCCTACGGAGCGAAGCTCGACGATCGCGCACACCGCGTCGTGGTCGTCATGAGCGACGGCGAATGCGACGAAGGCTCGAATTGGGAAGCGGCGCTCTTCGCCGCGCACCATGAATTGACCAACCTCACCGTCGTGATCGATCACAACAAACTGCAAAGCCTCACGACGAACGAAGCGACGCTCCGTTTGGAGCCGTTCGCCGATAAGTGGCGAACGTTCGGTTGGCACGTTCGCGAAGTCGACGGACACGATCATGCGGCGCTCGAAGCGGGCTTCAATGAAGGCCCCGTCGCCTCGAAGCCGACGTGCATCCTTGCGCACACTATCAAGGGCAAAGGGGTTTCCTATATGGAAAACAGCGTGGCTTGGCACTACCGTACGCCCCGCGGGCCCGATTTCGAGCGCGCAATCGCGGAACTGGAAGGGGCGGCATGAAAGAGGCTTTGGTCGATCAACTCATCGAGCTTGCCGCGGCCGACTCTCGCATGCTCGTGCTCACGGCCGACCTCGGCTTCGGCATGTTCGAACGTTTCAGCGAGCGATTCCCGAAGCAATTCATCAATGTCGGCGTCGCCGAACAGAACATGACCGGCGTCGCGACGGGGCTCGCGCTCGACGGGCGCATCGTGTTTACTTATTCGATCGCCAACTTCCCGACGCTCCGCTGCCTCGAACAAATCCGCAACGACGCGTGTTACCACGGCGCGAACGTCAAAATCATTGCCGTGGGCGCGGGCTTCAGCTACGGGGCGCTCGGCATGTCGCATCACGCTACGGAAGACATCGGCGTCGTGCGCAGCTTACCCGAACTCACGCTGTTCTCCCCCGGCGACAATTGGGAAGCCGCGCAATGCACGGCCGCAGCCGCGAAGCAGCCGGGTACTTGCTACCTGCGCTTCGATAAAGGCTCGCAGTTGAACACGGGGCGAGCGGAAGAATCGTTCGAGATCGGCCGCGCGCGCCGGCTGCGCGACGGTTTCGACGCCACGCTGGCCGTCACAGGCGGCATGCTCGGCGAAACGCTCGCCGCCGCCGACCTGCTCGCGGCTCAAGGCATCGATTGCCGCGTATTGAGCTTTCCGACGATCAAGCCGCTCGACATCGACGCTCTGGCCGCGGCGGCGCTCGAAACCGGCGGCTTGTTCACCGTCGAAGAACATACGATCGAAGCCGGGTTCGGCGGAGCGGTCGCCGAACAGTTGCTCGAAACGGGCGCCGTCCCACGCACGTTTCATCGCTTCGGCTTGCGAGCCGGCTTCTCGTCCGTCGTCGGTTCCCAATCGTATTTGCGACGCATCTACGGCTTCGATGCCGAGTCGATCGCGACAGGCGTCGTGGAACGACTCAGATCGACGGCGCGCAGACCTCGGATCCGCGGCGCGGCTTAGTACTTCCGGAGATGAGTTGCGCGGTCGCTTCGACTTTAACGCTGAATTCCTCCTCTCCACGCGCCGCCCCGGTCGATGGACATTGCATTCAACCGCCTTATTTTCTTAGCCAGCAAGTGATTCTATGACGGCTCTGCGACCGCTCATCATTCTGTTCGCCGCTGCTTGCGTCGCCGGCTTCGACGCCGCGCCGTGTCGAGCGCAATGGTCGTTCGGCTTCAGCTACAGCGACGGCTATCGCGGCCACCACCATCATCATCATGGTCACTGGGGCTACTACGGCTGGTATCGTCCCGCGCCGAGCTACGTTTACGTCGCTCCGCCGCCGCCGACCATTTACGTACCGGTCGCAACGACGACGATTCCGGTCGCGCAACCGAACCTGTCTTTGAGTTCGACGGCGACGACCGTACCGGCCGTCGCGACGACGGCACAACAGCCTTCGACCGCCGCCGCGCCGACGGCGCAAGTCCGCGCCAATCCTCTCCCCGCCTACCAGGGCTCCGGCGTCACGATCCGCAACCCTGCCGGCTCCGGTGCGCGCGTTTCCTTCGTGGTCGACGATACGCTCCAACTCGACCTCGAGCCCGGTGAATCGACTCCCCTCAAGGAGAAGAACAGCTACTCCGTCGCCTTCGACCGGGGTGGCGACTTTGGAACCTCGCGTCGCGTTTTGGGCGAGGGAACCTATGAGTTCGTCGCGACGGAAACCGGTTGGGAGTTGCGTCGCGACGCGATCAAGACGGCGCATTCCGAAGGTCCGACGGAACCGGTCGTGCGCCGAAACGAATTGCCGCCACCGACGCTGCGCTAGACGGTCGCCGGACGACCTTGTCGCGGCCTTCCGACGGCCTGCGCTAGCGAGCGGCGTAGTCGTTTTTCGGTTGATCCGCTATCCTTCGAATCGCCCGGGGGAAGACCATTCAGCTCCGCCGGCGCTTTGTCGCGGGACGTCGTTTTGAGTAACCGATCGCAATGACCTATTCGCAACTCTCGCCGACTAAATGGTCCGCCTGGTGCCGCAACCTATCGCCGACGTCGCGCAGGTTCGGGGCTCTTGCCTGCGTGGCGGTCGTGCTCTTGGTTCATGTCGGAATCCGCTTGCGGACGGAACAACGTCGACCACTTGTGGGGTTGCTCGGGCTGTATCCTCATTCCTATAGCCGCTCGATTTCACTCGTCGCCGGGCTCGGCTACGAGCGGCTGATCGTCGGCACCGACGCCGCCTCTCAGCCGATCAAAGACTTCCTCGACCTCAAAAGTCCGACGCTTAGCGTCGACCAACTAGCGGCCTACAAAGCGAGCCTACCGGTTCAGACGGGCGGCGACCTGGGTAATTGCCGCCAGGTCGATGTGTTGAGATCGGGCGACTTGTACGTCGCCGCCGCCGTCTGGAAAGTCTTCGGCATCAGTTGGCCGGCACTGGTGCGGTTCTACGTCGCCGTCAGTGCGCTCGCCTGTTTGGCGATCTTCGCGGCGGCACGGCGGATTTCGGGTTCGTTCGTCGTCGGGCTCACGGCGGCGGCCCTCTACGCATTTTGCCGATTCGAGACGACGCAAGTCATTCGCGACGCGAACCCAATTTGGTTTCTTGCCTTCGCCACCTACGCGATGGTACGCCTCGGCGGCCGACAATCAGGTCTAGGTCTGGCGCTTGGCGGAGCCGCGCTGGGCGTCGCGGCGATGATCGGCTACGGTTGGCGGCCGCAACTCCTCTTCTTCGCGCCGCTGTTTTTCGCGGCGGCGGTGGCGCGACGATTTCTTGACGGCGATGGTTTGCGGCGCGTCGCCCTGACCGCGACCGCCTTTCTTCTCGCGGCGGCGACCGTTTACTACGGTTATCGATCGACGATCGACCCCGTCGACACCGTGAAGTTCGGTTCCGGCTTCCACGTCGCTTACTTTGGTGAGCAGAGTCGCGCCGCGCTCGCCGGCGCCGAGAACGACTTGCAAATCTGCTACGACGATTCGAAGGTCGCGTCCGACGTCTATTCCTATCGTACGGCGAATAATCTGGAACCGTCGGTCGTGTACGACGGAGAGTATTCCGCTTCGATACGCACGATGTATTTCGAAGCGGCACGGCACCATGTTTCGTATTGGGTTCGGAGTTTGCCGAACTCGATTCAGGCGGCGATCACGGGCAAGCTGGCCGGCGACGCTTGGAACACGTGGCGCACGGCCGCCTTCGCGTTCTTCTTGATCGGTTTGTTCTCCGTCAGTCTGCGCGGGGTCGACCGCGTCGCACTGGCTTTGCTGTTGACGACGATGGGCTTCTACTTCGGCATTTGGTTCGGCATTTCGCCGGAACAACGACACTGGGGGCCGTTTCTCGTGCCGGTGTGCATCATCGGAGGATTCGCTCCCTTGGTCGTTCAACGCCTCGCGATCGCGCTTCGGCGCGACGGACTGCGCCGCGTCGTCGCCCGGACCCAAACTTGGTACGTCGCGGCGGCTTCGGGTATTTGTCTCCTGGTTTGGTGCGCGGCGTGCTTGACCGCCGACCACGTGTCTTCGCAGGCCCGCGCCGATTATTGGCAAGCGGCGCAGGAGCAAAATCGTACGGCGGTCGAAGTCGCCGATTCACGTCGCTCGCCGCAGCGATTTCAGGTCGACTTCCCGGAAGGATCGGCGCCATTTCAGCGAGGTTACTGGGTCGAGGTCGAAGCCGGTACGGAAGCGGCCGAACTGAACTGCCGCCATCTCCGATTGTCGTCGCGCCCCATCGAGCCGCTGCTCGATTGGGAGGGGAATCCGCGCGGGAGCGAATTGCACGACCGAATTCACGAAGCTCTGTGGTGGAATACGACGACGCAAACGCGGCACCGGATTCTCCCTCAAACGCGCCAGGTGTTCTTCGTCACCTGCGGACGCGAGCCGCGATGCGGCGACACGCGCAGCTACTCGCTGAAGATCGATCTCTCGGGCGACGCGAAAATCGCCGCGGTGCGAGAGTGCGAACTCCGCGACTGGCGTCGCCTGCCGATGAGTTCGGTCTTCCAGTTCGATCATCCCGGGCGTACCCCGATCGTCGGCGGGCAGTCGTCGACGACGTTTCAGCAATTCGCCACGACGCCCGAAGCCCTGGCCGAAATCGGGCTTAACGACGTCAAAATGGTCGAGGATAGCGCGGGCAAAACAAGTCGCCGTTAACGCGGCGACCAGCCGGCTACGCGGCCAGCCGTTTCCCGGCGAGCGTCGTGCGCAAGCGATCCACGACGACGTCGACATGAGCGTGCGGCATCCGCGGGTAGAACGGCAACGACATCACGCAATCGCCGAGCCGTTCGGCGATCGTGAAATCGCCCCGCTGATAGCCGTACGTCTCGACGAACCACGTGAGCAAATGAATCGCTCGATAGTTCACGACGCAGCCGACGCCGCCGGCCTGGAGTGCGGCGATCGTCTCGTCGCGACGACCGTCGGCAATGAAGATCGGAAACAAGTGTCGAGCATGACGAATGCCGTCGTACGACTGCGGACATTCCACGCCCGGCACCGAAGCAAGTTGAGTTTCATAACGCTCGGCCAACGCCCGCCGCAATTCCCAGTTGTCGTCGAGTCGGTCGAGTTGCGGCAACAGCAGCGCGGCATGAATATTGTCGAGGTTGTACTTCCAGCCGAGCATCGTCATGTCCCAATGACGATACCCTTCCTTCATCCGATCGGCGGCGTTGCGCGTCATGCCGTGGAGACGAAGCAGCTTTAGCTTCTCGAGCAGGGCCGTGTCGTTGAAGACCAGCGCCCCCCCTTCCCCGCAGGTCATGTTCTTCGTCGCATAAAAAGAGAAACAGGCGGTGTCGCCGAGTTGTCCGGGCTTCACGCCGTCGCGCACGCCTTCAATGCAGTGGGCGCAATCTTCCACGATCGCCAACCCATGCTTGTCGGCGATCGCACGCAACGCGCGCATATCGCATAATTGGCCGTAGAGATGCACCGGCAAAATCGCCTTGGTGCGCGGAGTGATCGCCGCCTCGACAAGCGTAGGGTCGATAAGTCCGGTCTTAGCTTCCACGTCGACGAACACCGGCGTCGCTCCGGCCTCGACGATCGCCGTCGACGTGGCGATGAACGTCAACGGCGTGGTGATCACTTCGTCGCCGGGCCCCACGCCCAGCGCCAAGAGCGACATGTGTAACGCACCGGTGCAACTGGTCACGCCCAAAGCGTGCTTGCAGCCGAGATACGCCGCGAATCGACGCTCGAACTCCGCGACGGTTTCCCCCGTCGTGAGCAGCGGCCCCGCCAACACCTTGGCAACTTCCGCGACTTCAGCTTCACCCAGGTCGTGTTGAAAGAACGGTATCGAGGTCATCAGACGCGGCGCTCCGGCGGGATGGTCGGTCTCTGGACGGAATCGTAAACGGCTCAGCGGCTCAGAATCTCAAGGCTCGCCGGGCCATGGTTGAACAATAAATCGACGATGGAAAGAAATGGCACGAACTCGCCGTGCAATTGGCGGTATTCCGGGTGCCGATAGTCTTGATATTCGATCGTGACCCCGGCGGCGGTGAACAGCGCGTCGTCGATGTAGTCGCGGCCGGCCGCCCCTTCGTAAAACCGTGTCGCTCCCAAAACGTGGCAAATGCCGATCAAACGCTCGACGCTCTCGCCGGGCACGCCGAGCTCCGACGAGAATCGAATCTCGCGCTCGAGCCCAAGTGCGCCGCAGATCGAGGTGAGCAGCGCGTGATTGAGATCGAGCAACCGCGTCCAATCGCGCGACAACAGCGACTCAAACAAGCCGAAATACTCTGTGAAGTGCGGCGCTTTCGAATAGTTTTGCCGCAGCGACTCCAGGTGTTTCTTCCGCCAATTCTGAGCGTTGTCGATCTCCACCTCGCGAATCAGCGGCTTGTTCTTGCCGTGCACGGTGACGGGCACGGTCAGCCACTGCGCGCCTTGGGCCGTCTTAATTCGATTGCGATTACGCCAAGAGTGCTTGTCGTATTGCACGTCGTCGTAAACGACGAAGACGTCGCAACGCGACATTTGCGCGAAGTACCCGAGCCACGGCAAATAGCTCGGCTGCAAAATGACCGCGGTGCGATCGGTCGACGAGTCGTTCGAACGAGCGAGGTGGCGGGGGCCGGGAGCGATGCTCATAAGTAGATGGTCTTTCTAGGCGGCGGCCGCCATCGCCGGCGTGTAGAGCGAATACCACTCTTGAAACGCGACAAGCGAGAGGATCTTGTTGGCATGCTCGGTACGACCGGCGTAGAACTCTTCAGTCAGACGCGACACGGCCGCGGGCGAAAAGATACCGTGAGCGGCAAGCTGCGCTGGCGACAACGTCTCGCGGACGTAATCTCCCAGGTTGTTCAACAACCAGTTGTTGATCGGCAGCACGAAACCTTCCTTGGGGCGGAAGATCATTTCTTGCGGCAGGTAGCGAAGCGCGGCCTTTTTCAGCAGGTACTTCGTTTCGCCGTTGCGAATTTTCCACTGCGCCGGCAAGCGCGCGGCGAACTCGACGAACTTCGTGTCGAGGAACGCCGAGCGCACTTCCAGTGAATGCGCCATCGAAAGACGATCGACGAACGTCATCACTTGATCGGGGAAGATCGTCTGAAACTCCCAATCCAGCACGCGGCTCAGAGGCTCGGTGCTCGTCAGCGATTCAAATCCGCCACGTAAATGCTCGGCCGTGGTGCCGCGCGGCAGATTCGCCGACCAGTCGCGACTGTAGAGCGACTGCTTGTCTTCCTCACCGAACACGAACAACTTGCTGCGCCACTCATGGTCGTGCCGCGACGCAATGCGCTCTAAGAAATCGAGCTTTCCTTCAAACGGCTTGATCAGCGACGCGTCGCCGGTGCGCCGGTATTCGGCGTAATTGGCCATCGGAGTGGCCAATCGATGCGAAAGATAGCTGCCGAACAGTTCGTCGGCACCGTCGCCGGCAAGGGCGACTTTAACGTGCTTACTGATTAATTCGGCAAGAAAGTAGGTCGACACCACGCCTGCGAACGGCTCGTCGAACGAGGCCGCGATGCGGCGAAATTGCTTCGGAAAGTCGCCGAACTCGATCGGCAATTCATGATGTTCGGTCGCATAACGCGAGGCGGTGTGCCGCGCCCAATGCGCATCCTGATCTTTGCCGGCCGTGCTCGACGCCGAGTTATAGGCCAGGGTAAACGTTTTGATCCGCTCGCCCGACATGTCGGCGGCCAACGCGGTCGAGAGCGCCGAATCGACGCCGCCGCTCAAGAAGAACCCGATCGGCACGTCGGCCATCAGCCGACGCTTGACGCCCGCTTTCAACAAATCAAGCAATTCATCGACGAGTTCCTCTTCCGAACGATCGGCAAGGTCCGGATCGGCGACGAACGGCGCGCTCCAATAGCGCTCGATCACCGGCTCGCGACCCGGCTGATACTTCAAGCGATGTGCCGGCGGCAAGATCGAGATGCCCTGAAAAATCGTCAGCGGATGCGGCACATGCTTGTAGCTCAAGTAGTGGTGCAACGCCGCCGGGTTGATCCGTCGCTCGAAGCCGGGCACGCATAACAGCGCTTTGATCTCCGACGCATAATAAAGCGCCTTGCCGCGACGCAGATAATACAGCGGCTTCTTGCCGATGCGGTCGCGGACGAGCAGCCCCTGTTTGCGGGCATCGTCCCAGAGCGAAACGGCGAACATGCCGTCGATCCGTTCGGCCAGCGCGTCGCCGTGATCTTCGTAGAGATGCGGCAGACATTCCGTATCGCAGGTCGTGCGCAGTTTGTGCCCGCGCGACAGTAGGTACTTACGCAGTTCCGGGTAGTTGTACAGCTCGCCGTTCTGCGCGGCGACGACGTCGCCCGCTTCATTCGTCATCGGCTGCCGGCCGCCCGCGAGATCGAGAATCGAAAGCCGAGTCGCGCCGAGCGTGTAGGAATCGCCGGCGACGAAGTGCCGATCGTCTGGCCCGCGATGATGCAATGCGGCGAGCATCGCTTTCACGGTCTGCTCGTCACGAACTCCCAAAACCCCGGCGATACCGCACATCGTTTTAAGCCCCCACTGCCACATAGCTGCCCGGCCTAGCTCCCGCACGAAGCGGCGATTTGGCCGAAGCGGCGCGAACGTTGAAATCTTGTTCCAGCGAGCGCTCGACGATCGTACCTACACTCGTGTCGACGACGAATTCGGCGACCGGTACGCACTGAAAACGTCCGGCGGATTTCCGCATGTTGAAGTAGCGAAACACGACGACTTCGTCGAGCGCGTGCGGAATCGTCCGCGAGTAACGCAGCACGCGCTCGCGGAAAATCGCGTTGTCGCTCGGATAATACTTCAGCGTCGTGAAGAGCGAAGTCAGCGTGATGCACTCGCCCACGTGTCGGAAGCGGCTTCGCGGGCGACCAAAGTCGGAAAGCTGTACGAGCGGCTCTTCCGCATCGCGCGGACGCAGATACACGTGGATGAAAAAGTTCGTGTGGTCGG
Source organism: Planctomycetaceae bacterium (assembly GCA_016793115.1). Lineage (GTDB taxonomy): Bacteria > Planctomycetota > Planctomycetia > Pirellulales > PNKZ01 > PNKZ01. Next base: position 11,958 of record JAEUIN010000277.1, read on the forward strand.
CCGAAAACACCCGCCAGATGATCAAACCGAACAGGTTCGTATACCGTTCGAAAGCCCGTTGCACGCGAGGCGCGAACGATCGCTTCGCATAGAAGTTGTAAAACAAACCGGCATGGGCAAGCGGCAGCGCAACGATATAAGTCCACAATGCGGCGGCCAAAGCGAAGGCGAGAGGAGCGGCGAGCGGAGCGCCCGCAGTCGTGTCGGCGAAGCCCTGCGGCAACCAATTTGTCAGCCATCCGTTTAGGATGCTCTCCGGCGGCACGAACACGAGCCCGCCGATGATCACCATCCCGCACAACACGCCGAGCTTGATCTTCACGGCGATCGCGATGAAGCTCACGACCATTAGGAGACCGCCCCACATTCGCAATGGCGGGATCACCATCAGCACCGCGGCCAACACCTCGAGCGACCACGCCAACTGATTGAGCACGAAGAACGTCGGATTTTGCGGCGACATCCGGCCGAAGACTCGGTGCAGGTAGCCCCACATCGGGTTCACCATCCCTAGTTCCATTCCGGTGCCGAACAAGTATCCGGCCGTAGACTTATAAAGTCCGGCCGAGAGCATGATGAACGCATAGTCGAGTTGGACGAGCAAGAGCGCCGTCGAGCGAAGCTGCGGAGCGTGCCGCGATGTCAGCTCCATTAAGAAAGTCGCCGCGGCGCACCAGTAGGTCATGAACCCCGGCGCTCCCATCCCGCGCAACACACCCTTCCAACGCATGTGAACGAAAAAGTAGTAGCACAGAGCCAAGTTCATCAGCGAGGCGACGACCGTGAAGCGGCCGACGGTGATCGCCGCCGCCGACGCGAACCAAACCGCCGCGACGATGGGATAGGCCCTCGGGTTGTGCAAGAGTTCCACGTCGGGCAGAGCTTGCGCGTAGCCGCCCCAACGCTCGCTCAAAAAGAATCGCCGACCGTGGCGATAAGCGCCGTAGAGGGTAGCCAAGAGCAGCACGCCGTATGCCGTCCGCAAGAGCGCCCACAACTCCGAGCTGATCTGCGGATGAAGAAAAGCGTCGAGCGACATCGTTAGCCTCCGCAGCGTGAGAGGTGATTACGTCCGAGCAAGTAAACGTCGCAGAATCCGTCGGCTAGGCGACGATCGTTCTTAAGCAGGCCTTCTACGACGAAACCGGCCTTTTCGAATGCGCGGCGGGCGCGCGGATTGAAGCCGAGCGTGTAGGCGTAGAGCCGCGTCAGACCAAGCTCGCCAAATGCGATCTCCGCGATTGCCTCAAGCGCTCGGGTTCCGATACCCGCGCCCTGCGCCGCGGCCTCGCCGACCACGATCCGCACTTCAGCCTTCGCGTGGCGCCGGTCGATCTGCCAGAGCCACGCATTGCCGACGTGACGCCGCTCGTCGCCCAATTCCAGGGCGAAGTACCGACGATCGGATTGATGGGTCAAAGCCGCGAACCATGCGGCATGCTCCGCCTCGCTCACCGGCTCGGCGCGATCCAGCAAACGCATGAGTTCCGGGTCGTTCGCCCACCGGCGAGTCGCGGCAAGGTGCGACGCATCCAGCCGTTGAAGTCGAAGGGGAACTGCGGCGACGACGTTCTCCGCACGGCGCTCGGCGGCGAACGGGCCGGCTTCGCGTTCGCTCCCGATTGCGGTCATCCCCTTACATCCCTTCCTAGGCCGAACTTTCTCGGCCGCGCGACCAACGAATTAACCCGCCTTACGAGCCGGCGGCTGGAAGATTTCCACTTCGACGCCCAAATCGCGGCGCATGACTTCCTGCAAATGGTCGCCCGACTTCTTAAGCACGTTGAGCCAGCCGTACTTCCAATCGCGCACGCCGGCCAGCCACGCGGAGCAACCGCGGCACGGCCAACATTCCGCGCCGCGTCCTTCCAAGTGCATCCGGCGATACCAATTGAACGCCTCGCCTTGCCAGATCTCTTTGATCGAGACGTCGTTGGCGTTCGGAAATTGTTCCGACGTGCGGAAGGAAATGTCTTGCCCGCACAGCGCGATTCGCCCAAGCGTGTCGACGTTGAGCCGTTCGAACGGCCACACGCAGGCTTCTTTCCGTTCCGTCGGGTTCGCGGCGTAGAGATGCTTATCGAGCGCGGTTCCGAGATTGATGGAAGTGTTGTCGTCCCACGACAGAAACTTGCGCGTGATGACGTCGTCGACGCCGATCTCTTCGAGCCAGAACTTCACGGCATCGTCGAGCTTGCCTTCGATCAACTCCTGCCGAATGATCGAAACGACGACGCGCGTGCCTTGCTTGTGCGTCTTGCGGAGTTCGAGCGCAGCCTTGACGTTGCCGACCATGCGGTCCCACCAGGCCTGCGCATCGGACGGCGGTCCGCCGCGCGGCGGCCGGACCAGGGCATAGGTTTGCGGATCGCCCGCGTCCATCGAGAATTCGATCAGATCGATCCCGGCACGAATCACTCGGTCGAGCTTCGAGCGCAGCGCCGGAGTAGGGCCGAACATGCTGCCGTTGGTGTTAAGCCACACGCGGGCGCCTTGCTCTTTGGCATACTCGATCATCTCCACCATATTCACGTGGAGCATCGGCTCGCCGCCGCCGGTGCAGCGCAGCCAAGCCTTATACGGCCCCGCTTCGCGAGCGATCTTGTTCCAGAGTTCAACGGGGAAGAGTTCGCCCGAGCGCTCGCGGTAGAATTTGCGAATCTCGGAATTGCCGTCGGTATACGGGCAATTCGGGCAACCGAAGTTGCAAGGATAGATGATCGAGAGCACGATCATCAGCGGAAACTCTTCCGCGCCGGGGCGTAGGTCCGTTACTTGATCCGGCAGCGTCTGAGGCATGATCGCCCTCCCTAGCGAACCGTCGATCACGACCGCCGATCCTTCGGCAGGCTGAGTGCGTCGACTGCGTGTGTTTAACTCAAGCGTTCTCTCGATGCAAGTCGATCCCGGTCAAACCGCATCGAGCGCCGCCGCCGGCGTTGCCGGCATGTCTCGAACTGCAACCCGCCGCTAAGCGGCTCGCCGATGCTCCAGAGCAAACTTGCTCGTCGCGTGCGCAGCGAGCGGAGCCGCTTCGCTCCAGCGGGTTACCGTACCGCGCCCGAAATCTTCCCGTCGCCGCAGAATATTCCAGCAAAACCACCAGTAGAAAATGTTGCGAATCGAATGGGCGATCCGCTTGAAACTCGTTCCTTTGCCGACCCCCTGCGTGCGCTTGATGAAAGCGACCGGCACTTCCTGAAACGAAGTTCCCTTCCACCAACTCTTCAGCAACATTTCCGGATTCGCGAACGAGCTGCTGCTTTGTAAGTAGATCGAACGCGCCAACTCCGTCGGATACAACGTGACGTTTTGGTAGTCGGAAAGCGGCAAACCGAAGAGCCCGCGCACCAACCAGTAGTTGACCGCCGAAATAACGCCCTTACGGAAGCTGTCCGACCGCGACTCGGCCATGCCCTTTAGCGACAAACTCCCGAACCGCACGCCTTGGAGCACGTCGAACTGCTGCAGCAAATCAACCCGACTGAGCATGATTTCGATGTCGTAGGCCCAGTCGCACGTCTGCCAAAAAACGTAGTCTTTCGTCGCCAGCGGAAACCCTTGCCGCATGCAGTAGGCGGGCCCGCGATTTCCGGGATTTTTAACCACGCGCAACCACGGTCGCGACCGAGCATATTCGACGGCGATCTCGTAAGTGCGATCGGTGCTGCCGTCGTCGAACAGAATGACTTCGAAATCGTCCGTCGCCTTGCGCAACGTCGCTTCGGCCCGCTCGATGTATCGGCCGACGTTGGCCTCTTCGTTGAGGCCCCAGCCGAGCATCGTCAGGCTCGGGCGAAACGGCGCGGCGGAAACGACGGAGGGCGATCGTTCGGAGCGGCTATTCGATGTCGACACGATACTGATCTCACATTGAAAGCGAGGGAATGCCGCAACACGACGTCCGGCGACACGGTGCAACTTAAGCGACCCGCGCCGAGGGTCGATGCACGCGCGGCAGCGGGTCGGCCGGCGCCACGTCGACGGCGTGGGCCCGTTCGTAGTCGGCGATGTCGGTATAGCATTCCTCGGCCGCGTCGCCGCCCGAGTAGTGATTCTTGAACCAACGGACGCAGCGAGCGATCGCGTCGGGCATGTGCCAGCGCGGACGCCAGCCGAGTTGCCACACGGCTTTGTCGATGCACAGCCGCAGCACCCCGGTTTCATGCGGGTGGAAGCTGCTGCTCGTATCGCGCCAGTGTCCTTTGCCCCACAGGTCGATGAACATGTCGGAGATTTCGTCGACGCGCAATTCTTCCCCGGGAATCGGCCCGAAGTTCCAGGCGTTGCACAGCGCCGGGTCGCCGTCTTCCAGCAACCGGCCGGCGAGGTGCAAGTAGCCGCTCAACGGCTCCAGCACGTGCTGCCAGGGGCGCACGGCCTTCGGGTAGCGCAGCGAGACCGACTCGCCGCAACGTATACAGCGAACAAGTTCCGTGATGAGCCGGTCTTTCGACCAATCGCCGCCGCCGATCACGTTTCCGGCCCGCGCCGTGGCGACGCGAATGCCGTGATCTTCCGCCGATTCGCGGGCAAAATAAGCCGAACGATAGCAAGACGCGACGATTTCCGCCGCCGCTTTGCTCGCGCTGTAAGGGTCGTGGCCGCCGAGACGATCGGTTTCGCGATAGCCCCAAACTTGCTCGGCGTTCTCGTAGCACTTATCGGTCGTCACTATCACGACCGAGCACGGCTTACCGATCACGCGGAGCGCTTCCAGCAAATTGGTCGTGCCCATGACGTTGGTTTCAAACGTCTCATGGGGAAAGTCGTACCCGGCGCGCACGAGAGGTTGAGCGGCAAGATGAAAGACGACGTCGGGCTGGGCTTGACGCAACGCCGCTTCCAAAGCGCGGCCGTCGCGAACGTCGTTGAGATGATGCGCGGCGATTCGATCCGCCAGCGAGGTCAGTTCAAAATTATTGGTCTCGGTCGTCGGTGCGAGCGAGTAGCCGGTGACCCGAGCGCCTAAGCGTTCGAGCCACAGCGCCAGCCAAGAACCTTTGAAGCCGGTATGACCGGTGACGAACACATTGCGGCCGCGGAACGACGACGCAAAGGAACACGACATAAAAGCATCCCAGCTCGGGGCGTGGCGGCGATTCCCTTCGCACACCGGCGATCCGCTCCAAGAGGCCGCAGTGCGAGAGGGCACTCTTTAGAGCGAGGCGTAAGTTACCGGCACGGGGCGGACCTGGTCAACATTAGCTTTTTGCCACTGAGCGCGGCTCGAAGCCGTGACGCTTAGCCGGCGGTGCCGGCGACAAGGGCCAAAGAAGAACGCCGTAGCCCATTCCCTGCAACACGTGGGCTACGGCGTCCGAGATTGACAAAGCTCAATCGTTTTCGAGCTATTTGCCTTTTTTGAGCATGGCGATCAAATAATCCTGCGTCGCCGGATACTGCACTCCTTCCGCGCCCGGGTAGGAGAGATCGCATTTCACGCCGGCCTCTTTGCACTTGGCCTGCAAGCCGACGCCGAAGTTCGCCGAGTGCGTCGGATCCTTCTGTTCCTGACCCATCGCCGGAGCGACGCTGTAGTAGAGGTGGACCGGGGGATCGTCCGACGAAACGAGTTCGTACGGCGAATACTCCTTGATCCAGGGAAGAATCTCTTCGCGTGAGGCGAGAAATTTGTCGAACGCCGGCGTCTTATCGCCAGGTGCCGCGACGATGCCGAACGCATGCGCTCCGTAGCGGCTGTTCGGCATCCACTCCTTCATTTGCTTGGGATCGAGGCTGGTTTGGGCGCCGACCACGGCCGCGCAAAGCAAGCGAGTCGATTCACGGGCGATCGGGTCGGCGCTCTTTGGATCGGCCATGTCGTCGTGAAAGGCGAGCCACAGGCTGCTGCAAGCTCCGGCCGAGCCGCCGGTCGCCGCAATGCGCGTCTTGTCGATGTTCCATTCCTTCGCCTTGCTGCGCACGAATTGCAGTGCGCGGGCCGCATCGCCCAGAGGCCACTGCACGGGCGGCTTCACGCCCGCCGCCTGGGCCTTCGCGACGAATCGGTATTCGACTGACACCACCGAGATTCCGGCGGCGAGATATGCAGGCACTCCGCTGACGCGATCTTTACTACCCCCCTGCCAACCGCCGCCATGGATATAAAACACCAGCGGCGTCGGCTCTTTCGATTCGGCCTGATAGAAATCGAGCACTTGCGCCGGGTCGTCGCCGTACGGCACGTTGGCCTGTGTCGGCTTCGGCCCGGCCGGCGCGGCCGGAGTTTTCGCGGCCGGCTTCTTGGCCGCCGGTTTCTTCGCGGTGGGCGCATCGGCGGCGAAGGCGTGATGGGTCAACAGCGCCGTGATCAACAACGCGGTGAACTCACGGCGGAAAACGAACTTCATGGGCGTGGTCCTCATGGGGCGGGTGCGACAAACCTGTGAGTGTGCGATTCTAACTTGCCGCCTGCCGCTCCGAAACAACTGGCGCTACGGCGAGAGATATATGAATCGTCGTCGAATGATCCGGCGCGGAAGCAACTGCGGGCTACAATGCCCGTCGTTCCGAAAAAATGATCAACTTAGCGACGCCGAACGTTATGAGTACTTCGAAACCGATCGCCCGCTGTCCTTGGGCCCGCGGCGAACAGTACATCGACTACCACGACACCGAGTGGGGCGTGCCGGTGCACGACGATCGACTGCTGTTCGAGTATCTCCTACTCGAGGGGGCGCAAGCGGGACTGAGTTGGGAGACCGTTCTCAAGAAGCGCGAGGCCTATCGACTCGCGTTCGACAACTTCGAACCGGAGATCGTCGCACGCTACGGCGCGGCAAAAAAGCGTGCGCTGTTGGCGAACGAGGGCATCGTCCGCAATCGTCTCAAGATCGATTCCGCACCGATCAACGCCGCGGCGTTTCTAAACGTGCAAACCGAGCACGGCAGCTTCGACGCGTACCTCTGGCGATTCGTCGACGGCCGACCGCTGCAGAATGTACGCCGTTCTTTGAAAGACGTGCCCGCGCGAACGATTGAATCCGACGCACTCAGCAAAGACCTCAAGCGTCGCGGTTTCAAGTTCGTCGGTACGACGATTTGTTACGCCTTCATGCAAGCCGTCGGAATGGTAAACGACCATCTCACGAATTGTTTTCGCAGTCGCGCAGTCAAACGCCTCGGCGCTCGCTAAGGAATCCGACGATGGCGGCGACGCCGAACTTGTTCGCACACATTCCCGGCGAACTTCCCGCAGAACTCGTCGAACTGCTCTACGCCGGCGGCGGCGTTCGTTGCGAGCGGATCGTTTCTTTCGGCCACCGATCTCCGGATGGGTTTTGGTACGATCAGCCCACGACGGAACTCGTGTTCCTGCTGCGCGGCGCGGCGCGACTTCGCTTCGCGGACGAACCGTCCGATCGCGAATTAACGGCCGGTGATTACCTGCTGATCGCGGCCCATCGCCGACACCGAGTCGAGTGGACGGACGCCAAGGAACCGACGATTTGGCTCGCCGTTCACATAGATGGAAGGCGCGAAACCGCAGTTCTGTGAGAGATTTCCCCTCAACGCCCCCAACGACTCTCTCCGCCGATAGGGGGTAACGTCGATCTAAATCTTATTTTTAACGTCCTCCTAGAATTAGGGAATTGGTTTCGGCCGACAACGGGAATTAAATCGGACTATCCCGCCTTCGCTCCCGCCTTCTCGCTTGAGACCTCTCCCATGTCCGACCGCTACGGTCATGTCGCAATTCGCGTTCGACTCGACCAACTCGCCCTTTGTCGCCTGTGCGGCCAAGTTCACGGCGAAGTCACGCGCACTCTCCCCGAAACGATGTTTCAAGGCTTGCGCCAAGTCTGCGATTGCGTTACCGCGCCTCCCGCCGAAACATGGCCGGGTTACGACTTCAACAAGGCCGTGGAACTCTGTCGCTGTTGCGGACGTCGACTTTTGATGAGCGGCCTGCACTACTCGGAATGGTTCTGTGAATCGTGCATTTCCGGAGTGGAAACGATCAATCGGATCTGCGGCAGTTGTGTGATTCCCACCGGTCGCCATGCCTTGATGAAGTTCGCTCAAGATCGCTTGGCCGACCCCGCCGCGGCGACCGACGTGTCGGTGGAACTCGGCGACTACTTTGATCGCGTCGAACGGCTGGAAGCCTACGCGCAACGAATCAGCCAAGAGAATCTCGCTCTCATCGCCGACGGCGACGTCGCCTCGACCGATGTTCCGCTTGCGCAGTATTTAGAAGCCCTGCCCGCCTCGCCGGCTTATTCGCAAGCCGCGGTGTACGCACTCGGGCGCGCGTTTCACGTTCCGGCCCACTTGTTGGTGCACTGCTGCTAGTGCGCCGTTCCGCTCATGCGGGATCCGCGGGTCTCAGTGGCTTCCCAACTCGACGGGGCTGCGCCGCGTGCACTCCAACGTGCCGCGCGTTATTTGAACGCGGCCTTCCCCGATAAACTCGCCGGTTCGGCGACAAGGGGCGGCAAAGAAGCTCCGGGACAGGGACTCGAACCCCAACTAACTGGTTCAGAGCCAGTCGTGCTACCATTACACCATCCCGGAAACGACGCCGCACCCGAGGTGAACTCGGATCGACGCAACTAGCTAAGACTAGAACGGTTTACGCCAAGCGTCAAGTCCGCGACTCGACGATTGACTCTCCCTCCGAACGCTCCCTAGAATCTGGGTCTCAGCGGCTTTCGGCAACATCGTGCGTGACTTCCCGACGCTTCCCTCCGGACGAGGCGACGAAATCCGTCGAGGTTCGGTCCGACGCTCCCATCACCGCCGGATCGACGCCGCCATCTCCGATTTCACCGCCGGACTAGCACATGGCCGTTCTTCAAGTTCTTAAGGGGATGACGCCCGGCCAGGTCTTTCAACTGACCGAAGAGAGAATGGTGCTCGGGCGGCACCCCGATTGCCAAATCGTGCTCGACGTAGGCGCCGTGAGCCGGCAACACGCCGTGGTCATCAAGTCGAACAATCAGTTCTACGTCGAAGATTTGAAAAGTCGCAACGGCACCTACGTGAACGGCGAACTCGTTCACGGTCGACGCCACTTGCAGGAGAACGATCGCGTCAAGGTTTGCGACATCGTCTTCGCCTTTCACGCGGCTTCGCCGCAGCGCGATGCCGGCGCTCCGCTCGCGATCTCCGACACCGCGCCCGACGACAACTCGCGCGCTACGTTCGTCGAAGACCTCGGCACGCGCGGAGCCGGCGGCACGATCATGTCTTCGTACGAGATGCAGGCCAACCGCTCCGGCTTTCAGATCTCGCTCAATCCCGAACTTAAGCTCCAAGCGCTGCTCGAAATCACGCGCAATCTCGCGTCGTCGATCGATTTGAACGTCGTGCTCGGCAAAGTGCTCGACAGCCTTTTCAAAATCTTCATTCAAGCCGATCGCGGGTTCGTCGTGCTCCGCGATCCGGTCGCGGGCACGCTTATTCCGAAGGCGGTGAAATACCGCCGGGGCGACGACGCCGACTCGATTCGGATCAGCCGCACCATCGTGAATCAGGTGATGACCGGCCGTGAGGCCATTCTTTCGGCCGACGCGGCCGGCGATACCCGCTTCGACGGCAGCCAGAGCATCGCCGATTTCCGCATTCGCTCGATGATGTGCGCGCCGCTGATCGACACCTCGGGCGAAGCTCTGGGCGTCATTCAGATCGACACGCTGGATCAACGTAGCCGGTTCCAATCGGGCGATCTCGACGTCTTGGCCGGCGTCGCCTATCAGGCCGCCTTCGCCATCGAGAATGCTCAATTGCACGACGTCGCCCTCAAGAAGCAGGCCTTCGAGCGCGACCTCGACCTCGCCCACAAGGTGCAGCAAGGCTTCCTGCCCGACGCCCCGCCGCAAATCCCCGGTTACGAATTCTTCGATTTCTACGAAGCCGCCAACCAAATCGGCGGCGACTACTTCGACTACATCCCGCTGCCCGGCGATCGGTTGGCCGTCGTACTCGGCGACGTGGCCGGCAAGGGGATGCCCGCCGCCTTGCTTATGGCGAAGCTTTCGAGCGACGTTCGTTATTCGTTGGCCACGGGTTCTTCCCCCTCCGACGCCATCAATCGGCTCAATGCGGCCTTCGCCCGCAGCGATTTCGAGTCGCGGTTCGTGACGCTCGTCGCGGTCGTCATCGATTGTAAAACGCACGAAGCGGTCGTCGTCAACGCCGGCCACATGTCGCCCTACTTGCGGTGCCCGAAAGGCACGGTGAGCAAGATCGGCGAGGACGAAAAAGGGCTGCCGCTCGGCGTGATCGACGACGCGGAATTTCAATCCGCCACGGTAACCCTGCAGCCGGGCGAATCGCTCACGCTGTTCACCGACGGCATCAACGAAGCGATGAACGCCGCCAACGAACTCTACGGATTCGATCGCCTCGAAGCTCAATTCGCCAAGGGCGACGGGCGCGCCGCCGCCTTGGGCAAAGCGATCCTGGAAGACGTCAATGCGTTCGTCGGCAAGCGGGCGCAAAGCGACGACCGCTGCCTCATCTGCTTCGGCCGCACGAAATAGCCCGCCGAGCGCTCGGCGCCGCTACCGCTTGCCGAACGCGTGCCCCTTCACGTTCATCGGCACGGAGTAGAGCGACGTGCGCGCGGTGATGTAGAGCGTCTTGCCGTCGGGGCCGCCGAACGTGCAGTTGGCCGGTTGCTCCGGCACCGCAATGATCCCCAACGCCTTCCCGCTCGGGTCGAACACCTGCAAGCCGAGCGCCGACGTGATGTAGAGATTCCCCTGTTCGTCGACCGTGAGCCCGTCGCCCCCCTTGCCCGCGGCTCCGGCCGGTTGCTTCAACGTGCAAAACACGCGTCCCGCGCCCAGTTTCCCGGGACCTTCCACGGGATACGCCATCATCTCGGCCTGCATGCTCGGGACGACATAGAGCGTCTTCTCGTCGGGCGAGAGAATGACGCCGTTCGGGGCCTTCAAATCGTCGACGAGCCGCGTCACCTTGCCGTCGGCGGCCGCATAGTAAACGGCCGTCACGCCTTGCGGCAGCGGCGTAGGAGCACGGAAGTGCGGATCGGTGAAATACACGCCGCCCTGGGAATCGACGACCAAATCGTTCGGCGCGTTGAAGCGTTGCCCTTCGTACTTGTCGGCGACGACGCGCTTCACCTTGCCCGCGGCGTCCATCGCGACGACGCGCCCCTGCATCTCGCAGCCGATCAATTCGCCGGCGGCGTTGAACATCGTGCCGTTGGTATTGTTCGACTTTTCGCGAAACACGGAGATCGTGCCGCCGGCGTCGAGCTTGTAGATCTTCTCGTCGGGAATGTCGGTGAATACGACGTTGCCGGCCGAGTCGGCCGCAGGCCCCTCCAAAAACTTGAAGTCGCCGCGAATCTTCACGACCGCGCCCGCCGGGCCCAACATGCCGATCGATTGAGGTTCCGCCGCCAAGGCGACGGCGCAACACAGAGCGGAAAGCGAAACAATCGGTGCTAAGCGTCGGGTCTGCATGCGCAAGTCTCTCGCAAGGGGCGTATCGTCGTTGTCCAACCGCGCCCGAGTAGAAACCGCTGCCCGACGAAAATCAAGCCGGCGAGCCTTTGCCCGCCGAAAAACCGGCGATGCGTCGCTCGAAGCGGCCGTCGTCGCCGCGCGCTTTGGCGACGAGCAATACGGCGATCCAACCGAGCAGCACGAGCGCCGAAGTCCAGGCCGCGGCCGCCACGTCCGGGTGCTCGCCGCGCCGCGCGACGTAAATCGCCGCCGCGGCCCAAGCGATCACCGACGCGTAAACGGCATCTCGGTAGCGGTAGCCTACGGCCAATCCCAAAATCGTCGCGACGCCGATCATCGATTCCGCCCACGCCGCCTCGCTCCACCGTCCGCCGCGCCATCCGTGCGCGACGAGCGTCACGGCGACGTTCGCGATCGTCGCCACGGAGATCCAACCGAGATAAACCCGAAACGGAAAACGCCACGGCCCCGCCAGTTCGCCGGAGTCGACGGCCCGCTGCGCACGAACATACATTGCCGCGCCCGCGATCAACATCCCGACGACGACCAGCACGCTCGCCGCGAGCCACTCGCGCCGAAACGCATACAGCCAGAGCGTTCCCAAGAGGTTGTACGCGATGAACGGTCGCACCAACCGCTCATGGACGCCGCGCTCCGCTTGCGACGGCATCAATTGATACACCGCATATGCGAAGAACGCCGCGTAGATCAGTCCCCAGATCGCAAACGCATAGCCCGCCGGCGTGAACAGCGTCGGGTACCGTGCGCTCACGGCGGCGACCGAGGGCGTTCCGCCGACGACGTCCAGCAACCGATCAAAGGTCACATTCAACACCAAAGCGGCGAGAGCCGCGAACCGCCAAGCGCGTGTCGTCATGATGTGTCTCCGCCAAAGTCGCCGTCGTCGATCGTGAGAAGTTCCGCGCCCCTCAGGCGCTCGCTTCCGTCGACGCAGCCGACTTAGTGCAAACAACGCGCCGACGCCCGCCGCTTAAAGCACGTGCTCGCGGCGAAGCGCCGAGAGTTCGCGCAGGGCAGGCTTTACCAAGCCCTTCAGATCGAGCAACCCGGCGTGCGGTAATTCGTGAGGTTCGTCGTCGCGATATTGCAGCCAGCCGATTCCCTGCACGGAATTTTTCGCAAACAACATCGGCACATTCGCGCGAATCCACGCCGCTTGGGCCGCGGCGTTCCAGCCGCCGGCGGGCCCGCCCGTCACCGCGCTGTTACGAGTCTCCGCCATCGGATCGTCGCCGCCGTCGCTCGGCGCGGCGAGAAAAACATAGAGCGGCATCCCCAACATCGACCACTGATCCACCAACTTGCCGAGTTCCAGCGGGTCGCGGTAATACGACCCGTCGGGGTAGTACGACGTCTCGATCTCCATTCCCAAGGCCGCGATCGGCAGCCCCGAGCGAACGAGGTGATCGGCGATATGAATCGGAGCGTAAGCCAGCGGAACCTTGCGCAGGTATTCCCCCCACGGCTGATCGAAGCTCACGATCACCGGAGTTTCCGGATCACAGCGGCGAACCGTTTCCACGGCGCGAGCCAAGATGCGGAGCTTGTCTTCATCGCGAAGTCCCAGTTGATGCGGCCGATACGAAAACGACGCGCAATTCCAGAACGACACCCGCCCGCGAAATTGCTGCACGATCTTCGCGACGTACTCCGCGGCGAAGGCCGCGATGGCGTCGACATCGTCTTTCCAGGGCTCAAGCCATGCCGGAAAGCCCCGGTCGTCGAGCCGCAAGAGCGGCCCGGCGCAGGTGTTCATTCCCTGCGACGTGCACCAGCTCAATTGCGCTCCAAACTCGTCCCAGTGGTATTCGTCTTCCAGCGGCACGACCTGCTTCCAACCAAGCGTAACGATCGCCGTGTTGCAGGCCGCGGCGGTGACCTTCGCCATGCCGGCCTCGACCGGCCGGCGGCCCAGAGCGCAGCCGTAGGCGATCGGCAATCGCTCGACGCTTCGATGCCGCAATGCGAGCGATTGCTCGACAAAACTTCGCGTCGCCAAATCGGCCGCTTCGAGCAGATCGGTGAGCGAGTCCTGAGCGAACATCGCCGCCACCAACGGTTCATGCTGTCGCACGGCGGCGTCGGTGAAATGCTTCGTCGCAGAAGTCAGCTTCGCCGCGGCGTCGCTTGGGAGTTCGATCCCTTGCTGCTGCCAATCGGCGATCTGATTGCGGACCTGGTAGGCTTTGCCGCGAGCGAGCTCCAGCGGCAAGAGATAGGGACGGTCGCGCTGCAACAGCGTTCCCGTCGTGAGCAACAGCTCACCGTGGCCGTCGACGTGCCAGGGGAGGTTCAGCTTCGTCGAATCGAAGCCGTCGCGTTCGACGATCAGGTCGCCGAGTTCGGTAAACCGAGCGCGGCACAGGCTCGGGATCGGATCGAAACCGGTCAGATAAGCTTGCTGCGCCGCTCGATCCGAAAGACGACTGCGCTCCGGCACAATGAATCGCAGTTGTCCGACCGGCATCTTCGCTCCGCCGCTTTGAAAGTCATTGCGGTGAAAGTCTTTGCGTCCTCCACGGCGAGGATCCCGCTAGCGCGAGTCTAACCCACGAGCCGGGAGCACACAAGATTGAGCGAGCTTGGCACAGTTCTCCACGATTAGCTTTCTGCGGCGCTCAGTGCGTGCCCCGCGGTCCCCGCTTCGGAAATGTTGCGGAAGTCCCCACGCAGCGCCTTGAGGGCATAACGCTCGTAGTCGATTTCATTGGCCGTACGAAATCCCATACGGCGCAACACCGGCAGCGGGGGGCACCACCCTTGCACCGCATGTTGCAGCAGGAATGCGGCCACTAAGACCGGCAGCGCAAACCACTTCTTGTTGACCGTCACGCCGAGCGTCATGCCGACGAGCGTCGCCGTCGCCGCGTTCGTCTCGAGCATGCGCTCGATGTCCCATTCTTCGTCGAGTTCCGCGAGCCGCCGTGAGATCGCAACCGTGCCGCCCGCGGCGTAGTAGGCGATGTTATTCTCCGTTTTCCGCCGGATCGAGGCGTTGATGCACGAATCGGTGTTCATCGGTACGCGGTTGCGAGTGGTGGCGACCATGGTGTCTTTCTCCCTTCATAGCGGCGCACGGCACGCACAACAGTCGAGTCTCCCGCTCATGAAATCAGCAAACAAAATGCCGGCTCGCAACTGACTTCTCGCGGCAATGAATCGCACTCCCGCGCTGGTCTCCGATCGTCCAAGCGTCTCGCTTGTTGATCACGCGGCCCCCCGCCCCGGGCCGAGTTTGGTATACTGCCGCTTCGGTTTCTCTTCCGCTCCGGTGTGAGTCGCATCCATGTCATCGGTCGTTCTCGAATCATCGATTTCCGGTGTCCCCGTTCGTCGCGGCAAGGTTCGCGACGTCTACGACCTGGGCGATCGCCTGCTGCTCGTCGCCAGCGACCGGATCAGTGCGTTCGATTGGATCTTGCCGACCGGCATTCCCGATAAGGGCCGCGTGCTCACTCAGATCAGCGCGTTCTGGTTTGAGCTGCTCGGCGGCTCACACCACTTGCTCTCGCTCGATCCGGCCGACGCGAACTTGCCGGCCGGCACCGATCTCGAAGCCCTCGCCGGACGTAGCATGGTCGTCCGCAAGACGAGCGTCGTGCCGATCGAGTGCGTCGTGCGCGGGTTCTTGGCCGGCAGCGGCTGGAAAGAATACCGGCAGTCGCACACCGTCTGCGGCATTCAGTTGCCGTCGGGCCTGATCGAAAGCGATCGCCTGCCGGAGCCGATCTTCACTCCGGCCACGAAAGCCGAAACCGGACACGACGAGAACATTTCTTTTCAACAAATGTGCGAACTCGTCGGCACGCAAACCGCCGACGAACTCCGCCGCCGCAGCTTGAGCGTCTACTTGCGCGGCGCGGAGTATGCGCTGGCCCGCGGCATTCTCATCGCCGACACGAAATTCGAGTGGGGCAAGACCGACGACGGCGAGTTGATCCTAATCGATGAAGTGCTGACGCCCGACAGCTCGCGCTTTTGGCCGGTCGATCAATACGAGCCGGGCCGCTCGCCGCCGAGCTACGACAAGCAATTCGTCCGCAATTGGCTCGAAGCCTGCGGCTGGGACAAAAACAGCCCGCCGCCGGAGTTGCCCGCCGACGTCGTCGCGAAGACGCGCGAGAAATACATCGAAGCCTACGAGCGTCTGACCGGCCGCGAATTCGCTTGGAAATAGGCCGTGAAACCGCCGCCGGCAGCGCTTTCGCCGCAGGCAATCGACCTACCGTCGTCGGCGAGCCGCAATTAGAATAGACGGGCTATGAAGTCTCCGCGCGGCCGCATCTGGGGCCGTGCGTTCCCGTTTGCCACGTTACGAGCCCGAGCCCGCCGATGTTGCGTTACTGGACGGCCGGAGAAAGCCACGGCAAGGCGCTGATCGCCTTGGTCGACGGCTTCCCCGCCGGCGTCGAAATCCGAACCGAAGAAATCGACCGCGAACTCGCGCGTCGCCAAGGCGGCTACGGTCGCGGCGGCCGGCAGCGCATCGAAACCGATCGCGTCGACGTGAAGACCGGCATCTGGCAAGGCAAGTCGATCGGCAGCCCGGTGGCGCTCGAAGTCGTCAACAAAGACTACAAGCTCGAGCGGCTCGGCGACCTGGAGCGTCCGCGTCCCGGCCACGGCGATCTCACAGGCGCGATTAAATACCTCGGCTCGATTCGCGGCATTCTCGAACGCGCGAGCGCCCGCGAGACCACGGTCCGCGTCGCCGCCGGTGCGCTGGCCAAGCAGTTGCTCCGCGAGTTCGGCATCGAGGTGTTCGGCTACACGCTCGAACTCGGCGGCATCCGTCTGGAGCCCCGGCCCGGCACGCTCGCCGAGCAACGCGCGCTGCGCGACGCCAGCGATATTTACTCGCTCGCTCCGGCGAAAGATCAAGCCGTGAAAGACCTGATCGATCAGGTCGGCAAGGAGGGCGACACCCTCGGCGGCGTTTTGGAGATTCGCGTCGAAGGGCTCCCCTTCGGCCTCGGCACGCACGCGCAGTGGGATCGCAAGCTCGACGGCAGAATCGCTCAGGCCGTCATGGCGGTGCAAGCGATCAAAGGCGTGGAGATCGGCATGGGCTTCGAAGCGGCCCGCCGCCGCGGTTCGGAAGTTCACGACCCGATTCACTACGACGCCGCGCTCAAAGACACGCCGGCGCTCGGCTTCACCCGTCCCACGAACAACGCAGGCGGCCTCGAAGCCGGCATGACCAACGGCCAACCGCTCGTCGTGCGGGCCGCCAAGAAGCCGATCAGCACGCTCCGCAAAGCGCTCGACAGCGTGAATTTGGCGACGAAGGAAACCGAAGCCGCGAACTACGAACGCAGCGACGTCTGCGCCGTGCCGGCGGCAGGCGTGATTCTGGAAAACGTCGTAGCGTTCGAAGTCGCGACGGCGTTCTGCGACAAGTTCGGCAACGACAGCCTGGGTGAGATGAAGTCGCGTTACGATCTGTTTCTGAAGATGGCTCGCGAGCGGTAGAGATTCGACGGAACGACCGATCACTTCGCAAGGACGCGGAGGCTAACCACTCATGCATGAAACGCAGCGCCGCGCGATGCTTCGCGCGCTGTTCTTTTTCGCGTGCGTGTGCCCGACGGTCGCCGTCGGCCTGTGGGCCTACGGCTTGCGGACCGACGCCTATCGAGAAAGCTGGGAGCGAGAACTCTCGGAAGCCCTCGGCATGCGCACCGCATGCGAAGCCGTGGCCCTGCCGCAACCCGGCCTCGTCTCGTTCAACCGACTCCGCTGCTACGATCCGGAGACCGACGCGCTCGTGCTCGAGTGCGGCCGCCTGGAAGGGGAAGCCGTCGCCGACGGCTTGCTCTTGGCCGCGGTCGATTGCGAAATCCACGCCGCCCACGGCGCGAAACTTTTCACGGCCGTCGAACGCCGGCTAAAGCGCGAATTGCCGGGAATCGGACCGCGCATTTCCTTCAAAGCGGCCCGCTTGGCTTGGCATGCCGGCGGCCCGCCGCAAACGCTCGACGACTTCGAAGCGCTGTTGGAGCCGACCGATTCCGCGCAACAGTTGCTCGTCAACTTCCGCGCCGTCGGCGCGGCGAGCGACGAACCGGCGTCGATGCGGATCGCCCGCAGCACGGCCTCCGCCGCGCCGGAGACGATCGTCGAACTCGACAGCGGCGCAGGCCCGCTGCCGTGTTCGATCTTCGCACCGCTCGTTCCCTTCGCGGCGGATTTCGGCGACGCGGCTCAATGGAGCGGACGGATCAAACTGAAGCACGCCGCCGCCGGCTGGGAAGGAATGCTCAGCGGCACCATCGACGACGTCGATCTGCAGAGGTTTCTAGCCGCTCACGGTTCGCCGCCTCTTTGGGGCGCGGCCGATCTCTCGGTTCACTGGGCGGAGTTCGCCGCGGGGCGCGTCGTGCGGATGCGCGGCAGCGTCGAGGCCGGACCGGGACAAATCGGCCGCGAACTTGCCGCCGCCGGGGTCGTGCAACTCGGGCTCGGCGACCCGCAAGCCGGGCTCGCCGACGAACCGGCGCTGCGCTTCGACCGGCTGGAATTCGATTTCTCGATCGACGCCGGGGGACTGGCGCTGCGTCCGCGAAACGCGACTCGCCACGACGCTCTGCTGTGGCACGGCGATCAGGTGTACTGGCATGCGCCGCGCGTCACGGCGCAACCGCTCGCCAATCTGTTGCGCACGCTGTCGCCTAATCGCGAACTCTTGGTACCGCTCGGGCCGAGCGTCGCCGGACTGATCGACGTGTTGCCGTTGCCTGCGGCAAGCCCCGCGAAGCCGGTGCTCGAAGCGAATCAAAACGCTCTGCCGCAACCGCGGCTGCGCTTGCGCGGCGCCGCGCCGGACGAATCACAAATTCGTTAGGACGTCGCGGCTACGCGGCTTCGAGCTTGTCGCGGCTCCACCAGGCCTGCTTCGGCAGCAAGCCGAGCACGATCGTGACGAGCGAACTCACGACGAAGAACGTGAGGAACATGCGGAGTTCCTTGCTGAACCCGTAGGCATGGAGCCCGACGCCGAGTTGATTGACACCGAACCACGACCAACTCGTCGTGATGTTGCCGGCGACGGCGAGCACCGCCAGCCCGCGTTCGCGAATCATACCGTCCCAGCGGGCGTGCAGCAGCAGCGCGTTCCAGAGCACGATGATCAGCGCTCCGTTCTCCTTGGGGTCCCAACCCCAGAAGCGGCCCCACGAATCGTCGGCCCAGAGCCCGCCGAGCACCGTGCCGATGAAGCTCAAGAAAAGCGCGAAGCAGACGATGCCGTAGATCATACGCGTGATGTCTTTGCCGGTCTCGCGCGTGAGCGACGGAGTCGCGACGCCGAGCAAGATGTAGATCATGCCGAGCAGCCCGGCGAGGTAGGTCGCCGAATAACCGGCCGTAATGCAGACGACGTGCGTCGTCAGCCAGAATTGCGTGTCGAGCACGGCCTGTAAGGCCTCGATCGTGTCGCCCTGCCGGGTCAGCAAGAAGGCGATCTGCAGCGATCCGTAACCGCTCACGGCCGCGATGATGTTGCCGATGCCGTTGCGATAGACGCTCTCCAACAGCAACATCATGAACACGGCCACCCAACCGATGAACAGCGCCGACGAATAAAGATTCACGACCGGCGGCCGCTCAGTGACGTACATCCGCAGGATATAGGCCGCGGTATGCACGACGAACGTCGCCGCGATCAGCCACCACGCGGTGCGATTCAGCGGCTTCGACCAGCCGAGCCACGACGCCGCGGCGACGATCGCTCCCGTCAGGTAAATATAGGAACACCAGAAGAACGGCTCCCACCGCAGCAAAAACGTCTCCTGCACGGTCCGCCGCCGGTCGTATCCCGCAGGCGGGTTCGCGGACAGAAAGGCGTCGTAGTCGGCGACCGCGGCGTTGAACTTCGCGGCGTCGCCGGAGCGGTAGGCGTCGAACACGGCCGACACCTTGGCGGCGGCCGGCGGCGCGGCTTTCCCTTGTTCGCGATCGACTACGAGTCGGTGATACTTCAGCGCCCCTTCGGCCCACCGTCCGAGTCGCTGCAACGTCTGCGGGTCGACGTCCTTGCTCTGGGCCACTTCCTGCATCCGCTGCATCATCATGCCGAAGCGTTCATTGAGCAGATCGGCGTCGCCGCGATGGGCGGGATCGTTCACGAAACGGCGCAGATTCGTTTCGACGAGCGTTTCCCACTTGTCGGCATCGACGGGCGTCGCCAGCGCCGGCTTGCGGCTCATTTCGCCGACCGAAGACAAATTGCTCATGAGTTCCAAGAGCCGCAACGACGCGTCGCCCAAGCGCTCCTCAAAGGCTTCCGGGCGCGCCGCGTCGGGCGTGCCGACCGTGAGCATCTTCGCCGGGTCGTTGAAGGCGAACGTCAGCAGTCGGTAGGCCGACACGCGATCTTCCAACTCGCCCAGCTCGCGCTCGAACGGGCCCGTCTCTCCCTTCTTGAGCTTCTCCCGCGCCAAGCCGATCTGAAACTCCAACTCGGTTTGCTCGCGACCTTCTCCGTCGCGCGCACCCGGGTGCCGCTTGCCGGTGATCTGGTTCCACGAGTAGCAGAGCCCTTCCTCGCGCTCGATGCCGAGCACCTTCACGAGGTCGTCGTTCTCGATGCGAAACACCTTGTAGTCGTTCGCCTGCGGGCTCTCCGTCATCACGTCGAGCAGCCAGCGAATCGCCGGCTTCGAGCGCTCGTCCTTGTCCGAGGGGTCGAACTTAAACGTTTGCTTGTGCGAAAAATACGAGAGCGTGCTGCGGGCCAGCGCGTCGTAAGGCTTCACGCGGGCGTCGGCCGCGAGCGGCAATTTGGCGAACGCCGCCAAGTCCATGCCGCGCTCGTCGACCTTCATCGGCTTCGCCGCATAACACATAAACGCCGCGACGACGACGCACACGGCGACCGGCAATGCCCAAGGCCGCGTCGGCTTCGCAGGCGGCGCCGCTTCCGCCGGCTCGCCTCGTTCGCGGCGGGCCTTCTTGCCGCTCTTTGCGCCGCTCGATTCATGAGCCGCGACCACGACCGGCAGGCCGGCGGCCCCGTCCGCAGTTTGCCGCCGCTTCAAGAAGCGCAGCAACACGCCGCCGAATTGCGCCAACATGCCCACGCCGACGATCATGCACGACACGTACGGCAGCATCCAGCCGGCGTTGTCGACCACCTGCAGCGTCGTCACGCGCTCGCCTTCGATCTCGTGGTAGCCGCTCTGGTAAAACGTCTCCCCCGAAAACCGCATCGGGTTGTTCATCTTGATCAATTCTTCGCGGTCGATGTTGTTCACCGGATCGACGACGCGCACCAGCGACGAGTAGTTTTTCGGCCGGCTGCTGGCCACGTAGTGATCGGCCCGCACTTCCTTGGCCGTGATCGTGTACGGCTTGTATTCGCGCTGGAAGCGCATTTCGATCTCGCACGGCTTGCCGTCGACGTCGGGCAAGCGCTGCGGTGCGCCGAGTCCCACGGCCGCGAGATACACGCCCAAACTCTTGCCGCCGTTTTTCTTGTCGAGCACTTCGATGAACGCTGCCGGCAGATCGACCGTGCCGCTGCTGCTCGCTCCCTTGCTCGGTTCCAACACTTCGATCGTGCGGCTCAGGCCGGCGCCCGCCGTGGCCTTGGTCGGCTCAAACGGCCCCTTGCGCCGCACGTTCGCGTTTTGCACATATTCGACGATCTTCAAGTCGTACGGCAGTTGCTCGTCGCTGATCGTACTCCCCACGGTGAGCAACCGCTTGGGGATCGTCGTCACTTGGTCGTCCTTGTCGCCGGGACGGATGATCGCCAGTTCCGGGCTGCGGACGTCCTGAATCCAATTCATGCTTCGCCCTTCGGGAATCGTCATCTGCGATTCCTTGTGGAGCGTGCCGACGAGCACTTCGTAGAAGAACATCAGGCCGATGCCGCCGTGCAGCAGCACGATTCCGGCCCGCTTCTTAAACACCATGACGCAGCCGGCCAACAGCACCAAACCGGCCAAGCCGCCTTTGAGCAATTGCCACAAGATGCGCATCGACTCCGGGCCGATCAGCGCGTCTTTGTACGTGGTCGAGTAATACAGCGCGTAGACCACGGCGGCGATACAGGCGGCCGCGCTCAGGCTCGCCGCGATGCGCTCGAGCTTGCGCGTGCGATCCAGCTTCGTCGCCAAGAAGCCGAGCCCGAAGCCGGTCGCCGCCACTCCGGTAAGAATCAGCTTCCACAGCGTCCCCCAGCCGATCACGGCCTCGCCGAGCACGCCCCCTTCGCTCGAACCGCTCTGCACCGCCGCATAGGTGGCCAAGCAGCCCAGAGCGATCACTCCCACGCCGGCCCACAAGCGCGCGCCGCGGGCCTGCACCGTGAACCGCACGGTGTGCGCGGCCACGAGATTGATCGCCATCAAGAGGCCGATCAGCCAGCCGCGCGGAAACCAGAACGTCAACTCGGTCTTCGGCGGCGTGCCGAGAAACGACGGCCACAACAGATCGATGCAGAAATACTGCACCGGAATCTCGACGAACATCTCCTTCACCATCGCCGCCGGGGCGACGTACGGGAATTGATCGCGGATGAAGTTGCGCTCGTCGATCCGGAACCACTGCTCGATCACCACCCACACGTCGACTTCCTTCTGCGCCAGCGTGCCGGCGAACACGAGGAAGATCGACATCGCGAACAAAGCCACGGTGAGCTTGAGCGAAGCCAGCGGCCGCAAAATGCGAAACGCCAAGGGCTCCGCCTTCGCTTTCGTCGTGCGCATCGCGGCGGCGTCGGCGAGCGGTTTCTCGGTCAGAGCCAAATTCCACGACATGGCAAAATCTCTCAAGCGCGCGATAAAGTGCGAACGGATCCGGACCGGCGAACCGGGCGGCGGCTCTACTCGACGAACCGAATGGAACTCACGAACTTCGAAAATTGCTCGCGACGGCGCTGGGCCAGCGGCGCGTCGCCCTTCATTTTGAAAAACCAATTCATGCCCGAGGCCTGCGGCACCACCACGGCGAACGTCGCTTGCTGCGGACCCGGGTTGGCCGGGCCGATCAGTTCCACATAGTAGGCTTCGCGGCCGTCGACCTTGAGCTTCGTCTCGGCCGCTTTCATTTGTTCTTCGTCGATCGGCGGCATTTGCAACTCTTGCACCCGCCACCGATTGATGTTGTCGAGCATGCTGCCGCGGGCTTCGCTCACCGTGACGCGCAACTGCTCGCCGCCGTCGGCGATCGAAAAGGCCGCGATGACGAACGCCGACGGCGCTCCGGCGCGCCAATCGCTCGGCACTTCGTACTTCAAGCGGGGATCGGTCTGCGCCGCGGCCGGAGCGCCGGCCCCGTTCGCGCCGCCGATCGGCGGATGGTCGGCCGGCATCCGCGCTCCGGGAGCCAACGGACCGACGCCGCGGAGCGGCCCGGCCCCGCCCATGCCGCCGGCGAACGGAGGCATCGCCGAGGTCGACGGCGAGTACGTGCCGACCAGTTCAACCCAGGTCGCCGGGCCGGCGGCCGTCGTGATCGTTTGTGCGAGTTTCGTCGTCTCCTCCGGCGAAAGCTTCGGCAAATTGACCTGCCCGCGCCAGCGGCTGATGTTGCCCACTAAATCCTGCCCGCCGGGAAAACGCGAGATCGCCAATTCCGTCGGCGGCGTTTCTTCGTCGAGCAGCAGCGTCACGAACCGGTTGGAATCCCCCGGCCGCTCGCGCCACCCCTTGGGCAAGTCATACTTCGGCTTGTCCGCTTCGATGCGAATCTTCGTCAGAAACTCTTTCACCGCCGGCGATTGCTTGGCCACGGCCGCGTCGGGCCCCAAGATCTTGAAAAACCAAGTCGTATCGCCGTGCGGCAACAGAGCGCCGATCAAGCGTCCCGGCTTCAAATCCGCCGGCGGCTTCGGCGGCTCCGGCTCCGGTTCCAACTCGCGGGCCATGTGCGGCTCCGTGCGAGTGGCAATCTGTTCCTGTTCGCGACAGCCGGCGGCCAGAGCCGACAACAACGCCGCGGCGAAGACCGATATGACAAGCGGGTTCGGGGCGGAAACCGAAAGCGGAAAGCGACGGAAAGACACGAGAATCTCCGGGGGCGCGACGAATCGGCGGTCGGCGTCGGCGAGCCGTCCCCGACTCGACGAAAACGTAGCGCTATAACGCAGCGGTTGCCGCAGGCACGTTCGCGAAGCCGGCCGACCCAGGCAGGAGACGGGCCGCCGACCTCGAAAGAGGCGATTTCGAACGCTCAAACCATTATAGGACGCCCCCCGCAGGTCCGTCGAGCGGCCGTTTTCGGCCAAATTCGCCGCCGGCAGTTCGGCGGGCCAAGCTGTAGGGTGGGTCGAGCGCAGCGAGGCCCAACCCGCGGCTTTAGAACCGTCCGGCCGCGGCGTCGTCCCAGCCGACGATCGGCGTCTTCTTCCCCATCACGAAGATTTCCACGCGGCGCGACGTCGGCGCCGCCGGCGAGGTCGACGCGCCCGGCTTTCCGCCTCCCAAGCCGCTCACGCCGATCTGTTCGCTGCGCAGGCCGACCTTGCGCAGGAACTCGGCCACAGCCAGCGCCCGCTCGGTTCCCAAGCGATGCTCATCGGCCGATGCGCTCGGCGATGCGGCTCCCGGCGTCTGCGCCGGCGACGACGCTCCGTCCGACGCGCGGCCGACGACCAGCACCCGCAGTTCCTTCGCCCCCGGCTCGGCGAACAGCGAGGCGAACTCGCTGAGCACCTTCTGCGACTCGGGCGTCATCCGCGCGTCGCGCCCCTCGAAGGCCAGCTCCGCATCGAGCTTGTAGGCCCCGGTCGCCTCGTCGAAGCGGAGCAGCGGATACCGCTTGGCGAGTTGTTCGATGCCGTCGTCGCGCAGCGGCGCGATGCCGGTGAGCGTCGCTCCGCGAACGAGTTCCTTGACTTGCGTCTGCACCTTTTCACGCTCTACCTGGAAGTTGGCCAGCCGCTTCTTGTCGGCATCGGAGCGTTGCTCCAAAGTCGCGAGTTCTTTTTCGGCCTCGAGCAGCTGATCTTCCAACTTCCGCGCGTGGCTCTTGAGATTCGCAATCTCAGCCAACTGCGCCTTCGACTGCTCGCTCAGAATGCGGGCCTGCGTTTCGGCGGCGTTGAATTGCGTCTTGGGCACGAAGCCGCAACCGGAGAAGAGCGCAAGCGCAACGGGCGTCGAGCGCCGTGCGGTGCTCAGCCAAGAATGAGACATCGTGTTTCGCATCGTTCGATTCCCTTCGAACTTCGCCTAGTCG
Source organism: Planctomycetaceae bacterium (assembly GCA_016793115.1). Lineage (GTDB taxonomy): Bacteria > Planctomycetota > Planctomycetia > Pirellulales > PNKZ01 > PNKZ01. Next base: position 36,608 of record JAEUIN010000277.1, read on the forward strand.
GGCGCCGCGGGCGGCTTGTCCACCCGGGCCTTCGACACCGGCGGCAAGCCGCCGGTGCCACCCTGTATCTCGTCTTGCGGAAAACGCCGCGGAGGGCGTTCCCCTACGAACTCCAATTATTTTCGCACGCCGGGAATCATGTCCATCAACGTGCTGTTGATCGACATCGGCGAATCCCAGCTCCACATGTTGCGGATGATGTCGTACATCATGATCCCGGTCACGGCCATCAGCACGGCGCACACGGTGAGGGCAGCGATCGAGCCGACGCCGAAATGCGTGTCGGGCACGGTGCCGTAGCCGCCGGCCATCGCCGGAGCGCCGCCGTAACCGCCGCCGCCGAAGTCGCCGCCGAGAGCGTCGCTCAAACCGGGCACTTCGCCGGCCAAGAGCGTGGCCGTGGCGTCGTCGCCGCCGAAGTCGCCGTCGAGCGCGATGACTTGCGAGCCGCTGTCGGTCGAGTCGTCGCCTAAGTCCATCGAGGGCGTCAGCAGGAAGTCGTCGTCGGCCTTGATGTCGGATTCGTCGCCGATCGATTGCGCCAAACCGCTCGCGCCGGAGAGATCCAAGTCGTCCAGCAACATGCCGCTGTCTTGCGGCGAAAGCAGGTTGATTCCGCTGCCGCCGACGTTGCGGGTCACGTCGCTGCCCGAATCGCCGAACACGCTCTCTTCATCGCGAATCTTCATGTTGATCGACGACGGCGCCGGCTTGTCGGCCAGTTCGGCCGTGAGCATCGTCTTGCCGGCCGACATCGAGCCGCCGATGCCCGACGGCGTCGGTCCGGAGAGCACGTTGGAATCGCCCGCCAAGCGGACGTCGCTCCCCATGATGCCCAGGCCGCTGTCGCCGCCGAGCACGAGATCGTCGTCGTTGTCGGGCTTCGGCGGCGATTTCTTCGTCACCGACGAATCGTCGAGCGTCAGGCCGGAATCGCCGAGCAGGTTCAAATCGGAGGTGCCGCTCGAAAGGTTCAGATCCGAACCGCCCGCGGCAGGTTGCTTCACGTCGGAACCGCCCGGAAGGCTCAAGTCGGACAGGCCCGACGACAAATTCAGATCGGAGCCGGTGGTGAGATGGAGATCGCTGTCGGGTTTCTTCGACTTGCCGCCGATTACGGTGCTCGAGCCGGGGCCGGAGTCGCCGAGTTCGAATTCGCTGAGCACGACTTGCTCGGAGTCGCCGAGATCGACCGGAAGATCGAGACCGGAAAGGCCGGGGGAGGAACCGCCGGCGACGGAACCGCCGCCGGAGCGTTCGGCCGCGAGGCGTTCGACGTCTTCCTGCTTGAATTTCCAGCTGCCGCCGTCGCGATAGCCGTAAAGCTCTTGGCGTTGCCGCAGATCGCCGACTTCGGCTTGCGTGACGCCGAGCAGGTTCGCGGCTTCTTCCAGCGTGATGAGTTTACCGGCCATGAGCTGTTGTGCCTCCGCGCACCACTGAGCCGGCGAATTCGCCGGCGGGTTGGGCTCTTGCGAAGGGGCGTGCGGCCGTGCTTCGCAAAAGCTACCTGTGTTGTTCGACCAAGGTACGAATCTCACGCGGCAGCGGAGTCGTACCGTTGAATTCCGCCAGTTGCAGATCCCATTGAAACGCGCGCACGCTTTTCAACGAAACCTCGCCCGTCGCGCCTTCGATCAGGTAGACGGCCATGACGCGCGTCTTCGGATCGATGATCGTGACGAGTTGGCGATTCTCCGCGGCCGGAGCGACGGAGGTGATTAAGTCGCCGTTGAGACCCGGCTGCCAAGCCGAAACCGGCTCGGCATGCGCCGACGCGCCCCACGGATAAACACCGATCGCCGCGACCACAAGAATCGCGCTGAGCAAAGCTCCAACCGCCGCAGCTTTCATAGAGCACCTAAAAGCTGTACTGGTAAGGGAATTGGAGCTCCCTGCATCAATCATTTTAAGAAGCTCCGGGTTGAATTCAAGAAAAATGCGGGGTTTGAGCGGTTTGCTCCGGCAGCCGCTTCGCTACGACCGGTGCCGACGGCGCGACCGTCCGACAAGTGCCCCCGCAATCGGTAGACCGGCCACCCTCTAACCCGCCGCGTCGGCACGCGGAATCGGGGCCCTTCACGAGGGGGCGGAAGTGTAGGACTGTGCCGGTTTTATCGCAAGATCACCCGGACTTCCGCCGGCCGTCGGCACGCGCCGGCGATGGTTTTCCGGCCTACCCGGCCGGCGGCGGCGTTCTACAATCGCAAGGCGAGCCGCATTTGTCTCGTTGGTGCCGGCCCAAGGGCTTGCAGCCGCCGCCGCTCACGATCTCTCATGCTTCTCGGAACCGCGCATGATCTCCTCGCCGCGCCCCGACGCCGTCGGCCTTTTGATCAGCGGCGGCCTCGATAGCGGCATTCTTTTGGCCGATTTACTGCGACGCGGTCGTGACGTTCAGCCGCTGTATGTCCGCGCGGGCCTGCACTGGGAGCCGGCGGAGCTAGCGGCGTTGCAACGCTTACTCGCTCACTTCGCCCGCCCCGCGCTCCGGCCGTTGGTTACGTTCGATATGAACTTGGCCGACGTGTACGGCGGGCATTGGAGCGTCACCGGAGTCGGGGTGCCGGGTGCGGCGACGCCCGATGAAGCGGTTTACCTGCCGGGCCGCAACGCGCTGCTGCTGATTAAGCCGGCGATCTGGTGTGCGCTGCACGGCGTCGAGGAACTCGCTCTCGCCGCGCTCGGCAGCAATCCGTTTGCCGATGCGACGCCGGAATTCTTCGCCGGGCTGGAGCGCACGTTGAGCCTGGCCACTTCGAAACCGCTGCGATTCACGAAGCCGTTCGGGAAGCTGCACAAAGACGAAGTGATGCGGCTCGGCCGCGGCCTGCCGCTGGAACTCACATTCTCCTGCATCGCGCCGGCCGACGGCCTGCATTGCGGCGAATGCAACAAATGCGAGGAGCGGCGAAACGCCTTCCGCGCTTCAAAACTCCCGGATCCGACTTGCTACGCCGCCGTCGGCAAGCGATAAGTCGAGACTCCGAAAACTAAAAACTCGAAACCGAAAACTGTCTTCTCATGTTCCGCGTCACGCGCCAGATCGACTTCTGCTACGGTCACCGACTGCTCAACTACGACGGCAAGTGCAAGTATCTGCACGGCCACAACGGCCGCGCGATCATCGCCATCGAAGCGGAGAAGCTCGACGACCGCGGGATGGTGCTCGACTTCTCCGACATCAAGCGCGTCGTCAGCCGTTGGATCGACGACAACCTCGACCATCGCATGCTGCTGCACCGCGACGATCCGGCCGTGCCGGTGCTGCGGCAGATGGGCGAACCGCTGTTTCTCACCGACACGAATCCCACGGCCGAGAACATCGCCAAGCTGATTTTCGACTTCGCCGTGAGCCAAGGCTTCCCGGTCGTCGAAACGCATCTCTGGGAAACGCCGAACTGCTTCGCGACCTACGCGCCCTCGAAATGACGGCATTCGTCGCGATCTCGCGACGGTTTCACGCCTCGCACGACACTTGCGCCCCGCCGGCGACGCCGGCTGATTTCGCGCGCAAAGTTCGACGCCGCCGAACTTTAGACATTTCGGCTTAAAGCCTCGCAAGCTTTTTCGGCACGGTCGCTGCATTCACTCGGGCAGGCCAACGACCTTACCTCGCCAAACGTCGCCTTCCGTGCGACGGCCCACCCGACGACCTGCGGATCGACGAGGGATGTTTACGCCGCCGGTCTGGGACGCGACGCCCGAACTCGTCGCCGTGCTGAAGGAGATAGTTATGTTTCGTCTCGTGAAGTGGATCGCCGCTCCGGCCGTGCTGCTCGGCGCCTCGCTCGTCGGCGGCTCGCAAGAAGCGCAAGCTCAAGGCTACGGCTTCTCGTTCTATAGCGGCGGCGGCTACCCGAGCTACTACGGCTCGTCGTACGGCTACCGTTCCTACTACGGCAGCCCGTACTCGTCGTTCTACGGCGGCTACAACTCGTTCTACGGCTCCCCCGGCTTTATCGGCGTGCCGGTCCGTCCGTACTACGGCCACCATCATCATCACCACTGCCGTTAAGCGGCGGCGGTGAACGGAACGCGGGGGGGGAAATAAAAACAGCCCGGGGCCTTGCGGCTCACCGGGCTGCTTCCCTCCCAGGCAATCTCGGCACGATATCTCGAAAACGTCGCGATCCGCACTTGGGGCGAATCGCGCTGCGGCGCGTCGTCTTGGAACGACGGCAAATCTGCTGCGGTGCCGTGAGCCTGTCCCTAGAAAACGTATCGACTCTCCCGGTCGCCGAACTTTGGCGGCGTTGTCCGGTCGCAGTGACTTTTCCTTCTACGAATTCCTTGCGGGGTCGTTCATCGCTTTTCCGTAAGCGACGCTGGGGTGTAACTCGTGCCGGCGTCGCTCCGCCGGCGGCCGCAAGCTTCCCGCAAACTCTCAAAATTTCGCAAGCGGCAAACTTCGACTCATCAATCGCACCGACGACGCCGATTCTAACGGCGTCACGCGATAACGCGTCCGCGGTCGCGCGCCCCTCGGCGCAAAGTCCACGCGACGCCCAGCCGGTGCCGGCCGTGCCGGCCTCAATGCGGTCAGGAGAATTGCCGTGAGTCGTTTGAATCGTTTCGCCGCCGCCGTCGTCTCGTCGTCGATCCTCTGGGGCTCGCTCGCCGCGCTCGGCTTCTTCACGCTCATCCATACCGGCGCGCTCAACGACGACTTTTTCCGGCGCTACTTCGCCGGCCACTGGATCGAATACTGCGAAACGATCATGTTCTTCATCGGGCTCGCGCAGCTCATCCTCAAAGCCGGCGACATCGCCGAGCAGCGGGCCAAAGTGAAGAAGTTCCAGTTCGACGAAACGCTCCCCGTCGGCGACGCCGCCGACGAAGCCCGCGGTCTGATCGCCAAGCTCGACGAGGCCTCGCCCGGCGACAAGCAATCGTATCTTCTCCAGCGGCTCCGCTCCGCGCTCGAGGGGGTCTGTCGCAAAGGCTCGGCCGACGGCCTCGAAGCCGACCTGCGGTTTCTCTCCGACATGGACGCAGGCCGCGCGCACTCGTCCCACGCCATGGTCCGCATCATCATCTGGGCCATTCCGATTCTCGGCTTCCTCGGCACCGTGATCGGCATCACCGTGGCCATCGCCGGTCTCGATCCGAAAATGCTCGAAAACTCGCTCCCGATCGTCACCTCGGGTCTCGGCGTGGCGTTCGACACCACGGCTCTCGCGCTGGCCCTCTCGATGGTGTTGATGTTCGGCCAGTTCTTCCTCGACAAACAAGAAGGCAAACTCCTCGAAGCGGTCGACGACCGCACGCTCACGCTGCTCACTCGGCGCTTCCCGCAACTCGGCGGCGAACACGACCCGCAACTACACGGCATCCGCCGCATGGGCGAAGCCGTGGTGACGTGCGTCGAGCGGCTCGTGCATCGCCAGGTCGAACTGTGGGAAGCGTCGTTCGAAACGGCCAAGACGCGTTGGGAAGACGTCGCCGCCGCCGGCCGCGAGCATCTCGAAGAAGGGCTCACCAAAGCGCTGAGCCGCACCATGAGCGAACACCGCAAGCACCTGCTCGCGAGCGAAGAAACCGCGGCCGAGCAAAACCGCAAGCACTGGCAACAAGTGCAGCAAGCTCTCGAAGCCTGCGCGGCGTCGAACGCTTCGCAGCAACACGAACTCCGCCGCCAAGGCGAAACGCTGCTCGGCGTCGTCGAAGGGGCGGCGCAAGTTCGCCGCCTGGAAGAAGCCCTTTCGAGCAACGTCGCCTCGCTCGCCTCGTCGCAGCACCTGCAAGAAACGCTGCTGAATCTCACCGCCGCCGTGAACTTGCTCAACTCCCGCTTGGAGAAGCTCACCCCCGTCGGCCACGGTTTCGGCGTCTCGTCGTTCGGGAAAGCGGCATGAGTCGGCGACCGCAGGCCGGCGGCGGCGCCGGCGTCCAACTCTTTCCGTTCCTCGCCGTGCTGCTCTGCACGATGGGCGCGCTGATCTTGCTGCTCATGCTGATCGCGCAGCAAGCCCGCGCCCAGGCCGACGCCGAAGCGTTGCGGGCCGCCGAACTGGCGGCGAAGGCTCCGCAGGCCGAAGCCGCGGAGCTCGAGCGCGCTCGCGACGATCTCCAGTGGAAGATCGACGAGCTCAACAAAGCTCGCCAAAAATCGCTCGCCGACCTCGAAGAACACCGCTCGCGGCTGGCGCATCTCGAAGAACACGCGCAGCGCCTGTTGCGCCAACTCAACGAACTCGATGCGGCCCGCGCCTTGCTCGGCGACCAGGCCGGCCGATCGACGGCCGATCGCGCCGCGCTCGAAGCCGAGCTCGCCCGCCTCAAATCGCTCATCGCCGAGGCCGCCGAGCGCCTCGCCAAGGCGAAGGCCGCAGGCCAGAAGGCGCAGGCCTTCGCCGTCGTTCCCTACGACGGACGTCACGGCACGCGCCGGCGCCCGATCTACATCGAATGCCGGGGCGACGCGATCGTTCTCCAGCCGGAAGGCATCGTCTTCCGCGAGACGGATTTCGTCGGCTCGCTCGGCCCCTCCAATCCCTTGGCCTCGTGCGTCCGCGTCGTCAGCGAATACCAAACGCGCAGCGCGAATTATCAAGAAGGCGAACTCCCCTACCCGCTCTTGCTCGTGCGCCCCAGCGGCATCGGCGCCTACTACGCCGCGCGGGCCGCGATGTCGAGTTGGGACAGCGACTTCGGCTATGAGTTGATCAACGAAGACTGGCCGCTCGAGTTTCCCCCGGTCGACCCGCTCTTGGCCAAGATGCTGAATCAGACGCTCGATGAAGCGCGGACGCGACAAGTGATGATCGCCCGCGCCGCCCCGAGCTTGCGCGACAAACGCCAGAAGGTTTCGTTCCGCCTCGCGCCGGGCGGCCAAAGCGGAGTGGTGCGCGAGCAGCCGACCTACGACGACAACGAATACGCCGGCGGCGGCTTCGGCAACGGGCCGCAATCGGCCGGCCAAGGCCCGGGCGGAGGCGGCGGCGGGCCCGGACAGGGCGGCGCCGCGGACGCCGGCGGCCTCGCAGGCGGCGGCAACGGCGTTCCGTCCGGCTCCGGTCTCGCCGGCGGCGGCGGCGCACCTGGCGCGCCCGGCTATCCCGGCCAAGTCGGCAACGGCGGCGGGCCTTCGCTCGGCCCCGCGCTCGGCATCCCGGCCGGTAACGGCCCCTCCGGCGACGCCATGAGCGGCGGGCCGAGCGCGGTCGCATCGTCGGCCGGCAACGGCAACGGCGGCACGCCTGGTTCCGCGCAGGGCGGCGCTCCGGGCGGCGACGGTTCCGGCTCCTTCGCCGGCAGCGGCAACGCTCCGGCCGGCGGTTCTCCTTCCGGCGACCCCGGACGGCCGCAACTCGGCGAATATGTCGAAGGGGCTTCGAACAAAACTTCCAACGGCTTCGGCAACGGACCTGCCGGAAGCGGCGGCGGCGGAGTCGGCAGCTCCGGCTTCAACGGCGGCACCGCGAGTGCCGGATCGACCTCCGGTTCCTACGGCGGCGGCGGAGGCGGCGTCAGCGGCGGCGCACCCGGCGGACCCGCCGGCGGTATGAGCGGCGGCTCGGCCGGCGGATCAGCCGGCGGTTCGGCGGCCACGGCCTCGGTCGACGCGCAGCCGCAACAGACGACCGTCGGGCCCGGCCCCGGCGAGTATGTCGAAAGCATGGCTCGCAAGCGAGGTCGCAACTGGGGCTTGCCCGAGTCGTCGCGCTCGTCGACGCCGCTCACGCGCACCATTCAAATGTACGTCACGCGCGACTCCGTCACGCTCTTCTCCGACCGCGGCGTCCCTGACAAACAAGTGCAATTCTCCGGTCCCACCGAGGCCTCGGTCGACGCGCTCGTGTCGCAGGTCTGGGACCACATCAAGGCCTGGGGCATCGCCGGCCGCGGCATGTATTGGAAGCCGCTGCTGTCGGCGCACGTCGCCCCCGACGGCGCCGGCCGCTTCAACGAACTCAAACAACTCCTCGAAGGCTCCGGCCTGGAAGTGAACGGCAAACAAATCACCGTCGCCGGCGCACCGGCCGCCTCGACGACGCGCTAGCGCCCGTCTTTCCGACACTGGAGGACAAGCCACCAGTGCCACCCTGAACCCTTAACCCTGAACCCTGAACCGCCAACCCCGAACCGTCCCCCATGTCGCGCAAACCGCCTCCCGTCGACTCGACCGAATCGTTCGGCAGCGATTCGTTTCTCGACGTCATCGCCAACATGGTCGGCATCCTGATCATTCTCGTGATGGTCGTCGGCTTGCGCGTGAAAAATGCCGCGGAACAGGAACACGAAGCGGAAGAGCCGCCGGCGCCCACGATCAACCTCGCGCCGCTCCAGGCCGAAGCCCACGAACTCGAACGCGATTCGCTCGATCTGATTCGCAAGGCCCGCGAGCTCGACGCGCTCGCTTCGGCCCGCTACGACGAGCGCTCGGCGTTGAGCCTAGCCGTGGCGGCGAAAGAACAGGACCTCGCGGCGCAAAAGGCGCAACTGGACGACGGCGAACGGCAAACCTTCGAACTCCGCGAAGCGACTCTGCTCGCCAAATCGCAGCTCGAAGCGCTCGAAGCCGAAATCAACGCCTTGGTCTACTCGCCGCAAAAAGACGTCGTCAAGATCAAGACCTACCCGACGCCGATCAGCCGCACCGTCAACGGCCGCGAGGCTCACTTTCAACTGCGCCGCGGCCGCATCGTGCTCGTGCCGCTCGACCAGCTCGTCGATGAACTCAAGCGCAACATGCAGAACAAGACGTTCCGCTCTCAAGACCTCGACGAGATCACCGAGACGGTCGGCCCCGTCGGCGGCTTCCGCATGCGCTACACGCTCGAGAAGGTCGTCGTCGCGCCGGGCCGCAACGGCCAAACGATCACGCCCGGCGGCATGATGATCCGCACCACGGAGTTCACGCTCATCCCGACGTCCGACGACAT
>JAEUIN010000292.1 GCA_016793115.1 Planctomycetaceae bacterium
CTCGATCAAGGGGCAGTGTAGCAGCAATTCGTGGGAGGCCAAGCAAAAACGGGCGCCCGAAACGACGGATTTGTCTCACTGCTGCTAGTCGGCCTTTAGGCCGCCGAGCGCCTTATGCACCATCACGCGCTCGGCCGAGCGGGGCGATGCGAACTTGCCGGCGAGGATGTCGGCTTCCGTGAATTTGGCGAGCAGGATCTCGCGGTCTTTGGCCCGATTGTGGTCGTAGAGGATGTAGATCGTGCCGTCGGGATGCTGGAAGCCGTCGGGGTAGGAGACGCCGGTGCGCTCGTCGAGCATCAGGCCTCCTTGCCAAGTTTTGCCGTCGTCGTCGGAAAGATAGGCCGTGAGATGCGAACGCTTGGGGGTTCGCTCGTCGAGCTTGCCGTGCTTAACGAAGAGCAATCGGCCGGACGCCAATCGCCGCAGATGAAACCGGGCGCTAGTGTGGCCAAACTTCGACGGTTGCGGTTCGGTCCAAGTGCGGCCTTGGTCGGAGGAGTAAGTCTCGGCGATGCCGTAATCGGTGCGGGCCAGCATCCAGAGGCGGCCATCTTTCAGTTCGACGAACATGTGCTCGTCGAACTGGCTCTTCGGCACCAGCACGCCGCCGCGTCGCTCCCAGGTCTGGCCTTGATCCGTCGAGGCGAAGAGGTGGGCCATTCGCTCGTCGTCAAGCTCCGTGAACAGGCCCTTGAGCGGGGCCGGGCCGATGCGGGCACGCGTCCAAAGCGAAACGGGCAGGAGCCAGTCGCCGTTTTTCATGACGAGCGGCTTGTTCAACGTCGCGCCGTGCCAAATGCGGCGCGGGGCCGACCACACGGGCTTGGCATCGTCGGGGTTGTCGCAGGTGATGGCCCACACGCCGGCGCGGCCGTCGAAATAGCCGAGCGATTGATCGTAGAAGAGCCAGAGCCGGCCGGTCGGGTCGGTCCAGAAGTTTCCGACGAGCGCGCGGCGCGCGAGCCCGTTCGGAGCATCTTCCGGATCGATCACAAGCCGCGGCTCGCTCCACGTCTTGCCGTCGTCGTCGCTGGTGTTCGCGCAGAAGTACCCCTTCTCGCTGTCGCCTCCGGCCACCCAGGCGGCCCAGAGTCGACCTTTGGGCGTGCGATCGATGCCGATGACCATCGCGTAGTCGAGCTTGGCGGACGTGTACTTCTCGCCCGGCTCGGTGATGATCGGCACCGGCTCGATGCCGAGATCGATGATCGACTGCGGAAGCGGATCTTGGGCAAACGCCAACGTAGTAGCAAACAATGCGACGACGACAACAATTGAGCGAACGACGAGCATGGAGAGAATCCAAGTGGCTAACTCTTGATGGGTGCCACTGGTGGCTTGCCCACCAGTGCTTCGTTGGACGTCGATCAGGCACTGGTGGACAAGCCACCAGTGGCAGCAGACGACAACGAGGTTCGCTACAGCAACGACAGCGGGTTGCGACGTTCGGCCAGCGGCAGCGCGACGCGAGCGCCTCCTTGGCGGTGCGATTCAAACGTCGCGCAGACAAACTCGACCGTTTGCGTCGCTTCGATCAATCCGCACAGCGGTTCGCGGTCGTTCTGGATTGCGTCGATCAGGTCGCGAACCGGCCCGACGTGGCGATCGACCAAGTCCTTGAGATCGGTACGCGGCTCCGGCACATCGACGCCGGCCGTGCTGATCGGCAGCCACTTGCGCTCCTTGACGCTCACATCATACGGATTGCCGCGGCAGATTTGCGCCAACGGGTGCTGGTCGATCTTGATGTCGATGATCCCTTCGGTGCCGATGACTTGCAGACCGAAGCCGCGCCCTTTCGCGCCGTCATCGGCTTTGGAATCGAAGTACGCGATCGGGCCGCGCTTCGTTTCAAATCGGGCATGTACTTCGTTCCCGGCGAGCGGCCCGAGCCCTTCGTTACCTTCCTTCACATGGGCCTTGGTCACCAGTTCGCCGTCTTGTTTCAGAATCGCCGAGCAACTCGTGAGCCCGCCACCGAGGTAGGCGACGAGGTTCAACACGTGCGTCCCGAGAACCCAAAGGTCTTCGCCGCCGCCGCGTTTGTCGCACTTGCCCCGGCCGCGGATTTCGAGCACGTTGCCGAGGCCGCCTTCTTGCAAGAATTTGTCGACCACGACAAGCGTCGGATGGTAGCGATTGCGGTGGGCGACGGCGATTTTTGTGCCGGTCTTCTTGCAGGCCGCGGCGATTTGATCGGCTTCGGCCGGCGACCGCACGAACGGCTTCTCCATATACAGGCCGCGAGCCCCGGCTTCGATGGCGGCCAAGGCCATGTCGAGATGTTGATCGACCTGGCGGGGGCCGATGGCCACGAGGTCGGGCCGGGCCGATTGGAGCATCGCGTTGTAATCGGCGTAAGTTTCGGCGTTGACCTTGAGCTTTTTCTTCTCGGCTTCGAGGCCGGCCGGATCGGCGTCGGCGATGGCGACGATTTCGGTTTCCGGAACCGAGAGCCAAACGGTGTCGAGGCCGTGCCCGTAGTTGCCCCGACCGGTATGGCCGATGATGCCGACGCGCCACTTCTTGGCAGGCTCGGCGGCCAGCACGGATCGCCCGACGACGGGAACGAGCGTCATGCCGGCGGCGGCGGTTAGAAAATTGCGACGTTGCATGGGTGGGTTTCGGCTAGTTCAGGGTTCAGGGTTCAGGGTTCAGGGTTCAGGGTTCAGGGTTCAAGGTTGACGGCCACTTACACTTCGCATTCAGTACGCGGCACGAAGGATGCGGCTTACGACGTAACTGCCGACGTCGGTTGCGAAGGAACGATTGTTGACCCAGTGTTCGTTGTGGCGGCCGGCTTATCCGTCGTCGCCGCTTTTTCCGCGGCCGCCTGCGTGTTGCGAGCAGTCGCTTCCAAAATCATGATCTTCTGCCAAATGTTGCGGCTCAGGTCGGTCGCCAAGTTGCTCACCTGATCGACGGCTTCGATCGCCACCGGGTCGGGAAACTCCTGCACGTACAGCGCCCCGGTCTTGCTCAAGAGCGACAACAGTTCGCTACAGTAATCGAGATAACGGCCGAGTTCAAACGCGGTCATCGTTCGTTTGGGGGACGACGCCGTCGCCGCGCCGCGGCCCGTTACGCGCTCGGGATCCTTCGTCAGCTGGTGCATGTCGATGATGTGCGCGAGCGACCGGAGTTCGCGGACCGCTTCGAGGGCACGCTTCCGCTTAAGCTTTAATTCGAGTGAGAACAGAAACACGATCGCCGCGCCGAGAAACACAACGCTGGAGATCGAAGAATCGATCGTCTGCACGAAGTGTTCGAGTTGAAACACTTCGTTGTTCAAGCGAATACTCCGGGCCGTCATCGCGACGAGCGCCACGACCAGCCCGATGAGAAGCAGCACAAAGCCTCGCAGCAGAATGTTCGGCCGGCGAATTTTTTCGGCCCGGACGACCGCTTCCTGCGCGAGCGTGTGCAACTCCACGGCCACGCGGAAGAGGCCCGATTGCGGAAACCGCTCCTTGATCCGCCGTGCGAGAACGTCGATGGTGTCGACGATCTGCGACGGCTGCAGGTTGCGATAGTCGCGGCTGTTGGAAGGGGTGTCCTTCATAGAGCTACGGTGAGGATGGAGTAGATGTCGGGGTTGCCGTGGGGTACGCGCCGGTCGGTTTGACGGCGGTCATAATCGCCGCGATGTCGCGAACTTCGTCCTGAGTGAAATCGCCGGTGATGAGTCCGTCGGACGAAATGATCGAGTTGATTCTCGGGGCGGAATATAGCTGACCCGCGACGATGATTCCGAGGTGGCAAAAATCGTTGCCGCTCGGGAGATGAGCGGCCGTTAAGCGTTCCAGCTTCGCCGCACCAGGCCTGGTCATGGTAAATTCCACGCATGGTCTGTCGTTGGAATCGTATGTGGGCGCTGCGTAGTCAATATCGGCCCGATTGACGTTAAGAGGATCGAGAAACACGAGCACCTGCCACGTAGACTCCGTCGATCCGGCGGCCTCGGGCGGGCGGATTTCGCGGATTCGCGCTCCCTGCAACGTTTTCATCCATTCCACCGTTCTTGGAACGATGTCGACCCAAAGTCCGGTCGGCGCGGAATCTTGCTTTGTGCGGCGGACTTCACGACTCAGCGGCTTGCCCGCTCTTAGTTCGGCGGCCTGCTGTTCTTCGGCGGCTTTTACGAGCGCGGGGAATCGCCGTTCGGTGGCAATCGGACGAAACTCGACGAGCGACGGATCGACTTCCACCTGCTGCTGCGATTGCGACGCGCGATTGCAGCCGGGTATGAGAAGAAACAAAACAATCACGGCCTGCCAATTCCGACGTCGCGTGCGGGTGTCGTGTTCGCTCGATAGATAATGGTCAAGCATTGAAACGTTTCCGACAAATCCGGCGATACCGCTGCGGAGAGTATATCCAAAAAATGTGGTAAACGTGGGAAACCAATTGACCAGCCGCCGTAAATCGCCCTTTAGTCTTTCGCCGGCCGCCGCATATAATTTGGTCGGGCGTTGCGATTGCCGCACATGTCCGTAAATCACGACCGTTCGCCGACCTCCCGCGTGAGGCGTACCCGATGTCGTTTGCTAAGTTGCGTCAGCAGTTGGCCGAGCAGGCTGCACGGCTGATGTTTGAGAATCAGATCTCATTTCAAAAGGCCACGCAGCAGGCGGTGCAACGCGTCGGCGGCGGGTACATTTCCCGCAAGGCCTTGCCGACGCAGCGCGAGATTCGCGCGGAGATCGCCAAGCTCGCCTGGATTCACGAGCAAAGCGACGACCGGTTGCTGGAGCCTGTGGCGCCGACGGATCGCTTCGTCGTGTATGCCGGGCTGCTTGCGCCGCTGGAGCAGATCGCACGGTTTGGCCGAGCCGGACGGGGCGAGGACTTGCTCTCGCACAGCTTGCGAACGTTCGACGTCGCTCGCGAGGAACTGCCGTACGACGAAGAGTTTCTGACGGCGGCGCTGCTGCACGACGTCGGCCGCGCGATCGATCCGCAGAATGCGTCCGCCGCGGCCCTCGATGCACTCGGGGAAACGATCACCGAGCGCACGCAGTGGTTGATCGAACACTTGGAGGCCGGCCAAGCCTTCAACGACGGCGCGCTCGGTCAACGCTCTCGGCGACGGCTGGCGGAGTCGGAATGGTTTGAAGATCTGCTGCAACTGGCCGATTGCGAACGCCGCAGTTGCTCGCTCGGCGTGCCGACCAGCGATCTGGAACATGCGCTGGCGTACTTGCGCGAGCTGGATGATGCTTACGGGGAGTCGTAAGTCCGGCGAGCGAGGGGCTAGTTCACCGGCAGGTCGAACTTCATTCGACTTTCCTTGCGGAGGTTCTTGACGAACTCTTTCTTTTCTTCCGAGCTCATCGAGACCATATCCTTGTCCTTGCCTCCGCCGACGAGTAGCTCTTCCCCTTCGAGCGGTCGTTCATAAC
>JAEUIN010000357.1 GCA_016793115.1 Planctomycetaceae bacterium
CGCCGTTCCCAGCGGCGCGTTGTCGAGGTTCGACAAGTTGTCTTCTTCCTCGTCGGCGAGTTCGCGTGGCGAGAAGTTTTGGCCGTTCGGCGACTCGTAGGTGACGCCGGCGGGCCACAGCGCGATGCGGCGAGCGCTTGCCTCTGTGCCGATCGGTGGGCCGAAGTGGTTGTCGACGCCGCCGCAGACAATTTGAAACGATTCCGGCTTGTGCCACTTAGCATCGACCGGACGAGTTGGATCGAATATTTCCGCAAGTGGTGAAATTCTGCCGCGGCGCGCCGCTAGTTTCTGATCTTGGGGATAGACCACGGTACCGATCGTAGCTTGGTTCGCCGTTGAACTCATGTAGCATTCCGCATCGAAATAGACAAACGGAACGACAGGCGATAATTCACTCGACCAAAATGGAGCATACTCCAGCCACCCATCCAAGTCGTTATCGACGAGATGCTTTTCGTTGATCGGCAGCAATGGATCGGTCCGGTTTCGCGACGCTTCGTACTTCGGCTCGGCAACTTCGCCACGAAAGAACGGATCCTCGCGATCGCGGTAAAAGCCGAATACTAGCCGCGATGTAATTCTGTTTAGGCTCTTCGTGTCGTACGGCGTCGGGAATCCGCAGAGCCAAAAAACCAGCGTCTCCGCCGGGTCGAGGGTTTCCAAATCGATCGCACGGATGTTTCCACGGTCGTCGCGAAAATTGTATTGTTGGCCTGTGCCGTCGTTTGCCGCGTCCGACATCAGCCTTTTTCGAAGCCGATTGAAATCCTCCACTTCCGTTCCGTACGAAGCCGACTTATAGACGTTCGACAGATGCCGCATGAAGCGTTTTTTTCGGACTTCGACTTCCGCCTCGCCGAGGCATGGTGGATATTCTCCGAACTTGTCTTGATACGACATCAGCGCCGTTTGAAGTTGATCGATCTCGACGACCGTTCTCTTTTCCAGGGCTTGGAGATAGTTCGTGATCGTGCTCCACTCCCAAACTTTCCATCCGATGACAACGGCGCCGATTGCCAAAACGACTACCGCCGCAACTGTTTCAAACGTGGTGCCGCGTCGATTCATGATCGTGTCCTTGAGTCGCCGGCTGCTACGTTGGTATCGTTTCTTGACTAGCTGTCGGTGGGTTCTGAAATTATGGCGGCAACCAGGGCCAACGTCGAATATCAATCTCAGGCGTGATTGCGGGGCATCTTCGGGGTGACTTAGAATGGATCGTCGTAGGTGGGGCTTACCGTGTGCTCTTCCGTAGGATGTTCGCCATGTCTCGTTTCTCTCGTCGTGCTTTCGGCCAAGCCGCCGCCGGGGCGCTGGGCGCATTCGGCGCCGCTCGCTAATCACTTCGCTCGCTTCATCGCCGTTCCCAGCGGCACGTTGTCGAGGTTCGACAAGTTGTCTTCTTCCTCGTCGGCGAGTTCGCGTGGCGAGAAGTTTTGGCCGTTCGGCGACTCGTAGGTGATGCCGGCGGGCCACAGTGCGATGCGGCGAGCGCCGGCCGCCTCGCCGGCCGGCGGCCCGAAGAGGTGATCTTGGCCGCCGCAGACGATTTGAAACGACTCCGGCTTGTGCCACTTCGTGGCTTGCGGCCGAGCCGGATCGAATGTTTCGGCGAAGGGTGAAATCTGCCCGATCTTCGCAGCCAATTCGGCATCGCGCCGATAGAAGACGGTGCCGACTAAGGCCTCATCGCCCGTCGAAGCTTGATAGCAGGCGGAATCGAAGTAAACGAACGACGCGTCTACCTCGCCTTGTCGTTGCGCAATCGGTACGTACTCGAGCCAACCGTCGTGGTCGTTGTCGACGAATCGCGTGTCGTCGAACTGGTAGAGCAAATCCGTTCGGAAACGCATCGGATTGGAGCCTTCTAAAAAGAAGTCTTCGCGCTTTAGCGGCGTATCTAGATCGCGGTGGAACCCGAGAAGGCGGCGATTCGAAACCGGTGTCTTTGTTTGAACGTTGTACGGAGTGGGAAAGCCGCCGAGCCAGAAGACCATTGCTTCCGCGGGATCGAGCGTATCCAAATCGAGCGGCTGAAGATTGCCTTCTGCGTCACGAAAGTTGTACGGTTGCTTCGTGTGATCGTTCGGATCGTCGGACATTAACGCCGACCGCAGCTTGTCGTAATCTTCGGCCGTCGTGCCGTAGTCGGACTTGGTGTAGGCCGCGGACAGGTGACGCATGAAACGCAGCTTTCGACGCTCGGCGTCGGTTTCGCAGAGACAGGGAGGATATTCGGTTCGTTTTTCTTTATAGGTGTGAAACGCCGTCTGAAGTTGGTCGATCTCGACCATGATCGAAGCTTCGCGCGGAGTTTGCACAAAAGTCCACATTGCCGGTACCGTGATCGCAACGATCGCAGCGGCGACGACGATGAACAGACTTATTGAAATTGGTCGCATCATTTGTTCTCTGCGTTTGCGTTTATTTTGGAGACCCCACGGCGAAATGTCCAAAGTTGAGTCAGAAAGTCGTTGCCATATATATGAGTGATTGCGGCCCCGCTTCGCGGCGACTTAGAATAAACCCTCGCACGTTGCGCCGTTCGTTCGCTCTTCCGTAGGATGTTCGCCATGTCTCGTTACACTCGTCGCGCTTTCGGGCAAGCCGCCGCCGGAGCGATCGGCGCTTTCGGCGCCGCTCCGCAACTCTTCGCCGCCGCCGATGCCAAGGCTTCGCCGGCCGCGCCCCTGGCCGTGCCTGATCTGCCCGCGCTCGGCTCGCGCACGCCTCTGGTCGGGAATCTTGCCGCCGGCGTGCTTGAGGAAGCGGCCCGTGCGACGCCGATCGTCGAAGAGTGCGACGTGATCGTCTGCGGGGCCGGGCCGGCCGGCATCGCCGCGGCGATCAATGCGGCCCGCGCCGGCGCGAAGACGCGGCTCTTGGAAGTTCACGGTTGCTTGGGCGGAGTATGGACCGCCGGGGCGCTGACTTGGATTCTCGACTACGCCAACAAGCCGGGCCTGATGGCCGAGATCGTGCGGCACTTGCAGCAGCGGCACGCCGTGGCCCACAAGGGGAGCGTGGCCTACGACGTCGAGCAAATGAAGTTGTTGTTGGAAGAATTGGTGTCGGCCGTCGGCGTCTGCGTGCAGTACCACACGCGAGTCGTCGGCGCGATCAAAGACGACAAGAATCGGCTCTCCGTCGTCGTCACCGAAAGCAAGAGCGGACGGCAAGCCTGGCGGGCGAAGACGTTCGTCGATTGCACGGGCGACGGCGACCTGGCCGCGCTCGCCGGCTGCGGCTTCGACTATGGGTCGCCCGACGGCGGGCTCGCCCAACCGATGAGCTTGATGGCGCTGCTCACCGGGCTTAACGCCGACGAAGTCACGCCGTTTACCCGCGAACTCGCCGAAAGCGGCGGCTGGGCCGGGCCGAAAGACCGGCTGAAGGCCGAAATGGAGAAGGGGGGCAACTCGCCGTCGTACGCGAAGCCGACGATGTTCCACCTTCGCGAAGACTTGTTCGCTCTGATGGCCAACCATGAGTACGGCGTGTCGTCGATGGACGCCGGGCAAATGACCGCGGCCACCATGCGGGCTCGCGCCGAAATCCATCGGCTCGTCAACGGCCTGCGCGGCCTCGGCGGCGTGTGGAGCAAGGTGAAGATCGTGGCGACCGGCGAACAGATCGGCGTCCGCGAGGGGCGGCGGATTCGCGGGCTCTACGAAGTGAGCACCAATGATTTGGCGATCGGCGCGCGTCATAAGGACGCGGTCTGCCGGGTGACGTTCGGCATCGACGTCCACTCGACCGATCCGACTAAGACGAAAGGCATCGAAGCGAAGCCGGTGAAGTCGCGACCGTACGACATTCCCTACCGGGCGTTGGTGGCGAAAGACGTCGACGGGTTGCTCTTGGCCGGGCGGTGCATCAGCGGCGACTTCATCGCGCATTCGAGTTACCGCGTGACGGGGAACTCCGTGGCCTTGGGGGAAGCGGCCGGCGCGGCGGCCGCCGTGAGCGCGCTCGCCGGTACGACGCCGCGCGAGACCGACTTCGAAACGATTCGGCCGACGTGGACGAAGCTGCAGTTCGCTCAAGCGATGAAGGCGTGATTTCACCACGAAGGCGCGGACATCACGGAGGGGAGAAGCTCGGAATCCGATTTCTGGTTTTGACGTCTGTTTGTCCTCCGCGGTCTCGGTATCGCCGTGGTGAGTCACACTCAAAATAAGGCGGAACATCATGCGTATCGGCATCATGGGATTGCGTGGGCACGTGAGCGATTGCATGAAGGGGGCCGCGCAGTTGAAAGACTGCCACGTGGTCGCCGTGAGCGACGGCGATCCGGAAGAGGTCGCGAAGTTTTGTCAGAAGCAGGAATTGGCGGCGAGAGCCGAGCAGTACCAGCGCTGGCAGCACATGGTCGAGCACACCGAGATGGACGTGTGCGTCGTCGCCGACGAGAACGGCTTGCGGGCCGAGCAACTCATTCGCTTGGCGCAGAGCGGCGTGCACATCTGCGCGGAGAAGCCGCTGGCGACGACGCTCGAAGACTTGGCTCGCGTGAAGGAAGCGGTCGAGAAGGCGCAGGTCAAGCTGACGATGCTCTTGCGCATGCGGTACGAAGCGAAGTATCGCACGATGCGGAAGCTCGTGGCCGAAGGAGCCGTCGGCAAAGTCGGGCTGGTGACGTGTCAGAAGTCATATCGGATCGAAGAACGCGATGAATGGGAAAAGTCGCGCAAGCGACTCGGCGGCACGATTCCCTACATCGGCTGCCACGCGCTCGATCTGATGCGCTGGGTGCCGCAGCTCGATTTCACCCACTTGGCGGCGTTTCACGCCAACGTGGCGACGCCGGAGTTCGGCCAGAGCGAGGACACCGCGAGCGTGCTGGTGCGCTACGGCAACGGCGCAACCGGCACGGCTCGTCTCGACTACCTGCTGCCGAAGGAATTCGCAACGCACGGCGACGATCGGCTACGAATCGCCGGCGGCGACGGCGTGATCGAAACGCAGCAGGCCTGGAACCACATTGCACTGACGACCGAGAAAAAGAAGACCTATCAGATCGACCCCGGCCCGAGCGAAAACATGTTCGTCGACTTCGCAAAGTCGATCACCGAGGGAACGCCCTGCCGCTTCACGAAGGAAGACGCCTACTCGATGACCGAGATCACGCTGAAAGCCCGCGACGCCGCGGATAACAAAGAACTCATCGCACTGGCATCGGCGTAGGTCGGGCGAGCGCAGCGCGGCCGACGCGGCGCTGCGGAACGGCTGGGCGTCGTCAAGTCGCGGATTTGGCCGCGCGGCGTCGGCTTTGGGGCCGGCCAAAAAGTTGCTTGGAATCGCGCCGCGAGTTTCGCTACGTTGCGGGGTGCGGAATTCGCTTTCGACTTGTTCGCCGACCGAGGGCGCGGCGGCGCCAATTGGCGCGAAATCGGCGCTCGAATAGGTGCGCAAACCGCGCATCTATTTGGCCGGTAGATGCGCACATTTAAGTAAGACAATAGGGGTGCGCATCTAACCGCGAAATAGATGCGCAGCAACCGAACCGGTCGCGAACCGGGAGAGATGAGACGATGGTCGCCGCAAACGGGACGAAGCCGATCTTCGCCGCCCGCTCATCCAGCCCGTTCCCTCTCCTCCGAGGGGAGAGGGAACGAGTGGAGCGACTAACCGTTGAGCGAGGCTTCCGCTTCGGCGACGACATGTTCGGCCGTGATGCCGAACTCTTTGAAGAGTTGAGCGGCCGGAGCGCTCGCCCCGAAGCCGTTCATGCCGACGAAGCGCCCCTTCGCGCCGAGGTAACGTTCCCAGCCCATCTTGATGCCCGCTTCGCAGGCCACGCGGGCCGTGACGTCGCTCGGCAGCACGCTTTCGCGATACGCGGCGTCTTGAGCGTCGAACAGTTCCCAGCAGGGAATGCTGACGACCCGCGTCTTGATCCCCTTGGCTTCCAGTTGTTCGGCGGCGGCGACGATCACTTGAAGTTCGCTGCCGGTCGCCATCAGGATGACTTGCGGCTTCTCGTCGCCGGTGGTGACGACATAACCGCCCTTGGCCACGCCTTCGGCCGACGCATACTTCGTACGATCCAAAGTCGGCAGGTTTTGGCGAGTGAGCACCATCGCCGTCGGAGCGTCGGTGGAGGCGAGTGCTGCGCGATATGCCTGAGCGACTTCGTTCGCGTCGCCCGGACGCATGACGTTGAGGCCGGGAATGGCCCGCAGCGCCGCCAAGTGTTCGACCGGTTGATGGGTGGGGCCGTCTTCGCCGACGCCGATCGAGTCGTGCGTCAGCACCCAGAGCACCGGTTGCTTCATAATCGCCGCCAGCCGCATCGACGGGCGCATGTAGTCCGTGAAGACGAAGAACGTCGCGCCGTACGGACGCAGACCGCTCAGCGCCATGCCGTTCAGCGCGGCGGCCATGCCGTGTTCCCGAATGCCCCAGTGGAAGTTGCGGGCGTTGTAGTTGTTCGGCTCGAAGTCGCCGGAGCCTTCGGCCGTGATCAGCGTGAGGGTCGACGGAGCCAAGTCGGCCGAACCGCCGATGAGCCACGGAATCTTCGCGGCGACGGCGTTGAGCACCTTGCCGCCCGAGGCGCGGCTGGCCATTCCCTTGGCGTCGGCCGGAAACGTCGGCAGGGCAGCTTCCCAATCGGCGGGAAGCTCGCGCGAGTCGATGTTAGCCAGTTCGGCGGCGAGTTCCGGAAACTCCTTACCGTATTTCTTGAGCTTGCTCTTCCACGACTTGTGCAGCTTCGCGCCGCGAGCGCCGACGCCTTGCCGGAAGTGTTCGTACACGTCTTGCGGCACGAAGAAATCCGGCTCGTTCCACTGATAAAACGCCTTGGTGAGCTTGATCTCATCGGCGCCGAGCGGTTCGCCGTGAGCCTTGTGCGAACCGGCCTTATTAGGCGAACCGTAGCCGATGCGGCTCTTGCAAACGATGAGCGTCGGGCCGGTCTTCGTGGAGTTGAACTTCTTGAGCGCCTTTTGCATCGCGGCCAAGTCGTTGGCGTCTTCGACGAAGCTGACGTTCCAACCGTACGACTTGAAGCGAAGCGCGACGTTTTCGGTGAACGCGAGATCGGTTTCGCCTTCGATTGTGATCTTGTTGTCGTCGTAGATCCAAACGAGGTTCGACAGCTTCAAATGACCGGCGATGGAAGCGGCCTCGCACGAAACGCCTTCCATCAAGTCGCCGTCGCTGCAGATGACGTACGTCTTGGCGTTGAACAGTTCGAATCCGGGTTTGTTGTAGCGGGCGGCGTACCACTTCTGCGCGATCGCCATGCCGACGCTGTTGCCGCAGCCTTGGCCGAGCGGGCCGGTCGTCGTTTCGACGCCCCCCGTTTCGCCGAACTCGGGATGACCCGGGCAGCGGCTATGTAATTGGCGGAACTTCTTGATGTGCTCGAGCGGAACGGCCGGTTCGTCGACGACGTCGCCGTAGTGATCGGCTTGCTTCACTTCGGCCAAGTGCAACATGCTGTAGAGCAGCATCGAGGCGTGGCCGCACGAGAGCACGAAGCGGTCGCGAGCCGGCCAAGTGGGATCGTTCGGATCGAAACGAAGAAAGTTTTGCCACACCGTGTAGGCGACCGGCGCGAGCGCCATCGGGGTACCAGGGTGGCCGCTATTGGCCGCCTGCACGGCGTCCATCGAGAGCGTGCGAATCGTGTTGATGGCCAAATGTTCGATGCCCATCTCGGCCGCGACTTGTTGCGGCACAACGGTTTCCGGTGCTTGGGACGGGCTCGTTTCGTCGATCGACATAATCACTTCCGTAGTTGGCGCGCCGATTCAAACATCGACGCCGCAAGATTCATAAGCGGGACCAATGGGCATCTTCGCACGCGGCGACGCGACCGAGCAGGGCTCAGGCGACCGCAGCGGAAAGCCGGGAACCCGTCGAGTGTAGAAAATGGGCCGACTGTCGTCAAACGGGGGGTGTCGGTGATCCGTTCACCCGCATGACGCGGCGATTATCGCTGCGTTGCGTACCACGCCTGCCAGCGTGAGATTCGCTCCGACAGCGCCGGCAGCGGTTCGCCCGGGGCCACGGAGACGTCGTTGCCGATGAGAGCGGCGAGCCCGTCGACCGTGGTCTTGCGGACGCCGAGCGCCGGATCGCCGAGTAGCGCGATGAGAGTTGGCAAGAATTGGCGATCGCCCGACTCGCCCATCGCGGCGGCGGCGCGGCGGCGAAGTTCGGGATCGACATCGTGCGCCAATCGTTCCCAGGCCGCGGCGCCTGCGGCGAAGCCATTGGCGTGCAGTGCGCGCGCCGCTTCGAATCGCAGATTGGAATCGCGCGAGGTAAGCAGGTTTTCGACGACCGACGGTTCGGATAGGAGGCCGGGATGAGCGAGCGCCTTAACTGCGGCCGTGGCGACGCCGACATGCGGATCGGCGGCGGCGACCAGCAAGGTTTGGGCATGCCGCGGCTCAGGCCGCGCGGCCAAGAGTTCGCAGGCCATGCGGCGCACTTCGGGAGACGGATGGGAGAGCCCGGCGAGTGCGAGCGACATCGAGGCTTCGGTTCGGTCCGAGGCCATGGCTTCGCTGAGGCCGCGCCAGACGAGGCCGTCGGCTTCGACCACGCCGAGTTGCGCGATTCGCGCCGTCACGAGCGGACGCAACGGGGCCTCGCGGGCAAGCTCCGCCAAGCGATCGGCGCCGCGGCGGCGGTCGTTGACGTCGGCCGCCGTGAGTTGATCGAGGGCGGCGTAGGGCGGGGCCTTCGAAACGAGAAACTGCCGATAGACCGGCTCCGGCGGTACGACGCCCCGCTCGAGCAGCAATCGCTCCAGAGCATCGACGACGTCGGGGCCGAACGCACCGAGCGCGCCGAGATGCAGGGCCACGCGATCGCTTACTTGCTCGCGTGCGCAGGCGTCGACGATTTGCTGTAGGGCATCGAGCCGCTGGGGCGTCAGCGTGTAAGCCGGCGACAGGGCCGGGCCGGGGGCGGCTGCGGCGAACATCGCCGGGTCGAATGCTCCAAATTCCGCGCTCCACCGGTCTTCGAGCGCGGCGACGACGGCATTGCGCCGTTCCAACGGCAAATCGACGGTGAATTCCGCGGCCGGCGGCCAACGACGTGTGAGTTGTTCGCCCGCGAGGCGGCGCGTTTCAAACGTCGGCTCTTTCAGCGCGGCCAACAGCACCGGGCCCGCGGCGGGCAACGGCCAAGAGTCGAGTGCGGCGACGACCGTTTTGCGGACTTCACCGGAATCGTCGGCGAGAAATTGATAGGCCAGAGCGGCGGTTCGCGGTTCGGGGTGATGGGCGAGGCATTGTGCGACGGCGCGGCGTACTCGCCACGCTTTGTCTTGGGCCGCGGCCCAGACTTTGTCGAGCGCTCCGGCCGAATGCAATCCTTCGACCGCGGCTTTGCGAAGCACTTCCCCTTCTTGCAACATGACGCGGTCAAGCTGTGCGATTGCGTCGTCGCCTCCGTAGCGGCCGAGTCCGGCGGCGGCGGCGCAGCGCACATTCGTGTCGAAGTCTTGCAACGCGTTCTTAGCGAAGTCGAGCGCTTGCGGATGACGTTTTGCCAGCAACATGCTAATCGCGGCGGCTCGGATCTCGGGGTTCGGATCGGCGCGAAGATCGACGACGTCGGGCGGCAAGTTCGTCGCGGCGCTGCGGCCCCACGCTGCCAGTGCTTCCTTGCGGGCATCGACGCCCGGCGCTCGCAAAGATTCTAGGAAGCGTGTGTCGGTCGCGGCGTCGACATGTCGGCTCAAGGCCCGCAACAGGTCGGCGTGCAATTCGGGCGAGTAGTTGGTCAGGTTCGACGGCTCAAAGCGGCCGAACCGGTCGTGCAGTTTTTGGATCGCCGCGCGCGGCGACGGTTTCGTGATGTTGCCGAGCGATTCGGCGGCGGCGCGGCGCAAATTGAGCTTCAGCGGAACCTCGCCGACGATCGCGACCAGCGGCTCCAGAGCGCGGCCGTCGCCCCAACGAGCCAGCCCGATGGCGGCGTTGGCGCGAACCGGCGCTTCGGGATGGTCGAGAGCCGGCAGCAGGTTGGGACGCTCCGAACCGGACAACGCGAAGATCGGTTCGACCGTGGGATTGATGTAATGCGGCAGTGCGGGGTCGAATTGCCTAGCGAGATCGGGCTGGGCCAACACCCAGTCATCTTTAGCGAGGAGGGCGGCGTCGACCGGCGTGACGCCCATTTCCGCCAAGGCGACGTCTTGCTTCGCACGAAAAGGGGCCGTGATCGCGTCCGTCGGCCGCTTGAGCCAACCGCAGCTTTGCGACGTCGCCAGCAAGACGATGCCCACGATCCCGATCGGTGACCTGAAGATGCGTCGGTGCGAAACCGAATACCGCCGTAGAGTCGGCGTGACAGCGCTCGTCGCTCGTCGTGAAGAAGGCACCGAGGCAATTCCTTTTGCCGTATGAAAACTCATCGCATCCTTGCGACTTACCGGTCGGACAGATGGACGCTACCGGGGGGCAACCGGAGCGCCCAACGCGCCGGCGGCACCAACTCCTGGACCGGCTCCCGCCGGTCCCGCACCCGCGGCCCCGCCGTTTTGTTGGAACCATTGCTCAAGAGTGCCGCGTTTCGATGCCAAATCGTTCATCACGCCCGAGGAGTTGACTCGCGGAGAATTCAACGCGGTGATGAGCGGATTGATATGCGTATTAAGCAAAGTATTAACTTGTTGAAAAGCCGGATCGGCCGCGTTAACGGTCTTGGCCAAGCCGCGATTTGTGCTCCGGCCGCCGAGGCCGGTCGCCGCGCAGTTGAGGTAGTACGCCACGCCTTGGGCAAACAGCAGCTTGTTCTCTTCCGTCGGTGTTGGAAAAACATCTTCGCCCTTGGAGAGGTCGATCGGCGCAGTCGGGTCGAATCGCGGCGATCCGGCCTTCATGACTTCAAGCGTGTAATTCGTCATGGCTTTACAGATGTCGGCCGGCTTAATGCCGCCGGAAGCTACGACCGCGGTGTCGAGATACCCGAACGCCAATGCTGCGTCGCGACGCAGAAACAACGGCTGTTTATCGTCGGCCAGGATGTCGTACAACGCTTTGACGACCTCCGGGCGATTCACCTCGGCACCCTTGGTTGCCAAGCCGATCACCATCTGAATCGCTTGCTTGCGAGCCCAATGAAACCCGTTCGGCGAATACCCGTTGGGAGCTTGTTTGGCTGCGAGCAATTTGACGGCTTCTGCGGCGATGGCCGCTTTGTTGTCGCCGGGGAGTTGCAGTTCGCAGTGCCGCGCCAATCCGCCCAAAGCCCCGAGCCGAAGAATCTCGGGCAACGCTTCGCTTTGTGAAGCCTGAATCAACAACGGTTCGGCGGCCGCGAGCGGAACGGCTTCACGATTTTGCGTCGAATCAGGTTCGACCTTATCGAGCATGCCGAGCAGCAACATCGCGTTGTAGCGGGCTTCCATCGAATACTGCGCATTGCCGATCACCGGCACCAAGTTAGCCACAAGCACGGCATTGATCCGGTCGTGCAGCGTTTGGTCGGGAGCGTTGCCGGAGAGGCGGAGTAGTTCACGCGACTTGATCTGCATGCGGCGCTGTTCGACGGTGTCGCGCGCATCGGTGGGCGGCAGCGTAAGCTGCGCCGCGCGAAACACCGTCCACATGTCGACGTTGTCCGCCTCTTGTTGATTGCTCGCCTTTCCGACGCTCAGCACCGGAATGACCAATTGACGAAGACGATTGGCGAACTGCGGCTCGTTAATCAGCTTCGAGACGTCGACCGGCGCATTGTCCGGCGGTTTCACACCTGCGGTCATCTGAGCGGTTTGGCCGTAGACCGAATCTCCGAAGCTGAACGAACTCAGCACGACGGCGACGATACAACAGCCACGGAGCATTCGATTCAGGGCGCAGGGCGATGCCGACATCTCTATGACAAACCTCTAAGGATTTGATGCGCGAAAAGACGAGCCGAACGGCAATGGGAAGTGGTCAAGGCGTCGCTTCCAGACTCAAGTCGAACGCGGGCGTACAAGCCGAGGACTTTCTACGTCGTTCGACGGAGTTGCAACGACAACTAACTCTAGTGCCGCAAACAATTTAGATTTTAGACTAACCACCGGCGAGAGGCCATGTCAAGTTTCCTGCCGGCTGAAAACGTCGGCAGTCGGCTCATGTGCCCCGGAGTGTCGATAATCGGCGACGGCTGTCGATATGGGGAATCGCAAACCCCGGCGATGGAACGACTTCGCAGATGTTGGGCTCGGGCCTTTTGCCGCCGTCGGTCTAAAATAGACCAGGCACCCGGAGACGCATGCTATGTCCACGACCTCAGCCCGCGATGTCCTCGCCGACGTCGATGCCTTTTGCCGCGAACTGCGGCCGATCGAGGAGCTTTGCTACGTGGAGCACTGCTTCAACGAGCAGACCGTCCCGCTGGCCCGCAAACACGACATTCTAGGGATCCCCGTTCCCGCGGAGTTTGGCGGCCGAGGGGCCGACGCTCCGACCTACGCCAAGTGTCTGGCTCGGCTCGGGCGCGAGGGGACCGGCGTACGAACGTTCTTCTCCGGGCAAACGTCGATCGGGCAATACCCGATCATGAAATTCGGCACGGAAGACCAGAAGCGACGGTATCTTCCGGCGTCGACGCGCGGCGAGTGCATCCTGGCGTTCGGACTGACCGAACCGGAAGCCGGCTCTAATCCGCTGGAGATGACGAGCACCTACCGTCGCGACGGCGATCGCTTCCTGCTCAACGGCGTGAAATATCTTATTTCCAACGGGGCCATTGCCCAGGCCGTCGTCGCGTTCGCCTATCCGGAAGGAGCCGAAGGGCCGGGGAAGCGAATGAGTGCTTTCATCGTCGACACGGCGGGCGAGACATTCGAGCGCGAAGACATGCCTGCCAAGCTCGGCATGTTTACGGCGAACACCGGGATGTTTCAGATGACTGATCACCCGGTGCGGGGCGACAACCTGCTCGGCACGGAAGGGGAGGGGTTCCGCATTGCGATGGCGACGCTGATTTCCGGCCGGCTGAGCGTCGCGGCCGGCTGTCTCGGCGTGATCGAAGATTGCCTGGAGGAAGCCGTGCGCTGGTGCCGTGAGCGCCATCAGCACGGCAAGCCGATCGGCAAGCATCAGCTTGTGCAGGCTCACTTGGCGCACATCGAGATGGATCGTGCCGCGAGCGAAGCGATGGTCGAGCGCGCGGCCCTCGCAAAGCAGGCAAGCGACGAAAACCCCGGCGACAAAGCGCTCCTTGCAGAAGCGGATTTACGCGTTGCGCAAGCGAAGTTCTTCGCTTCGAACGCCGCGTGGGATGCGGCCGACCGGGCCGTGCAAATCTACGGCGGTCGCGGTTGGAGCGAGCTCTATCGCGTCGGTCGACACTTGCAAGACGTGCGCGTTTGCCGGATCTATGAAGGGACCGATGAGATTATGCAACTGAAGATCGCCGCGGCCCTGCTGGGAAAAGAGTTCGCCGCGTTCGGCTAATCTTTACGCTCGTACTCAGCCGCCGAGCCGATCGTGCAGTTGTTTCCAGCCGTGGCGAACGACCTGATCGGCCGCAGCCGTCACGAGGCCTGGACTGACCGTGGCGACGAGTCCTTTCATTTCGCTCACATCGGCCTGCCAAGTGAGCTTTGTGCCCGCGGCCTCGGGCGTGAGCGTCATACGCGAAACGATCTTCATCGATACGCCGATGCCGGACGAGTCGATTTTCATGACCGTGGCGCTCGGCGGCGCCAGCTCATCGAGCGTGATCCGCAGCTTCATCGTCCCCCGCAAGAACGAAAAGCCGGGCCGTACGGTGCATTCCAGCGTGCGGTCGTCGACACGCTTCGCCGCGACCAAGTCGGGAATGCTCGCGCCGAGCCCGTCCAGGTCCGTCAGTAAGGCGAACACCTTTTCCGGCGGCGCGGCAAACTGTTCCTCGCCGCCGAATTGAAGAGCAGGCATGTTCGAATTCCTTCGTTCGATCGGAGCCTCTACGCGAACATCGACTCGCAGCGAGCAAACCGCTTATTTTCTGGGCTTTGCGCCCGCAATCAGCTGTCCGCCCCATATCGCAGCGAGCCACATGTAAATATACGCCGTAGCCATGGCCGCGGCCGAATCTTCGTCGCCGAGGAACGTCAACAACGCCGCGCCAAAGACCGCGGAGATCATCGTCAACGTCACGCCGATGAGCGTCATCCGTGGCCAGCCGGGGGCGGCGGTGAAGACCAAGTGCAGCGGCATCGCGAGCGCGAAGATCGCCAAGGCCGGAGCCATCAGGCCCGTCCAATCGTCGATGAAGCTAAGCCCGCCGAGGAGGAGCGCCGCGCCGATGCACCCGCCGATCAGGTTCGTTTCCAGCTTCTCTTCCGGAGATAGCGCGTGTTTGCCGAGCGGATGCAAGCGGAGCAACAAATTGAAGAGCGGCTGTGCGAGCCAAGTGAGCAGCGCGAACAAGAGATAAACGATTAAGATCGGCGTTACGAAGGGCGCGAGCGCCGGGTTGGCTTTGGCCATGCCTCGCAACAAACGATTAACGAACCACAGCCCGATGATCACGCCGACTTGCCACTTCGGCGGCAGTTTCGCCATCGCCAGCATGTAGCGGAGGAACAATCCATAGATCGGATTGCGGGCCTTGAGCGCTTCGATGATGCCGACGCGGGCGTATTCCATCGTCGGATCAAGCCGAAGCGCTTCGCGAAAGTGATCGAGCGCCTTCTTAGGCTCGCGCCCTTCGAGCAGCGCCCAACCTTTGTTGGCGTGGCTAAACGCATCGTCAGGATCGCGCGCGAGGGCCGCGTCGATCGTCAGACCGGCTTCGCCGCGACGACCGAGCTTTACAAGCGCCATCGCGCGGAAGTTGTTGGCGGCGATGTGCTCGGGATCGATCGCGAGCGCCTGTTCCGCGGACTTCAGCGCATCCTCCCAACGGCTCGCTTCAAACTTCAGCGCCGAGCGAAACGCGTGATAGTCGGCGTCGTGCGGATCGAGCCGAATCGCCTCGTCGATCGCCGCTTCGGCCTTGTCGCGGTAGTTACGTCGCTGCCATGCTTGTGCCACCACAAAGTGCGCGAACGGCGCATCGGGCGCGAGTCCCACGGCCGTCTCGGCTTCCTGCGTCCCCTCGGCGAACTTCTCTTGCTCGAGCAACGCCCGGGCGAGCAGCGCATGCGCGCCCCCGTCGTGCGGCTCTGCGAGCAGGCTTTCACGCAACAACCGCTCCGCGTCTGCATAGCGCGACAAATTTAGCAACTGCAAAGCGCGGGTCAACGAACGATTCATCGGCGTCTCGATTCCTTATTCCTTTCGAGCGTACCGATCAAGGTACTGCATCGTGAAGATCGAGACGACCCAGCCGTAGAGAAATGTGAAGGCCAGATAATACTCCACGGTGCCTTTCGCGAGCGGTTTTGTCGTCGGAGCGATGCGGAGCAGGGCGCCGATCAACGTGGCCGCGCTGATGCCCGCTAAGACGGCGAAGATTCCCCAGCCGATCGTGCGCGGCAGGCCGGACTTACGCGCGAAGATTTGCGCACAGGTGATCGTCAGCATCGTCGCTTGCACTGCCGGGGCGCCGAAGGCGTCGGTGCGGAAAGTCAGGGTTAATAGCCACATGACCGCGGCGACGGCCAAGCATGCGCCACAGACGTTTCCTTCGCGGCGCTCGTCGTCGGTGAGCACGTTGCGCCCCACGGCATCGAAGCGGAGCAGCGCCTTGCCGATCGGCCCGTAGAGTTGAGCCCAGGCCAACGGCAAGATCGTCATCATGCGCAGCAGCACGAGCAAGATGATGAGGCTGCCGATGAAGACCGTCTTCTGCGAAAGAAAGCTCGCCAGACAGACGACGGAGAGCAGCGCATAGGCGGCGATCTGCTCGCGCTGCGACGGCGGATTCAGTGTCGCCACGCCGCAGGCCCAGGCCGACCAACGGCTGATCGAATTGCGGGCGATGAGCGTATTCACGAGTCCGCTCCGCGCATACTCGTAGGTTGGCGCGAGTCGCAAAGCCTCGCGGTATGCGTCTTCAGCGTCGGCGACGTCGCCGCGCACCAAGGCATTGCGACCGCGCACCGCGTGGGCCATCGCGTCGTTCGGCGCGGCGGCGATCGCCGCGTCGGCCGATCGCTCCGCTTCGCGCAGGCGGTCGAGATTCAACAGGGCCACCGAACGCAGACTATGGCAACCTGCATGACCGGGATCTACGGCGAGGCCCGCGCTCGCCGCATCGACGGCTTGTCGCCAATCGCATTGAGAGCAATGGATTTGGGCGAGGCAAACGTAAAAGTCGGCGTCGTTCGGCAGGATGCGCAAGGCTTCGCGAATCGCACGCTTGGCCTGCTCGTGCTGCCCGCACTTTTGTCGCGACCACGCGAGTAGGTAGTGCGCGTAGGCGTATTCCGGTGCGATGCCGATCGCCGTTTCCGCCGCCTCGACCGCTTCTTTCGAGCGCTCGAGATGTTGATAGGCCAAAGAAAGCAAGGCGTGCGTCTCGGCGTCGTTCGGGTCTTGGGTGAGCGCGTCGCGCAGCGCCTCAACGGCCTGCGCCGGCCGGTTCACTTCGAGCAATCGCCGTCCGCGTTCGAGATTTGCGCTCATGATCGGTGCAAGGTTGCCCCGCGGCGACGCCGATCAGCGAATCTTCAAGTAGCTGAGAATCTCGTCATATAGCCCGCCTTCGTTGGAGTAGAGAGCGTAGTTGCGGGCCGTGGAAAACCATTCTTTGGTGGAGGCCCGCATGCCTGAGGCGGCGGCGGCGATGTCTTTGGTGGAGAGGGGCTTGATCGCGCCGCTCTTGAGCGCTTCGCGGAGCTTGGCTTCGACGGCGATGTCGAGCGCTCCCTTGAGATCGGCGCCGGAGAGGCCGTCGGTCTTCTTAGCGAGGTATTCGTAGTCGAGTTGCTCGACCGGTTTACCTTTGCAGAGAATCTGCAGCACTTGCGCCCGGGCCGGAGCATCCGGCGGCGGAACGAAGAGAATCCGATCGAAGCGGCCGGGGCGTCGGAAAGCCGAGTCGAGATGCCAAGGCGCATTGGTCGCGGCGAGGATCAGAATGCCTTCGTTCGACGTTTGCACGCCGTCGAGTTCGGAGAGGAACTGATTGATCAGCAGCCGGCCGTGCGAGGAACGCATGTCGCTGCGGCTCGCGCCGAGCGCGTCGACTTCGTCGAAGAACAAGACGCAGGGGCGATTGCGGCGGGCCTGTTCGAACAACTCGTGGAGCTTGCGTTCGCTCTCGCCGATGTAGAGATCGAGCACGTCGTTGAGCCCGATGGCGAGAAAGCCGGCCTTCACTTCGCCTGCCGTGGCGCGGGCCAGATGGGTCTTGCCGCATCCGGGCGGGCCGTACATTAGGATGCCGCCGCCGATGGTCTTGCCGTAGGCCTTGAACAATTCCGGGTGTTCGAGCGGGAGGATGATTTTAAGGCGAATCTCTTCCTTGAGTTTGTCCATGCCGCCGACGTCGGCAAAACTGATCGTCGGCCGCTCGACGCTGAATTCCCCGGAGGATGAGCCCGCCTCGCCGTCGTATGTCTCGCGGAGGCGGTCGTCGGAAAGCTCGGCGTCGGCACTCGCGCCGATGCCGAGTTGGCTGGCGAGCGAAAGATCTTCGAGCGAGGCATCTTCACGGACCGCCTCGCGGTATTGGCTGATCGCACGGCTGGTGTCGCCCGAGCGGGCGAGGAGCTTGGCGTGCAACAGCACGACCGCGGCCGGTGGGTGCGAGTCATTTAAAAGACTCTCGACGACGACCAACGCGGGGCCGTTTTTCGACTGATTGTAGTAGAGTTCGGCGAGGCCGAGTTTGAGAGCGACGTCGCTCGGGCTCCGTTGCAGCCCTTCTTTATAGGTCGATTCCGCTTCCTCGAAACGCATCGCCGCCGCCAACTGTTGAGCGATGTGGCGGCGGAGCGGGACGTTGTCGGGGGAGTGTGACAGCGCTTCGCGGAGCGGGGCGATCGCATCGAAATCGGCTGGCATGCTTAACTCCAAAGAAGGGGCTCCTACCCCGCTCATTTGAAGCGGCCGGGAAATCGAATGCAAGCGCGCAGACCGGCGACCTCGCCCGGCGGCGCCGTTACAGCATTCGCTGTAACAAACGCAGTAAATCAGCGGTCGTGAGAATGCCGACCGGGCGACGGTCCTCCACGATCGGCAGGCAATTGATGCCGTGGCCGAGCATCAGCTCAATGCACCGCGCGACGGTCGTGTCGGGTGAGACGCTGACGACGTCGCCGCTCATGATGTCGCGGGCGCGAAGGCGCTGGAGAAGCGACTCGTCGGGAAACTCTCCGGGGCCGAAGCAGCGAACGATGTCGCGATCGCTGACGACGCCGACGAGCAGGCCCGCATCGTCGGCGACGAGCAGATGGCGAAACTTTTTCGTGTGAACGAGCCGCACCAGTTGAATGACGCTGTCGTCGACGTGGATCGCGGTCGGCTTGGGGGTCATGACGTCGCGGACGGCGAAACTCGCGGCGCGTGCTAGAGCGGGACTCGCCGCGGCCGAGGTCAGGGAATGCCCTGAGTCGGACGTCGCCGGGGGAGCCTGTCTTGCGACGGCCGCGCCTACGGTTTCACGACGTCGATAGGGAACTTGTTCGGCGGTGAGCGACATGCGGCGGATTCTCGCTGGGTTCTGGAGCGGAGCGGGGGGCCGGTTCTCCGAAAACCTAGGTCGCAACCCCAGTTGCGGCAAATTGCGAACCTTCACGCAGCGTCGCGGTCGTTACAATCGTCAAGAGACGATGCCCGCAGGCGACCGCCGGCGTTCTTGCCACGCCGAACCGAGAACAGTAGTATTGTGTCGCTCGGCTACGAGGACCTTGCGCCTCGGCCCCCCGGAGGGTAAGCGAATTGGCCAGCGGTCTGACTCGAAATCAGATGCCGGGAAACCGGTTGTGGGTTCGAATCCCATGCCCTCCGCTTCAAAGCCCGCTTGCGAAAGTCGCAAGCGGGCTTTTTGTTTGTACTTACGACAAATCGCGGAAGAGCCTCGAGGTCGCGCGTCAGGTAAGGTTCGAGCGTGTCGGATAAGTCGGGATAAGGGAGTCGGCGACGGAACTTTCGGGGCGACGAAGCGCAAGGAATCAAGCCGGCGACGGAATTACAGCGACTCCGCGCGGCCATTCCCTTTTCGTGCGAGATGTGCCGCGGACGGTGTCGCATCCGGTCGACGTGGAACGATTGATCGTCCAGTTGCACGGTCTCGCCAAGGCCGGCAACAAGGTGATCGTCATTTCGCACGATCTCGACGGCGTCGCGGTAGGCGGCAAGGTGGTCGAGATGCGCCGGGGGCAAATGATGAAGGGGACAATTCATCGCCGAAGGAACACCGCTTCAAATCATCACGGCGCGGAACGGTCGGACCTCGGAGTACTTGCGACGGCGTTTTAAGGCGTCGATCACGGTCGCACCGCTTTCGAGCTAATTGAGTCGTATCAAGCGACGCGCAATCATTGCATCAGGCCGGGCTCGCCCGGTGCACGACATGCTCACGCTTCTGAAATCCGGAAGCCCGGCCGGGTCGCATCGAGCCTCGGCACCGCACGGCGCCGGAGCGGTGTCATTTTGCGGACACTCGGCTATGAGTCGGCGCGCGACAATTCGGTAACCCTTGTTCCGCTTGAGTCGTTGGGGGCGGTCGGCAAAAGGATGCTCCGCACTTGCGCCGTCAGGGGGCACACCGACAGACGGATGTTCTTCTTAATTCGTGCGACGACGACAAGTGCCCGCCCGCCGATCTCGCGGATCGCCCGAGGCAGCGGGCGACCTTAATGAACCGTAAGTTTTTGCGGTTTGACTACGACAAACCTTCACTCGGCGCGAACGCGCGATCTTTCTTTAGGAAAACTAAGGAAGTTTGAATGCCCAATAGGCGAGTCTGCCGATAGTGTCGATTGTAAGAGATGTGACGTTTCAGCACGTGGTGTGAACGCGGGATGCGGCGAGGCCGCGGCTTGAGCCGCTTGGTGAGCCGCTCGTGAGGTTACTTCCGGCCAGGAACGTCCGCCGGAATGTCGCCGAACCGCACGCGTCAGCAACCGCCGACGACGTGTGGAAAACACCGCTCGATCGTAATGCCGGTAAGGATGAACAGATCCAGGATGACAACTTCCCAATTCCACCCGCTGCAACTTGCACCGGTTTTATGTCTCGTCGGCGGACTGGCGTCGCTCTGCGGGTGTCACACCTCGGAGGCGACGGGCGGTCACGAGGAGGCACACGAGCAGGCGCACACGATCATCGCCACGAGCCCGGTGCTCAAGGACGTCGTGAGTACTCAGCAGTATGTCTGCCAGATCCATTCGCGCCGCCACATCGAGGTGCGAGCGCTGGAAGAGGGATATCTCGAAGAGATTCGCGTTAAGGAGGGGCAAGCGGTCACCAAGGGGGATCTGATGTTCAAGATCGTCCCCATTCTTTACAAGGCCAAAGTCGACATGGAAATCGCGGAGGCGCGTGCCTCGCAGATCGAATACGACAATGGTCAGAAGCTGTTCAAACAGAATATCGTTTCGGAGCAGGAGTTGGCTTTGCTGAGCGCCAAGTTGACGAAGGCCCAAGCGAAAGTGCAACTGGCTCAAGCCGAGTTGAACTTCACGAACATCACCGCGCCGTTCGACGGCATCGTCGACAAACAATACGAACAGCAAGGGAGCTTGATTGAAGAAGGCGACATGCTTTCGACGTTGTCGGACAACAGCGTCATGTGGGCCTACTTCAACGTTCCGGAGGCGCGGTATCTGGAATACATGCAAGATCCGGATAAGAAGGATTTGAGAATCGAACTGGTCTTGGCGAATCACGCCAAGTTCGCCCACGGGGGAGAGATCGGCGCGATCGAGGCCGACTTCAACAACACGACGGGCAACATCGCTTTTCGGGCCGACTTCGCCAACCCGGATCGTTTGTTGCGACATGGACAGACCGGAAAGGTCTTGGTTCATCGCACGTTGAAAAACGTTTTGGTCATCCCGCAACGAGCGACGTTTGAGATTCTCGCGCGGCGTTATGTCTACGTCGTCGGGGAAGACGACGTGATTCATCAACGCGACATCACGGTGCAGAGCGAGATGGACGACATCTTCGTGCTGAAGGACGGTCTCAAGGAGGGAGACAAGATCATTCTCGAAGGCATTCGACAAGTGCGCGACGGCGAAAAGGCGGAGTACGAATTTCGCGATCCGGCCGAAGTGCTTTCCAACCTCAAGTATCACGCGGAATAGCTAAGCGTCGGATATGTTCAGTAAGTTCTTACATCGACCGGCGCTGGCGATCGTCATTTCGCTGCTCATCCTGTTCATGGGCGGGCTGGCGATCACGTCCCTGCCGATTTCGCAGTTTCCGGACGTCGCGCCGCCGAGCGTAGTCGTCGCGATCTCGTTTCCCGGTGCGAGCGCGAAGATTCTGGTCGATTCGACGCTCGTGATTTTAGAGCGGGCCATCAACGGCGTGCCCGATATGCGCTACATGACGTCGGCCGCGACCAGCGCCGGCGAAGCGACGATCATGATCACGTTCGAACCGGGTACGGATCCGAACGTCGCCGTGCTGAACGTGAATAATCGCATTCAGATGGTGAAGAATCAGCTCCCTCCGATCGTCGAGCGCGAGGGGATCATCGTCATGCAGAACATGACGAGCATGCTGATGTACGTGAACGTGTTCAGCAAAGATCCGAAGATCGACCAAAACTTCCTCTACAATTACGTTTCCGCGAATCTGCTTCCTGAAATCCAGCGCACGCGGGGCGTCGGCCGGGCGCAAATTCTCGGCAATCGAGCGTACGCCATGCGCGTCGAATTGAACCTCGATCGCATGCGGGCGTACAGCATCTCGTCCGCCGACGTCATGGAGGCGATTAAAGAGCAAAGTTTGATCGGTTCGCCCGGTCGGCTGGGCCAAGCCACCGGCACGCGCTCGCAGACTATTGAATACGTGCTCACCTGGGTGGGACGCTACAACAAGCCGGAGCAGTATCAAGAGATCATTCTGAGAGCCAACGAAAACGGCGAGATACTCCGCCTCAAAGACGTGGCCCAGGTTTCTCTCGGATCATCGTTTTACGACCTGTATTCCGACATCGACGGGTTTCCTTCGGCGTCGATCGTCCTCAAGCAGATTCCCGGCTCCAACGCCGCCGACGTCATCGAGGAGGTCAAAGAGAAGCTGAAGGAAATGAAGTCGGAGTTGTTCCCGCCGGGAATGGATTATGCGATCAGTTACGACGTTTCCAGCTTTCTCGACGCCTCAATTGAGAAAGTTCTGCATACGCTGTTCGAAGCGTTCGTGCTCGTCTCTCTCGTGGTCTATTTGTTTCTCGGCGATTTCCGCAGCACGCTCATTCCGACGCTCGCGGTGCCGGTGTCGCTGATCGGCACGTTCTTCTTCATGAGCGCGTTTGGAATGTCGATCAACTTGATCACGCTGTTTGCGTTGGTGCTGGCGATCGGCGTCGTGGTCGACGACGCGATCGTGGTCGTGGAAGCCGTGCATGAAAAGATGCACTCCAAGCATCTCGGTCCTTACGCCGCGACTAAAGAGGTGATCGGAGAGATCAGCGGGGCGATCATCGCCATCACGCTGGTGATGACCGCGGTGTTCGTTCCGGTCACGTTCATGCCGGGGGCGGTCGGCGTGTTCTATCGGCAGTTCGCGTTAACGATGGCCATGTCGATCGTGCTTTCGGGCGTCGTCGCGCTCACGCTCACGCCGGTGCTATGCGCTATGATTCTCAAGCCGCATACGCACGCAGGCCGGCAACGAGGGTTCGCCGGCCTGCTGAATCGCGGGATCAAGCGAATCGCCGGCTCTCATTCCGGCGTGCTGCGCGCGGTTTTCGCGGTATTGCTCGGCCTGGCGGCAGGCTACGGCGTCTACCGGTTGCTGCATGTCGAGATCGTGCACGAACTCATCTCCGAACAATTCCCGCTGAACGAAACCCGCGAACTCGTCATCGGCGGCGTTTTGGCGGCGTTATTTATTTTGACGTTTCGCGCGGCGCTTTCGGGAAGCGAACCCGGCGAGGCGAAAAAACGCGGTCCGCTCGGCATCTTTCTGCACCAGTTCAATCGGCTCGTCGATTTCGTCACCAATGCGTTCGTCGGGCTTGTCGGTCTGATCATCACGCGGCGCATCCTCACCATGGCGATCATCGGCGGCTTCGGCTACGGGATCTTGCTGGTCAACGAAGTGCTTCCTTCGGGGTTCATTCCGCTTGAAGACCAGGGGGTCATCTACGGGATTATTCAGACGCCGCCCGGCTCCACGCTCGAGTACACCAACTCCAAGAGCCACGAGCTGCAGAAAATCTGCCAAGAGTTCGACGAAATCACGTCGGTGACCTCGCTGGCCGGCTACGAGATTCTCACCGAAGGACGAGGCTCCAACGCAGGCACCTGCCTGATCAACTTGAAACCTTGGGCCGACCGGGAATTGACTTCGAAGGAGATCATTGAAGAGTTGGAAGCGAGGTGCAAAAAGATCTCCAACGTCAAACTGGAGTTCTTTGAGCCGCCGGCCGTTCCGGGGTTCGGCGCCGCCGGCGGCTTCTCGTTGTGCTTGCTCGATAAAACGAACAGCGGCGACTACGACGCCTTCGGAAAAGTCACGGAAGAGTTCTTAGCGACGTTGGCCGGTCGTAAAGAGCTTAAGGGGCTTTTCACGTTCTTCGCCAACAATTACCCGCAGTATGAGATCATCATCGACAACGACGTCGCCATGCAGAAGGGCGTGTCGATCGGCGACGCGATGGAAAATCTTTCGATCGTCGTCGGCAGCACGTGGGAACAGGGATTCGTTCGCTTCGGTCAGTTCTACAAAGTCTACGTCCAGTCCTCCCCCGAGTTCCGCCGGTATCCCGAAGACCTGGAAAACATGTTCGTCAAGAACGACCGCGGAGAAATGGTGCCCTATTCGTCGTTCATGAAGATCGAAAAGATGCAGGGCATGAACGAGATCAACCGGTACAACCTGTACACGACGGCGATCATACAAGGTGCGCCCGCCGCCGGTTTTAGCAGCGGTCAGGCGATCGCGGCGATTCAAGAAGTCGCCGAACGGACGCTCCCTTACGGCTACGACGTCGGTTGGCAGGGCCTTTCCTACGACGAAGCCAACAAAGGCAATACGGCGATCTACATCTTTTTGATCGTGATCTTATTCGTCTACTTGGTGCTCGTCGGACAATACGAGAGCTTTGTGCTGCCGCTCGGCGTCCTCGTCTCGCTGCCGGTCGGCCTGTTTGGATCGTTCGTGATGTTGAAGGCCATGGGACTCGCCAACGACGTCTACTGTCAGATCGGCTTGGTGATGCTGGTCGGTCTGCTGGGTAAGAATGCGATTTTGATCTTCGAATTCGCGGTCCAGCGTCGCCGCCAAGGTTTGAGCATCAAAGAGGCCGGAATCGACGGGGCGAAACTGCGCTTTCGGCCGATTGCGATGACTTCATTCGCCTTCATCGCGGGGCTGATTCCGCTGGTCCGCGCCACCGGACCGGGTGCGATCGGTAATCGCACGATCGGCGGCACCGCCGTCGGCGGAATGCTCATGGGAACGATTTTCGGGGTGCTGGTCATACCAGGCCTCTACTACCTGTTCGGCAGGATCGCCGACGGGCGCAAGCTTATCAGGGATGAACATGATGAACCGCTCAGCGAAAGGTTCGAACACGAAGCGTCGCATTAGGCGTTCGCTTTCGGCGCTCGGCATCGGACTTTTGCTCTGTTTTCCCGGCTGCAGACTCCCCAAGTTGCAGAACGCGGAGGCGGGTGCGCCGTTACCGAACGACTTCAACGGCGCGGTCACCGCCGAAAGCTCCGCGCAAATCGGTTGGCGGGAGTTCTTCGACGACCCGACGCTTGTCGTTCTGGTCGATCAGGCCTTCGCCGGCAACCAGGAATTGAAGATTCTCGGCCAGCGCGTGCGACGGGCCAATTACGAGATCATGGCGCGGCGAGGCGCGTATCTTCCTTTTCTCGGCATGCGGACGGGCGCGTCGCTGGAAAAGCCGAGCCTGTTCACGCCTCTGGGAGCGGTGGAGGATCAACTCCAACCGGTCCCCGGCGTCGGCTTTCCCGATCCTCTCCCCAACTTCCTCGTGGCCGCCGATATTTCTTGGGAAATCGACATATGGCGAAAGTTGCGAAATGCACGCGACGCGGCTTCGCTACGCTACTTCGCGACCCGCGAAGGCCAAAACTACGTCGTGACGCGTCTCGTCGCCGAGGTTGCGGGGAACTACTACGAATTGATGGCTCTCGACAACCGGATGGAGGCTCTCAATCGAACGATCGAAATCCAACAACAAAGCCTCGATGCGTCCGTCCGGTTGAAGCAGGCGGGACGAGAGACTGAATTGGCGGTTCAGCGGTTTCAAGCGGAAGTTCGTAAGAATGAAAGCCAACGGCTGATCATTCAACAGCAAATCGTCGAGGTCGAAAATCGGATCAATTTCAACCTCGGTCGCTTCCCGCAACGAGTCGCTCGCGAGTCGTCGAAGTTTCTCGAATTGAATCTGCCGCTGCTGCATGTCGGCGTGCCGTCGCAACTGTTGCGGAATCGCGCCGATATTCGCCAAGCGGAACGAGAATTGGCGGCCGCAGGGCTCGACGTCAGAGTCGCGCGGGCTCGGTTTTATCCGTCGCTCAACCTCACCGCGACGGTCGGCACGGAGGCGTTCTCCACCAAGTATCTCTTCCGCAGCCCCGAATCGTTAGTCTACGGCGTCGCCGGAGAATTGGCCGCGCCGCTGATCAATCGAGCGGCGATCAAGGCCGATTATCTCAGCGCGAACGCCATGCAATTGGAGAAGGTCTACGAATACCAGCGAGTCGTTCTCAGGGCGTTCACCGAGGTGATCAATCGCTTGGCGAAGGTGGCGAACTACGGGACGAGCATCGAGGGGAAACGGCAACAGTTGCAGTCGTTGGAAGCCTCGGTCGATAGTGCGACCAAACTCTTTCAAGCCGCGCATCCCGGTATCGAATACATGGACATCTTGTTGGCGCAGCGCGACCTGATGGAAGCCAAAATGGGCCTGATTGAAACGAAGCTCGAGCAAGTCGACGCCATTATCGACGCTTATCAAGCCTTGGGCGGCGGCGCCAATCAAGTGCCGCAAGGCTTTTTCGGCATCGACGACGACGACCGGCCGCCGGAGGAGGTGAACCCGCCGGCAGGCGTCGGCAACCCGCCGCCGCCGTTCGAAATCGTTCCGACCTATCAACCGGTGCGAGTTCCAGTTGAAGTCGAAACGCTTCCGCCCGCCGCGGAACCGCAGCGCGAAGCTCTTCCGCCGGCCGGCAACGCGAATGCGGCGCCGCAATCTCTCGACGCGAACGGCGCCAAGGCGACGACTCCCGTGCCGCCGCCCGCTTCGGCGGGAGGAGTGATGTAGGTTCGCCTGGCGCGATCCGGCAGCGACAAGCGGCGAACGGTGGATTTCGGCGCGGCTTGGTCGAGACGCCCCGGTTGAATAAGAAATGCTTCGCAACGGGTCGAGCGGTTTTCAATCGGTTCCTGTTGTCAAAGAATGGCGGAATCGTCGAGAATCGGGCTATCGAAGCCCGGTCCACGAACGACGACGAGATGCCATGAGCGATTCTTCCGGGGAGAACGGAACTAAGACGGTCAGTTTGGCGGATGAGGAGGCCGTCAAACAGGTTCTAATCAAGTCGGTGTTCGGATTATGGGACGTCATCCACGATTTGACGCGCCTGCGCCCGTCGACCCATGAGCGGCTCCGCGTGACGATCTTCGGTTCGGCTCGCGCGATGCCGGGGACGTTCGTTTACGAGGAAGTGAAACGCATCGC
The DNA here is from genome assembly GCA_016793115.1 of Planctomycetaceae bacterium. Classification (GTDB taxonomy): domain Bacteria; phylum Planctomycetota; class Planctomycetia; order Pirellulales; family PNKZ01; genus PNKZ01. The sequence goes on from JAEUIN010000357.1 coordinate 26,746, forward strand.
GGCGGCCCTGGCCGAGATGGGTTGCGACGTCATTACCGGCGGCGGCCCCGGCCTCATGCAAGCGGCAAACGAAGGAGCCGTCGCGGCCGGAGCGCCGCAGCGAAGCTCCTCAGTCGGCATCCGCGTCGATTTACCCTTCGAGCAGGAACTGAATCCGTTCGTCGGCGAGGGCTTCGAGCACAAAACCTTTTTCTCTCGGCTCCATCACTTCGTCTTGGCGAGCGACGCCTTCGTCGTCGTTCCCGGCGGCATCGGCACCGTCTTGGAATTAACGATGGTCTGGCAGCTCCTGCAGGTCCGGCACGTTAGTGAAACGCCGTTGATCTTGGTCGGCGCGATGTGGACAGAACTGCTCGAATGGGCTCGCCGCTACTTGCTCGGTGCTCAAATTCCTCTTGTTAATCCGGAAGATTTGGACATTCCGCGGTGCGTCGCCTCCGCCGATGAAGCCATCGCCGTCTTGCGTGAATTTCATGAGCGTTGGACGACCGAGAAGTAGTCTCGGTTCGTCGCCGACACTACCTCATAAGGCCGTGCGGAAGACGTAGATTGCCGACGACCGCGGTGTTTTTTGCCGCCGAGGCGGTGGGACGTGTGCGACCTTCGTTGCCTGGATCGCTCCGGCGAATAATGCCGAGCGCGCTGAGAACACCTGCCGGATTTCGACGTGGCCGATTGAGCGGGCGTGTGCTGATGCGTGCGAAGCGTGCGATGGAGCGCGCATCACGAGCTTAAGTGTGTCGAACTCGGCGGTGACGCGCTCGGCAACCGCGTCGATTTTCTTCGCTGAATGCGGCTGCGTTCCGTAGCCGACGTCGCCCGCCGTAAGCAACGGTCTATCGTTTGCTCTGCTTCGAAATTCGACGGTACGTCTCCTCTGGGCACGTCAGAATTAGTCGAAGAGGCTCAACAATGTGTCGCTACGGCCGGCTCGTTTTCACGGCATTCCTGTGGTGGGCTCAATCAGCATCGGCTTACGAAGTGAACGACACGGTCGTCGTGGTTCGCCCCGCGCCGGTCGTCCTCGGTTCCAAAACGGTCGACAACGTTTATCCGGGGTTTTGTCTGAAGGTCTTGGCGATCGACGGCAGCTGGCTGTGGATCGAGAGCGGAGTTCCCGGATACCTCGACCAGAACAACGTCGTCGCTTTGGATAAAGCGGTCGATTACTTCACTCGGGAGATCGCGCGAAACCGCGGCGATGCGCAGCCCTATACGGCACGTTCCATGGTTTGGCATGAACTCGGCAACTACGACAAGGCGATTGAAGACGTCAACGAGGCTATTCGCCTCGATCCGAGCGCTTCCAATTTATTTTGCAATCGCGGGCTCATCTATTACGACCAGTCGCAATACGATCGAGCCATCGCGGACTTTAGCGAGGCGATTCGCCTCGATCCGCAGGACTCGGCGCCGTACGGGAATCGTGCCGATGCCTGGGCCGACAAAGGTGAGTACGACATGGCGATCGCGGATTACACCGACGCCATTCGCCTCCAACCCGATAATTTGTGGTACTACAATCGGCGCGGTTTGGCCTACGACGGCAAGGAGGACTACGACAAGGCGATCGCCGATTACGAGCACGTGCTCAACGTCGATCCGAACGCCCGATACGCCTATCGCAATCGGGCCTTCGCCTGGTACGACAAAGGAAACTTCGACCGGGCGATCGCCGACTATTCGACCTGCATCCGACTTGACCCCAGCGATGCCGCCTACGCCGAGCGGGGCGACACGTATGGGGATATCGGCGAGTACGACAAAGCGTTGGCCGATTATCGCGAGGCGCTGCGCCTCGCACCGACCAACGCCGAATACCTGAGCGACATCGGTTGGACGCTTGTCGCGAAGGGCGACTATGACGCCGCGCCGGCTGAACTGAATAAGGCCCTGCAGCTCGAACCGCGGCTGGCGAACGCCTATGCGAATCGGAGTTGGCTCCGCCGTTGCCGGGGAGAATACGAGCAGGCTCTGGCCGACGCCGATCGCGCGGTGTTGCTCGATCCCAAGCACGCCGCCGGCTGGGTCCATCGCGGGAAGGCGTACGCTTTGACCGGTCGCTATGAGAAAGCGTTGGCGGACTTCAACAAAGCGCTCGAAACGGCTCCCCAGAACTCGTTCGCGCTGGCGGGGATGGCGTGGTTTCGGGCCACATGCCCTGAAGCGTCGTTTCGCGACGGTCGTGCGGCCCTCGCGAACGCTCAAGAGGCCGACCGCAGGATGTCGGCCAAAAACGGGTGGTTGCTGGAAGCACTGGCCGCAGCCTACGCCGAAAGCGGCGACTTTGCCGCGGCGCTCGCAGCCGAGCAAAAGGCGCTCGCTCTGTTCGTCGGCGATCAAGATCGCAAGGCCGCCGAAGAGCGATTGGAGTTGTTCCAGCGGATGAAGCCGTTCCGTGAGGAACCGAAGCCTCTAGGAAAGGGCCAAGATGCGAATGTCGTAAAACAGACGAAGTGAGCCGAGAGGCCCGCATTCGACGGCGTACGAAAGCTTCAAAACGGCCTGAACTGAAACTTGCGAAAGGACTGCATGAAAACGATCGACTTGGCCCGCCACGGCATCACCGTCCGCGACGTGCGCCGCAACTTGGCTCCCGCCCAGCTTTACGCCGAGGCCATCCGCGACGAGCCCGATTGCGCCATCGCCGATTCCGGAGCCCTCATCGCTTATTCCGGGTCCAAGACCGGGCGCTCGCCGACGGACAAGCGGGTCGTCAAGCACGCCGCGTCGGAAAACGACGTGTGGTGGGGAAATGTGAACGTTCCCATCGACGAGGCTACGTTTCAGATCAACTTGGAACGCGCCAAAGACTATTTGAACGTTTGTGATCGCCTCTACTGCATCGATGCCTTCGCCGGGTGGGATTCGACTACGCGGCTGAAGATTCGCGTCATTTGTTCGCGACCGTATCATGCCCTCTTCATGCATACGATGCTGATTCGACCGACTTCGGAAGAACTGGCCTCGTTCGGCGAACCTGACGCCGTGATCTACAACGCCGGTCGGTTCCCGGCGAACCAGCGCACGGCGGGGATGACCTCAAAAACAAGCATCGATCTGTCGCTGGAATCGAAAGAACTGGTCATCCTCGGCACCGAGTACGCCGGTGAAATGAAGAAGGGCGTCTTCACGCTCATGAACTACTTCGGTCCGAAGCAAGGCGTGCTCTCGATGCATTGCTCGGCCACCGCCGATCGGGCGACGGGGGCGTCGTCGCTGATGTTCGGGCTTTCCGGCACCGGCAAGACGACGCTTTCCGCCGATCCCAAACGCATGCTGATCGGCGACGACGAACATGGTTGGTCGGATCACGGCATCTTCAACATCGAAGGCGGCTGCTACGCCAAAGCCATCGACCTGACGCCGGAATCGGAACCGGAAATCTTTCAAGCGCTCCGCTTCGGCGCCGTGCTTGAGAACGTCGTTTACGATGCCGATTCGCACCATGTCGACTTTCACGACACGAGCATCACGCAGAACACGCGCGGCGCCTACCCGATCGAATTCATCGGCAACGCCAAGATTCCCTGCACCGCGGGGCACCCGACCGACGTCATCTTTCTAACGTGCGACGCGTTCGGCGTGCTGCCGCCGGTCGCCAAGCTCTCGCCGGCGCAGGCGATGTACCATTTCATCAGCGGCTACACGGCCAAGGTCGCGGGTACCGAAATGGGCGTCACGGAACCGCAAGCCACGTTCTCCCCTTGCTTCGGCGGTCCGTTTCTGGTGTGGCACCCGATGAAGTACGCCGCGCTGCTGGCCGAGAAGATCCGCCGGCACAATGTGAACGTCTGGCTCGTCAACACCGGCTGGAGCGGCGGAGCCTACGGCGTCGGCAAGCGGATGAAGCTGTCGATGACCCGCGCCATCGTCGACGCCGTTCATTCCGGCAAGCTCGCGGAGGCCCGAACCGTGGACGATCCCGTGTTCGGCTTCGGCGTGGTCGTCGAATGTCCGGGCGTGCCGAGCGAGATCCTGACGCCGCGCCAGGCGTGGGCCGACGGCGCGGCCTACGACGCGACGGCGCGAAAGCTGGCCGGACTCTTCACCAAGAACTTCCAGCAGTATGCCGACAAAGTCGATGCCGACGTGAAGCGCGCCGGCCCCCGCATGTGACCGGCCGGCCGGTTCGCTGCGAGCCTCTACGCGAACGTGACTCGCAGCGGGCCGGGGTTGGGTCGCGCAGGGCTAAAAAACGCGTCTTTCCCGGCGTTTTGCGGCAAAACCGGTTCCGCACCCCCCGCTTCCACCCCGTCGATCGTTTGTTGCACGTCCTCGCAGCGAACGGGCCGCCGGTGAGCTTGTTGCATCGGCGTTGCATGAGCAACTTCGTCTCACTGTGGTCGCTTGTCGGCTCTTCGAGTGCCCGCGTTCGGTTGGGAAAGGCCGTGTTTCACTCGACGACTCTCCGGGCAACGGCGCCGTTCGCCCCTGCGGGTTAAGTCGTTGGCGTGGTTATCGTTGCGGCCGACTGCAGACGCCGGCCGCCGCCGTCGGCCGCGGGGTTCTCGGCCGCTCTCCGCCTTTTCGGCGTAGAATAGTGGTGCGGCTGGCCGCGCGTGCGTGCGACCTTGTCGAATCGCCGGCGGCCCGATATAAGTCGCTCCGGTGCGGTGTGCGGAAAACGACGGAATCGTCATGTTGCGATCGGCGGTGAGCTTGGTGACCGGATTCGGCGTGCTGTGGCACGTCGTCGTCGGTTGCTGCGCCCATCACCGGCACGACGAACCGGCCGCGATCGCCGCGGCGTCGGCACACGACGAAACCGTGCACGCCGTCGTGGCGAAGCCGCACGCCTGCTGCCGAGCGTCGCACCGGCACGAGCATTCACACGCGCACATTGAGACTCCGCATAGGATCTCCCCCGCAGAGACGTCGCACCCAGAGACGGCGCACCAAAAAACGTCGCACGACGAAGCGACGCACGATGTATCGTCGTCCGCCCCCGGCCAACAGCCGGCCGAACCGTGCGACGGCGTGGCGTGTTCCTTTCTGACGGCGCAGTTCGTTCATCCGGCCGACTACATGCCGCTCGCGCCGGCCATGGCCTCGTCGTCGCCGCCCGAAATCTCCGGCGCCCTCGCTCCCGCCGGCTTCGGCGGTGCGCTCGTCGCGCGGGGCGACGATCGGCCTCCGCCGCTGCGCTCGCATCTTGCGCTCGGCGTGTTATTGATCTGATTCCGCGCGGCCGCGAGTTCTCTTGCTCGCCCTTGGTGGTCGCTCTTGTTTCGTCCGTTTCGCTCCGGTCCGCCGTTCTCGTGCGGCCGTTGCCCGACGGACGACGCCTCTCTTCTCCGCTTTTCAGGACTCCTACGATGTCTCGTCGCGCGCGTCGGGTTTTATTGGCGATCCTCCTCGTCGGCTGCGTCGTCGGCTATTTCACCCGCGCTCGCTGGACGCCCGCGGCCCGCGGAATGCTGCTCGGTTGGCTGGGAGTCGCGGCGACGGCGAGCCCCGACCACGCGGACGAACACGGCCACGAGGGGCACGATCATGCCGGCCACGATCACGCCGGTCACGACGAGCTGAATTCCCTCGAGCTCAGCAAGCAGGCTCAAGCCAACATCGGCCTCAAGCTCGGCAAAGTCGAACTCACGACGTTCGAGCGGACGATCGAGATCCCCGGCATGGTCGTCGAGCGGCCCGCCCGCTCGACGCTCGTCATCACGGCGACGCTGACCGGCATCGTCACGGCGATCTATCCGATCCAAGGGGAGGCGGTGCGGCCGGGTCAGAAGCTGTTCGACCTGCGACTGACGCACGAAGAACTCGTGCAGAGCCAGGGAGACTTTTTGCGCGTGGCGGAAGAGCTCGACGTCATTGCACGCGAGATCGCACGGTTGGAGCGAATCGCCGCCGACGGCGGGATCGCGGCCCGCCAAGTGCTCGAGCGGCGCTACGAGCAGCAAAACAAGGAAGCCGTGCAGCGGGCGCAGCATCAAGCGCTGCTGTTGCACGGCTTCACCGAGGAGCAGATTCAAAACATCTTGAAGACGCGCACGCTGTTGCGCGATCTCACGGTCGTCGTGCCGGTCGACGCGGCCGCGACCGACGGCTCGCAGCCCCAAGTGGAAAAGGTGTACGAAATTCAGGAACTGCGCGTCGCGCAGGGGCAGAGCGTCACGGCCGGCGACGCTTTGGCGCTGTTGGCCGATCACTCGGAGCTCTACATCGAGGGCAACGCCTTCGATAAGGACGTCGACGCCGTGAACCGCGCCGTCGAACGGGGCTGGACCGCGACGGCCGCGCTCGAATCCGACGGTTCCCGGCCGGAGACGATTCGCGACCTCAAGATTCTCTACGTCGCCGGCAGCGTCGACGTCGAATCGCGGACGTTTCACTTCTATTTGCCGCTGCCCAACCAGCGCATTCGCGACGTCGTGCAAGACGGCGGACATCGCTTCATCAGTTGGCGCTACAAGCCGGGCCGGCGGGTGCAGCTGGACGTGCCGGTCGAGCAGTGGCCGGAGCGCATCGTGCTGCCGGTCGAGGCCGTGGCCCAAGACGGCGCGGAGAGCTACGTGTTCACGCCCAACGGCGACCATTTCGATCGCCGCCCGGTGCACGTCGAGTATCGCGATCGCTACTCGGTCGTCGTCGCCGCCGACGGCTCGCTGTTCCCCGGCGACGCCGTCGCGCTCTCCGGCGCGCAGCAGATGCAGTTGGCTTTGAAAAACAAAGCCGGCGGAGGCGTCGATCCCCACGCCGGCCACAGCCACTAATCCGCCTCGGTTTTCCCCGTCCGCGTCGTTCGGAAACGTTTTTCATGCTCAACGCCGTCATTCGTCTCGCGCTCCGCTATCGCCTGGTGACGATCGCCTTGGCGCTCGTCGTCACTTGCTACGGCGCTTATGAGCTCACGCTGTTGCCGATCGACGTGTTTCCGGACCTCGATCGGCCGCGGGTGACGATCATGACCGAAGCGCCGGGGCTCGCGCCCGAAGAAGTCGAAACGCTGATCACGTTTCCGCTTGAGTCGGTGCTCAACGGCGCGACAGGCGTGCAGGCCGTGCGGAGTTCGTCGGGCGTCGGCCTGTCGGTGATCTACGTCGAGTTCGCCTGGGGGACCGATATCTACGTCGATCGCCAGATCGTGGCCGAAAAGCTGGCTCTCGCAACCGACCGATTGCCGAAAGGGGTGCGGCCGCAGCTTGCGCCGATCGCCTCGATCATGGGGCAAATTCTGCAAGTCGGCATGTGGAGCGAGGGCGGAAAGACCGATCCGATCGAGGTTCGCACGCTCGCCGACTGGGTCGTGCGGCAGCGGCTGCTCACCGTGCCCGGCATCGCGCAAGTGGTGGCGCTCGGCGGCGGCCGCAAGCAGTTTCAAGTCTCCGTCGATCCCGATCGGTTGCTGAAGTACGACCTGACGCTTGCCGAGGTCGAACAAGCGGTCGCGGCGAGCAACGCCAACGCCACCGGCGGCTATCTCAACCAAGGGGGCAACGAGCTGCTCGTGCGCTCGCTGGGGCGGATTCAAGACCCCCAAGAACTCGAAAACGTCGTCGTGAAGGGGACGGCCGAGCGCCCGGTGCTGCTCTCCGAGGTGGCGACCATCGAAGCGGCGGCGCAGGTCAAGCGGGGCGACGCCGCGGTCGACGGGCTCCCGGCCGTGATCCTGACGATCGCCAAGCAGCCGGGGGCCGACACGCGCAAGCTGACCGACGACGTGGTCCGCGCGCTCGACGAGCTGAAGGCGTCGCTGCCGGCCGACATTCGGATCAATACCGACGTTTATCGTCAGAAGACGTTCATCGATCACAGCGTGCGCAACGTGATCGAAGCGCTCCGCGACGGCGGTATTTTGGTCGTGATCGTGCTGTTTCTGTTTCTGCTGAACTTTCGCACGACGTTCATCACGCTCACCGCAATTCCGCTCTCGATCGTGGTCACCGGCCTGGTCTTCAAGTGGTTCGGCATGTCGATCAACACGATGACGCTCGGCGGGCTGGCCGTGGCGATCGGCGAATTGGTCGACGACGCGATCGTCGACGTCGAAAACATTTACCGTCGCTTGAAGGAAAACCGGCTCGCGGCGCAGCCGAAGTCGGCGCTGCGCGTGGTGTACGAAGCGAGCAGCGAGGTGCGCAACTCGATCGTGTTCAGCACGATCTTGGTCGTGCTGGTGTTCGTGCCGCTGTTCGCGCTCGGCGGCATGGAAGGCCGGCTGTTCACGCCGCTGGGCGTGGCCTACATCGTGTCGATCTTGGCGTCGCTCGGCGTGTCGCTCACCGTCACGCCGGTGCTCAGCTACTGGCTGCTGCCCAACGCCAAATTTATGGACCACGAGCAAGACGGTTGGCTCGTGAGGCAATTGAAAAGCTTGGCCGGGGCCGCGATCCGCCTCAGCGTGAAGCACCCGACGCCGATCCTCGGCGGCGTCGCGGGGGCGGTGCTCTTGAGCGTCGTGGTCGTGAGCCAATTGGGGCGCGATTTCCTGCCGCCGTTCAACGAAGGGGTCGTGCAGGTCAACGTCTTGCTGCCGCCGGGGACGTCGCTCGAAACGTCGAACCGGATCGCCGGCATGGTCGACGCCCGGCTGAAGAAGATGCAAGACGACGGCAAAGTGACCGCCTTCGGCCGGCGGACGGGGCGGGCCGAACTCGACGAGCACGCCGAGGGAGTCAACGTCTCGGAGATCATCGTCAGCTTGAGCGCCGATTCGGGGCGGTCGCGCGAAGACGTGCTGGCCGAAATGCGCGAGGAGTTGTCGCAAGTGCCGGGGGCGACCATCGCCGTCGAGCAGCCGCTCGCGCACTTGATCAGCCACATGCTCTCGGGCGTCAAGGCGCAAGTGGGCATCAAGCTCTACGGCGACGATCTCACCGTGCTCCGCAACAAGGCCGAAGAAATGAAGGCCGCGATCGCCGGCGTGCCGGGCGTGCGCGACCTCATGGTCGAGCAGCAGGTCGAGATTCCGCAGTTGCAGATTCAACTCGATCGGCGGCGGCTCGCCGCCGTCGGTCTGACGTCGGACGACGTCAATCAATTCATCGAGACGGCCATGAACGGCCGCGTCGTTTCCGAGGTGGTGCTGGGAGAGCGGAAGTTCGATCTCGTGGTGCGGCTCGACGAAGACTCGCGGCTCGATCCGACGAAGATTCAGCGGCTCAGCTTGAACGCCCCCGGCGGAGCGCGGATTCCCTTGTCGAGCGTCGCCGAGATCCGCCAGGCGAGCGGGCCGAACACGGTCAACCGCGAGAACGTTCGCCGCCGCATCATTCTGCAATGCAATACGGCCGACCGTGATTTGAACTCCGTCGTGACGGACATTCAGGCCAAGCTCGCGCCGCTTCAAGCCTCGCTGCCGCACGGCTATTTCTTGGAGTACGGCGGGCAGTTTGAAAGCCAAAAGAACGCGGCCCGCATGATCGGCCTGCTGAGTCTGTTTTCGCTGGCCGCGATGTTTCTGGCGCTGTATACGTTGTTCCGCAGCGTCAACATGGCGCTGCAGGTCTTGGCCGCGCTGCCGATGGCGGCGATCGGCGCGGTGGCCGCGCTCGTCGCCACCGGGCAGTCGCTGACGGTGGCCGCGATGGTCGGCTTCATCTCGTTGGCCGGCATCGCGAGCCGCAACGGAATCCTGCTCATCGCGCACTACCTGCATCTCGTGCGCTACGAGGCGGAATCGTTTACGCCGCAGATGATCGAGCGGGCCGGCAAAGAACGGATGGCGCCGATGCTCATGACCGCGCTCACGGCGGGGATCGCGCTGATTCCGCTGGTGCTGGCCGCGGGCGAGCCCGGCAAAGAAATTCTGTATCCCGTCGCGACGGTCATCCTCGGCGGGCTGATCAGTTCGACGCTGCTCGACTTCTTCGTGCATCCGGCGCTGTTTTGGCTGTTCGGCCGTCGCGACGCCGAATCGCAACTCGCAGCCGGCGAGGATGAATTGGAAGCGCCATTGTCCGCCGCCGCGCCGTCGCCGGCTTCGTCTCACGCAGCGGTGGCGGAATCGTCCGTGGTCTGATTGGTTTTGTTCTCGGTACGCATTGTTTTCACTTATGGAGAAGTTCATGTTCGCTTTGTCTCGCTTGCTCGGTCGTTCCTGGGTCGCGCGTTTTTCGTCGGCGGCCCTGCTCGCGGCGACGTTCGCTTTCGCCGGTTGCTACAAAGAGGCTGGGAAGCCCAACCCTCAAGAAGCCGCCGCGCTGCGACCTGAGGCAGGCCACGCCGAAGAGGGCCCTCACCAGGGGAGCCTGATCGAACTCGGCAAGGAGGAGTATCATGCCGAATTGGTGCACGACGACGCCGCGCATAAAGTGACGATTTATCTGCTCGACGGCGCGGCGCAGAAGCCGGTCGGCTCGGCCGATAAGGAACTCGTCGTCAATCTCGTCGTCGCCGGCAAGCCGCAACAGTTTAAGCTGCCGGCCGCTCCGCAGGACGGCGACGCCGCCGGACAGGCGTCGCGCTTCGAGGTCGTCGACGAGGCGTTCTGCGAAGCGCTCGACGCCGAGAAGACCACCGGCCGCGTGAACGTGACGATCGCCGGCAAAACGTTCTCCGGCGACGTCGCTCACAGCGGGCACGACCACGATCACGGGCACAAGCACTAGGCGCGCCCACGAGCACTAGGCACGGTGCGTATCGTCGGAGCCGCGCCAGGCCGGCCAAATCTTGCTTGGACTCGAGCGCCCCGGTTCGGTAGGTTGCGTGGACGGCGTTGCGCGCAATCCGGCTCTTGTGGAATTGCGGCGCCGTTGGCCCCGGGCATGAAGTGCCCGGGGCTAAGACCTTGCCCTACGGCTAAGGCGTGCGGATGTGTGGTGCAAAAATAGGTGGTGCAATTGGCCGCCGCTTCACGCAAACTAGCGACCGGCTTGCTTGGCGCACTCGTTGGTCTTTTAGGGAAATGTCGAACATGGTTTTGGTTTGTCGCGGCTTGTCGGCGCTCGTCGCCTGGCTGGGATTGGTCGTCGTCGGCGGGGCTGCGGAGTTTCCGATTCCGGCCAACACTGAGAAGGCGACCGATGCGCCGCTCGCGGCCGCCGAGGTCGTGCGCACGGCGAAGTTGCCGCCGGGTTTCACGCTCTCGGTGTTCGCCGCCGAGCCCGACGTGCATAACCCGATCGCGATGACGACCGACGAGCGGGGGCGGTTGTGGGTCGCGGAAAACTACAGTTGGGCGGGCAACGGCGACGGCGGATTTCGGCCGGAGCTGCGCGATCGGGTCGTGATCTTCGATGATACCGATGGCGACGGCCGCCACGATCGGCGAACCGTGTTTTGGGACGACGCGCGGCGCTTGACGAGCATCGAAGTGGGCCGCGGCGGGCTGTGGGCGATCTGCTTGCCGAACTTGCTGTTTATTCCCGACGCCGATCGCGACGACCGGCCCGACGCCGCGCCGCAAGTCGTGCTCGACGGGTTCGACGGCGGGGCGGGGAGCCATACTCCGGCGAACGGGCTGAAGTGGGGACCCGACGGCTGGCTCTACGGGCGTCAAGGAATTCAGGTGACGAGCTTCATCGGCAAGCCGGGGCAAAGCGAATCGCAGCGATTGAAGTTCAACACCGGCGTGTGGCGCTATCACCCCGGACGCGGCGCGGTCGAGCCGGTGATGCACGGCATGACCAACTCGTGGGGCTTCGATTTCGACAAGCACGGCGAATTGTTCGTCATCAACACGGTGATCGGGCATCTGTGGCACTGCGTCGCCGGCGTGCATACCGAGCGGATGTACGGTGCGGACCCGAACCCGCACGTCTTTCAACTTGTGAAGCAGACGGCCGATCACGTGCATTGGGACACGGGCGAAGTGTGGAACGACGTGCGCAAGGGAGTGACCGACAAGACGAGCGCGGCCGGCGGCGGCCACGCGCACATCGGGCTGATGATCTACCAAGGAGACAATTGGCCGGCCGAGTATCGCGACCGCGTCTACACGCTCAATCTGCACGGCCGGCGGCTGAACGCCGACGTGCTGCGCCGCGACGGCGCAGGCTACACGGCGTCGCACGGGAGCGACTTTTGCTTCATCGCCGATCCGTGGTATCGCGGCATGGAGCTGTTGACCGGACCCGACGGCGGCGTGTTGATCGCCGACTGGAGTGACACGGGAGAGTGCCACGACCACGACGGCGTGCATCGCACGAGCGGGCGGATCTACAAGCTCGTGTACGGCAAGCCGAAGAGGATCGCTCCGTTCGACCTGGGTAAGTCGTCGGATCGAGAGCTTTTGGCACTGCTGGGGCACGAGAATCAATGGTGGTGTCGGCAGGCCCGACGCTTGCTCACGGAGCGGGCCACGGCCAAGCGGCTCGAGGAGAACACGGCGGCGGCGTTGCGTGATGAACTGAAGAAGCAAGCCGACGTCGTGCGCCGCCTGCGGTTGCTGGAAACGCTGGTGACGATCGGCGCGGCCGACGAAGAACTGCTGACGGCGAGCCTCGGCGCGGAGAGCGAATTTGAGCGGGCCGCGGCGGTGCGGTTCCTCGTCGACCTGACGACGGCGTCGACGACGAGCGATTGGAAAGCTGCGCGGGCGAAGCTGGTGGACGCGGCGGCGAGCGAGAAGTCGGGGCTGGTGCTGCTGCACCTGGCTTCGGCGCTGCCGAAGCTGCCGGCCGACGAGGCGTGGCGGCTCGCGCGCCGTTTGTGCGAACGCGGCGAGTTTGCGGGCGATCGCATGTATCCGCACTTGGTGTGGTACGGGCTCGAGCCGCTCGTGGCACGGGAGCCGGCGCGCGGAGTGGAGCTGGCGCTCGCGAGCCGGCTGCCGCTCATTGCGGAGAACGTGACACGGCGTTTGGCTTTGGATTTGGCGGCGCACGGCCGCTGGGTCGACCAATTGGTCGCGGCCGCGGCGAGCTCGGGCGGAAGCCGCGGCGACTCGATCGTCGCAGGCTTGGCGCACGCACTGCATGGCCTGCGGCGCGCGGAGAAGCCGGCGTCGTGGCCGTCGGCGGCCGAGGTCTTGGCGAAGTCGGCGAACGAGGCGACGCGCGGGCATGTGCGGAGCTTAAACGTCGTGTTCGGCGAGGGGCGGGCCGTCGAGGAGTTGAAGCAACTCGTCGTCGATGCGTCGGCCGACGCGCAATCGCGCCGCCAAGCGCTGGCCGCGCTGCTCGAGGGACGCCCGGAAAACTACGCGGCGACGCTGTGGCAGATGCTCACCGATCGCGCGCTGACGCTCGAAGCGCTCCGCGGGCTGGCCTACTACGACGACCCGAACACGCCGGCCAAGATTCTCAATCGGCTACGGGCCTACGACGCCGCGGAGCGCGCCGAGGCGATCAACACGCTGAGCGTACGCCCGGCGTACGCGCTCGCGCTGTTGACGGCGATTCGCGAGGGGAAGATCGCCGCGAGCGAAGTTTCGGCGTTTCATGCGCGGCAGATGCGCGACTTCGACGATCCGCGCGTGAACGAGCTGCTGAAGGAACTGTGGGGCGAAGTGCGCGTGAGCGCGGGCGAGAAGCGGGCGCTGATCGGGAAGTTCAAGGGGGAACTGACCGCGGCGAACCTCGCGACGGCCGACCTGAGCGCCGGGCGGGCGGTGTTTCAAAAGACCTGCGCGAATTGCCACGTGCTCTACGGAGCGGGGCGCAAGATCGGACCGGACCTGACCGGTTCGAACCGGAAAAACATCGACTATCTGTTGGAGAATATCGTCGACCCGAGCGCGAGCGTGGCGGCGGATTTTCGGAGCGTGAGCGTCACGCTCGACGACGGCCGCGTGCTGAGCGGCGTCGTGGGCGAGCAGAACGAGCGCACGCTGACGCTGCTCACCGCGCAGGAGCCGCAGACGATCGATCGGCGCGAAATCGAGGAGCTGGCGCCGACGGGGCAGTCGTTGATGCCCGACGGCCTGCTGCAGAACCTCACCCCGCGGCAGATCCGCGACCTCGTCGGCTATTTGATGTCGATCGAACAAGTGCCGCTGCCGCAGTAGCGGACGTCGTCGTTTAATCAAAGTTCACGTTTCCCGCCCCGTTTTCCTGCGCCCGAGTCGCCGCTATGCATCGATTTATCCCGGCCGTGTGGGTCGCCGTGGTCTGTTGTTCGTGCTCGGTCGCCGGCGCGGCCGACCCGTTCGACGTTCACGACAGCTTGCGGCCCGTTGCGCCAAAGTTTTCGCCGGGGCCGGAGTACGGCGACGACACGCGCATCTTCCAAGGCATCCCCGGCATCGAGCGCGCGGCCGACGGCCGGCTGTGGGCCGTGTGGTACGCCGGCGGACCCGGCGAGCGCGGCGAGGGAGCGGGGAACTACGTCGTGCTGGTGACGAGCGACGACGACGGCCGATCGTGGTCGAAGCCGGCGCTGGTGATCGATCCGCCGGGCGACGTTCGGGCCTACGACCCGACGCTGTGGCACGATCCGCAGGGGCGACTGTGGCTGTTTTGGGCGCAGTCGAGCCACTGGTGGGACGGACGCTCGGGCGTCTGGGCGATGACCTGCGACGATTCCGGTTCGGCCAAGCCGAAGTGGTCCTCGCCGCGACGACTTTGCAACGGCATCATGATGAACAAGCCGACCGTGCTCGCCGACGGGCGTTGGCTGCTGCCCGTGTCGATGTGGGCCATGCAGGCCGATAAGCGAACGCGCGAGGAGCACCGGCACGATTTGAGCGCCGAGAGCGGCGCACAAGTCGTGGTGTCGAGCGATCAAGGCAAGTCGTTCCAAGTGCTCGGCAAGACCCGCGCCCCGGACAATATCTTCGACGAACACATGGTCGTCGAGCGCCGCGACGGCAGCTTGTGGATGCTCATCCGCACCAAGGCGGGCATCGCCGAGAGCACGTCGACCGACGGCGGCACGACGTGGACACCCGGCGCGCCGTCGCGGATTCCGCACGTCAACTCGCGGTTCTTCATTCGCCGGCTCAACTCCGGCAAGTTGCTCTTGGTGCGCCACAACCCGCCCGACGGGAAAACTCGCTCGCATCTCACGGCCTATCTGAGCGGCGACGATGGGCAGACATGGTCGGACGGACTGCTGCTCGATCAACGCCCCGGCGTTTCCTATCCCGACGGCGTGCAAGACGCCGACGGCGTGATTCGCATCATCTACGACTTCGAGCGCACGAAGGCGAAGCAGATTCTCATGGCGGCGTTTTCCGAGGCCGACGTCGCGGCCGGCAGGCCGTCGGCGACGACGCGGTTGCAAATCGTCGTCAATCAGGCGACCGGCGTCGCCGCCGATCCGAAGAAGAGTTCGTCGGCGCGGCCGGCTGCGGAAGGAAAGCCGGCGATCTCGTCGGCGACCGGTCCGCTCGCACCCGAGGCGTTCGGCGTGACGACTTCGACGCCGCCGGTGTTGAACGACGATCCCGGCCCGCGCTATTGGCCGCGCACGCGGATGTGGCAAGGCATTCCGGGTATCGAACGAACGGCCAAGGGGCGACTGTGGGCGACCTGGTACGCCGGCCCGCTCTCCGAAGGGCGCGAAGGAAACTACGCGGTGCTGGTGACGAGCGGCGACGACGGCGCGACTTGGTCGAACCCGGTCGCCGTCTACGACCCGTCGTTGTTTTTCGGCGGCAACACGGGCGACCCGCACTTGTGGCTCGATCCGCAGGGGCGCTTGTGGTGGTTCGTCAATCGCGTGCTGAAGACGAAAGACGAGCACGGCATTCGCTCGTTGTGGGGCTTCCGCATCGACAATCCGGACGACGCCGAGCCGAAGTTTCAACCGCCGGTGCCGGCCGGCTTCGGCATCGGCTTGAACAAGCCGACCGTGACGAGCGACGGCACGTGGCTGCGTCCGGTCGACAATTTCGAGCCCGCCGATCCGCTACGGACGCAGCTTTATGCGTCGCGCGACGCCGGGAAGTCGTTTGCCTTCTTAGCGAAACTCCCCATCAAAGACGTGTCGTTTTCCGAACACATGGTCGTCGAACGCTCCGACGGCGGCTTGCTGTTGTTGGCTCGCACCACTTACGGCATCGGTCAAAGCGAATCGACGGACAAGGGGGCGAACTGGAGCGAGAGCCGGCCGCTCTTCGTCGGCCGCAACGTCAACACGCGAGTTTACGTCACGAAGCTCAAGTCGGGGGCGCTCGCAATGGTGATCAACGATCATCCGAAATCGCGCACGAATCTCACGGCGCTGCTTTCGGAAGACGACGGCAAGACGTGGCCGCACAAGTTGTTGCTCGACGATCGCCAATCCGTGAGTTACCCCGACGGCACGCAAGCGGCCGACGGGTTTCTCTACGTCACCTATGATCGCGGTCGTTACGCGAAAGGGGAGCAGGAGATCTTGTTCGCCAAGATTACCGAGGCCGACATCAAAGCCGGCCGAATCGTGAGCGCCGGCAGCAAGACGCGGCAACTCATCAATCGCCTGTCCGACCACGGCGGCGGCGTGCGCGAAACACGCGAGCCGCAGTTGATGGAACTGGAGTTCGAGAAGAGCAGGGGAGGTGCGAAGAAATAACGCGTGCCGACCTCGGGCCGGTGCGCCGTCGTCACTCGACTCGCTTCACCGGCGGGGGAGCCCAACGCCCTTCCAGAACCGAAGCGCGCGGAGCGTACAACCGCATCGTGACGCCGAGCACGCCCGCGGCCGGCGAAGGGAGCCAGTTGCTTTCCTTGTCCGGGCCGGGCGAATCGTGTTGCAGATAGAGGTCGAGCGATCCGTCGGCGGCGTACTTCAAGGAGTCGCGGTCGCCGATCGCGAAACGATTCAGCGGATTGGCGATCTGGAAACCGTCGGCGTCGTACATCGTGACCGACCAAAAGGCGTCGACCGGCGGCAATTGATCTTTTTCAAAGTGAAGCACGTACTTCGCTTCTCCGACGAGCGGCCGGCCCGACTCGTCGGTCAAGCACATCGGGTAGACGGCGTCTTCGCATTGATTCGCGCCGAGCCCGACCATCGCGACGATCGCCCGCTTCAGATAATAGTCGCCGTAGACGCCCATCGTGTCGGTGTTCATCGACCAGCCGTTGACGACGCGGGCGAGCGTCGGAATTTTTTCCTTCATCGTCGTGAGTCCGGCGACGACTCCGCGCTCCAAGGCCGCGCGCGTTTCGGCGGGGAGTCCGGCATAGTCGAATTTGTCCGACGGCGAGAGGCCGAGGCGGCGCAGGCAAGCGACGATCGACCAATCGGCGGCGTGCGGCGGATGGAGCGCCATGAGCTTCATGCCGTAGGTGAAGTAGCGTTCGGCGGTCATCGAATTGACCTGATCCAAGGGCGGCGTCTTCATGTCGACGTCGGGATCGATCGTCGGAGCCGGGGGAGTCCAAGCTTGGCCCCGTTGCGAGAGCGGGGTGATCGTGTAGCCGTCTTGCACTTTGTGAACCGCGTCGTAGTCGGCCGGTCCGTTGGTCTGCGTGCGACCGATGAGCCACACATAAGGAGTCGGAGCGTCGATGCGGACCAAGCCGGCCGGCAGCGCGCCGTTCCAGCCGGGGCCGCAGACGACATACTCCGCCGCCGCCGTCCCCGTGGTGCGCTTGCCGGGGACCGCGAACACGTCGGACCACATATCGAGCATCGGCAGCAAAAAGTAGCGCCCCTGCGTATCCGGCGACGACACGATGACCGGTTCCGACGTCAGGTCGAGCCAAGCCGAAGAATAGAGCGTGTCGAAGTTCGGGCGAACGACGCCCCGAAAGTCCGCGGTTGGATACTCGCGAATATGGGCGAACGCGTTCATCGGACCGCGGCCGGGGATTTTCCCCGCCGCGATGTTCGTCGATTGCAGCCGCGTGATCTCCATCGTGATGAGCGGATAAAGATACTGATACGCCTCTTTGGCGATCGCGTCGATTTCCGCGGCGGTCGGCGTATCGGCTTGGGCCGCCGCCGGCACCGTCGCGGCGATCACGGTCAGGAGAAAGGCCTGGAATCGTCGAGCGAACGGGTGCGGAAGTCGTCGAAGCATGGAGAGTCTCAATGGGAAGCTAGGGTGAGAGTCTTGTTGACTGGGGGATCGATCGCTATTTGGTGAAGGTGAGCTTTGTCGACTCGCCGATCGGCGCGAAGACGAGTGCGCCGGCGTCGTTGAGCGTGATCGTGCTGAGCATCGTGCCGCCGGTGTCGGGTTGCATGACGAGGTTGTGGCCCCCCAGGGCGTACGCGCCCTTCACGGTTTGCGCTTGGCCGTCGTGAGTGAACGACCATTCAAACGCGCCGTCGGCCCCGAGTTTGAGACCGAACGAGTCGCCGCCTTTTTTCGCCGTCCAATCGCCGGCGAGTTGTTCGGCGGAGTAAGCGGGCTTGTCGAGATCGGGGGGCAGCGCCGCCGGTTGCGGCGTCGCATCGGTCTTGGGGCCGTACATGGCCAACAGGTCGGCCGAGAGCTTGTCGCCGGGATTGATTTGTACGACCTGTTGCCACATTTCGACGGCCGCGTCGGGATGATCGGCCGTGAGATAGTGATAGGCCAAGAGAAAGCGCATGTCGGCCGACCGCGGATCGGAGCCCGCCGCGGCCTCGAGCGCGCGGAGTTGTTGCGTGTAGACCTCCTGACTCGAGTAGAGGCTGATCATGGTCGTCCAATCCCAGCCGGGGCCGGCGGCCAACACGGCGTGGATCGTCGCGGCCGCTTCGCGATAGCGGCCGAGCGCGAACAAGCACAAGCTGCGAAACTCGTTGATCGCCGCATCGCGCGGCGCTTGCTGCAAGGCTTGATCGGTCAGCTCCAGCGCCTGCTCGAACTGATCCTGATGAAACGCGTCGCGGGCCTGATTGAAAAGTTGCGTCAACGGGTCGGCCGCGGGATCGACGTCGGCGGATTCGGCCGTTTCATACGACGGATCGCCCGTGAGCGGCTGATCGTAGTCGACCGGATAGGAACCGGAATCGTAATAAGGATTCGAGTAATCGCTCACGCCCATCGTGTAGGCCACGGCATTCAGGCCCCACATGGTCGCGCCGAACGCCATGGCGACGGGGTATTGGTTCCAGAGATAGTCCCAACGACCGTTGCCCCAGGCGGGGCCGTAGCCGTTGTACCAACCGCCCCAGGAGCGCGACCAATAGCCGGCCGGACCGGCGCCGCCGGCCCACGCGACCGCACCGTTGGGACCGACCGCCGCGCCGCGGGTCCACACGTTCCCGTTCGGTCCCCAAGCGGTCGTGCGTCCGTAAGCGCCGTTCGGGCCGATGCCGGTCGAGTGTCCCCAATGTCCGCCGTTGGGACCGGTGGCGCCGGTGTGTCCCCAGTAGCCGTTCGGTCCCCAGAAGCCGATGTGATTGATTTGCCCGCCGTTGGGTCCGGTCCAGGAATGCCAATCGCCGTCGCCCCAATTGCTTTTCAATTGGTCGAATTGGCCGGAGAGGTTTTCGTGGCGTTGCGGAACGGAGTCGGCCGAGAAACGCGTTCCCGCGCCGGCGGCTCCCTGTCGCGCGGCGCCGTCGGCGATTCGCGTTCCGGCGCCGCCGGCTCCGACTCGGCTCCCCGCATTGATTCGCTCGCCCGCGCCGCCGGCGGCCGCGCGCGATGAGCCGAGTCCCGGCAGACTCGCGGTCGATCCGGTTCCCGGAGCTATTCGATTGCCGGCGACGCCGGGCAAGTCGCGTTGGATGCCGCCGCCGGCCGCTCCGGGGCGCACTACGCTTCCCTCGGCGGGACGTAAGTCCGCGCGATTGATTCCGCCGCCGAAATCGACTTGCGGACGCCCGCCGAGTTGCAGTCCGCCGCCGTCGGAGCCGGGCATGTGGACGACGCCGGGGCGCTGTGCGCCGGCACCGCCGCCGAATCGATCGCCGCCGGAAAAGTTGCCCCCCGAAAAGTTGCCGCCGATCGCGCCCGTCGAGGGTCGTTGTGGAGCGGAGGGGCGATATCCGCCGCCGGAAAGTCCGCCGCCGGAGAATCCGCCCGAGGGAAATCCTCCTCCGCCTCCGCCGCCGAAGCCGCCCGCGGGTCGCGCGGCGCCGCCTCCGAAACCGCCCGACATGCCGCCGCGCGCCGCTCCTCCGCCGCCCCCCATGCGTGCTCCGCCGCCGCCGCCGAAGCCACGACTCCAAACCGCGGTCGCGGTCAATCCCAGCATGAGGCCGAGGCAGCCGAACGAAAGGACGAGGCGTTTCATAAGTGAACCTTGAGGCCGAGAGTCGGCAATGGAAGTGGTTGGCGAGCGAATGGATTACGACTTGGCCGGCACGACCGCGGCCGGCGGGCGACGCACGACGCGGTTGGAGACCGGCGGGAGAGCGACGCCGTCGCGCGTGCGGCCGGATTGGGTGATCGTGAGTCGATCGGCGCCTTCGACGACGTAGGTCAACAGGCCGCCGATGCGCAGGCCGTCGGAGTCGACGCCATGAAGCTGAACGGCCCAAGTGCCGTCGTCGGCGGACGTCCAATAGCCTTCGACAAACCCGCCGGTGGAGTCGAAGATCCAAGAACGGAATTGCTTACGCTCGGCATCCCAGCCGATGCGATGGGTTCCGCGGCGCGAGTCGCCGGAGGCGTCTTTCGTCGTGAACTCGGCGAGCAACGCGACGCCGTCGTCGGACCAGCGCCACGAGGTTTGCACGACGCTGCCGGCGAGCTCTTCGCGCCAATCGCCGACGAGCCAAGCGAGGCTCTTGAGTTGTTCATGGGCGGAGAGTTCCGGCGGGCCGAGTTCGCGAACGGCCGCCAGAAGCCAGTTTCCCGCCGATTGGCGCGCATGCAGGGCGAGGTAGCGCCCTTGCGAGACGGGGCCTTCGCCGGCGGGCCGGAACGTCGTCGCTCCTTCCTCGACGATCAGGCCGTCGGCGATCGGCCGAATCGAGGTGACTTCGATGGTAAACTTTCCCTGCAAACCTGCGGCGAATTGAGCCGCGAACTCCGCTTGGACGGCGTCGCGGCCGTGAAAGACGACGCCGTCGGAGTCGACGTACTCGGCTTGCGGAGTGAAGAGCGCCGCGAGGCCGGCGGCGTCGCGCTTGTCGACGAGTGCGGCATATTCCGCGGTCGACTGGGCGACGACTTGCTGCACGGCCGCCGCATCCAGTTCCGCGGCCCGGCCGGTCGGTGCGGCGACCGACGCCAAGAGCAGCGCCGTCGCCGAATACAAGTGACGATACGACATCTTCGCCTCGCGATCTCGATGAGTTGCGCAAACTGAGAAACCTTGCGCAATATATCGATTTGCATCGGCCTAACTAGAGACGGCGGGAGATTCTTATCGACCGCACATCGGCTCCGAATGGGACTGCCCACTTCGGCGTGTGCGGAATCTTGTCACCGGCGTCGGATTCGGGAAGCGTTTGTGCGCTGTGTTGGTGACTTTACCCTAGACCAAGGAAATGGGAGCGGTCGAACTTGAGTAGACGTCTTTTTGATATCGACCGGCCTTTCGCAACTCGGAGAGCTAGCGCTTCGTCGCCGCTTCGTCGGGTCCGCCTCGAGAGGCGACGATTTCGCGCAGGGCCGTCTCGACGTCGGCGGCCGTTCGTTGGGATCGATTCGGATCAGCAAGTCGGAATCGCACCAGGCGTCGCGCTCGTCGCGGTGTAGGAACCGGGCACGTCGGTCGCGCGTCGCGCCGGAGTCTCGCGAATCCGCAAGTCGGCGCGCGTGGTCACGTCGGCATAGCCGCCGCCGAATTGCTCGGCGATGTCGGCCGCGCCGCGCACGGGGAGCAGGTCGCCGCGACTTGGCCGGACGTTGTCGCAGAACTCGGCGCGTTCGTCGTGCGCAAGTCGATCGCACCGCCTGTGAGCGCCGACCGACTGACGCGCCGCGGGCGCGGCACTCTTTACCAAGGCGTCGCGCGCGTCGCGCTTTCTATCGGATCCGGCGCGGAGAACGAAGCGACGACGTCAGGCGAACGCACTCGGCACCGCTTTTTTCCGTTGCGCAGAGCTTTCGGCCGCTCGCTGAGGAGTCGGCGACGACAGTCGGTCGGATCACGTTTGCGTTCGGCGATGTTTAACGCATTTGTGAAATCAATGCGAAGACGGCGATGAGATTGAGCCGATGTCATCAATCGATTGCCCATCCGATATCGCGGCGCGCCATGAATGTTTTCGCCGTGTCGGGACATTCCCGACGACTGCGGGTTGCCACCAATCGCCGAGTCTTGATTCTCGTCGGCGGCGACCGAAGATGATGCAAACACACTGCTAAGCGTAAGCTACGTTTGTCATCGCATGCTCGGTTGTGATGCGAAACCGTTGCGGTTGTGACTCATCGCATCTGCCGTGCAGCGGCTTTGACGACGCTCAAAATGACGCTTCATTCTTCGGACAAACCTCATCGCATCTGCACCGTGATCGTCGTCGACGATCACCCCACGATTCGCGAAGGTCTGATGTATCGCATCGCGCGACAGCCCGATATGGCCGTCTGCGGCGAAGCCGACGACGTTGAACCGGCGATTCGTCTCGTCGAAGGGCTCGATCCGGATATCGCCGTGATCGATATGGGTCTGAAGACCGGATCGGGAATTGAACTGATCAAGCGGCTGCGAGCTCGGGGGCCGCGGCCTGCGATGTTGGCGTGGTCGATGCATGATGCGTCGCTGTTCGGCGATCGCGCGCTCAAAGCGGGGGCCGCGGCCTACGTGACGAAGCACCAACCGACCGACGACGTGATCGACGCCATTCGTCGGCTCTGGTCGACTGCCGGGGCGACGGTCGCGGCGACGGCGTCGGGGCTCGGCGGACCGCGCCGTCGCGAACGAAAGACTTCGATCGAATCGCTTTCGGACCGCGAACTCCAAGTCTTTCAAATGATCGGCCTGGGATTGAGCATGGCCGAAATCACGGCACGTATGAGTTTGAGTTCGAAAACGGTGGAAACATACCGTGCCCGCATCAAACAAAAGTTGGAACTCAGTTCCCATGCGGAGTTGATGCGTCGGGCGGTGCAGTGGACGATCGAGTCGCGCTAGTCGGACGGCCGCCTACATGGCCGACGTTGTTTTTTTCGGCGGCGAACGCAAGAAGTTGAATCTTGTGGAGCTGCGCGATCGCGCGTGCGGCGTTGTCGCGCTCTGTCGCCGCCGATGCGGCCGGCTCGCCCTCTCGTGCGCAGCCGCGGCGACGCGCCTCACGCGCCGGCGACTTGCTATAATCTTCGGCGTCCGTTCCGAATCTTCGACGCGAAGCGAAATCGTCGCGACGGCGAACGTTCCCCAAGTTCGGGCCGCGCGGTCGTTTCGAGCGCGCCGCGGGGAGTCGACATCGACGGCCGGACGGATGTGCGATCGTTATGAGAGAGCCAACTCGACCGGAATTCGACGACGAGCCGGGCGGCGCGGACGATCGCGCCGGGGGCCAAGCGTTTCTGAGCGCCTTCGGCGAAGCGCTGCGTCCGTTGGCCGACCCGCTTGCGATACAGAGCAAAGCTTCGGAACTGCTCGGCAAGTTCTTGGGTGTGAATCGCGCGACCTATACGGAACTCAAGTACGGCGAGGCCATCGTCGGGCCGAGCTATTTGATGGACGCCGAACCGCTGCCGAGCCGCTTCGCCTATCGAGCGTTTAGTCAGGCGCTGCGAGCGTCCATGGGCCGCGGCGACTCCGTCGTCGTCGGCGACGTCGTAACCGACGCGCGGCTCACGGCGGCCGAGCGGGGGCCTTTGGCGGCGGCCGGGATCGCGGCGTTCGTCGGCGTGGTCTTAATCAAAGACTCGCGCGGGGTCGCGTCTTTCGGCGTCGATTCGGCGACGGCGCGACAATGGACCGCGGCCGAAGTCGAGTTGGTGCGCGAGGTCGCGGAGCGCACGTGGTCGGCCGTCGAACGGGCTCGCGCCGAGAGCGCATTGCACGCGAGCGAGGATGAATATCGCCTCCTGTTCAACTCGCTCGACCAGGGGTTCTGCACGATTGAAGCGATTTTCGACGACCGGCAACGCCCGATCGACTATCGCTTTCTCACCTCCAATGAGGCGTTCGTTCGGCAAACCGGCTGGACAGACGCCGTTGGGCGGAGCGCGCGCGAACTCGCTGCGGAAAACGAATCGTATTGGTTTGAGACCTGCGGCCGGGTGGCGGTGAGCGGCGTCGCCGAGCGGTTTGAACATTGCGCCGATTCGCGGAGTCGTTGGTTCGAAGTGTACGCTTTTCCGATCGGCGCGCCGCCGCGGCGGCGAGTCGGAGTGCTGTTCAACGACGTCTCCGCGCGAAAGCAGGCCGGGCGGGAGTTGCGAGAAAGCGAAGAGCGACTGCGGCTGGCGTTGGGCGCCGGAGAACTCGCAAGCTGGGATTGGAACATTCAGACCGGGGATATCGTCTGGTCGGATAGTCACTACTTGATGCAAGGCTACGAAGTGGGCGAGGTGGCGCCGAGCTACGAGGCCTGGATCGCCCGCGTGCATCCCGACGACCGCGCCGCCGCCGCCGCCGCGATCGTCGGGGCGCGCGACTCGCGTTCGGCGTATCGCCATGAGTTCCGGTCGTTGCGACCCGACGGTTCGATTCGCTGGCTTTCCGCTCAAGGTCATTTCTTTTACGACGACTCCGGCGACGCGGTGCGCATGATCGGCGTCGCGCGCGACGTCACGGAGCAACGGGCGGCGAACGACGCCCTGCGGCGCAGCGAGCGGCGGCAATCGTTTCTCTTGAGGCTGAGCGATACGCTGCGCCCGCTCGCGGATCCGCTCGACATTCAAGCTGCGGCGGCTCGAACGCTGGGAGAGCATTTGGGCGTCGGGCGGGTGGGCTACGCCGAAGACGAAGGGGACGGCGTCGCGGTGCGCGTGGCTCGAAACTACTGCCGCGGGCTGCCCGGCATTGAGGGCGTGTATCGCTACGACGACTTCGGCGGCGTCTTAAACCGGCTTAGCTCGGGCCGCACGATCGTCCAATCCGATCTCGGCAGCGATGAAAGTCTCTCGGACGCCCAGCGCGAAGCTTATGCCGCGTTGCGCATCGGGGCGATGGTCGTCGTGCCGTTGGCAAAGGCCGGCAAACTTTTGGCCGTGCTGTTCGTGCATGCCGAGAAACCGCGCGCGTGGTCGGAAGAAGAGACGGCGCTGATCGAAGATACGGCGCAGCGCGTGTGGTCGGCCGTCGAGCAAGCCCGCGCCGAAGCCGCGTTCCGCATCAGTGAGCAGCGCTTCCGTTCGCTGGTCGTGCCGTTTGCGCAAGCGGTTTGGGAAACGAACGCGCAGGGAGAAGCCGTGGAGGACTCGCCGAGTTGGCGGGCCTATACCGGGCAGTCCGTGGAGGAGTGGTTCGGAGAAGGGTGGTGCGCGGCCGTGCATCCGGACGATCGCGCCTACGCGCTGCGTCGCTGGCGCGCGACCGTGGAGTCGGGCGAAGCGGTGAGCGGAGAATTCCGGATACGATCCGTCGCCGGCGGATGGCGTTGGACGAACGTGCGCGCCGCGCCGTTGTTCGACGAACTGGGGCAGATCCGCAAATGGGTCGGAATGAACATCGACGTGACGGACAGAAAACGCGCCGAGGAGGAGTTGAGAGCGAGTGAAACGCGGCTGCGATTGCTGATCGAGAGCGCCAAGGATTACGCGATCTTCACGATGCGACCCGACCTGATCGTCACATCGTGGAGCCCCGGCGCCGAAGCCGTGTTTGGATTCGCCGCGGATGAAATCCTGGGGCGTTCGGCGGAGTCGCTGTTTACGCCGGAGGACAGAGAAGCGGGAGTGCCGCGGCACGAGGCGGAGACGGCCCTGCAAAACGGGCGGGCGGCCGACGAACGCTGGCATGTCCGCAAAGACGGTACGCGCTTCTACGCCTCGGGGGTGACGACGCCGCTCCGCTGCGGCGACTCGGCCGGCTTCGTCAAAGTCGCTCGCGATCTGACGGAGCGCAAGCGAGCCGAAGACGAATTGCGACTGGCGGATCGTCGGAAAAACGAATTTTTGGCGATGTTGGGGCACGAATTGCGCAACCCGCTCGCGGCGATCAAGGGGGGAGTCACCCTGTTGCAATCGGAGATGCTTCCGGCGGAATCGAAAGCCGCGGTCGTGCCGATCATCGCCGATCAAGTCGAGCATATGCAACGATTGATCGGCGACATCCTCGACGTGGCGCGCATCATCGAGGGCAGGATCGACGTTTGCCCGCAGAAGACGGAACTCGGCGGTATTCTTGTCGAGGCGGCGAACATGCTGCGCATGCGAGCTGATAAGCGCGCGTGTTCGCTCGAGATCTTCGGGGCGTCGGAACCGATTTTGCTGCAGGCCGATCGCGGTCGCCTTCTACAAGTGTTCACGAATATCATTACCAACTCCATCAAATACTCCGGTACGAACTGTCGTATCGACGTTATCATCGAGCGACGCGAAGGGGAGGGCGTCGTGCGTGTTCGCGACAACGGTCTGGGAATCTCGCCGGAATTGCTCCCGCATGTTTTCGACTTGTTCGTCCAGTCGAAGCGCACTCTCGATCGTTCGGAGGGAGGCATGGGGCTGGGATTGCATGTCGTTCGCAAGATCGTGGAAATGCACGGAGGCTCCGTCGAGGCGCTGAGCGAAGGGGAAGGGAAGGGAAGCGAGTTCATCGTGCGACTCCCCGTCGAGGAGTCGCGTCGATGAAAATCCTCCTCCTCGAAGATCATCCGGCGCTGGCCGAGGTCACATGCTTGGTGCTGCGCAACGTGCATGGCCATACCGTGGAGCATGCGGCGACCGGCGCCGCGGCGTTGCAACTTGCCGAGGAATTCAAGCCGGAACTGACGATCGTCGACCTAAACTTACCCGACATGGACGGCTACGAAGTCGCCGCGCGGCTCCGGGCGCGGCCCGAGTTCGATGCGATGATCCTCGTCACGCTGACCGGCCTCGACGAATCGGTCGACTCGGCGCGAGGCGGTCGGAGCGGGGTCGACGCGCAGTTTTGCAAGCCGATGGATTTCAGCATTCTGCCGAGTCTGACGCGGGCGACGGGCGGCTCATCGATCGCGGAAGGGCGTTAAGCGAACGTTTTCGGCGAACGATCGGCCGGACTTACGTTGACGTCGCCGCTTTCCCGGGCGCTCGCAGTTTGGCTAATTCGATTTCGAGAAGCGGGGCCTCGAAGGGAGCGAAGTAGGGGAGCGTTCGGAGCGCGTCGGGCGTGGGATAGACGATCTCGCTTGCGTGCCGCGGCGCGACGGCGATTGTGATCAGTCCGGCATCTTGCAACGTCCGCAAGGGGGCGGCGAGCCGGCCCGGCGTTTTTTGCAGGCATTGAGCGATCTCGGCGATCGTGAGTCGGTAGGGCTTCGCCTCCGGTTCCAAGTGAATCACGGCCACGTCGAGGACGTAGTCCAAGATGTCGCGGGCCGCTCGCGAGAGATGCGGAGAAGCCGGCGCCGCGGAACGGCCTCCGCACGCGTCGCAAATCACAGGTTCCGCGGAGAACTGGTCGCGGCACCACTGGAGCGCATCACCGGGCTCGGCGGAGCAGATCAGCCGGCGATCGCGACCTCGTCGAGCCTGCTTCTTTAAGCGATCGCAACTCGCTCCATGAACGACGAGCAGCGGTTTGCCGCGGCGGCCGAGGTATTCGACGACGACGGCCCCGCGATGGACCTTGAGCCACCTTCGTTCCGCCGCGGCCTCGTCGATAAAGATGATCATGGTTCGCCGATTCGGCGGCGTGCCGAGACTTGTTGCAAGGCGGATTCACCGGACTGCAATACGCACACGACATGCCGAAAGCCTCTGCGCATGCACAGTCGACGCCGCGTGTTTCGGCCGCTGCGCGCGGCGCGACGAAACGGCACATATGCGCGCGTGGGTGAGCCCGATCCGCCGCGACCGCCGATTGGGCTCGGCATCGGCCGGGGAGGACGGGTTAATGATTGCCGCCGGCCGATATTGTTGCTAACGTCGGGCGGCGGTCATTCCGATCGGCGATCCGGCGAAAAATCGCGAGCCGAAAATTTCGGCCGACGACCACGGCGGAACACCTGACGGCGACGTCCGGGCCAGGGATGTTTGAGACCGTCACGATCGCCAGGAACACGATGTATGGGAACTTCCGAGGTATTCCGACGTTTTCAGGATTTGCAGCGCTACGTGGGCTGGACGTCCGCCGACGCCGATCGCGTCGTGCAATTGCTGCCGTTGGTGGAAGCGACGTTCGTCACTCTGATCGAAGATTTTTACGAGGAAATCGATCGCCATCCCGATGCTCGCAAAGTCGTCACGGGGGGTGCGGAACAGGTTGAGAGGCTCAAAGGCACTCTGATCGTTTGGTTGAAGGAACTCTTCGCCGGTCGATACGACCAAGAGTATGTGCGCCGTCGGTCCGCCGTCGGTCGCCGGCATGTCGAAATCGGGCTTGAACAAATCTATACCAACGTGGCGTTGTCGCGGCTCCGCAAAGGTTTGCTGCGTACCGTCGCGGAGAATTGGCGTGGAACGGCCGTCGCCTTGGCGGCGTCGATTGAAAGTCTCAACGCGCTGCTCGATCTGGATTTGGCGATCATCGAGGATGCCTACCAGATGGAATACGAGCGCCGACGGCGGCAAAGCGATCGGTTGGCGACGATCGGACAGGTTGCCGGCGGAATCGCGCATGAGCTGCGCAACCCGCTCAACGTCATTAAAACCTCGGTCTACTACTTGTTGAACGCCAAGCAAGCGACGGCGGAGAAGCGAGCGGAGCATTTGGCCAGAATCGAGCGGCAGGTGTCCGTCGCCGACGGCGTCATCACCGCGCTCAACGATTTTGCCAGATTGCCCGTTCCCGCGCTGACTCGGATGGCGATCAAAGCATGCTTGCTCGAGGTGTTGGAAACGAACGCCTTGCCTGCGAACATCGTCGTTTCCATCGACGTGCCGGAGTCGATTCCGGAATTGCTGGGCGATCCGGGCCAGCTGAAAATCGTGTTTGGAAATCTTGTCCGCAACGCTCGCGATGCGATGCCCGACGGCGGTAAGCTGGAGTTGTCGGCGAGCCGAAACGATCAAGAGGTCGAGATAAAAGTCTGCGACACCGGAGTGGGAATCAAACCGGAGGATCTTGATCGAGTGATGGAACCGTTGTACTCGACGAAGGCGCGGGGAATCGGTCTGGGGTTGGCCATCACGCGCGCCATCGTCGACAAACATCAGGGACGATTGCGCGTGTCGAGTCAGCCGTCGGTCGGGACGCAGTTCGTCGTCACGCTGCCCGCCGCCGTCGGCCAAGCGAATTGCGAGGAATGAATATGACCGACGCCCAACCGCATATTCTGATCGTCGACGATGAGGTCGATGCGTGCCGAAATCTTTCGGATATCCTTTCCGATATGGGATATCGCGTGGACATCGCCCACGACGGTCCGAGCGCTCTGCAACTGGTGCAAGGATGCGTTTACGACGTCGCGTTGCTCGACCTGAAGATGCCCGGGATGGACGGCGTCGAACTGTATAAGCGAATCCGCGCGATGAGCTCCGGAACGGTCGCCATCGTCGTGACGGCGTTCGCGGGAAGCAAGATCGCTCAGGCGGCGCTCGACGCGGGCGCGGCCGAAATCATCGCCAAGCCCGTCGATCTGCCGCGTCTGCTGGCCCGCGTCGAGGAGACGTTGGACCAACCGCTGATTATGGTGGTCGACGACGATTCCGAGTTGTGCGACTCGCTCTGGGATCTGCTGCGGGAAAACCGGTTTCGCGTCGCGATCGCGCACGACGTCGGCGACGCGGAGGCGAAACTTCGGCAACACGTCTATCAGGTGGTGCTGATCGACATGAAGTTGCCCGCCGGAACCGGCGCCGACGTGTTTCAGCTGTTGCGTCGGACTCACTCCGAGGCCAGGGCCGTTTTGATCACCGGCTTCCGGAGCGAAACGGAAAACCAGATCGCCGAGGTCATGGCCGAAGGAGCCGACGCCGTGGCCTACAAGCCGTTTGACATCGATCTTCTTCTCGCCACGGTGTCGCGCCTCGCGCAAAAGGCGAACTCGAAGCCACGAGCCTAACGCCGGGGGTTAGAGGCTGCGAGCGATCAACACGGAGCAGGGGGCGTGCAGTAATATCTTGTCGCTCGTGCTGCCGATCAGCGCTCGTTGCAGCGCTCCCTTTCCGCCGCTGCCGATCACGACCAAATCGACGTCCCGGGCGTCGACGACTTTGAGAATTTGCTCGGCCGCATGCCCTTCGGCGATGAGAGTTTCGGCCTCGGAGAACGGCTTTTTGGCCATCTGAAGCAGTTCGTGCAACCGTGTCTGCGCGTTGAGTTTGTCGCGCTCCGTCTCATGGCGCCACTGTTCGATCATCGCGTCGGTGGCGGCGCTGGGGCGGGTATGAATCCAGGCGGGCAATTCGCTCGGCGGCGCGTCGACGACCGTGAGCGCGATGATTTGCGTTCCGGGGGGATAGGTGAGCCGTTGGGCGGCGGTCAGCGCCGCCCCGCTGCTGGGCGAGCCGTCGAAGGCGACGAGCACGCGGAACGTCCGATCGGTTCGATGGTCGGCATGAGGACGCGCGACGAGCACGGGCCGGTCCGCCTGCTGAGCCACGCCGCGTGAGACTCCGCCGAGAATCACTTGATCGAGGGCCGAGAGTCCCCGTGCCCCGACGACGATCAGGTCCGCGCCCCAATCGTGCGCCGCTTTGAGAATTCCTTCGCGCGGCGCATGCTTCGTGGTGATCGTCGTCGCCTGAGCGGCTTGCGGATCGGGCAGATAACGGACGGCGTCGTCGAGAACTCGACCGACGATCGAGGAGATCGCCTCGTCTTGAAATTGGTTCGCGACCGTCGTTTGTCGAACGACCACTTCGGGCGGGGCAAAATAGATCGCCGCGACGTCGGTCGGCGCGAGGAATTGCCCGACTTGCCGGATGGCGGCGTGGGCCGAGGGGGAACCGTCGACGGCGAAAAGAACTTTCATCGGTGCGACTCTCGATAAGCGATCTAACGGAGCGGTCCGCACGCGCGGACCGCCCACTATCGTACTAAGACCTCGGCCGGAGCATAACGCAACAACGCCGCGATCGTCGCTTGTTGCGGCACGTCGTCCGGCGCGACGACGTGAACTCGGCCGCCGTGCGTCCAGGTGTGATGCGCGGCCAGATCGTAAAGATCGCAAGCGAGCGGATCTTCGGCTTGAGTGTAGGCGATCGTGCCCGAAGCTTCGTCGTATCGACCCCACAGTTCTTCCCCGGCGGCGACGAATAGCGTGTCGACGACGCCGTTGCGCGCGTCGTGTATGATCGCGGGCAGCTTGGAGCAGGTTTTGTGCCCCCCGACCGAGTCGTCGAAGCGGGCCAAATCTCGTTCCGGTTGCTTGCGACGAACGGCGGCGAGCACCTCCACGGCTCGTAGCCGTAGTTCTTCCGTGCTCATCCTCTCCGGGTTGCCGCATATTCGAATCGGCAGCAAGTTGGCGTATGAGTTGACCTGCCGGTAGATGGGGAAGAGATACTCGACCCCGGCGAAGAGCAGCGGCTTATCGCCGCCGTTGAAGCTGGGGCGAATCGCTTCGTCGATGGCCCGGAAGTAGCGGTGGAGATCGATCTTGCGGTGATCGACTTGCGCGCCTTGACCGTGAAACGTGGCGCCGTGCGCGGTATTCATGATCTGAATGAGCGGCGTGGCCGGATTGAGGCTCATCGTGTCGGCCAGACCGCGCGGGAGTCCGTCGACGGCGATCGGTCGCAGATCGTCGTCGTCGCCGTGATAGAGCGTGACTTCGTTGGCACTGACCGCGAGGAGATAGTAGGCGGGGGCCTCCGTCAACTCTGCGAAGATCGGCAGCATGCGGAAATGATCGCCGAACCACACGCTGTATGCGGGCGGTCGATTCATCCGAAACGCGCTCAATTCGCCCGATGATAGGAAGAACGCCAATCCCGGCGGATGACTTCTCCACAATTCTTCCTCGGCCAACGCCCTGCGCAGCGGCGACAAATAGGCGCGTGCTTCCGACGCGGAGTGCCCGCGGTCGATGAATCGTTCCTCGACGTCCGCAATCGCGTTTTTCAGGTGAATTGGAGCGGGCGATCGCTCGGCGGCGTTGCTCGACGTCGCGATGTAGATCGACGTGTACGGTCCGACCGCCGTCGGACGCCGCAGGATTTGAAGGTTATGAGCCGTGAACGCCTGAAGATTCATGACTTCTCCTCAATAGGAACTCAGGGAAGTCGACTTTGCGCCATTGAAGCGCTGCGGACTTCGCGCGACCGGAACGATCAAAAACCGCGGACGCCGAGGGCCCACCTTGGCGATTTTGCGCCGGCAGCCTCGCAGCGAGCCGCTCCAGTTTGATTTCGCGAATGCGAACCCGATGCCGGCTCCGGCGAGAATCGCCGCTGCCGTGAATTCACGGCTTTTTGTGCGACTTTTGAGGACGAAGGGGCCCGCGTGAGGTGTGCGGGTTCGCGCAAAGTTGTTCACCGAGTGTGCTTTTGCAGTTAACGCATTCGCGCCGGTCGTCGTCGAGTTGCTTTTCAACGTTGACGAGCGGGAGTGTGAAACAGCTAGTTAAGTTCTCGGTGTCATCTCAGTTTCCTGAAATGCAAGGATCGCCGGCGGAGCCGAACATTGTCTGAGTGTGTCACGGACGGTACTCTAGATGGGACAGAGTCGCACGCTCTTTTCGATGCCGTTTCGCCTTCGATCGCACGCTGGAACCAACCGGATGAACCGCCGCCTTCTTGTGATTGAAGACGACCGGGATACGCTGGCGAATCTCTGCGACATCCTGGAATTGGATGGTTACGCGGTCACCGGCGTCGATTCGCTCGCCAAAGCCGCTCGGCTGAATTGGGCGGATTACTCCGTGATCTTGCTCGATCGCAAGTTGCCCGACGGCACGGCGGACGAAATCTTGCCGCAGATTCGCCGTCGAGCGCCGCGGGCCGCCGTCATCGTCATCACCGGCTATGCGGACTTGCAAAGCACGATCTCCGCGATTCGCGCCGGCGCAGCCGATTACTTGCTGAAGCCGATTCAGCCGGAGCTATTGCAGGCCACGGTCGAACGGTCGATTCGCATTCAGCGAATGGAAACGCAACTCGTTCAATCCGAACGATTAGCGGCAATCGGCCAAATGATGGCCGTGCTCACGCACGAAAGCCGCAACATTCTGAATCGTGGGAATGCTGCGCTGGAAATGTTGGAGATGGATTTGGAAGGAACTCCCGCCGCGCTCGAATATATCGCCAGAATTAAGAAGTCGCACAACGACCTGACCCGCCTGCATGAAGAGGTGCGAAACTACGCGGCCCCGATCGAATTGGAATGTGCGGATTGGGATCTAGCATCGCTCTGGCGGCAAACTTGGGCGAATCTCCTGAAGTCGTCCTGTCAGGGGAACGGGGCGGAACTCCGCGAAGCCGTCGACGGTGTCGACCTGAAGTGCGAAGTCGACGGCTTTCGTCTCGATCAGGTGTTTCACAATCTGTTTGAGAATTCGCTGGCCGCTTGCCGTGGGCCCGCGAGGATCGAAGTCGCGTGTTGCGACGATGAACTGGGCGGTAAGCCCGCCTTGCGCATCGTCGTTCGGGATAACGGCCCGGGCCTGAAGGCGGAAGATGCCCAGCGTATTTTCATGCCGTTTTATACGACGAAGCCGAAAGGTACGGGGCTGGGTTTGGCCATCGTCTCAAGAATCCTCGAAGCTCACGGCGGCGCTATTTTTGCGC
Source organism: Planctomycetaceae bacterium (assembly GCA_016793115.1). Classification (GTDB taxonomy): domain Bacteria; phylum Planctomycetota; class Planctomycetia; order Pirellulales; family PNKZ01; genus PNKZ01. The sequence goes on from JAEUIN010000357.1 coordinate 60,167, forward strand.
AAAGCTCGCCGGGCGGCGGCGCGGAATTTGTTTTGACGCTGCCGCGCAGTCAGAAGTCCGTCGGCGACGAGCAAACTCTCCGTTCCCACGGCGCGGCCGCCGTCGGCTGCCGCTAGTCGAAAGAGATCCTTTATGGTTGAACGCGCCGACTTACTGGTCGTTGACGACGACGATGAATTCCGTGACCTTCTCGCTCGCAGGCTTGAAAATCGCGGTTATCAAGTCCGGTCGGCCGCCGACGGAATCGCCGGGCTGGAAGAGTTGGCCCGACGACAATTCGCCGCCGTGATTACAGACTTGACGATGCCCAATATGTCGGGCCTTGAGTTGCTGGAAAAATTGAAGGCGGCCGATCCGGACTGTGAAGTCATCCTGTTGACCGGCAGCGCCACGATCGAAACCGCGGTCAAGGCGATGAAGCTCGGCGCCTATGATTACGTGACGAAGCCGTGCTCGCTGGCCGAGCTCGACGTCTTGGTCGACAAAGCGGTCGAACGCCGACGGCTCGCGCAAGAGAACGTTCGGCTAAAGGCGGTGCTGGAGAAAGCGACGCCGCAAACGGAAATGATCGGCGAATCCGCGGCGCTTAAGGAAGTCTGGCGGTTGATCGAACGTGCCGGCCCGACCGATAAGGCCATTCTGATTCAGGGGGAGAGCGGCACCGGTAAGGAACTGGTCGCACGGGCGTTGCATCGGCGCAGCCGGCGCGCGGCGCAACCGCTGGTGACGATCAACTGCGCGGCTTTGTCGGAAACGCTGCTGGAAAGCGAGCTGTTCGGACACGAAAAGGGCTCCTTTACGGGAGCCGTCGCCGCGAAGCCGGGTTTTTTTGAAGTGGCCGACGGCGGAACTTTGTTTATCGACGAAATCGGCGAGATGCCCGGCTCGCTCCAAGCCAAACTGCTGCGAGTTCTTGAAGACGGTTCGATGCGCCGCATCGGCTCGGTCAAGGAGCGTCGCGTCGACGTGCGACTGCTGGCCGCGACGAATCGCGATATGGCGGCGGAGGTTGCGGCGGGCCGATTTCGTGAAGATTTGTACTATCGTATCAACGTCATGTCGCTGAACCTTCCCCCGCTGCGCGAGCGGCAGGGAGACATCCCGCTGCTCGTGGCCCATTTCCTCGGCGCAGGCTGGAAGATCGAACCGGAGGCCGTGCAAGCGATCGAGCGATATCGCTGGCCCGGCAATATCCGGCAGTTGATGAACGCGATCGAGCGGGCGAAGATTCTAGCGGACGATCACACGATTTTGATCGACGATCTCCCGCCGAATGTGATTGCGGATTCTCCGGCAATGAGCGAGGCGCCGTTGTCGGACGAACTCGCCTCGCTGCAGCGCAATCATGTCGTGGATATCTTGCGGCGCGAACGGGGCAATAAAGCCAGGGCCGCGCGTGCCTTGGGTGTTAATCGTCGCAGCCTCTATCGCATGCTTGAGAAATACGCGATTCACGAATCGGAGCACGTTTGAATCGTCGTGCCTTCCCTGCGTGAACGCGAATCGCGGAGACGTCGCGGTCTTACAGCGGCGGTTCACGAATCGATAGGGCCGCCGCGGCGACCGCGACGCCTAGGCTTATTAAGAGCAAGATCAATAGGCCGACGCCGTACACGGTTTGAGCGGCATCGTCGATTCGCACCGGTCTGCTGCGCCATTTGGAAATCTGCCGGCCGACGACGCCGCAAATCCAACTCCAGTGAAGCATGACGTGCACGAGGACGCACAGAGCGAAAAGCCCGAACAGATTAAAGCATCCGGCGGACCATTGGTCGTAGTCTCGCGACCACAGCGTCCAGCCGTCGGCCTGAGTCGCGGGCGGAAAAATGAATCGCAAGATCAACGCCGCCGCGGCCAGCGCGACGAAGATCGCCAGTAAGAGCGCATCGAGCAGAAAATTGACGATCGTCCGCGAAATCGCCGATTTCTTCGGCTTCGTCGACGTGTGCGATGCGGATTGCGATTCGGCGTCGTCTAAAGCGAGCATACGAGAGACGGGAGTGTGCGGGTTTGCGCCGGCGGTCTGAACCTGTCAGGATCCGGCTTAGGAAATTGGGTTTGCGTACTTCGAACGGCCGGAGCGATCCCGCGGCCGTTACGAATGATACGTTCTAGCGAATCGAGTACCGATGTCTTAGACGCTCGATCGGTTTTGTCTGCTCGGGGTTAAACCCAGTTTCGAGCGAATTGTGGGAAAGTTGAAATCCGAGGCCTTGAAAACCGCGTTTATGTGCGAAATCGCGCAGGGCGCACCGGCCAAGTCGCTTCGGTATTCCACGGGCCGCGGCACTGCGCTCGGATTCGGTGAGTTCGTTTGCATCGCAATGCGCGCTCATCTTCACGCCGAGGCTTCGTGACGTCTCCGCGCGCTTGCGCGCGCATGTTGTGCGTCTCGTCGCGCGCCGGTCGCAATGCGTGGTGCGCGCCTCGGCCGCGCTCCCCGTCATTTTGCACGCAAACTCGACAATTTGAGTCGCGCGGCTCGAAACTACAATTCGTCGGCACCAAGTTTGCTTTCCAAGCGGTCCCTATTCAACCGTGTTGAATGGAGGACTCATCTCTTGAAGAGCGTCGGGATCGCGATTTTTACCGCTGCGTTGGCCTGTCTCGGTTGCGAGCGCGCCGTCGTTCCGGGATATGAACTCAGCGCATCGATGCGGGCGGTCGACAAGGACGATGTCGAAGACCCGAACAAGCTGCGGCACGACGTTGAGATTCAGTTGGAGAAGCATTGCGGAACGCCGCTTCGACCGAAGTTGATCGGGCATTCCGAGCTTGACGCCGACTATTTGGCCCACGGCGCGGAAGTCTATCGGCAGCGGTGCGCCGCTTGCCATGGAAACAGCGGGTACGGCAACGGTCCCGCGGCAAGCGTGATGTACCCGTTGCCGCGGGATTATACCAAAGGAATCTTCAAGTTTGTTTCCGTCGTCGACGGCACGAAGCCGTTGCGCGAGGATTTGCTGCGGACGGTTCGCAACGGCGCCCGAGGTACGTCGATGCCCTCGTTCGCCTTGTTGCCGAAGCGCGACCTTGAAGCCGTCGTCGATTACGTCTTGGTGTTGACGCATCGCGGCGAGTTGGAAGACGCGTTGCGAGAGGCGGCGATCGACGAGGAGGAGACCATCGACGACAAGCTCGCGACGAAGCTGGCGGATAACATCGCGAAAAGATGGGTCGTTCCAAAGAACAAGGTCATCCATCCGTTGACCGTGGAACCGCCGTACACATGGGACAGCATCGAAAAGGGGCGCGAGGCGTTCGCCGGGGCCAACGGAGTCTGTTTTAAGTGCCACGACCGAGACGGCAGCGCTCGTAATCTTCTCGAGGTCGGCAAGGATCCGTGGGGGCACGAAGGGCGCGCGGCGGACTTAACCAGCGGGATGTTTCACGGCGGTGCGACGTCGATCGACTTGTATCGTCGCATCTACGGGGGGATCAAGCCGATGCCGGCGTTCGCAACCGGCTATCCCAGCGATCCCGATATGCTCTGGCATCTCGTGCACTACGTGCAGTACATCTCCGGCGCGCGGCGTCGCGAAGTCGTGCAAAGCTCGCTGTTACCCAACGAACGCAGATGAGCAAGGCCGACGATCGTTCGTTGAGCGCGACCGCTCCTGCCGCCCCGAGGCCGTTCGCAAGCCGTTGAGAACTTCATCATGACGCCCGATAACGCCCGTTGGACCGCCGACGTTGACAAAGCCGCCGATGAGCGTCGCCAAATGGAGGCGGAGTTGGCGGAATTGAAGGACCGCGCCGCGTTATTGGAGCGCGAGTTGGAGGCGATGTCTCCGCCTTCCGGTCGGTTCGCCGGCTACTACACCGCTTATTACGCCACGACCGGTTTCATGCTCGGTATCTTCGGGGCGTGCACCAGTCTGCTGTTCAACGTCGTCGGCGCGCAGTTGGTGCCGAGCGACGACTTGCAGCGTCATCCGTTGAAGCTCATTCAGGTTTACCTGACGTTCCCGCTCGGGGAACGGGCGTTGCACATCGACGGCGGTCTGGCTTTGGCCGTCGGTTGTTGTTTGTACATTGCGACGGGCATGCTTCTGGGCATGGTGTTCCATCTGTTTCTGACTCGCTACACGGCCTCGTCGTCGTTCGCGAAGCGATTCGCGATCGTGACCGTCTTGTCGCTGGCCGTTTGGATCGTGAATTTTTACGGGATCTTGTCGTGGTTGCAGCCGCTGTTGTTCGGCGGCCGCTGGATCGTCGACATGATTCCTCCGTGGGTCGCAGCCGCGACGCACCTCGTGTTCGGTTGGACCATGGTCTTGGTCTATCCGTGGGGACTCTACATTCCCTATCAAGCCGTTCCGGAGAAAGAATGAACGTCCCGATGGTCGATACCGCCGCAGTGGGTGAGCCGCTCACCGACGTCGAACGATTGGTCGATCGTAAGATCGTCCTGTGTTACTACGTCGCCGCGATGACTTATATGGTCGTTAGTATGCTCGGCGGCTTGCTCGTCGCGCTGCAACTCATTCGTTGCAACGATCTCCAGGGCATTGAATTGCTTTCGCCGGGCCGGTGGCGGATGGTGCATACCAATGCGATCGCCTACGGATTCCTCGCGAACGCCTTTCTAGGGACGCTGCACTGGACGATTCCGCGTCTGACGATGCGTCCGGTGTTGAACAAGGCTCTCTCTTATTTGATTTTCGCGGCATGGCAGGCCGTGGTCTTGGCGACCGCGGGCGGCATTCTGCTCGGCCAGGCGCAAGGACTGGAGTGGGGCGAAACTCCGGTTTGGATCGATCCGGTCGCGCAACTCGGGCTGTTGCTCGTCGCCGTCAACTTCATGGCCCCGATCATCGCCTCGCGCGGTCCGATGTACGTCACGCTGTGGTACTTCATGGCGGCGTTCGTCTGGACGTTCTTGACGTATGCGATGGGAAATTTCGTGCCGCAGTATGTGGTGTGCGGCACCAACGCGGGCGCCATCGGCGGCTTGTTCATCCATGATCTGGTCGGACTATTCGTGACGCCGCTGGGCTGGGGATTGATGTACTACTTCGTGCCGATCCTCTTGCGGAAGCCGATTTGGAGCCACGGGCTCTCGCTGGTCGGTTTTTGGGGACTGGCCTTTTTCTATCCGCTCCAAGGAATCCATCACTTCCTCTACACGCCGATTCCCATGTTTCTGCAGTACGGCGCGGTCATTTCCACCATCGCCGTCGAGTTCGTCGTCGCGACGGTGATCGTGAATTTCTTCGGCACGTTGCGAGGCTCGGGACGCGAAATCGTCACGAACCTTCCGATTCGCTGGTTCTATACCGGCATGATTCTGTATTTCATCACCTGCTTCCAATGCGCCTTGCAAGTGACGCTCACTTTCCAAGAGCTCATTCACTTTACGGACTGGGTCGTCGGACATGCGCACTTAGTCATGTTCGGCGTCTTCAGCCAGTGGCTCATGGGCATCATGACGTATTTGATTCCGCGCCTGACCGGCAAGCCGTGGTATAGCCGCAAGCTTTGCGAGTGGCACTATTGGTTGTCGGTCGTGGGCATCGTCGTCATGTTTCTCGATTTGACGATGGCCGGTTTGTTCCAGGGCTGGTCTTGGTCGGGGATGCAGATTTGGGATCACTCGACGCAGGTCTCCGAACCGTTCTGGGTGGTGCGCATCTTCGCCGGTCTGTCGATGTTCGGCGGCTTCTTGGTGTTTGTTTACAACACGATTCGTACGCTGAGTTCGCCGGCGCCGACGCGTCCCGCCGTAGCGGCGTAGGAAATTTGAACTGATTTCAAGCTTTCGAAGTTTTGCGAGCCATCCATGTTTGAGAGTAAAGCAGGCGTTTTGTTCATCGGAGGCATCGGCTTCTTCGTGCTCGCTTTCGTGGCGAACGCGGCCGTGCCGATGTTGATGTATCGAGACATCCCCGAACAGACCGCCCTGGAAACGGTCAGCGCCAACGCGGTCTATCAATTCGAGGATTTGAATCGTCGGTTTCCCGAGAGCTTCAAAAAATACGTCGGCGATCTCAAGGGCGAACAATGGGATGCGACCAAGATTCGGGAGAAATGCGCGGAGCTGATTAAAGAAGGACGGGATATTTACGTCGGCGAGGGGTGTTGGCACTGTCATAGTCAGTTTGTGCGCCCCGTTTCCAACGAATCGCTCCGCTATGGTCCGGTGGCGCAGTCCGAAGAATATCAGAACGAACTCCAGCGTCCGGTGCTGTTCGGCACGCGCCGCGTCGGACCCGATCTCTCGCGCGAAGGCGGGCGTCGTACGAGCGACTGGCATGCCGTTCACTTCTTCAATCCGCCGTTGCTCTCGCCCAAGTCTCCGATGCCGAAATACACCTGGTTCTTCGACGGCGAGGCGGCCAAGCCCAATCGTCGCGGCTTGGCGATCATGTGCTATGTGCAGTGGCTCGGTTCTTGGTTGGAGAGCTACCCGTATTACGAAGACTATGTGCCGGTCGACGAATTGTTGCCTGCGCCCGGCGCGGCGAAGTAGCGGCTCGCTTTTTACGATCGTCGTTCCGAAGGATTTTTTCGATGCTTAAGATCGTCGCAGAACACGAAGACGAGATTCCGACGCCGCGGCGCTTCGGCAAACTTTGGGCGGCGCTGGCCGTGGCCTTCTTTCTCGGGCCGGCAATGTTCGGATTCGGAACGAAGTTTTACGAACTAGTGCGAGTGCTGCAGGGCGATTCGTCGGGGGCCTTCGCGGTCACGCCGATCGTCAACTATTTGCTCGCCGGTTGCGGCTTTTTATTGCTGTTCGCCTGGGCCGCGCGCAACGGCATGCTCCGCGACATCGAGTCGCCGAAGTATCAGATGTTGGAGAACGAACAAAAGCTTGATGCTCTGCGCGACGTTGCGGGCTAGCGTCCTCCTTCCTTTCATTTTCTCTGCGATCTGCCATGCCAACTTCTTCGACCGACTCTCCTCATTCACCGCAAGCGGAGCATCGGCATCACGCGTATGTGACGAACGCCATCCCTTGGTGGGTGAGAGCCGTTTGGCTCGGTTTTTGGATTTTCACCATCTACTATTCGATCGTCTACATGTTTCCCGCGTTTCAGAGTGAGATCGAGCGGGTTGCGCCGGCCGCCTCGGCTGCGAAGCGGTGAGTTTCGGCGACTCGGACTAAGCGTCATGCGACCAAGGACTTGCCGACACTGCGGGTTGCCCGTCGCCGGAACGAGCGACGCGGATGCGTCGCAAGAACCGTGCTATTGCTGCTTCGGTTGTCGATTTGCCGCGAGCGTCGTTCAAGATCAGGGCTCGTCCGAGGGAGGCGCCATATTCCGGCTGGCGCTCTCCATCTTTTTGTCGCTGAACGTGATGATCTTTACGATGTTGTTGTGGGCGCAAGACGTCTACGACGATTCGGCGACGAGTTCGACGACCGCCGACGCCCTGTGGGCCTCGGCCCAGTACCTCTGTTTGGTGTTTTCGCTGCCCGTGCTCTATCTGCTGGGGTTGCCGCTGGCCGGCGAGGCCTGGCGAACTTTGCGACGGGGAGCGATCTCGACCGATCTGTTGCTGATTGTGGGAACCGTCGCGGCCTACGTGTACTCGATCGTCTCCACAATTCGCTCCGCCGGCCCCGTGTACTACGAAGTCGGGTGCGGCGTGTTGGTGTTCGTGACCCTGGGGCGTTGGCTCGAAGCTCAAGGCAAGCGACGGGCGACGGCGGCTCTGGAAATGCTGGAGCAGCTCCTGCCTAAAACGGTTCATCGATTTGAGAACTCTCAACTCGTTGAGATCTCGCTGGAAGACGTGTGCGTCGGCGACCGACTCTTCGTTCGGGCCGGTGAACGGATTCCCTGCGACGGCCGAATCGCCTCGGGAATGGCATCGATCGACGCTCAGATGCTCACCGGCGAGAGTCGGCCCGAGGTGCATGAAACCGGCGACTCGGTGATCGGCGGAACCTTGAACCTCGACGGATCGTTGACCGTGGAAGTCGTCGAGCTTCCGCGGAGCGGCACTTGGCGAAGATTGTTGGATTGCATTCGCGACGCGCGAACGAAGAAGGGAATGCATGAGCGAGCGGCGGATCGGCTCGTGAGAGTATTCGTCCCGCTGGTTTGCGTCACCGCGATCGCGGCCTTCGTCTATCACACGAGCCACAGCGGACTCGACCAAGGACTGCTCGCCGCATTGGCCGTATTACTGATCGCTTGCCCGTGCGCCCTGGGGCTCGCCACCCCCATGGCGGTTTGGGCGGCGCTGGGGCATGCGGCGCGAAAACAGGTATTGTTTCGCAACGGTGACGCGCTAGAAAAGTTGGCGGCGGCGCGGGTGATCGCGTTCGATAAGACGGGAACCCTCACCGACGGCCGACCGCACGTCGAACGCTTCTTGCCGTCGTCGGATCGCGAACACGACGGCATTTTGTCGCGTGTCGGCGCGGCGGCCGCGGCTTCAAGCCATGAACTCGCGCGAGCGCTTCGCTCGTATTGCTTGAGTCGCGGCGTCACGTCGCTCGAGGCCGATCAGGTTCGGACTCTCCCGGGACGCGGCATTGAAGCCAAATTCGCCGACCTCGCCGAACCCGTGTTTGTGGGAAGCGAACGCCTGATGCATGAGCAACGATTGGCGTTCGCCTCTCCGTTGCGGAATTCGTCGGCCTCGTTCGCCGAACAGGGGCTCGCGATCGTTTGCGTCGGCTGGTGCGGGCAGGTGCGCGGAGTGTTCGCTCTGAGCGAGACTTTTCGCGACGGCGTCGAGGCGGCTCTGGACGAGTGTCGGAGCGCCGGATTGCAGACTTGCATCTTGACGGGCGACCACGCCGCGCGCGGGAAAGCGGTCGCCGCTAAGCTCAAGACGCCGGTTCAAGCGGGACTGCTTCCCGAAGACAAACTGAACGCCGTTATCGAATTGCGTAAACAACATGGTTCGACGGTCATGGTCGGCGACGGGATCAACGATGCTCCGGCGCTGGCCGCGGCCGACGTCGGGATCGCGTTGGAATGCGGCGCCGACATATCGCGCGATTCCGCCGATGTTTGTTTGCTCGGCGACGAACTCTTTAAGGTTCCTTGGGCGATTGAACTGGCCCGCAAAACCGTGCGCATCGTCCGGCAGAACCTTTTTTGGTCGTTGATCTACAACGTCGTCGGCGTCGGCCTCGCGGCGACCGGTCGACTTAATCCGGTGTGGGCCGCGGCGGCCATGACGATTTCCGGATTGAGCGTCGTTTTCAACTCGCTTCGTTTGGCGCCGGAATCCGAGTCGGCGATTCGAACGGGACACGGTGGGCGAAACGACGCGACGACGTTCGGCGTCGAGCCCACGGAGCGCGTCGTCGTATGATGGAGTTGCCGTTGGTCGCACTCGCCGGAGTTTTGGGATCGTCGCACTGCGTCGGCATGTGCGGCGGCTTCGCCGTTTCGATCGGCGCCGGAGCCGCAACTTGGCGAATGAACCTTTTGCGGCAGTTCGCTTATGGAATCGGCCGAATCTTCACCTACGCAGCTCTCGGCGCCGTGGCGGCGTACGGCGGCAGACGACTGGTCCAATCGACGCCCATCGTGCATGCCCAAGCCGTGTTGGCCCTCGCCACGGGCGTGTTGCTGATCTGCCACGGCGCTTATTCCGTCGGATTCTTCCGTTGGCTCAATGAGCGTTGGCGCCGGTACCGCGCAGCGACGGGGAAGCGGCGTGCTTCATCGTCTATGAAGCACGCGAATGCGGCAGCCTTGCCGTGCCTTCAGCGCGGGATGCTGCGTACCCTGTTGTCGCTTCCGGGGCTCACCAGTCCGATGCTGGCCGGAGTGCTAACGGGTTTTTTGCCGTGTGGGCTCGTTTACACGATGTTGTTGCTCGCAGTGACCGCCGATGGTCCTCTCGGCGGCGGAGTGTTGATGGCCTGCTTCGGCTTGGGAACGTTGCCCGTTATGACTGCGTTGGGGCTGGGAACTTCGGTCATCGGCCTCGCAGCCCGACAACGCGTTTTACGAGCAGCCGCGATCGCAGTCATGGTCACCGGCGGTCTGTCGGTCGCGCGGGGCGCGGCCGCATGGAATTCGACCGCGCAATCGCCGGAATCGCGGGCACCCGCTTGTCCGCTCTGCAAGACGGGCGAGTAGTACGGAACCGTAGACAATTGATTCGACACGCAGCTGATCGCTGCGTGTCGAAGTCATCAATTCGCTTGACCGGTGGGATGTCTATGTCCTGCGGCGCTCGCCGGTTCGGCAAATTCTACGACAGTCGGGTGTTCGAGAGCGTAGAAATCACGATAGCTCATGCGAATCGCCTCTTCGCGACCGTTTCCTTCGAAGACGATGTATTCGTTGGCGATCACCGACGGGTCGATCAACGTCTCTAATCCGTATTGACTACCGAACGGCGGCATGACTCCGGCCTCGCAGTCGCGGCACCTGGCGATCAGTTCGTGCTCGTCCGCAAGTTGTACGGCGGAACCTCCGACGGCTTGGGAAAGCTTGGCCAAATTGATCTCATGCGTCGCCGGAAGTATCGCCGCCACGTATTTGTATCCGCCGTTGACGCGCAACATCACGCTTTTCGCCACTTGTGCGCCGGGAATGTGGATGGCGTGGGCCAAGTGTTGGGCGTCGAACGCTCGCTCGTGATGCAGCGTTTCGAACCGGATGTTCTTCTTAGTCAAGAAATCTCGAATGTTCATGGCTTCCTCCTTTCAAGCCGCAGTGCGCCGCGCAACCGCCGATCGTCGGCGACGATCAATCGTCGCCCTTCAGCGATTTCATGAAACTCGACCAGCGGGCCATCAAGGCGTGATGGCTTCGTTTCAGGGTCTCATGCGTGCTGCGTCGCTTCGTGTGGTGTTCGCTCTCGGTCGCATGATCGGCATCGGTCGCGATCGACCCCGCCGCCGCCGGGGCGCGGCCGGCTTCGGCGAGTTGGTGCTCGTGCCGATCGGCTTCAAGCTGGTACAGGCGAACCGCGGCGGCGTGGGCTTCGAGCCGGCGTTTGTGGTCGCGCAATGCCTGTTCCACTTGCGACAGACTCTTGACGGCTTCGTCAACTTCAAGTTCCCACTCACGAATTTGGTCGTGCCAAAAGGCGTTCTCGCCGCGCCAGAGCAAGTGTTCCCGATGAAGTTCCGAGAGATTGGTCGACATGGCTAGGATCCTTTCGAGCTTGGGGAATCGGGAGCGAGGCGAATGACGAGAACGCACTCCCCGTGCCGCGGTGTTCCGATCGCCGATCCTCGGCAAAACCCACGTTGACAGAACGCCCGTATCGAAGGAGCGGCCGCGAAACGTGCCGATTTGACCCATGTCGTGCAGGGAAACGCGCGCCCTCAGCGCTTCGTCTCGAGCCGGATGACGCCGTCCCAATCCGGGGGCGGGCTGTGATTGTGCTGCAGGATATAGCTTACGAGAAAATCCTTACCGAGGTCTTGCGGCGGAATTCGGTGTAGTTTTTCATACGCCGCATTCCAATCGCCCGATAAAAACGCGGTCAAAGCCGCTTCATAATCGGCGAGGTTTTCCGCGGAGTGTAGCGGATCGGCGGCGGCGGGGGGCAACAACTCGTTGACCACGAGCGGGGTCTCGAGACCGTATGGCCGAATACGCGCTAGACGCCGGCAACGGGCACGCTCCGGCGAACTACGTTCGCCGACGACTCGAGCGGTTTCCTCATCGATCAAGATCTTGGCGCGCATGACCTTGGTGAGTCCTTCCAAGCGCGACGCCAAGTTTACGCAGGGACCGAACGCCGTGACTTTGGCTTGATCGCGACTACCGATTTGGCCGGCAACGGCGCGGCCCGTGGCGATGCCGATGCCGACCTGAAAATCGGTCAAAGGGTGATCGGGCCGCAAGGCGAATTGATCGAAAGCGCTGCGAATCTCCAGCGCCGCCAAGCACGCCCGCTCGACGTCGTCGGGTTGACAAAGGGGCCAGCCCCAGAATCCCATCGCGCAGTCGCCGAGAAAATCCGCGACGACTCCTTTTTGATTGAGGATCGCCGTCGACATGACTCCTAACGCCGCACTAACCCGATCGAGAACGACCGAGAGGTTTTCGGCCGAAGTTTCGACGCGGCGCGCAAATCCGCGCAAATCGCAAAACAGCGCCGTCACTTGGGTCTCTTTCGGCCGCAGCGTCTGTTCCGGATCGCCGGACGCCAGGATCTTCAGCACGTTCGGTGAAAAGAAATGGCCGAGAACGCTCTGGCGATGTTGCAAGGCCCGGGTTTGACGGAGGGCGCCGAGAATATCGGCGACCAACTCCGTGAACTTGACGTCCTCGCTCAAGTCGTTCGTCCGCCAGGGGGCGAGCAACGCGCTGGGATCGGCGTCGCCCGAACGTCCGGCGACGTAAACGGCGGCCTTGCTTCCGATCTCGCCGCCGAGCGGAGTGCAAATGGCCCAATCGAAGTTGCCTTGCATCGTGAACTGTGATTCCGTGGGGGATTGCGCTTCCGCCCAAATGTGGACGACGCTTTTACGTTGGCGAAGCACGGCCTCCTGCACCAATCGACGGCTAGGCCGAAATTCGTCTCCGGCGCTCCTCCGTCGATCGCTATGAAGTACTTGGACGGAATTCGATTCCGCCAATGCGACGATTGCCACCGCGTCCGCCCGCCGAATCCCCT
>JAEUIN010000409.1 GCA_016793115.1 Planctomycetaceae bacterium
CCCGGACTTCGTCGTCGGATCGGCCGATCGTCGCCGTACGCTCACCGAGCCCGCCTTCGTCGGTCGTGCTCGCGAGCTGCAGCAACTCGATTTGCAACTGAAAAGCCTGCGGCTCGGGCTCGGCGGATTGGTCGTCCTGGACACCGAATCGGGCGGCGGTAAGTCTCGGTTGCTCGACGAATTCACGCAGCGCGCTCGTTGTCAGGGCAATTGGGTACTGCGCGGCATCGGCACCAACGAAGTCGGGCAAAAGCCGTTTCAGGTGCTCGACGGCGTCGTTCAGGATTTTGTTTCAGCGGCCGCTTGCGAACCGCAGTGGAAACAGCGACTGCGCGAGCAACTCGGTGATCGCCTCAGCAGCGTCACGGCCGTCTTGCCGCAGCTTGCCGAAGTGCTGGGACGCGACGAAGCCGGCGAGTTGGGCCCCGAGGCATTCGCCGAAGCACGTAGTATTCAAGCGTTGGTGCACTTTCTCGACGCGTTGGGTTCGACGAACCGCCCTGCGCTCGTCGTGCTGGACGATTGCCAATGGGCCGATGAATCGGCGGTCAAGCTGATTTTGGAATGGGCCAACGCCGGCGGCGACCGACCGACCGGCGGTGTAACCGTGGTCGTCGCCTATCGTAGCGAGGAGGTCGAAACAGGCCACGCCTTGCGTACGCTGCAGCCCGCGCTGCAACTCCGGCTGGCCAAATTCGACGACGACGATCTGCGCCGACTCATCGAATCGATGGCGGGCCCGCTACCGGACGACATCGTCCAAACGGTGACGTCGATGGCCGACGGCAGCCCGTTCATGGCTTCGGCCGCGCTGCGCGGGCTCGTCGAATCGGGAGCCGTGGTTGCCGATGAGCAGGGCTGGAGAATCGAGCCGTTGGCCGCGGCCGACATGCAATCGTCGCAACAGGCCGGATCGTTTCTCGCCCGTCGTATCGATTTGCTGCCTCAGCAAGCCGCACGACTACTTTCCGCCGGTGCCGTGCTCGGCAAGGAGTTTGCGTGGCGCACGGCGGTGGAACTTGCCGGACTCGACGTCGCCGCGGCGTTGAACCTACTCGATCTGGCCCGAGAACGGCATCTCCTCTGGATGCGTTCCGACGGGTCGCGCTGTGCCTTCGTTCACGACAAGATTCGAGCCACGCTCCTGGAGCGTCTTGATTCGGCCGAACGCAAAAGGCTGCATCTTCGCGCCGCCGTTCACTTGCGCGTGCAAGGGAATCGCAATACCTTTGAACTGGCCTATCACTTCGACGCCGCGAACGAGCCGCAGCAAGCGTTGCCTTTTGCTCTGGAGTCGGCGGAGCAGGCCCGAGCCCGGCACGCTCTGGAAACGGCGGAGCAACAGTACCAGATCGCACTGCGAGGTTCATCGGCCGCCGATCGAGCGACGCGTTACCGTATCTTACGGGGACTCGGCGACGTGCAAATGCTGCGCGGCCGTTATGCTTCGTCGGCCGAACTTTTCGAACAGGCGACGGAGTTAGCGGAAGGCCCCTACGCACAGGCAGAAATCCGCGGCAAACTCGGCGAACTCGCATTCAAGCGGGGCGATATCGATCGGGCCGTGCGATCCTTCGAGGCTGCGCTGCGGCTGCTGAGTTGCTACGTCCCGCGTTCGCTGCCGATGTTTTTCCTGCTGCTCCTCTGGGAAGCGTGGGTCCAGACATGGCACACGCTCTTGCCGGGTTGGTTCCTCGGTCGGTTAAAGCGACCGCCGACTGACGCCGAACGCCTCAGTTGGCGCCTGCGGAGTCGTTTGGCATTCGGCTACTGGTTTGCGCGCAGCAAAGTTCATGTGCTCTGGACCCACTTGCGCGGAATGAATCTCGGCGAACGACATCCGCCGACTCTGGAACTCGCGCAAGCTTACTCGGAACATGCGCCGGCCATGACGCTGGTGCCGTACTTCCGTCGCGGCGCGGCTTACGCGCATAAGTCGTTCGAGATTCGCAAGGCGCTCGGCGACTTATGGGGCCAAGGTCAGTCGCTGGCCTATCTGGGCATCGTCCATTACGCCGGATCGAAGTATGTGGAAGCCGTCGACAAAGGGCGCGAGGGGATTCGTCTCTTGGAG
>JAEUIN010000001.1 GCA_016793115.1 Planctomycetaceae bacterium
CAATTCGGCCAAACTCGATCCGGTCGCCTTTGAAGCCGAGCGGCTCGCACTGGCTCGTCGCCGTTTCTTGGTCAGCGGCCTCGGCGGAGCAGGAGCCTTCGCGCTCGCGGGCCTGATGGACCAAGACGGCGTGCAGGCCGCGGGCTCGTCGAAGAAGGCCGCGCCGTCGCACGACCCGACGATCCCGCGTCCGCCGCACTTCGAACCGAAGGCCAAGCGGATCATCTACATCTATCTGGAAGGCGGCCCCAGCCAGATGGATTTGTTCGACCCGAAGCCGGAGTTGAACAAGCTCGACGGGAAGCCGCTGCCGGACTCGATGCTCGCGAACGTGCGGTTCGCGTTCATTAAAAAAGAAACGGCGCGGCTGATGGCGACGCCGCGGACGTTTCATCGCTACGGCCAATGCGGCATGGAAATGAGCGACTTGCTGCCGCATATCGGCAGCTGCGCCGACGACATTTGCCTGATTCGCTCGATGCACACCGATCAGTTCAACCACCTGCCCGGGCAGTTGCTGATGAACACGGGCTCGGCGATTTCTGGTCGGCCGAGCCTCGGCAGTTGGCTCAGCTACGGCTTGGGGAGCGAATCGCGCGATCTGCCGGCGTTTGTGTCGCTCGTGACCGTCGGCCGCGGCATTCCCGGCGGTTCGGCCAGTTGGTCGAGCGGCTTCTTACCGAGCACTTACTCCGGCACGCAGTTCCGCAGCACGGGCGATCCGGTGTTGAACCTGGGTAATCCCGCCGGAATCGACGTCGCGGCACAACGGGCCGGCATTTCGGCCGTCAACGATTTGAACCGCATCCATCAGCGCTCGATGCGCGATAGCGAACTGGCGGTCCGCATCAATTCCTACGAACTGGCGTTCCGCATGCAAAGCGCGGCGCCGGAACTGACTGATCTTTCCGGCGAAACGCAAGAGACGCTCGACATGTACGGCGTCGACCGGAAGGAGCCGCCGATCAAGAGCAACCTCGGCGGCGTCGGCTTGTTCGGACCGTTCGCGCGTAACTGCTTGCTCGCACGGCGGATGATCGAGCGGGGCGTGCGCGTCGTCGGCATCTTCCATTCGTCGTGGGATCACCACAGCTCGCTCGATCCGCAACTCAAGCACAACTGCTTGATGGCCGACCAGCCGATCGCGGCGCTCTTGAAAGACTTGAAGCGACGCGGCTTGCTCGAAGATACGCTCGTCGTCTGGAACAGCGAGTTCGGCCGGACGCCGCTGGGCGAGAATCGCACGGGCGCCAACTCGCGCGTGACCGGCCGCGATCATCATCCGTACGCCTTCAGCATTTGGATGGCCGGCGGCGGCGTGAAGGGGGGCCAAGTCATCGGCAAGACCGACGAAATCGCTTGGGGCGCGGTCGAAGACAACGTCCACGTACACGACCTGCAAGCCACGATCCTGCATCTCTGCGGCCTCGACCACACGAAGCTCACCTACCGCTTCCAAGGCCGCAACTTCCGCCTGACCGACGTGCACGGGCACGTGGTGAATAAAGTTTTCGCGTAGCTCAATGCCATCTCCCCCATGGGGGAGATGGTGCGGCAA
>JAEUIN010000006.1 GCA_016793115.1 Planctomycetaceae bacterium
TATTGGTAGACGTCGGCCGCGCGGGCCGAACCGGCGAAAAGAGCGAGCGCGAGAGTCGAAAGCGCGGCGAAGCGGAGCGTACGCATGGGTTGCTGCATCCTAACGGTGTGGGGACAATGGCGGCCGACACGTCGCCGGCCCGGCGGGACCGGTATCGTAAAAAGAGCGCCGGCACGAGTAAAGCAATTTGAGAGAAATGTCGTGAATCGAGCTTTACGCCCGCCGTCAGTTGTTTTTTCGGTCTTGATACTTGCCGCCGTCTGCGGCACTCAGTCATACGCCGTTGAGCCCGACGCAACGAAGCCAAGCGATTGGTGGCGGACCGGCGAGTTTGTCGCCGCGGAGGCGAAGCAGGCGGCCGCGGCCGACGACAAGTTCGTGTACGTCGTCACCAACGATAAGGTCGTGAAATACGATCGCGACGGCAAACGATGGGGGGAAAGTAGCGGCGCGGCGAAGCACTTAAACAGCGCGTTTTTCGCCGACGGATTTGTCTACTGCGCGCACTCGAACTACCCGCAGAAGCCGGAACGGAGCGAGATTCGCGTGCTCGATCCGCACTCGATGCGGCTCGGCGTGTTTCACGACTTCGGCAACTACGGCGGCAGTCTCACGTGGGCCGTGAAGCGGGACGACGCTTGGTGGTGCTGCTTCGCGCATTACGGCGACGAGAACCGGCGTACGTTTCTGGCCCGCTTCGATATGGAGTGGAAGGAGACGGGGCGTTGGACGTTTCCCGCCGAAGCGCTCGAGAGGATCGGCAAAATGAGCTTTTCCGGCGGCATCTGGCGCGGAGATGCGCTCTTGGTGAGCGATCACGATCACCCGCGACTCTACGAGCTGCGCCTGCCGACGAGCGGCGACGTGCTGGAATTCGTGGCCGAGCACGAAGCGGAATTGACGGGCCAAGGCTTCGCCGCCGATCCCGCGACCGGTGGGCTGATCGGCATCGATCGTGCCCGGAAGCTGGTGGTGTTCTTAGAATACGCTAAGTAACCAACCGCCGACGAGGAACGACGTGAGATTGGCGGCGACGATCGCCGCATCGTCGCGCAGCGCGACGTTCGGGCGGCCGTCGGCGCGGCGACCGCCGAAAGCTAAGTGAAAGAGCACGCATTCGGCCAGCGGTGCGAACGTTTCCGCGACCGCGATATAAAGCCATTCCGAGCGGCCCGCCAACAGCATCGGCAGCGCGAGCACGACGATCGGGTAGGTGCACGCCGTGAGCCAGAGAGCGGCCGTGAATTTCGTGCGAAGCGAGTGGTGCGGCGCAAGTCCGAAGTAGAGCACCGGCGTTTCCAGGGACACCGTCGCCGCGTAGCCCCAGGGGAGGAACCGCCACAATTGCGCCGGGTCGTAATCCATCAGAGCAATCGCAACAGAAACGGTATCTCGGTCAGCACGTGGAGCACGGCCGCGGTGAAGTAAATGTCGCGCGTGAGCGGGTAGTCGACCGCGAAGCCGACCCAGAGCACGACGGTGATCGCGCCGCCGAGGGCAAGCAACCCGCCGAGCAGACGCCGCCACGACGTGGAACGTACCGCGAGCGGCACGTCGGCTAGTCGCCACGGCCGGCCGCGCAGCGCGAGCGCCGGCAAGAGCGCGATCCATACGGCGTAATGCACCGTTTCAAGAAACACATGCAGGGCGACGGGGCAGCGGTTCGAGACGGCGCTGAAGACGTCGGTCCCGGCGTGCCAAGCGATGCGGCTCGTCAGGACATCGTCGCCGGCGAGCGGCGGAGCATCGGCCAAGTAGGCGACCAGGAGTAAGCCTGCGATCGGCACCAAGGCCGCGGCTTTGCGATAGGCCGCTTGTGCTTCCGCGCCGAATTTGCCGAACTCGCGATCGAGAAACCAGAGGGCCATCAGCGGATGCGCGAACACGAGCCCGATGCTCCAGGGGCGCGGCCAGATCCAGGCGGCGGCGAGCAGAGCCGCTCCGAGCGGCCAAACCCATGGCCAACGGCGCGCCGGGCTGAGCGGTTGGCGAAGCGCGACGAGCAGGAGAACCCAGCCGCCGAGCGCGACGTTCCAAACCGCCGTCGCCCGCTCCCATTGGGCGAACGAAAAATCGAATCGCTCGGCGAGCCAAGGGAGCGCGGCGAAGCCGGCTGAAAGCGCGACGGCGCCGCCGATGCCCGAGAGAAAGTAAGTGCGCATCGCGCCCCAACGAGCAGGCATCCGACGCAAGAAGTAGCGGCACTCCAGCCAATTGTGCGGGCCGGCGAAAAGCCAGACCGTGGCGATCGAGACGCCGACGGGAGCCAAAGCGGCGAGCGGAGCGGCGACGAGCACGACGACCGTGAGTAGTCGAACGGTGCGCAGCGCCGCCGCATCGCGCTCCTGATGAAGCGGCGCGGGAAACGAAACGGCAGCACGCGATTCGGAAATCGTGGCCATGACTGCGACTTGCCGTGACGACTTCGGCTACCTCTTGTCGCGGATTGACTCGGCTTGTTCGAGGCGGCTGAACGATTTTTCGTCGAAAATGAGCGTTACGATCTTCGCATCGTCCGAAAACTCGACCACCGCGTCGCCGATTCGAACCAATTCCTTATCGGCTTTCTGTTCGTCGTCGGGGCGAGGTCGCGAGCCGCGCGACGGAATCAAATCGGCGCAAACCGTTCCGGCGAGCAGCATCGTCGTACCAAAGAGCCCGACGGCGAACGGAGTGCGAACTGCCTTACGGCGGAAGAAAACTAAACCGCCGAGAGCTACGGCCGATGCCGTCGCCAAGCCGGCGATCAGCGTTCGTGTACGATCCTGGGCTTGAGAAATCTGCGGCACCGGCAGGAGCGAGCGCGGAACGACGAGCCTAGTCTTCTTGGCTTCCGCATCGACACGGACGGAAATCGCCGACTTCTTCTCGATCGGCTTCGGCGCGGGGATATCGCCATAAACCGGCGCGACCGTCGCCAAGAGCGCCGGCGACACACAAGCGAACAGTGCGATTCGGAGTCGGAACTTCGTCACGGCAGAATCTCCTCTTCTGAAGGACCAAGGAACACCCCGCAGCGAAGGAATTCGCAATACCGCGTGGGCCTCGCTGCGCTCGACCCACCCTACTTCGTCTTAATAGGCCGAGCGCCCGGCTGCGGCCAGAGATCGTTTTCCGGCAAGCGTCTCTTCGGCGACCTCGCGGACAATGACGCCCGCTCGTTCGATTTGCTCTTCCGAAACGTCGAGGTGCGTCACTGCGCGGATTTGCTGTTTATAGAGCGGGCCGACTAACAACCCGCGGGCCTTGAGCCGCGCGGCGAACTCGGCGGCGGTGCCAAGTTTCGGATCGACGTTGAAGTAGATGATGTTCGTTTCGACGCGTTCGGGATCGACGCGCAGACCGGGCACATCGCGAATCAGGTCGGCGAAAGTCGCGGCGTTTCGATGATCGTCGGCCATCCGGTCGACGTGGTTCTCGAGGGCGTAGAGAGCCCCGGCTGCGATGACGCCGGCTTGCCGCATGCCGCCGCCGAACACCTTGCGGATCCGCACGGCTTCGTCGATGTGGTGCCTAGTTCCGCAGATGGCCGAGCCGACCGGTGCGCCGAGCCCTTTGCTGAAGCAGACGCTTACGGTGTCGAACGACTTGCACCATTCAGCCGCCGAAATTCCGGTGGCGACGACGGCGTTGAACAGGCGAGCGCCGTCGAGATGCGTGGCGAGACCCGCGGAGTGCGCCCAGTCGCAGAGCTCACGAATCCGCTCCAGCGGCCACACCCGACCGCCGCCTCGATTGCTAGTGTTCTCGATGCACAACAGCCGCGAACGGGTGTAGTGGCAGTTGTCGGGATGCACGAGATCTTGCACTTGCGCGAGCGTGAAGACGCCGTAGTCTCCCTTCACGGTGCGGGTCGCACAGCCGCTCAACTGCGCGACGCCCCCTTGCTCGTAAGCATAGATGTGGGCCGATTCCTCGAGAATGATTTCGTCGCCCGGTCGGCAATGAATGCGCACGCCGATCTGGTTTGACATCGTGCCCGAAGGGACGAACAACGCCGCTTCTTTGCCGAGCATGGCGGCGATGCGTTGTTGCAGGCGATTGATCGACGGGTCTTCGGCGAGGACGTCGTCGCCCACTTCGGCCCCGGCCATCGCGGCTCGCATGGCGGCGGTCGGTCGAGTGGCGGTGTCGCTACGCAAATCGATGACGGACTCGGGCATGACGACCTCAAAGCGGGTGGGACGGCGAAGCCGTTGGTAATGCGGACGCCGCGGCGAACCGACGAGTCCCGCAGCGGTCCCTAATCTAGCAGCTTGGCGGAACCAAGTCGCCTAGATTGCCGATTTGCAGGGCCTGTTACGAATCGGGTCGTTAGAGCAAAATAGGAGTTTCGATCGTTTTGCCGCAGGCAATAGGCGCTTTGTGCGGACCTGCGGGCGGCATGCCTTGATTGAACTACTGTGATTACGACATGAGTTTAAATATCCGCCGCATCGCTACTGCCGAAGACGATAGCCTCACGGCTCTCGACGAACTGCGGGCTCGCTTGAGCCCCCGCGGCGACATCGTCAGCGAGGCCGGGCGACGCAAGACATTGGAGGTTTTCGGCGAAGCGCTGGCCCCGCGGCAAGTCGTGGAGCGGATTTGCGGCGACGTGCGCACGCGCGGCCTCTCGGCATTGCTGGAGTACACGACGAAGCTCGACGGTTCGCAACTCACGACCGCGTCGATGCGTGTCTCGTCGGAGGAACTTGCAGCGGCGCACAAGGCGGTCGAATTGGAATTTTTGTCGGCCGTGCGACGAATTCGGAAGAACATTCTGGAGTTCCAGTCGGCGATCTTGCATAAGGATGTACGGCTTGAGCGTCCGTACGGGAGTTATCTGCGGCAGCGCTACCTGCCGCTTTCGCGCGTCGGTCTGTGCGTGCCTGGCGGTGCGGCGTCGTATCCGTCGACCGTGTTGATGACGGCGGTGCCTGCGCAAGCGGCCGGAGTGCCGGAGATCGCCGTCGTCGCTCCACCGACGAAGTTTGGCGCGGATAGTCCCTATATTCGCGCACTGTGCCATGAGCTTGGGATCACGGAACTCTATCGAATCGGCGGGGCGCAGGGCGTCGCGGCATTGGCGTATGGCGTCGAGGGGATCAAACGCGTCGACAAGATCGTAGGCCCCGGCAATTTGTTCGTCGCCTTGGCGAAGCAGCACGTGTTCGGCGACGTCGATATCGACTCGATCGCCGGGCCGAGCGAAGTGGTCGTCGTAGCCGATGAATTGGCGGACCCGCGGTTCTTGGCGGCCGACATGCTGGCCCAAGCCGAACATTCTCCCGGCTCGAGTATCTTGATTACGTGGGACGCCGAAGTGCTCTCGGCGACGAAAGACGAACTCGAATCACAACTGGCCGGCTTGGAGCGGGGCGACTTGGCTCGCGCGGCGTTGGAGGAGTACGGCTTGATGATTCTCGCGGCCGACGAAGACGAAGCCTGCAAGCTCGCCGACCTGATCGCACCGGAGCATTTGCACATCGACACGACTGACCCGGAAGCGGTGCTCGACAAGATTCCGCACGCCGGGGCGGCCTTTTTGGGACGGTACTCGCCCGTGGCCGTCGGCGATTACGCGGCGGGACCGTCGCACGTGTTGCCGACCGGCGGAACGGCCCGGTTCGCCAGCGGGCTCTGCGCCAACGACTTCCTGCGGCGCACGAGCGTGATCAGCATGACGCGCGACGGACTGGCCGATCTCTCCGGCGAAGTGCGCACGGTGGCGAACGTCGAAGGATTGACGGCGCATCGTGAGAGCGTCGAGATACGGCTGCAAGATTCGAGCGTCGAGCGTCGGGGAGGTCGGGCATGAGCTACTTCCGACCTGAAATTGACGCGATGCGCGGCTATGTGCCGGGCGAGCAGCCGCGCGAAGGTTCGAAGGTGGTCAAGATGAACACCAACGAGAACCCGTACCCTTGCAGCCCGGCGGTGGTGCGGGCAGTGCAGACGGTGCTCGAACGCGGCCTGCAACGCTATCCCGACCCGATGGCGACGGCGTTTCGCTTGCGCGCCGGCGAAGTGCTCGGCGTGCCGGCGGATTGGATTCTCTGCGGCAACGGCAGCGACGAAATTCTCACGATGCTCACGCGGGCCTTCGTCGCCGAAGGGGATCTGCTGCGACTGCCTTACCCGTCGTATATCCTCTACAAGACGCTCGCCGAAATCCAAGGAGCGCGGAGCGAGGAGATTCGCTTCGATGCCCAATGGCGGCTCGGCGACGACTTCACCGCACCTGCGCCGGGATTGAAGCTGGCATTTTTGCCGAATCCGAACAGCCCGTCGGGCACGATGATTCCGCCTGCGGAGGTGCTCGAACTTGCCAAGCGCATGCCCTGCCCTTTGGTCGTCGACGAAGCATATGTGGACTTCGCCGACGACAATTGCATACGATTGGTGAAAGAGTGCGACAAGGTGATTGTGTCGCGAACATTAAGTAAGTCGTATGCGCTCGCCGGATTGCGATTCGGCTTCTGCGTCGCCCAACCGCACATCATCGAAGGGCTGCGGAAGATCAAGGACTCGTACAACTGCGACGCCCTTTCGATCGGAGCCTCTACGGCGGCGATCGACGATCAGGCGTGGCTCCGCGAAAACGTCGCACAAATAAGGGTTTCACGAGCCCGGCTGGCCGCCGCCGCTCGGAGTCTCGGTTTTGATCTAGTCGACTCTCAGGCCAACTTCGTCTGGTGCACGCACCCTTCGAAACAGCTGCAGCCGATCTACGAGCATCTCAAGCGCAACGGCATCCTGGTGCGCTATATGCCGTATGCCGGCTGGGGAGAAGGGCTGCGAATCTCGGTCGGCACCGATGAACAGATCGACGTTTGCTTGGCGCTCTTGGCCGAGGCGTTGAGGAAGTAGCCGCGACCGGCGTCGGCGAGGCGGCACGGCGCAGGCCGTACAATCGTTACGGTCCGCCGTCGCTGCCACAGGTCGCCGCGTGGTAGAATTGACGTCGCGCAACTTTGTTCCGCGTTCTCTCCCTACGACAGACCATCGCCTGCCGCCATGACTCGCCAATCTCGCCTCACTCGCAAGACCGCGGAAACGGATATCGAACTCGAGCTTCTGCTCGACGGCTCCGGCAAGGCCGACGTCGCGACCGGAGTCGGATTCTTCGACCACATGCTCACGCTGTTGGCGAAGCACGCGGCGCTCGATCTCACGGTGCGCTGCAACGGCGATTTGCACGTCGATCAACACCACACGGTGGAAGACGTCGGCATCTGCCTCGGGCAAGCGATCCGCTCCTCGCTGGGCGACAAGGCCGGCATCCGCCGCTACGGCCACTTCACGCTGCCGATGGAAGAGACGCTCGTCACGACGGCGATTGATTTCAGCGGTCGCTATTATCTCGTATTCAACGCCCCGATCCCCGCGCCGAAAATCGGTGAGTTCGACAGCGAACTCGTCGAAGACTTTTGGCAAGCCGTGGCGGCGAACGCCCTCTGCAACCTACACATCGTGCTGCACCACGGCCGCAATAGCCACCACATCGCCGAAGGCATTTTCAAGAGCGCGGCCCGCGCGTTAAGAATGGCGGTCGAACACGACCCGCGCATGACCGGCGTGCCGAGCACGAAGGGGACTTTAGGCAGCTAGATTTCGGTACTCGGAAGTCGGTACTCAGTGGTCGGTGTTCGGTCGGCTTGCGTATTGAGCACCGGATACTGTCCGCGCTTCTCACCGCGTCTTCGGCAGGAATCTCGCGAGCGCGATGCCGCCGAAGTAGAGGAATACGAGCGGCACCGCCATGAAGAAAATGCTGTACGGATCGGCCGGCGTGAGCACCGCCGACACGACCACGATCACGAGCACCGAAATGCGCCACTTCTCCAGATAGTCGCGCACCGTGAATACGCCGATTCGCTCCAAGAAGAGCATCACCAGCGGCAACTGGAAACTTACGCCGAAGCCCAGCGGCAACAGCAGCACGAAGCCGAGCCATTCGCTGATCTTCGGGTCGGGATCGATGCCGAGTTGTTGATTGAAGCCGAAGAGAAAATCAAGCACGGGGGCAAACACGAACAGGTACGCCGTCGCGGCGCCCACCAGAAAGAGCGCGATGCTGAACGGCAAAAACGTGTGCACGTATTTCCGTTCGTTGTGATAGAGCCCGGCCGCGACGAACGACCAGATCTGGTAGAAGACCCATGGGCTCGAGATCAACGCTCCCACGACCAGCGCCGCTTTGAGCCACACGGTGAACGCCTCCGTCGCGCCGGTCGCCTGCATCTTGAAGCGGCTGTCGCTGTCGATCGGATGCCACAGCAGGAACGGTTCCAGATTGCCGCGCGTGTAACGCAGTGCGTTTTCGTCGGCGACGGGCGGGCGCTCTTCGACGGTTTTCGCATCGCCCGGCGCGAGGTCTTGCGGCTTGGCTTCGGCCGATTTCGTGGAGTCGCCCGCTTTATTCGTCGTGCCGGCGGGCGACGCCGCGGCGGGCTTCAGCTTCGCGAGTGAATCGGCCACGGTTTGCGGGTGGACGAATTCCAATTCGAAGATGAGTTCCTTCTCATCGGCCCCTTCCGGAGTGGCGATGGCGGCGATTTCTTTGAGCGTGTAGGGAACGCTCTTGCCAAGTTCCTTCTGCTTTTCCGACCAAGCCGAGTATTCCTTCTCCGCCGCGGTCTGGTAATACTTCCGGAGCGCTTCGGTGAGCGGATGCTCGATCAGCTTGACGACGTAGTCGCCCACCAAGAACCCGACGAGCGTACCGAGCACCAATCCGAGCATGGCCCGCCAGAGGCAGACTCGCAACTCTTCGAGGTGCTCCCCGAAGGTCATCGTCGTTTCGGCGAACAGGTCATCGTCGGAACGGCCCGACTTCGCTTTGGTAACCGACATCGTTGGAGAGGGAAGCAAATCGCGTAGGGCACGCGGAAGCCTCGCCAACCGAGAGCCGCCGAGCGGGAGCAAAATACGAGGTGCCGGACCGAAATTCCAAGCCGCTGCTTGGAGAAAACCCGCAGACATTGATAATACCAAGCCGCCACGCGACCGACAACCAAACGCCGCCGAGCCCGGACCGTGAAGTCTTCCGCAAAACCGACTACGCCGCTGTTTTTCAGGCCCTTAATCAAACGAGCCCTTTGGGGCGGACGCCGCTTGGGCGAAGTGCTCGGCAAGCCGCTGGGGCCGGAGACGGACTACGCCGAGAGTTGGGAAATTGTCGACCACGGCCAAGACCAGAGCGTCGTCGTCGGCGGCCCTTGGACCGGCCGAACGCTCGGCGAACTCACGGCTGTAGAAGGCTCCGCCCTGCTCGGCCGGCACGCTCCGCAGCAGCGGTTCCCGCTGCTCTTCAAGTTTCTCGACTGCCGTGAGAAGCTCTCCGTGCAGGTTCACCCTAATGATGCTCAGGCGGCGACTCTCACGCCGCCCGATCTCGGTAAGACGGAAGCTTGGGTGATACTCGCCGCCGAACCGGGAAGCGTGATCTATGCCGGGCTCAAGCCGGGGCACGATCGCGCGGCACTCCAGCATGCGACCGCCGACGGCACGTCGGATCGGTGTCTGCATCGGTTCGAGCCGCAGGTCGGCGAATGTTTGTTTCTGCCGGCCGGCGTCGTGCACGCTCCCGGCGGCGGGCTCTTGATCGCCGAAATTCAACAAGCGAGCGACACGACGTTTCGCCTGTTCGATTGGAACCGCACCGGAGCCGACGGCAAGCCGCGGCAACTCCACATCGAGCAAGGCCTCGCGGTGATCGACTACGACTTCGGCCCGGCTCGGATGCAGAGCCCGCAACCGACGGGCGACGCGCACGTCGAGCGGTTGGTCGCCTGCGATAAGTTCGTACTGGACCGCATCACGCTTGCGGCCGGCGACGAATGGACGCTCACGAACGACGACCGGTTCCGCATCTTCGCCGTCTGTGACGGGGCGGTGACGATCGCGACCGCCGGCAACGCGCCGACGAATTTCGACAAAGGGGCGACTTGTCTCTTGCCGGCCTGCGTCACCATGGCGACGCTGCGAGCCGAGCAGCCGACCGCGGTCCTAATGGCCTACTTGCCTTAGTGAGCGGCAGTGAACGTATAGCAACACTGTTGGGCAAACCACCAGTGCCGCCCGAACGCATCCTGCCCCGATCGTTTCAGACGCTACAGGCTGAAGTCGTTTCAGTCCGCCGTCCGTCATAACCGCTCGTCCGCGGCCCCGTCGCAAGGTTTTCCCTGGCCGGTTCGATAAGACTTGCAGAGGCAGTGCCGGCATGGAAACCCGCCTTGGGGTGCGCCGGCCGGTTGCGTATGATTCGCGACCCGTCCGCCCTGCCGGACGAGCCCAGGATTCTTCCGGCCACGGATGCGGCCGGCCATGGAACGGCCGAGGTCATTATGGTTCGCAAACTCGTTTGGGCGACGCTCGTCGTCGCGCTCGCCTCGGCCTTGGGCTGCCGCGGAACCGGAATGCCGCAATTTTTCGGACCCGGATCGGCCAAGTATCAGCAGACGCAGGCTCAACGCTTCGACCCGTATCCGGAGACCGACATCGGTCCGCCGGTGGAAGGCTCGCGCCCCGACAGCTTCTCGGCCCCGCCGACGGAAGCCTACCGCGGCCGCGTGAACCAATGGTCGGCCCCGGCTTACGGGTCTTAGGAAGCTTGGCTTTCGGTTTTCGATTTTGAGTGCGGAAGCAGTACGTATGTCGGGTGGCACTGGTGGCTTGTCCACCAGTGCTCATTAGGCCGCGCTCTTCGCGCTGGTGGGCAAGCCACCAGTGCCACCCTGCGACTCAAGCCGCAGCATCCGCATCGAAAACCAAGAACCGAAAACTCGCGGCGCACCCGCGCAGCTAAGCCGTGATGCCCTTCGTCAGTTCCATGAAGGCCGTTTCGAGGTTGATCTCTTCCGGCTTGAAGGCGCGGAGTTTGACTCCGGCCGCGACGAGCAGCGTCGGTAGGTCGCTGTAGTCGACCACCTCGGGCTTGAGCTTCACCGTGATTTCGCCGTCGGCCGCGACGTCGACGGCCGCGACCGAAGAATGATAGCTGAGGAGCTTGGCGGCGCGATCGGTTTCGCCGGCCGTTTGAATCTTCAAGACGACGCTGCTGCGGACCTGCCGCATGACGTCGGCGACGTCGGAGTTCACCAGCAGTTCGCCGCGCTCGATGATGCCGACTTTGTTGCAGATGTCCGCCAGCTCCGGCAGGATGTGGCTGGAGACCATGATCGTCTTGCCGAGGCTCCGCAGTTCCTTGAGCAAGCCGCGAATTTCGATGCGGGCCCGCGGATCGAGGCCGCTCGCCGGCTCGTCGAGCAGCAGCACTTGCGGTTCGTGCAGCAGCACGCGGGCTAGGCCGAGCCGCTGCGTCATGCCGCGCGAAAGGCTGGTGACGAAGGCGTCGCGCTTGTAGCCCAGATCAACGAGTTCCAGCACTTCCTCGCAGCGCTTCCGCCGAGCTTCCCCTTTGATGCGATACGTCGCCGCGAAGAAATCGAGATACTCGATCACCTTCATATCGTCGTACACGCCGAAGAAGTCGGGCATGTAGCCGATCGCGCGGCGAATCTCCTTGGGGTCTTTGTAGATCGAGTGTCCGCACACGTAGGCCTCGCCCCAGGAGGGATTGAGGAGCGTGGCGAGGATGCGCATCGTGGTTGTCTTGCCGGCGCCGTTGGGGCCGATGAAGCCGAACACGTCTCCCTTTTCGAGCTTCAAATTGAGGCTCTTCAGGGCGAACAGTTCGCCGTACTTCTTCGTGAGTTCGCGAGTTTCGATCACTGGAGCAGTTGCCGGGAGTCAGGGGCCGGGCACTAGGGGAGTTCGTTCGTTTGGCCGCCTCGCTCGCGAAACGCGTCGGCGTGGCGGCCGTTTGGTTTCTTCTATTTGGCTTTCTCGACCGGGATGACCATGCGAAACACCGTGTGCCGAACGTCGGCTGCGCGCGGAATCTCGCGGCCTTCGGCTTGCACGATCAGATTCGTCGCCGGAGCGTCGTCGATGCGGCCGATGACGATCGCGCGGTTGAGGTCCAGCAATTCGCTGAAATCGAGCCGGGCGAGGTCGTCGCTCGCAAGCCGCGCATGGTCGCGGCCGCCAGCGACGTCGTAGAACAGGATCTTGATGAGGATTTCGTCGACGTCGAGGCTCGCCAAGTCGTGGGCTCGCGTGCGCACGCCGGGGCTCAGTTCGCGTTTCTCGCGGGCCACGATCTGCGCCCCGGCCAAGAGCGATTGGAGATCGCGAGTCTCCGCGCCGCGCACGTCGCGATTTTCGCCGGCCGCGAGCGTGCCGAGTTTGTAGGCCTTCGTGCCATGGCAGACAAGCACGTCGGCCAGAGCGGTTGCACAAGGGTTAGTGATCGAGCCGGCGAGCACGCCGTCGGGCGCGACGGTCAACGCCTGGGCTCCTTTTCCATTCGACTCCGCGGTCCAATCGCCGGTGAACAGCTTGCTGGAGCGAACGGCGATGGGCACGCCGACGAGCGCGTCGTCGCGGAATTCGTAGGGTCGGACCGACGCCGGCGAATCGACGGCCCGCCGGTGCATACCGCCGAGTCCTTCGCCGCTCATGGCGGACCAAACGGTGTGCGAGGTCGCGTTCGTCGCTCGCGACCGCAGCAGTCCCGCGGCCGGCTCGATGCGAACTCCGTAGGCGGCGCTTGTCGGGCTGTACACGCCGGCGAGGGAAGTGCCGCGAACATGGCCGCCGGCGACATCGTAATCGAGGACGTCGACTTGATTTGTGCGGAGTTCGGTCCCTTTGAGACGTTCGACGGTGGCGTAGGCCGCGCCGCTCGCGGCCGCGACCAAGAGCGGAAACGTGAGCCAAGTAAGTTCGGCCCGTCTCAGCACGCGATGAACGAGCAGGTAATCGAGCGGAGCGACGAGGGCGATGTAGCCGATGGCCATCAACGCGACGAGATAAAACGGCATAGCCGTGACGCCCGGATATTGATCGATCGCCTGATGCAACTGGCCGGCGAGGTCTCCGAAGCCGAAGTTGTTTTGCACGGCCGCCGTCGACTTCGAGCGGGCCGCCGGATCGTCGGCGATCTGCAGCGCCGGCGCGAGCACACGCGAGAGCAGCACGCCGCGGCCGGTCCACTCGCGCAGAATCGGCTGTTCCAGATCGAGCAGCAGCCAGGTGACGGCGCCGAAGCCGACGGCGCGGCGGACGATGAGCGGCAGATCGCCTTCTGCGAGATCGACGACGAGATCGCGACCGATCGGCGTGTCGAGCGCGACGCGTGGAACACGCAGCTGGTTCAATTCGGCCGTCGCGGCCCGCACCGGCTTGTTGCCGCCGACGAATTCTTCCACTGCGTTCGTGCGCGGCAGCGCGACCGGATCGGAAAAATTGAGCGGCGAAAAAGCGGCCAACGCCCCGCCGGACGAAAGCAATTCAAGCGCCGCCGGGCCGCCGACGATGACGACGCGTCCGCCGCGATCGAGATACCGCTTGAGTGCGGCGCCGCGCTGCGATCCGAGCTTGAGAGCACCGTATCGCGACGCCTGATCGGCGGCGAGATACACCGCATCGACGGCGTCGTAGGCGAGCGAATCGGCCGGTAATTGGGCGGCGTCGTCGTAGCGGGCGACCTTGAAACGAGCGGCCTCGCCGCCGGCGGCCGCACCGGTCGCGAGGTCGCCAAGCGTCGTCGCCGGGCCGACGGCGACGATCAGTTTCTCACCCGCCGCAAGCGGCGACGGCGAGCTTTCTTTCGAGGTTTCGGACGTCAGCTGCATGCGAGCCGACTGGCGATGTCCAGAATTCACTTCGATTATCAGCGTCGGTTCGGCCGTCCCGAATCGTATGAGCGAATCGGCCTTACGCCGGCCGTCGTCGGCAATCTGAAACTTCACGCTCGGATAACGGCACGGCACCCCGTCGCCGTCGACCGTGGTGAGCTGTAAAAAGCAGTCGGCGGCGACTCCATCGGACTCAATCGCGACGACGACCGGAGTCCAGCATCCAAGCTTGTACCGACCGTTAAAGCCGACGCGCACTTCTTCAATCGTCGGCGGAGGCGGCGCGTATTCCAACGCCGCGGCGATGTTCGACAACAGACAGCCGATTATCGGCAGCCATCGCAGCCCGCGCCGCATCACGGCTTCTCCGCGTTGTCGCAGGTGCAGAGGAATTGTTTGCAGCCGGGGCAGCCGCTGCCGTATTTGAGCATCACGGCTTCGGTCAGGTCGACGCCGGCCACATTGGCGATCGTCGTCAGCCAGGCGACGACGTCGGCGAATTCGCCGAGCCGTTCTGCGTGGGTGCCGTTGCGGAGCGAACTCGCCAACTCGCCGATTTCCTCCATCAGCCACATGAACGTGCCGTCGACGCCGCGGGCCACGTCTTTCTCGTAGTACATCTTGTGGATGAGCTGCTGAAACTCGCGGAACGAGATTTCGGCGGGCAGCGATTCGGACGGAGCGGGAGGATGCATCACGGGTGGGCGACCTTCGGCGGATTACTTGAGTTGGAGTATGCGCCGCTCGGCGGGCTTCGGCTGCGATTGATCTTCCGGCTTGCCGGCCTGCGCCGCAACCGCTTCCAGCGCGGCTTGCAGATCGACGTCAGTCGGCTTGAGTCTCACGGCGACTTCGTACTCCGCCTGGGCGTCGGCGAAGCGTTTGAGGCCGGCGAGGGCTTCGGCGGTGAGTCGGTGGGCGTCGGCGTCGAGCACGTCGCAATGAATCGCATCGACGCCCCAGCGGTGGGCCTCCGGGAAATCGCCGGCCGCGAGGGCCATTTGCGCGAGCTTTTTGCGAATCACGCCGTCGTCGGCGTCGGCTAAGGCCAGCTCTTCCAAGGCGGCGGCGAGTTTCGGCTCGTTCTTCGTCACGAGGTAGGTCTTGGCCAGGGCCTTCTTCCATTTCGCTTCGGTGGGAAACTTCGCGACGCCGAGCGCGAACAGCTTCTCCGCGGCGTCGTAGTTTTCCCCCGAGTACTTGAGCGACGCCAACAGCCAAACGGCTTCGGGCGACGGCGCGGCTTTCGACATGGCGGCGTCGGCCAGCACATCGTCGAGCAGTTTCTCGGCCGCTTCGTCTTCTCCCACGAGCATCTTGATCTTCGCCAGCGCGTAGGCCGCGGTTTGATTCTTCGGGTCTTTCGCCAAGGCCCTATCCGCCAGTTTGCGGGCCTTCGGATACTCTTCGCGTTCGACGTAGGCCACGGCCAACTTGGCGGCGGCCGCGGCGTCGTCGGGATTGTCGCGCTGGGCGGCGACGAGTTCGGAGAACTTAGTGTCGTCGGCAGGCTCGCCGGTCGACAAGTCCTTCGCGATGTTTCTCACGAAATCCAAATATCC
This sequence comes from Planctomycetaceae bacterium, assembly GCA_016793115.1. Classification (GTDB taxonomy): domain Bacteria; phylum Planctomycetota; class Planctomycetia; order Pirellulales; family PNKZ01; genus PNKZ01. Next base: position 15,251 of record JAEUIN010000006.1, read on the forward strand.
GCGCTCGAAGTCGGCCTGCTCGACCTTGAACGAGCGCTGGAGCGCGCCGCGAGTGTCGAGATTGTCGCGATAGGCGGCGAGCATCTTGGCGAGCGCGTCGTCGCCGTAGGTCTTGAGCATGTATTGCGCATAGAGTTGGGCTTGGCAATAGGCCATCTGCCAATCGAGGCTGCTCTTGGGGCGGACGAAGCCGAGATTGATCGTGTCGAGATTGAACAGGTCGTTCTTCGGCACCCGCTCGGCGAGCAGCTTGTTCCATGTTTCGCTGCGCGGGTAGCCTTCGCTCTCCACCGCGAGCGCCTCGGTATACCAGTGCGGAATATTGAACCGGCTCTGTTGCAGGTTGAGCACGTGCACGAATTCATGCTTTAACACGCGGGCCCAGTTGAACTTCTCCTCCATGCCGTTGGGCGAGGCGAGCGCGACCATTTTTCCTGCGCAAGCCCCGACGGTACCCACGAACGGTAAGCCCACCATGCGGGCGCTGAACCAACCGTGGCCGTCGGTGTTGCGGGAACGGTTGAAGATCTCGAACAGCGATTTTTCCTCGGGCTCGAAGCCGAATTTCTTGCAAAGCTCGGGGTAGACTTGGTTCTCAAGATAGTCAGCCGCGTACTTAGCCAGGAGTTCGTCCTGTCCGCGATCGAACTTGATGACGAAGTGCTCGGTCTCGATCGTCGCATACTCGGAGAGTACGTCGAGCACCTTGCGCATGTTGCTCACGCGGACGTTGAACGGGTCGATCTCGAACGACTCGTCGAGGTTCTTGCGGGCCGCGACTTCGTCGCCGAGACGCATCTGCATAAGACCAAGTTCACCGCGGGCCGTGGTGAGCTGCGGCAGCCGGTCGACGGCCGTGCCGTAGTGTTGGGCGGCGGCCGGGAAGCGGCGGAGCGCGTCGAATGCGGCGGCGAGCGCCACGTAGAACTCGCCGGCGTGCGGATTTGCGGCCTCGACTTCGGCGACGATCTTCTTGAACCGCGCCGACTTCTCGGCGGCGTCGCTCCAGCCGTCGATCACGGCGTACGCTGCGGCGAGCCGGCCCAAGGTCTCTTCGGAACGCGGATTCAGCTCGATCGCTCCTTCCAAGAGCGCGGCCGCTTCGGCCGCTTCGTAATTGGCCATGTGCGCGTCGGCCGCGGCCCAATGGGCGCTGAGCAGCTTTGGGTTGATCGCCAGGGCCCGCTCGATCGCCTGCTTCGCGGCGGAGATGTTGAAGTTGGTGATCTGCAGCCGCGCCATCGCCACATACACTTCGGCCGCTCGCGGGTTGAGCGCCAGCGCGGCTTTGAATTCTTTATTGGCCTCAGGCTCGTTGTACTTTTCAAGAAACAGCAGCCCGGCTTCGTAGTGCGCCGGCCAAAACTTCTCTTCGACGTCTAGCGCGCTCGGAAACAACTCGTTCACGAGAAATGTGAATTGCGCCGTGTTGCGACTCCACCGGGTGTTTTGCGCCGCGCCGAGGCCGATGTAGCGCAAGTCGTCGCCCGACGGAAACGATTCGCTGGTGTTGTAGTCGTCAATAAAGTACTCATAGCCCTTCTCGGCTTCGGCGACGCGGCCGGCCACGCGATGCCGCTCCGCCGCCAGCCACTTCGCGAGGCGATTCTTGCCGTCGATCTCCAGGGCTGCGGCGATCTGTTTGTCCGCCGTGTCGTAGTCGCCCGCGTCGAAGGCGAGTTTAGCCCGCTCGGCATAAAGCCAAGCTGCGATCGGCGGCGGCCTCTCGCCGACTTGCGCGAGTGCCTCGTCGAGCGCCTCGATCGCCCCGGATAGCTCACCGACGGCGGCTCGGCAGCGGGCCGTGCCTAGCGCGGCATCGGCAGGATATTCCTCCGCGAGCGCTTGGTAGGCCTCGCTCGCTTCGGCATAATTTCCGCCGAGAAAGAGAGCGCGAGCCGCAGCCAGTTCCTCTTTCTTGTCTTCGGCCGCCATCGCGACGCAGGGCGAAAGCAACGCCACGACCACCAACAAAGTTCGCTTCGCGAACGTTTCGGCGACAGTCACGGAGGCTCCTTTCGTCGCTTGGCGCGCTCGTTATCGGCCCGGCAGAATCCAGCGGACGACCTCGGCGAGTCCGTCCTCGTCATTCGTCGGCGCGATGCGATGCGCGGCCGCCTTCAATTCGCCGACGGCGTTCCCCATTGCCACGCCGAGCCCGCAAGCCTCAAGCATGGGTAAATCGTTGACGTCGTCGCCGACGGCGCAGATTTCGTGATCGGCGACGTTCCACATGTCGGCCACGAAGCGGATGCCGCTCCATTTCGTCGCCCCGGCCGGCGCGATCTCGCACATGTAACCTTCGTAGCGAGGGCTGCGTAGCACGTGCGTGTAGAGCTGGCCTGGGAGCGCGGCCTGCAGCGCTTCGTGCAGGTCGAGCATTTCATCACGCGAGCCCATCGCGAAACCGGCGAACACGCCCTCCGGCGGATCGTCGACGATGCTCGGCCGTTCGCGTCCGCAGCCTTCGTTCAAAGCGTAGTACTGGGCGAGCACGCGCGACGGAGTGTCGAGCGTGCGGCAATAATAGTCGAAGCCGGCGTCGTAGGTGTCGGCATAAAGTACGACGTCGAATCCGCGCGCGGCCGTGAGTCGCATGATCGCCAGCAAGTCTTCCCGCGCAAGGCTGGCCACGTGCAGCGTGCGGTGACTCAGCGGGCATTTGATCAAGGAACCGCTGGCGCTGACGACCGGCGCGTCGAGCCCCAAGGGTTCGACAAGCGGCAGCGCGCGACTGTATCGCCGTCCGGTCGCCAAGACGATGCGAATGCCGGCGTCGGCCGCTTCGCGGAGTGCGCTTCGCACTCCGTCGGTCAACTCGTCGCGGCTATTGACGAGCGTGCCGTCGATGTCGACGGCGAGCATGCGGTAAGAGGGCGGACGGTGCACAGGAAGAGTGTCGGATGTCAGGGACGAGTTGTTAATTGTGTTCATTTTGCCGCGGCGCTTGTCGCCGCATGCCGGCCGAACGTCGCAAGGCCGGTCGTTATACTGCGGCGGCCATTTCTTCGAGTTGAATCACGGCGCGCTGCTGTTCTTTCTCGAGGAACGTGCGACCTTTTTTCACATTGATGTGGTCCCAGGGCAGACGATCCATCAACTCGTACGGACGATGAATTGTGTCGGCCGGGTCAAGCCCCACGTCGCGGGCCGCTTGCCACCATGCTTCGGCGTCGAAGTGCTCATACCAGCTGTTGAGTCGCGAGCCGCGCCGCCAAGCGAGTTCGATCACGTCGCCCACTCGCCGATCGCCGCGGCTGAGCAAGCCTTCGAGCATGCTTGTTTCCGTGTCGTGGCACTTGATCGATACCGCCTTGATGCCGCAACGCTGCTTCATGTAGCGGTGGGCCTTGGCGAAATAGGCGCGCGATTGCATGCCGTTCCATTGATACGGCGTGTGCGCCTTGGGAACGAAGTTCGACACGCTCGCCGTGACGTGCGCGTTGCGACCGCGCACCTCTTTGCCGATGCGAGAAATCGTTTCGGCCATATCGACGATGCCGTCGAGATCGACTTGCCGCTCGCCGGGTAGACCGATCAAGAAATAGAGTTTTACGTGGGTGTAACCATTGGCGAAGGCGGCTCGGCAGCCTTCGAACAGGTCGCTGTTCTTGATCTTTTTGCGAATCTGCTCGCGCATATCGTCGCGGGCCACTTCAGGGGCGAGCGTGAGGCCGCGATTGTCGCCTTCAATGAGCGCTGTGAGCGCTTTGAGTTGTTCGTTTACCCGCAAGCTGGGCAGTGCCAAGCGTACGCCGAGCGGCGCGAACGTCTCGTGCATCCGCCGGACGAGCTCTTCGAAATACGGATAGTCGCTGCTGGAGAGGGAAAGGAGCGAGACCTCGTCGATCCCCGTATTTCGGTACATCGTCAGCGCCGATTCGACGATCTTGTCCACCGAGCGAATTCGCAACGGCCGCTTGATCACCGTGCTCTGGCAGAACCGGCACTGCCAAGGGCAGCCGCGCATGATTTCGATCGCGATTCGGTCGTGAACTGTCTCGGCGGCCGGCAAAATCGGCGCGAGCGGCAGCGTCGCCGTTTCAAGATCGCCGATTACGCTCGGCTCAATGGTCGGTCCCGCCTCCGAGCGCGTGGGAGTTAGACTAAGGAAACGGCCGTCGTCAGAGTAATGCGGCTCGTAGAAACGCGGAACGTAGGCGAACGGCAAGCTTGCCGCCAAGCGAGCTAGCGCTTCTTCGCGCTGCCGGCGGCCGGCTTCGCCGCGCTGCGGTGCTTCGCCGCGGAGAATTTCGCAACGAACTTCGAGCCATTTGTCGCACAGCGACGGCAGGGCCGGCTCGCCGTCGCCCGTCACGACGACATCGACGAATTTCGCGATCGGTTCCGGATTCTGCGCGCACGGCCCGCCGGCGAGTATGAGCGGATCGGCGAGCGTCCGCTGATCGGCGCGGATCGGGATGCCGCCCAGGTCGAGCATCGTGAGAATGTCGGCGTAGCTGATCTCGTACTGCAGCGAGAAGCCGATGACGTCGAATTGATTGAGCGGCGTAAACGTTTCGAGCGAGTAAAGAGGCAGACCTTCGCTGCGAAGCAATCGCTCCATATCGATCATCGGGGCATAAGCTCGCTCGCAAGCCCAATCGGGCCGATCGTTCATGAGCGTATAGAGCACCTGGAGACCTTGGTTGCTCATTCCGATCGAGTAAAGATCGGGAAACGCCAAGCAAAGCCGGCCCGCGACCGAGCGATGGTCTTTGCGTATCGCATTGAGTTCGCCGCCGACATATGCGATCGGGTTTTGCACCTTGCCCAAGATGCGACGATCGAGTTGGTCTTTCAAAGCCTGATTAAACATCGACCAACAGGCTCCGGTCTTCAAAAACTGATGTTGCTTGCAATTCCGCTATTATCGCAAAATGCCCGGCGGTGCAGTAGGGGAAATGCACGTAGTCCGGCTAACATGAAAGCATGGGCCGGGCGCCGTGCCGACGCGGCGTGATCGCTCGCGCGGCAGGGCAAACGGCCGCCAAACCACGGAATCCTCGCAATGAACGCGATGGCCCCTTTGTCGACGAATCGCGAGATGCGCACTCCATTTCTATCTTGTTTCTTCGCTGCGGCGCTAGCGGCCGTGGGCGCTGCGTCGGCGTCACGACAGGCCGACGCCCAAACCAGCACGACGGAGTTCAACGTGCAGCGCGATCGGATGACGCGCGACGAAGTGGCCGGCGCAGGCGTGAAGAACGAACGGGTGTTGGATTCGATTCGTAGCACGCCCCGTCACGAGTTCGTCAACTTTCGTGATCGCCCCTATGCCTACTACGACATGGCGCTGCCGATCGGCGAAGGCCAAACGATTTCCCCGCCGTTCATCGTCGCCTACATGACGGAGCAACTCGATCCGCAGCCGACCGATCGGGTTTTGGAAATCGGTACCGGCAGCGGCTACCAAGCCGCGGTGTTGAGCCCGCTGGTGAAAGAGGTTTACACGATCGAAATCGTGGAGCCGCTCGGCAGGCAGGCCGCGCGTGTTTTGCAAAAGCTGCGTTATAAGAACATCTTCACCAAAATCGGCGACGGCTACCAAGGCTGGCCCGACAAAGCGCCGTTCGACAAGATCATCGTGACTTGTTCTCCCGAAAAGGTGCCGCAACCTCTGGTCGATCAACTCAAAGAGGGAGGCCGGCTCATCGTGCCGCTGGGTGAGCGTTACCAGCAGATGTTCTATTTGTTCGTGAAAAAGAACGGCAAACTCGAAAGTGAAGCGCTCCGCCCGACGCTGTTCGTACCGATGACGGGTAAGGCGGAGGAGTTGCGCGAAAACAAACCCGACTCGGCGAACCCGAAGCTGATCAACGGCAGCTTTGAAGACACCTACCTCGAAAACGACAAAGTCGTACCGAAGAATTGGCACTATGTGCGCCAGGCGGAATTGATCGCCGAAGAAACCGAAGCACCCGACGGCGCACAGTACATCCGCTTCAAAAACGCCACTCCCGGGCGCGGCAGTCAGGCCTTGCAAGGTTTCGCCGTCGACGGCAAGCAGGTGAAGGCGATCGAAGTGACGTTCGAGGTCGAAGGCAAAGACATTCGTCCCGGGGCGACGCGCGATCAGATGCCCCTCGTCGCCGTTACGTTTTATGATGAACGGCAAGACGTCGTCGGCGATCGAGCGATCGGACCCTGGCGCGGCACGTTCAAATGGCAGCGTGAGCACGCTGAACTGGAAGTGCCGCCCCGCGCAAAGACGGCAATCATTCGCATCGGCCTGTTAGGCGGCCTTGGTGAAATCGCTTTCGACGCCTTCGAAGTCCGCCCAGTGCAGAAGTACTAGGCGGATAAGGTTCGACTGCCGCCGGCGGCTCGTCCACTAGTGCTCAATAAAACCTTCAAACAGCACTAGTAGGTCAAGTTACTCGTGCCGCCCACGAGTCAGGCCGCGTGCCGCTTCAGTACTTTGCCATTTCCTTGGCGGCCGAATCCGGGTGGAGCCCCTTCACCGTGGCCTGGGCGGCGACGGAGAGGAATCGCAAGTCGCTGCCGACGGCGATGAACTGCATCCCTTGCTTCGCGCGGGCCAAGGCCGATTCGACGTCGAACGTGTGCATGCCGGTCGCGCAGCCGGTTTTCTTACCCGCCGCGACGACGGCGCTGAGCATCCCTTCGAACTCGGCGTCGGTCGGCAACGGCGCGCCTTGCTTCCGCATCTGCCAGCGCAGATCGTTGGGGCCGACGAAGATGGCGTCGCAGCCGGGAAGTGCGTAGATCTCTTCCGCATTGGCGACGCCCGTCGGACTTTCCGTCTGCAGCACCACCAGGACTTCGTCGTTCCACTTCTCATAGTATTCGGCGGCCGGGGCGTCGAAGTTGATCGAGTGCATGCCGCCTCCGATGCTCCGGTTGCCGACCGGAGGATACTTCGCCGCGCGGATCGCCGTTTTGGCCTGTTCCACGGTATCGACCATCGGCACGACGATGCCCCAAGCGCCCGCATCGAGCACGCGCTTGATGTAGTGGTGGCTTCCTTCCGGCACGCGAGCCAAGGGGACGCAGCCGGCGTCGGCGACGGCTGCGAATAGCATCGCTGCTTGCGACCAATCGATGGCCGAATGCTCGATATCGACCGTGAGCCAATCGAAGCCCATGCGGGCCAAGATGCGCGTGGCGTATAGATCGCCGAATGAGAGCCAAGTGCCGAACGAAGGCTTGCCTTCGCGAAGTTTACGTTTGACGGGATTGGTGCGCATGAAATGGTTCGGGGTTCGGTGTTCAGGGGTCGGCGTTCGCCGCTTGCGACGGATTGTGCCTGCTATTGTCGCAAACACCGCTCGGCTCGCAATCCCCGCCCTTCTCCGCCGGAATTGATTGAGATAAAGTGCAATCATGCGGTCGTCACGGGTTCACTGGAAACCCGAACGCCTAACCCTGAATCTGAACGGTAAACATGTCCGAGTTCACGACCGTCGCTCAAACCGGCGCGATTCCCGAGGGGCAAGGCATCACGGTTGTCGTCGACGGCCGGCTGGTCGCCGTGTTTTACGATCAGGGTAAATATTGGGCGATCGACGATTTGTGCCCGCACATGGGAGCGTCGCTCGGCGCGGGCGAGGTTCACGACGGCGCGGTCGCTTGCCCATGGCATGCCTGGCGGTTCGGCTTGTGCGACGGCACTTGGCGCGACAATCCGAAGCTCAAGGTCGACCATTTCGAAACGCGCGTCGTGGGGACCGACGTGCAGGTGCGCGTGCCGCCGAAGACGCCGCCGGCCTAATCGATCGCAATTGTCTCGCCCGGCTTCGGCGCGTGGCCTTTCGCGCCCGTTGCCGAAGTGACGCGGGCCGCCCACGCCTTGCCGTCTTGGGCGATCGGCGGAAACGTGTCGTAGTGGCAAGGGAGCGCGTGTTTCGGCTGGAGCCACTTCACGGCTTGCAAGGCGTCGTCAGGTCCCATCGTATAGAGATCGCCGATCGGCACGACGGCCAAGTCGAGCCCCGCCGCGCCGATAAGTTGCATGTCCATGAACAGCGCCGTGTCGCAAGCAAAGTAGAGTTGCTTGCCGCCGGTGCGCACGAGGAATCCGGCGGGGTTGCCGCCGTAGGTGCCGTCGGGCAGCACCGAGCTATGGTGAGCGAGAGTCAGTTGCACGTCGCCGAAGGCGTGCTTCGACCAGCCGCCGAGATTGCCGCCGACGCACTTCTTCACGCCTTTCTCGGCCAGCCAGAGACTAATTTCGTAGTTGGTGACGACCGCCGCCCCGGTGCGTTCGGCGATCGCAACGACGTCGCCGGTATGGTCGCCGTGGCCGTGGGAAATCAGAATGACGTCGGCCGCAACCTCCTCGGGCCTCTTGGGGGCGGTCGGCGATTCACTGAGAAACGGGTCGATTAGGATCGTGTGATTGCCGGATCGGATCGACCAGCAGTTGTGTCCCAGCCAAGTGACGTCGACGCTCATCGATCGCTCCTGATCGTAAGTGATTCGAGTATTTGAACGGCCGTGAACCATTGGCACAACTCGCCGAGGGCGACGTCGCTGGGGCGCGTTAGCTGAATCTCCGCGCTGCCCGGTTGCGCTGCGGCGGCCGCGGCCCGCTCTTCCGGCGGCGCAATCGCCAGGCGATCGCGGCGAACCGATTCGGCCCACAGGTGTAGAGTGGGCGCGTGCTCTGCGTCGTCTTCGTCCAAGGATTCGGCCGCGTGGAATGGCGCGACGACGCGCATCCGGCTGTCGTCGCGGCGGCGGCGCGCCGTGGCGGCGAATCGGCGCGCGAGCGGTTCTACGGAATGATGCCAAGCGGCGATCCGGACTTCCGGCTGCGCCAGAAACTCGGCGAGTTGCACGATCGGGCTTTCGGCGGCGAGCCGGCGGCGAGCCGCCTCCCAAAACCAAGTTGCCCCTTTCAGCAGCGTCACGGTGTCGTCGCCCACGAGCGTCGCCCCGAACAGCGCCGGCCCGTTAAAGAACAACGCCGGCTCAAGCAGCGGCAGCGACGTGTGAGCGAGGCCGCGCGGCAGTAGTTCGTCGGCCGCGCCGCGCGAGAGCACGTAGAGACGCGTACGCAGATCGTCATCGCTCGTCGCAGCCGCTTGCAAGGCCGCGGCCAAGGGGGCCGCGGTGGCTGCGACCAGACGCTTTTCCGCGTCGGTCGTCGCGACGTCGCCGTCGACCACCGCTAACGCCCAGCGATCATGGAGCGTCGGCCCGTCGCAAGCGCGACGCACCAGATCGAGCGCCCCCTGCAACAGGTCGTTGTCGCCGCAAGCCTCCAGAGCGATCAGACGAGCCCGCCCGGCGCGTCCGCCGGGTCCGAGCCAGTTGTGAAAGGGATGAGTCGTCGCCGCGATGAGCATTTCGACGCTCTTGATCGCCGCGCGCGGGCCGACGACGAACACCGTTTCGCAGGCCGCCGCCAGTTTGTTCGCCGTCGAGACGATCTGCCCGAGCGAGCTCCGTTCTCGTTCACGAAAGTAAGCCGAAAGAAGCCGCCCCGGCTCGTCGAGCGCGCGGTGTGCGACTTCGTCGTGCAGGAGCTTTTGCCAAGCCGCCGCGCGTTCGGCCGCAATCGGGCGTTCGGGAAAGCGGCCGGTCGCATGTGAAACGGGTTGATTGCGGCTGGTCATGCGACGGCGACCACGATCGGTGGGCGGTGTGGAATGGAAATCGGCGAACGCGTACGGCGGCGTGCGCCGTCGAATCCCCGCGTTTAGCATTGCAGCCCCTTGTCGATGGGCCGCATTTTGTTAACACAATAGGATTGCGCACCGCAAGACCCGGCCCGACCAGAGCGGCCTTGCGACGCTCTCCGCAAGCTCACCGCGCGCCGGCGCGTTCTACTTCCGCACGAGGACGTTTCGATGGACATGCACGATCTGACTCGCAGTCTGAACACCAAAAGCGACGCCAAAATCGTGATGCTCGTCGCCGACGGCCTCGGCGGTTTGCCGCAAAAACCGGGGGGCCTCACCGAACTCGAAACGGCGAAGACGCCGAACCTCGACGCGCTGGCCGCCCGCGGAGTGCAAGGCGGCAGCATTCCGGTGAAGCCGGGCATCGCACCGGGAAGCGGCCCCGGGCACCTGGGGCTGTTCGGTTATGATCCGCTGCAATATGTGATCGGCCGCGGCGCACTGGAGGCGACGGGCATCGGCTTCGAACTTGGGCCGAAGGACGTCGCGATTCGCGGCAACTACTGCACGCTCGGGCCCGACGGCAAGATCACCGATCGTCGCGCCGGTCGCATTTCCAGCGAGGAGAGCGTGCCGCTGGCCGTGAAGCTGCGCGAAGTGAAGATTCCCGGCGTGGAAGTATTCGTCGAACCGGTGAAGGAGCATCGCTTCGTCGTCGTGTTGCGCGGCGAAGGGCTCGGCGGCAACGTGCATGATACCGATCCGCAAGCCGTAGGCGTGCCGCCGCTGAAACCAAAGGCGGGCGATGCGGCAAGCGAGAAGACGGCGCAGGTCGCCGCGCAGTTCGTCGAGCAAGCGACGAAGCTGTTGGCCGGTCAGCCGAAGGCCAACGGATTAACGCTTCGAGGGTTTTCGCCTAAGCCGGCTCTGCCGAGCTACGAAGAAGTCTATGGGCTCAAGGCCGCGGCGATCGCCGTCTACCCGATGTACAAGGGGTTGGCGCGACTGGTCGGCATGGACATCGTGGGCAAAGCCCAAACGCTCGACGAGCAGATCAAGACGCTCGAAGAGAATTGGGCGAAGTACGACTTCTTCTTCATTCACTTCAAGTACACCGACAGCACCGGTGAAGACGGCAATTTCGACGCCAAGGTGAAGCGGACGGAGGAACTCGACGCCGTCATCCCGCGGATCACGGCGCTGGGGCCGAAGGTGTTGATCGTCACCGGCGACCACAGCACGCCCAGCTTCTTAAAGAGCCACAGCTGGCACCCGGTGCCCACGCTCTTGGTTAGCGATTGCTGCCGCTTCGACAATGCGACCGAGTTCAGCGAGCGGGCCACGCGCGTCGGCGGGCTCGGCCAGTTCGAAGCTAAGTATCTGATGATGCTCGCCCTCTCGAACGCCGGACGAATGGGCAAATACGGGGCGTAGGCTACGGCATCAGTCGGGCATTGAGCCAGTCTGCGTGGTCTTGTTCGTCGGCGAAGTCGGCGAAGTCGACGACGAGGCTGAGTTGCGAGCCGCCGGCGACGTCGACTGCGATCGGCCGCGGCTTTTCTCCGCCGCGGACGATCTCGCTGCGAAAGCGTTCTTCCGCGTCGACGAACACGCGGAACGTCACGCTGCCCCGCCGCTCTGTTTCGTCGTCGATCGCGATCTCCGCGGCGAAGCGTTTTTTGTCGGGAGCAATCGGAAACGTCAGCCGTGAGGTGCTATGCATGCTCACGCCTTTTCGGAATCGCTTCCCGTCGGCCGTGAGCGTGGCGCCGCAGATCGTGCGGTCGAGCCCATACGACCACTGACGCTCCAGATACGGTACGTGCTTGAAACCGCTCGGCGTCAGGTCGCTGAGGTAAGTTACCTTGCCGCCGATCGTTTGCAGATAGACGACGTCGGTTCGCGCCGGTTCCCAGGCCGGGGCCGAAGCGCCGTCAAGCGCGGAGGGTGTGAGCTTAAGAAGGTCGCCGTTGGGCTTGATCGCGGAACAATTGTAGATGGAGCCGTCGCGCGTACCGACGAGCGTGCATACGCCTGCACTCGGCGCCTGGGCTGCGATCGCCGGGTTGAAGACGATCGCAGCCGTCTTCGTGAGTTCGACGACGACGATCCCCAGTGCGGTATCAAGCGTCACGTTTTGAAAGTCGATGGATTTGATCGTGCCGGCAATTTCATCGTCGCCCACGGTCAGGACCAAATCGCGATCGCCGTGATTCGTCGAGGCCAATCGACGAACGAGGCGATCCCGCTTCGCCGTCGTTCCGGCTCCGGGAAAAACGACGCCGCGGACGAGCGGGAGCGGAATCTCGCGCGGACCGACGATCACCGTGGTGACTTGCAGATTTTCGGCGTCGGCTCCGACCGTCTCGACGGCGACGACGGTGCCGTCGACCAAGACGACGAAAACGCCTTTGCCCGGTATCGGAGGCGCGCCCCAACTGACGAGATCCGCCGGCGCGACGAACTCCGTTACTGCGGGCGCATCGGGCGTCGCTCCTTTCGGGAGGAATTCGAAACGCCCTTGCGGATCGACTCCGAGCCAATCCACCTCGTCGAGCTTGCGATCGACGGCGACGGCCGCGGCCGCGGTTACGCGCGACGTCTGCGCGCCGACGGCCGCGACGTTCACGACGACGATCGCCGCAGCAAGAATCGTCCAACAAGCTCCGAATCGCCCGACGCTCCGCATCGTCATCTCTGGAAAATCGGCAAATAGTTGTTCGGAATCTGCAGAATTATGCAGGCCATCGCGGTGCCGTATTCTTGGCAAATGGAATCCATCCAGGAGCCGTCTTTGCGTTGGCGGACGATCAACTCATCGCGGACCGCGGGGAACCAGCGCCGCCAGAAGTCGCCGCCTTTGATCCACATAGCCTGCACGGCGTAGTAGTGCCCGTAAAAGTAGTGGCTCTCGCGGCTGAACCCGCCGCCGGCCGGGATGTAATCCATCACGTACGCCAAGCCGCGTTCGACTTCTGGGCCTTCATAGATGCCGGCGCTGTAGAGTGCAACGACTCCGGCCGCCGAACGGGGGAACGCACTTTGGCCGCCGGAGATCATGTACATGAATCCGCCGTCGGCGTTTTGGCTCTTCTTCACGTAGTCGGTGCACTTCTCGACGACCTCGGCCGGCACGTGAAGGCCGGCGTTCTTTGCCGCGCGCAAGGCCATGATTTGGCAAATGGTCACCGAAATATCGGCTTCCTTGCGAATCGGCTGATAGCGCCATCCCCCTTCACCGTTCTGCGAGTTGCAGATCAAATTCACGGCCCGTGAGAGCTTGTCGCGAATGTCGCCGCGCCGCGTCATGCCGTATGTCTCGGCGAGAAATAGGGTGGCGAAGCCGTGGCCGTACATCGGGCCGTGGCTGCCGGAACCGGGAGCGTTGATGTAGCCGGAGTCCTGCGTGTTGTCGGCGAGGTACTTGATGCATCGTTCGACATGCTCGCCGTATGGTCCGCGATTCGGCGTGCTGCCGCCCGCCATAAAGGCCATGCCGGCGAGCGCGGCGACGGCGACGTCGCGACTGTAGCCGCCGCCGCCGAAAGAGCCGTCGTCTTGCTGACGCGAGGCGAGAAACGCCAGCCCGGCCTCGATGCACTTCTCCGCTTCCGGAGTGATCATGTCGGTCGCCGAAAGCTCGGGATTATCGGGAGCCGCCGCGCCTGCCGAGCGCGCGCCGAGCGCGAGCCATCCGCCGCCCGCTACCGCGGCCAACGCCCCGACGAAGTCCCTGCGGCTGTGGAGTGCGCGGCGACTCATTAATCCTGACGCTTGAGCAGCGTTTTGAAGTACTCTTCGATCACGTATTGATATTTAACGGGAAAATCTTCGAACGACGATTGCATGACGTCCTGTCGCTGACGTTCCGGCAGCTCTCCCCAGACCTTTTCCATGAGGTTTTGGATCTGGCCGGTCGTCGGCTTTTCGTTCTTCCGATCGGCCAACTGCTCGCCGCTGTCGGTCGGTTTCTCGGCCGGGTTTGATCGGCCCTTTTGTTGCTGCCGCTGCTTCGGTTGACCGGGCTTTTGTTCGCCCGGCTGCGGAGCTTGCGGCTTTTTCGATTGCGATTGAGATTGCGACTGCCGTTGTCGCTCAACCTGGGCGATGAGCTGTTCGAGATCGTCGACGATGCGGCGCTGCAACTCTTGCGTCTGATCGCCGGAGTCCTCGCCGCGCAGACGAGCTTCGGCGTCGCGAACCTTGCGACTCAAACGCACGAACGGGTTGTCGCTTACATCGTCGTCGGCCCGGCCTCCGGCACCGCCGCTCGGCTGCGCCTTCTTGCGCGGCGGCGCGTCTTCGCTTTGTAATTGCTTGAGTAACTCCTCGTCGAGTGCGCTTGGTTTCGCGGCGGGCTTCATCTTCGGTTTCGCATTGTCCGATGGAGGCGATTTCGTCGACTCCGACGGACTTGCCGACTTCGAATCGGTCGGCGGCTTCGTCGCTTCGCCGGTCGCCGTCGGTTTGACCGTCGGCTTCGGCTTCGCCTTCAAGTCCAAGTCTTGAAACAACTCGTCATCGAGCGACGACGTCGCCGGTTTTGCAGCTTGTTTGCCGGTGTCGCTTTGGGCCGATGCGAAGCGGCAGCAAAAAACGAAGAACGCCGCCGATGCGAGCGGACCGAAAAAGCTTCGTCGGATCATTCCGTTTCTCCGATGGTCGCGCCTGTGGGAATGTTTGCGGGGCTTGGTCGCATCGCCGGCGGTTCCGCCTTTTGATCCGGTTTTGCGTCGAGATCGAGATCTTTCAAATCGAGGTCCGGGCCGGTTCTTTCGTCGGCCGCGTCTTCCTCGCCGACCAAATCGATAAGCAGGTCGGCCAACTTGCCTTGTTCTTCGCCGAGATGCTGATATTCGGCGGCTTCCTCCGGTGTGAGGCGAGTCCGTTTTCGCAGATCGTCGAGTTCACGTGTGCGCGCGTTGACCCCCTCCTGCATCAATTTGATCAGGACAAGTTCGGCGATCGAAGTCGGGCGCTCTTCACCGCCCCCCTGTTGTCCGCCGCTGTCGCCGCCCTCGCCTCCTTCTTGACCCGCCTGACCTTGCTTCGGCTTGCGCGGCTGCAAGGCATCGAGCAACTGTTGGAACCGCCGGACGGCGTTTTCCGCCGTGCGCTGCGTTCGTTCATCGGTGCGGCGCTCTCGCAGCGCCTGAGCTGTACGCCCCATATCGCCCGCCGCGCCTTCGAGGGCGAGTTTGAAGGCCGCCGACGAACCAAGTCGCTCCGCCGTCGAAGTCGTTTCCTGTTTGAGCGCATCTTGCTCGTCGGCCAAATCCAGTACGCCGATCTGAGCGGCTCGCGTAAGTCCGCCGGCCTGCCGCAACGCTTCATAGCGTTTCGTCTCGTCGACGACGCGCCGCTGGCGGGCGATCAAGGCTTTGATGTCGTCTTGCAGGCGGGCCGCGGCTTCGTTGGCCAGGTCGTTCTCGGCCCGTTTGCGTTCCTCGGCCAACTCGCGCTGCGCGTTTTCCAAATCACGCTCGGCCGCCTCGGCTTGATCGCCGGCCGCTTCCGCTTCACCCTGTTCGCCGGCCTGGCCTGCTCCGGCCATCCGCCCGCCGCCCTGCTGCATTCGATTTGCCGAACGCTGCGCCTTAAGACGCTGGAGCTGTTCGGCTAGTTGGGCGGTCTTCTTTTGCAATTCGCGCTGCTGCTTGGCGAGCCGCTGCAACTGCCGCTTGCGCTCGGCTTCATTCGTCATTTTTTCCGCTTCGCGAAACTTGCTCTTCAAGCTCTTCTGCTCTTGGGAGAGTTTTTCGAGCTCACTCTCGGCGGCTTTCAATTTCGAAACGAGACGATTGAGCTCGTCGAGCTTCTGAGCGCTTAAGGCCTGCATCACTTGGCCGAGCTTGCTGAGAGCCTCTTGCTGCTTTTGCGGAGCTTTGCCGAGTTGGTCGTTGCGAAGCATTTCTCCTGCGTCGCGCATCGATGCCGACGGATTGGCCTGTTCTGCGGCTTGCAGCGCGCGATCGAGCGCATCGGTTCCGACTTGTTCTCCCGCTTCGCGGTTACGCCGCATGGCTTGCTGTAATTGTTCCATGCGTCGGGCGATTGCCGCTTGCTTAGCGGCGATTTCGTCGCGACGGCGGGCATCGGCTTCGTTACGCTGTTGGGCGGTTTCGTCGTCGCGGCCTGCGGCGGTCATCTGCTTCTTCATGTGCTCGAGCGTTTCGGCCGCGACCTGCTCCTGCTCACGCTTCATGCGGGCCAACTCTTCATGGAATTTGCCGTAGTCATCCCACTGAGCCAGATTTCGAAGCATCTCGTCGAGCGCATCGGCGAGCTTCCGCTGGTTTTCTCCCGCGTCGGCCAAGGCTTCCGCTGTTTCCTTTCGTTGGGCCTCGTTGCCTGCATCGGTCTTCAGCGCTTGCGAAAGCCGATCGGTAATCTCTTGCGGCTTCGCTTCTCGGTCGACCCTGGCGAGTTCGGCGGCGATGTCGTTCAGCCGACCTTCCACCTCGCGATTGTCGATGCGATTCGCCTTCAGGTCTTCAAGCATCGAAGCGACCCGCCCTTCAATTCCTTCGCGGCGGAAGCTTTCGGGCTGAGCAATGGGCGGCATCCCCGCGTCGGACTCTGGTAGTGCGTTCTCCGGGCGATCGATTTGTCGGCCCTTGTCGTCCCGCCGCAAGCCGAGGCCGGTCGCGATATCGCGCTGTAAGCCGACGGCGTCGATCAATGCTCGGCGACGTTCTTCGGCTTGCTTGTCGTCGGCCGGCGGCGCGTCAGGGCGGAATTGCTCCGCCGCCTTCTCGACTTGATCGAGCGCCGCCGCCTGCTTGGTGCGCAACTTATTGAGTTCGGCGTACAAGGCACGCTGGCGTTCGTTGAGCCGCTCGAGGAATTCGTCGGAGCCGACGATTCGTAGCCGACGCGACTCGCTCGTGCGTTCCTGCGGTTGGTAGTCGCTCGCCGCAGCGAACAACGTAAGCACCGTGCCAGGTTTCAAGGCGAGCGGCTTGAGATCCCAGCTGTAATCGATCGTGCGTGTTTCCTCTTCGCGAAGATGCGGCGGTGCGTCCGCTTCAGCGGGCTCGAGTTTAGCCGGCCCGGCATGCAGCGCGATGGTCCGATCCGGCTCGTCGGACTCGTCGGAGCGGTTGTAGCGGAGCACGATTTCGCGGAGCGCGATGCCGGGACGAACGGCAAAGGCGTCACCGGCATGTACCTGAACGGCGACCACGGCTTCGGGCGTGACGTAGACGTCGCCGCGCGGGTCTTCGGGGGCGGCGATCGGTTTGGGAAGCTTGACCCATGGCGCTGGATCCGGTTCGACGGAGATTTCCCGACGGAATTCGTCACCGCCGATAAAACCATCGTCGCCGACCAGCTCCCAACGGTACGACTGGCTTTTCGCGACCTGCCAAGTGTTGCCGCCCGCCGAAGTGAGCGAAAAGCCACGTTTGTCGTCGTCGAGTTTCGCGGTGAGCGGTTCCGCGCCGTCGATCTTGAGCTGGGCCGAACGGAGCGGCTTGTTCGAGCGAGCCCAGACTTCGAGCGTGCTGCCCGCGGGTACCGGTGCGGAAAGTAGAACTTGATCCGCAGGCTTTGGGCCGGTGTCGAACGCATTCCAGCGCGCGTAGGGCGGATAGTTGACCTTCCAGCGTACTTGCTGCAGTTCGGGAGCCTCGACAACGCGGACTTCGCGCCACGACATCGAGCGATCGTCGCCGCCGACGGCCCGATAGGCGAAGTCATAGGTCGACTTGGCACGCTCCGCGGTCCAGCCGCGTCCGTCGGGCCGCATAACGACTCGTTCGGCCGCAGACGAATCATCGTTCAGTCGGCGGAAAAATACGACGACGTCTCCTTCGACGTCGGCGTCGTGCTCATCGACGACGTCAACGCGAAAGCGATGCCCGAAAGCGACTTGTTCAACGGGGTCGACGACTTTGAGGTGGTTTGTTTGCGGCCAAGCGTCGTCGCTCCACGGGTTTAGCAAACGGAGAGAGGCGATCCGCGCCAACTCGGGATGAGTCGCCCAAAGGGCCGCGGCGGCGATGCAGACGAAGACGGCGGAGCCGACGGCGTAAACGATCGGCTTGCGACGGAACACCGTGCCGAAGGGAAGCGGCAACGCATCTTGCGTCGTTTCGTGGATGACCGTCTTGCGGAGTTGGATGCTGCCGGCGCGTAGAGCGTCGTCGGGAATCTTGAGAAAAGCGACCGCGCCGGCGAGACGTTCGTGTAACTCGGGGAATTTTTGTTCGACGCGGCGAGCCAGAAAAATGTCGTCCAGCGGGAAGCGTACGGCAGGAATGAGATAGCGCCACACGCACCAGCCGACGACGAGGGCGACGGCCAGAGTCGAAGCCACGCGAATCCCGGTTTCCTCGTAGCGGAAATAGTAGTCGCCGAGTGCGGCGAGCATGACGACCGCTGCGGCGACGGCGGTGGCGCACGCCAAGCCGTGAGCGACGAGTAATTGTCGCGCGCGCCGTCGAAGCGCCCCGATCTTAAGCTTCAATGGGTGGGGCATGCCGGAGTTTTCCTTGGGGATAATTATACCATGGCCCGGCGTTTGCGCATGATCCACTCGAGCACGAGGAGGGAAGTGAGCAAAAGAAGCGTATACCACTTATTCCAGAGCCCGACCGGCGGCAGCGGTTCGGTGGGCGACAGTTTGCCGCGCGGGAGTTTGTTGAGGAGCTCGGCGGCGTCGTTAAAGCGAAAGAAAGCTCCCTTCCCGGCGGCCGCGGCCGCCGTGAGATATGCATGATCGGCTTCCAAAGGAAACGATTCCACGCGTGCGGCGCGGACGACGAAATTGTCGGAGAGAATCGGCGGCGGTTGCGAACCGGCATCATCGCCGAGCGGGGCGTTCAGCGGAGTGGTCAGCCGCACGCGATACTTCCCTTCGGGCAAGCCAGAGACCGAGGCCTCGAACAGATCACGCAAGTTACGCCGGCGTATAAGTTCGACAGTTTGGTCGGGGCGGCCGTCGCTTTCGACGACTACGGACACACGGCCGTCGGCCGGGGCCGAACGCTCGTCTTGATAGCGAACCTCAATGCCGATCGGCTTGCCGACGTCGTACTCGTCTTTTCCGACGCGCAACACCGCCGACCGGCCGGCGCCCTTCGCAGTCGCAAGTTGGCGCAGCGCTTGCACCCAGTAGCGGGCGAAGTACAGATCGCCGATCCGCCAACGCCAGCGCCAGGTTTCATCGGTCGTGTGGAACAACACCATTCCGCGTCCCGCTCGCTGGAACAAAATCACCGGGAGCGATGCGCCGTCGCGCGTGCGAGCGCCGGCCGTTTCGACCATGATTTGCGCGGCTTTGCGCTTGCCGACGTCGAGCACCCAATAGATCGGCGGCAAATTCTGCCAAACGGCTCGCGACTCCTCGCTCGTGTCGCCCAACTGAAAAATCGGTTCTTCGAGCGCTTCGGTGGATAGTCGAACAGTCGTTCCCTCGTTTGTCGCCGCATCCGGGTCGATCGAGCCAAAGTGCGTCCAATCGATCGGCAGCAAGTCGGCTAACGGTCCGCCGCGGTAGGCCTGCGGCATGAATCGGGGCCCGGCCATGAACACGACGCCGCGACCGCGCTCCAGCACGTAGTCGCGCAGATTGGCGATCGCCGACGCGCCGAGAAACTCGGGGTCGACGTCGCCGAAGATCACGGCGTCGTACCTGAGCAACTCGTTCAGCGTCACCGGGAAAATCGTCGACACCGACGAGTCGGTGCGCGGATAGTCTTGGTCGGCTTCTTGGAGTACGCAGTTCAGCCGCACGGTCTCGTCGCGGCCGAGCATGTGCTTAAGATAGCGATACTCGAAGCTCGGATATGATTGTACAAGCAAAACCTGCATCTTATCGGTGCGAACGTCGACGAGGGCTTCAAGCCGATTGTCGGTCTTTGACGATTCATCGGGCAACGGCTTCGCTTCGACGACATAGCGAAAACTGCCCGTCTTCGTCGGGCGATGCGTCAGGCGCACCGTCTGGCCGACATCGTCCTTGGAAATCGTCACGGTTTTCGTCGCCAGCGGCGGAGCGCCGTCGGCTTCGCGGAGCGTCACGTCGACCGTCTTCCCTTCGCTGCCGCGGCCGGTGAGCGTGAAGTCAAAACTCACCAGATCGTTCACCATGACATTGTCGCGGACTTTGAGCTCGGCGAGCTCGATGTCGATCGCTTTCTTGGTTTCTCCGACGCCCACGGTGAACAGCTGGATATTGCGCTGAGCGGCCGTGACGGCGACTTCCGGCAATTCCTGGCCGGCGGTGTTCACGCCGTCGGATACCAGTACGACGGCGGCGACCGGTTGCCCGCGGAGTTCCTCGAGCGCAGTGCGGAGTCCGTCGCCTAAGCGAGTCGCTTTGCCTGCGCCGCGGAGCGCGTCGAGTTCCTTCCGCAAGGCCGCGTCGTCGAGCGGTAGGAGTCGCGCGGCGTCGGAAATCGCGAACACACGTATCTGATAGTTGTAGTCCGCGATGCTGCGAAGAAACTCCGCATCGTTCTCCAACAGCAGCACGCGTAAAGCGTCAATTCGGCTCGGCGCGTCGGCCTCTTGCGCCGCACTCGCGCCGCCCTCGGCCGAGCGCAGCTGTAGTTTGGCGACCTTAGTTGCAAATAGCTTGGCGAAAGCCGGATCGGCGTAGCGATCGGCGATGTTCATACTTTCGGAATCGTCGACCAAGACGACGACAGTCGGCAGGCCGGCTCGGCGCAGCGTGATGCTCAGTTCGCCGATCATCGCGATGAGCAACGCCACGACGGCCAGCCGCAAGAAGGCCGTCGTCAGCCGATAGCGGCGCGAGGCGTCCGTCGCACGCGAGTAACAGTAAAACACCGTCGCCGCAGCGAGCAGCGCCAAGATCAACGAGAACGTCGCGCTCAGTGGACGAAGCATTTCGACGCGACCGAGCACCGTTTCGTCGCCGCCGCCTGCATGCACGCCGATCCATTCTTGCAGCCAAGCCGGAGCTTCGAAATTCATCGTCGTAGTCTCCCCGCGCGACCGGCGAGCAATGTCTCGCTCAGCGCGACGGCCAAGGCCGAAAACAGCAACCAACGATGAATCGGGTTCGCCTCGCCGGATGCGACATATGTTTGAGTCGGTTCGGCGAAATCTTGCAGATCAGTGTTGTAGAGGAATCGTACCGTCGACCAGGGCAACTCGGTCAAACGCGCGGGCGGCAGCTTCGTAGGCCGGCTTTCACGAGAATCGACGTTCACCGCCTGTCGCTCCGTCACGTCTTGAGCCGCCGAGATTGCAACGGTATAGATGCCGCTCTCGAGCGTGTCGTTGAATGACCAACGGAAGTAGTCGCCCTGTGGAACTACCTCTGCGGCGAGCGTATCGTCGTACTTTGCCGAAGAGATCGCGTTTTCACCGCCCGCCTCCGCTTTTTGCTCCGCCGCCGACGGTCGTGTGCGGGTTGTATCGTCGTGCGGATCGGCCGGCGGCAGGACCGTGACTTTGGCGGACGCCGTCGTCCGTCGGACCGTGCCGGTCAGCGGTTCGCCGACAAGTCGAGACCCGCTCGCCACGTGACCGCCCGAAGAGTAGGACAACAACTCCTGCACGATCGGCACGAAGCCGGGGCTAAGCGGCATCGTCGTCCACGAAGCCTGCGGCGACGTGGCAATCAACAGCGAACGTCCTTGGCCGATCACCTCGCTCACGATCAGCGGATCTTTTGCTTCATTCAAAAACTCCAAAGCTCGACGCGTTTGCGGACGATCGGCGAGATTAAGCTTGTAATAGCGATACACCGGCGTATTGAGCAGGTTGCCTTGGTCCTGCCCGCGGAATTCCGCGATCAGTGGATGTTCATACTTGAGCGGGTTGAGTTTGTACTGCGGTTCCGCTACGACCATGCCGAGCTTCGCCGGCAGAATGCGGCTTGCGCCGTCGGCCAGCAATTCATTATAAGTCGATACGTCGGCGCTCGGGCCGACCCAAGTGACGAGGCCTCCTCCTTCGCGCAAGTAGGCATTGAGAATTTTCACGGCGGACGGCGTCATCCGTTTCAAATCGACGAGGACGACGCAGTCGTAATCACTGAGTTCGCGGCGCTGTAAGACGTCGTCGGTTTCGACATCGACTTCTACCGGCGATGGCGCACCGGGCTCGACGCCCGGACGCAGTTTCAGCGCCGTAACGAGGTTTTCGAGTCCAAACTCCTCTTCGGCCGAGATGATCGCTTCGCGCAACACCAACACGCGCAGCTTAGCTTTCGACTCCAGTACCAAATAGCGGCGGTTGTCGACTTCACATCGGTCCGGCGAAATCTCGACCGAGTAGATTTCGGAGCCGGGCTGTCGGGGCGGATTCGTCGCCGGATAGTCGAACACGACGGTCGTCTCTCCGTCCGGCTCGAGATTAAGCGATTTCTCCTCGACTTTGCGACCGTCGAGCAGCAGAGAGACGGCGACGTTCGGTCGCGGCTGCCGGCCGAAGTTGCGGACTGCGGCCCGCATCGTAGACGGCAATCCGACGACCCCATATGGCTCGTCGGTCTCCAGGCTCACCACGGCGGCGTTCTCGCCGTCCCCCATGCCGACGTCGACGACCGAGACGACCGTGTCCGTCCCCCAGCGTTCGCAGCGGGCCTTGAATTCGGCGACGGCGTCGACGCTCCGCTCGGCGGCGCTCGGCTCCCAAGTGTGTTTGCCGAGATCGGTAAGAAAGTACACGGTGCGGCGACGAATCTGCGGATGCAACTCCTGTGACTTCTTCAGCAGCCGATCGAGCTCATTCATGCAATTCGTGAGGTCGCCCGCACCGTGCGGTTGCTTCTGCTCGGCGACGATCTTGGCCATTTCACTTTTGTTGAACAGCGGCGCTCCGACCACGGTGCGCGAAGGTGAGCCGAGCACGACGAGGCTGAAACCATCTCCTTCTCTGCCGTTTTCAATGATCCGTTCGGCCAAGTGCCGGGCCTGTTGAAAGTAGCTGAGTTCGCCCGTGGGGCGATAGTCCATCGAGAACGAACCGTCGACGACGATCACCCGATGGACGCGCTCGCGAGAGTCGAGCAATTGCTCCGCGCCGCGAAAGCCCGGCTCTGCGGCGGCGACGACGACCAGCACGATCAGCAGCGTGCGCAAGGCCAAAAGCAGCCATTGTTCGAACTGTACGCGGCGCGAGTTCTTTTTGATCGCCGCCAGAAGGAAACTCATTGCCGCCCAAGGGGCTTCGCGATACTTTCGCTTGTTGAGCAGGTGGATGATGATCGGCGCACTCGCCGCCGCCAGCCAGCCGAGCATGATCGGATTGGCGACGAAGGCGAAAAGCGGCGACGGAAAAAGTTCGTTCACGGACTCCGGTCGCATATGCTCCCGGCTCGCTTGCTGATGAAAGTTTACTTGACTCGATTCATGCGCGCCGCGAGGAAGCGGCTCAGCGCGATGTCGAGCGGTTGATCGGTACGCAGTTGCAGGTAGTCGATATTGCGGGCATGGCACCCCTGCCGGACACTTTTGAGAAACGCTTCAAACTCGGCCAAATAAGCTTGCCGCAAACCGGGCGGGTCGACGAGCAGTTCCGGCAACGCTTCCAACCCCTTGAAAAGCGTCATGTTGCGGAATGGAAAGTCGAGCTCCGCCGGATCGAGAATGTGAAACAAAATGACTTCGTGCCGGCGATGGCGAAAGTGCTTCAGACCGGCCAACAACGAGTTGACGTCGTCGAAGAGGTCGCTCAGTATGATCACGACGCCGCGTTTTTTAAAACGCTCGGCCAAGTCGTGAAAGATCGGGCCTAGCGACGTCTTCGCCGCCGACGCGCTCGCCTCCATCACATGCAGCATCTGTTTAAGGTGCGTCGGATGGCTGCTCGGGCGGACCATGGCCCGCACTTCGCGGTCGAACGTCGTCAGGCCGACGCCGTCCTGCTGCTGCAGCACCATGTAGGTGAGTGCGGCAGCGATGCAGCGGGCGTAGTCGAGCTTCGACATCGCCGCGTCGTCGCTCTTGTAGGTCATGCTCTCGCTGACGTCGAGCAACAGATACGCGACGAGGTTCGTCTCTTCTTCGTACTGCTTGAGGTAGATTCGATCGGTCTTGCCGAACGCTTTCCAGTCGACGTAGCGCAGATCGTCGCCCGGAACGTATTCGCGGTGTTCGGCAAACTCCACGGAAAAGCCGTGGTACGGACTCTTGTGAGCGCCCGTCACATAGCCTTCGACGATCGATCGCGCGCGCAACTCCAAGCCTTGCAGCTTAGCGAGCGTCCGCGGATCCAAATATTTCCGGTAATTTTCCACGGCTCAAAGCACCGTCGTCGGACGAGGGGATCACTTCCATGAGTCGGCGAACGATGTCGTCGGGCCGGAGACCTTCCGCCTCGGCGTTGAAGTTCGTCATGATGCGATGCCGCAAGACCGGCAACGCGACGGCCCGCACGTCTTCACAAGTCGCTGCGTAGCGGCCGTGCAGCGCGGCGCGGGCTTTCGCTCCGAGCACGAGATATTGGCTCGCGCGCGGGCCTGCGCCCCAACTTACGTAATCGTGCACAAAATCGGGTACTTCTCCTTTTTCACGTCGCGTCAGACGGGTGAATTGCATGGCATAGCGCACGACGTGATCCGGAGCAGGAATTTTGCGCACGATGTGTTGGAGCGCAAGGATCTCAGAGCCGTCGAGCGTCGGTTTGAGTTGCACGAAGTTGTCGGTCGTCGTGCGGCGCACGATTTCCAATTCTTCTTCCTCCTCGGGGTAGTCTACGAAGGTGTTGAACATGAACCGGTCGAGTTGCGCTTCCGGCAACGGGTAGGTGCCTTCCTGCTCGATCGGGTTCTGCGTCGCCAGCACGAAAAAGGGAGGGTCGAGTTTGTAGCGCCGGCCGCCGACGGTGACCTGATGTTCCTGCATCGACTCGAGCAGCGCGGCCTGCGTCTTCGGCGGTGTACGGTTGATTTCGTCGGCGAGAATCACGTTGGCGAAGATCGGGCCCGGCAAGAATTTGAATTCGCGCGTGCCGGAGAGCTTGTCTTCCTGTATTACTTCAGTACCGGTGATGTCGGCCGGCATCAAATCGGGCGTAAACTGCACGCGGCTGAACTTGAGCGACAGCGTGTCGGCCAGCGTTCGAATGAGCAGCGTCTTCGCCAAGCCCGGCACGCCGACGAGCAGGCAATGGCCGCGGGCGAACATCGCGATGAGCAACTCCTCGATCACCGTCTGTTGGCCGACGATAACTCGCTGCAGTTGTTCGTTGATCTGGCGAAAGGCTTGGTTCAGGCGGTGGACCGACTGAACGTCGTCTTCTTCAAGCGACATGGCTACCTCGGGAAAACTACGCCGCGCGGCGCTCGAATGCCGGGCGGCTGAAAAATCTGCGGACTGCGAAAGAGAACCGGCGATTGCGGTATAGACTCCGGCGGCGGCATGTCCGACGGTCCGGCGGTCGGACGTGCGTCTTGAAAGCCGCCGTAGCGATCGAGCGCCACGAGTTCGTCGCCCGCCGCGATAAGTAAGTAATCGCCCGCCGGAACGGTGTTGCCGCCCCCGGCATCGCGAATGGATAG
The DNA here is from genome assembly GCA_016793115.1 of Planctomycetaceae bacterium. Lineage (GTDB taxonomy): Bacteria > Planctomycetota > Planctomycetia > Pirellulales > PNKZ01 > PNKZ01. The sequence goes on from JAEUIN010000006.1 coordinate 40,322, forward strand.
TTCCACTTGGCGCACTCGCTCGAATTCCGACACGGAGAAGACTTCCAACGTCGTGCGAGTCGGCCAGAGCACGGAGTCGCCCATGAGGGCTCCGCGGCCGTACCCCTTGGGCGATTCGTCGGGCCAGACTTGGAGAATGCGACCGTTGTGCGCGTGGATGCCCCACAGTCGGTCGCCCGAGGCGAACAATTGATCGTCGGCGACGCCGAGCAAGTGAATTGCATCTCCCGCGAGCGTCGTTTCCCAGCGGATCAAACCGCCTGCGGCGTCGATCGCCAAAATGTGGCGACTGTCCGAGGGGGCGACGTAAAGCGTGCCCCGATCGTAAACGCACGGCGTGAGATCGCGGTGTAGGTGATGGGCGTTTTGGTTCGGGTCCGCGGCCGCGCGCGGGTAGAGCGTAATCCAGCGGATTTCGCCCCCGCGCGCGTCGAGCGCTGCGACGGCCCCGAGATTCGTATTGCAATAAACCGAGTCGCCGACGAGCGTCAGCAAGTTGTGGGTGATTTCATCGTACTGCCCCTGTCCGGGTGATTCGGCCGAACAGATCAAGCGCCGCCACAACCGCATTCCGTTCTCGGCGTCGAAGCACGCGACGTGGATCTGCGGACGTACGCCTCCCTTGCGCATCGCGACGTAAACATGTTCGGCGTCGGCCACCGGCGTGCCTTCGAACGACCAACCCTCGTCGGCATACACTTCGTTCCACGCTTCGGACCCTTGCCGCGCGAGGTCGAGACAGACGAGATAGCCGCCTCCGCCGCGGCTTTGCGCTTCGTTGTTGCTTGAAGTCAGCGGAGGCCCTAGTCGAGCATAGAGGCGATGATTGTGAACGGAGAGCGTATAACGAGCGACGCCGAATACCTGGCGATTTTGGAACGACGGCTCCAATTGGATCGTTTCGCCTTGGTAGACGATCGGATCAGAGCCCCACGCCGGTTTGCCGGTCGCGAGATCATAGGCGAAGATTTGCACGCCGTTGTGGAAAAACACGACGCCGTCGGCGACGACAGGGTGGTAGCTCAAAGCCGCCGACTTGTCTTCCGCGGGGCGCCGCACCGGTTGCTCCGATTCCGGAGGGGCCACCGGCGTGAGCGGCAATCTCCACTTCACTCGGCCGACGTCGAACTGTGATTCCGCCGTGCGATTGCGAGCGAAGTTGCCGGCGAAGGTCGGCCAATCCTTAGAGGCGCGCATGTGCGGCCATGAGCGGCTCTCGTCCAGCAGCGTTTGCAAAGCTTCGACAAGATTTACTTCGCGGCCGCCCAGCCGGCCGCGAGCTTCGGGGTAAGTTTGTGCATAGTCGCGTAAGCCTGCCTCGGCCCAGGCGGTGGAACCTTCTAAGATGGAGACAAGAATCAGCCGCGCGAACACTTCCGCGGGTTGATGATCCGCTCCAGGGTATGCGCCGCGCGGCCCGACGAGTCCCCGCTCGCGTAAGAGCTTAGCTAGGCGCATCAATTCAGGATCAACCGCACGACGTGCGACGAGTTCGTACTGTCCGCGACTTTCGCGGCGTTGATAGTAACGCTTGATTAGTTCCTTTTCGGCCTGCGTCAGTTCTTCGTCGCCGAGCACGCCTTCCATCGCCGCATCGACGATCACGGCGGGGGGCATTTCAATGAGTTGTTCCCAATAGCCCCGAGCCGCTCCGAAATCGCCCCGTTCCAGGGCGTATTCGCCGAGAAGCCACAGCGCTTCGTCCCCGAAGCTACTTACGTAGAACTGATCGACGATACGGCGCAGTAGCGTTTCTCGCTTTTCCGCGGACGTTACGGTTCGATCGACATCATCCAGTTCCGTCATTCCAGTCGGTGCCGTCGCTGCGTCGAGCCAAGCCTGGGCTTGTTGGTCGACTTGTCCGCGATAGGAGTCGACGGCATGCGGCGGTAAGCCGGCGAGGCGGCGATGGCAATAGTCGCGGACCCGAATGTGGTAGCCGGGCGCTACGGCGACGACTTTGTCGCCCGCCTGATCGGCGACTTGACGGAGGACGTCGATTGTTTCGTCCCATTGCTGATTGGCGATCAGCACTTTGACCCGCTCAAGATGACCGCGAACAACGGCGTCGGCTTCGTCCAGAGACACGGGCGAAGTGAGTTCGGCCGCGGAGAGTTGTGAGGCCGAAAGCGGCAAAGAGGTCGTCCAAACCGCCGCCGTCGAGACGATCGCCTGAAAGGCAAGCTTTGCGACGCGCGTACGACCCAGTAACATCATGCCGACGCCTCTGCGAGAACAGGGGTCGGCAAACGCACCGTCGCCATCCCATCCCGGCCGAGTTCTCGTTCGAACCCGACCGTCGAAGCGTCCGCCGTGCCGCCTTCCCGCTTCGTAAGTATATGCAAACGCTGGGGTTAATGGAAGAAAAACCGGCGCGGAACGCAGGGAATCCGCTGACAGTGGGACACGATCTGACAGCGAGCGGGCGTGGCCGATCGACGATCATCGCAACAACGCATAACAACAGGCTGGCGAGACGAAGCCGGCCGAGAAAGTTTCTTGATTCGCCGAGGATTCGCCGCCAAGTTGAGAGGTGTGAGAACTTTGGGCCGGACTTTGCAGCAACACCACGATTACGGCGATCGGCTTGGACGCAGAGCACGAATAGATTCGCAAATCGGCATGTCTATTCGACCGCATTTCGCGCACGACTCAAGTACCCCCATCAGGGTCCGCTAAGTTCGACGCGTTTGTTGCGCAGCATAGGGAATTCCATGAGACACGATTTCTGCCCGCGTTCGCCGTCCCGCCGCGCCTCGGTACCGTCACCCGCGCGCATAACCCTCAATTAGACGACCGAGATAAAACATCGCCAAGCTGCCGATCATCATCGTGAGCATCGGCCCGGTACGAATCACGCCGTTGAGTTCGAACAAGATCGTGAGCGGCAAAAAGACCAATGCGGCCATCTGCAAGAGTCGTCCAAAAAGGCGCATTGTCAAAGGCTTCGGGCGGCGTGTGTCGATCAATCGGAGATAAGAAGTACCGCAAACCGCGATGTCGCAAGGTTGACGCGCGACGGGCGATCGATCATACACGTCGGAAGCATAACTCGGCACTGTTTTCAGGCGGAATATGACCGAGAACCGTTCGCAGCGAGTCGGTTTTTGGCGACGTGTCGGCCGCGCGTTGCGACTGCGTTGTCCGCGCTGCGGATGCGGGGCGCTCTTCGCCGGCTGGTTTCAAATGCCCGTCAAGTGCGCGGAGTGCGGGCTCGACTTGCGCCGCGAGCCCGGCTTTTACCTCGGCTCGATCTATGTCAATTACGGCCTTACGGCCTTCGTCGTCACAGTCACTTACGTTTGGGCGATGGCTACCGGTCGGGGGCAGAGTCGCGAACTGTTTTGGGGCATGCTCGCCTTTTGCCTGCTATTCCCGCTCTGGTTCTTCCGCTATGCCCGCAGCCTATGGCTGGGCATGGATCAATACTGGGATCCCGACGCGCTGAAGAGCAAAGACCCAACTCGCTAAGCGTCGTCATACGTCGTCGGGTCTTCAGTGACGTTTGCTTCCGTGGTTTCGCCGTCATTACGACTGCGACGTACGGTGTAGTAGACGTAGCCGCCGAAGCTTCCCACGATCAGAAACGGCATCGACATCATGAAAATGATGCTGAGTTGATAGCCTCGCACGATATTCGTGCGATTGGCCCCTTGCCCCGCCTGTGCCTCCGCGCAACCAGGGCAAGCCTGCGTAACTGCGGCGTAGCCCAAGCACATGGCCATGAGCAGAGCGGCGACGATGAGGCGGCGAAGCTTCGTCATACGTTTTAGTATACGGCCGGGTCGCCGGCCGTGAAAGCTCGACTACGGGTAGAGATGATAGAGCATCGCGTAAATGAGGACGCCCGTTACGGATACATACATCCAAATCGGGTAGGTCCAGCGGGCGACGCGAACGTGTTTGGCCCGATTGTCGCGATAGCCGTGATAGATCGTCACGATCGCCAAGACCGGGACGGCCGCCGCCAGCACGACGTGCGAAATCAGCAGCGCGAAGTACACGCCGCGAATCGGCTGCGGCCCCGTGAACGGCTTGCCGTGCGAGCCTTCGTTGTTGAACAGCAACTGGTGATAGGTCAGATAGCATCCGAGAAACACCACGCTCACTGCGAACGCGGCCAGCATCATGCGCTTGTGGGTCGCCTCGCGACCTTGACGGATCAGCCGGACGCCTACAAACAACAACACGCCGGCCAAGGCATTGAGTAGGGCGTTGGCCGCGGGGAGATCGCGATAGGAAAGTTCGGCGAAAAGCATCACTTGGCCGTCCCCGTGGCGGTGCTTGTCGCGGTCGCCGCCGTCGGCGCGCCGGTTACGCTCGGCGTCGGATCCGTCGATGTGGACGGGATATTCTTCCCTGCCTTCGACGCCGCCAACTGTTCGGATTTCTCGAGCGGCTCGGCCAAGAGTTCTCGAATCTTCTCGCGGGCTTTTTTCAACTTGATCGAATCGCGATGATCAAACGCCCCGCGCAATGTGCCGGCTCGGTCGAGCACGACGATCTCGTCGGTGTGGGTCGGCGCGCCGCGATCGTCGACGCCGACGGCCGCTAAGTGAAGTGCCCGGCCGAGTTCTTGCGTTTCCTTCAACGGAGCGGTGAGGAACCACCACTTAGCTTTGTCGTCGGCGAAGCTCTTGGCATAGTTAGTCAGCCGTTCGGGCGTGTCGGTCGACGGATCGATCGTGATGCTCACGAAGCGAACGTCGTCATCGGCGAACTCCTTTTGCAGGTCGGCGACTTTTTGATTCAACACGCGGCATGTGCCGGGACAATTGGCAAAGAAGAAATTGATGACGGCGACGTGCCCGTTGAGTTCGGCTAAGCCGACGGGCTTGCCGCTGCGCTCGGTGAAGTGAAAGTCGGCGATTGGTCGCGTCGGCACGAGCTCAAGATTCGATTTGTAGTCGATTTGTTCGATCGGCGACTGCCAATTGCGAACGATCAGCAGGCCGACGTACACGGCCGAGGCCAACAACAACACGGACAGCCAGAGTTTTACGGCTAGGCTATTCATAGCAAGTCTCCGGTCGTGCGCGCCGCGGACAAGCGAACGGCCGCGGCGAAGAGCGCCGCTGCCAAGATGGACGTTACGACCCAACAGATGGTGAGCGACGGGAGATGCGGCGGCAGCAAGGCCGCCGAATGCTCCACATTGAGATACAACAAATGACGAAGACCGGCGGTCATGTACGTCATGGGATTGACGATCATGACCCAGCGCAGCAAACCCTCGCCGGGAAAGAACGCGCCGCTGAGCAGCCACATCGGCATGAGAAACACGCTCATCACGGCATGGAAACCTTGGGTCGAATCCATGCGCCAAGCGATCAGAAAGCCGAGCGCCGTGAGCGTGAACGCGGAAAGCAAGCTGAAGGCCGCGACGCCGAGCACCATCGTCGGCGAGTAGTTTAGGTCGAGAGTCAGTCCTAGGGCGAAGAAGATCAAGCCTTGAACCAGCGCGATCAACGATCCGCCGAGCAGCTTGCCGAGCACCATCGCCCAACGCGAGATCGGAGCCACGAGCACCGATTGCAGGAACCCTTCGCGGCGGTCTTCGATGATCGAAATCGTCGTGAAAATCGCGGTAAACAAAAGAATCAACGAGAACGTGCCGGGAAAAAAGTATTCACGATAGCTCACGGTCGCCAGTGTTTCGCCGGCGACCTCGCCGGTCGGCATGCGAAACGACGGGCCGAGGCCCGCGCCGAACAGCAGCCAAAAAATGACCGGTTGGCCGATCGCTCCGACCACACGATTCCGCTGCCGAAAGAAGCGGACAAGTTCACGTCGACAAAGCGTGGCGACGACAAGCCAAGGGCGCTCCGCGCGCGGGATGAGCGCCTGCGAAGAAAGCGATTGCGGCGACGGCGGACTGGAAACGGTGACGCTCATGACGCCGCCTTTCGTCGCTTGCCGTGTCGCCCCGCGTCCTCTTTTGTCGCTTCCTCGCTCAAGAAGCGGTGCCCGGTCCGGGCGATGAAGACATCTTCCAAGGTCGGCTTGCCGAGCGTAATGCTTTTTACTTGGCCGGGGAACGCTTCTACGATCGGGGCGACAAGTTTACCGCCGTCCGTCGTTTCGAAACGCACGACGTCGTCGAACCGGCGCGGCTCGCCGCCGAAACGCTCGCGCATGCCGGCGACCAACGCCTCGGGTTCGTCGGTCGCGATCGTGATCGTATCGTTCCCGACAGTGGCGCGAAGATGATCGGGCGTATCTAGGGCGACTAACTTGCCGCGATCGAGAATCGCCAATCGATCGGCCTTCTCCGCCTCTTCCAAAAGGTGCGTCGTCAGGAGGATCGTGACGCGGTGCTCGCGTCGCACGAGCCGCAAGTATTCCCACAAGTCGCTTCGAGCCCCGGGGTCGAGTCCGGTGCTGGGCTCGTCCAGTACGAGCACGCGCGGATCGTGGAGCATGCCTTTGGCGAGTTCGACGCGACGACGGAGTCCGCCGGAAAGCGTCTCGACCAAGTCGGCGCGGCGATCGCTGAGCCGCAGGCGGGCCAGCAGTTCGTCGATTCGCTCGTGTAGTTCGCGCCCGGCGAGGCCGTAGAGGTGACCTTGATGACGAAGGTTCTCACCAACGGTCAGCTTCTTGTCCAAGCTCGGCGATTGAAACACGATGCCGAGCTCGCGACGAACTTCTTGTGTTTGCCGACCTATATCGCGGCCGAGTACGGAGATGACGCCCGTCTGCAGCGGAATGAGCGTCGAGAGCAACCGGAACAGGGTCGTTTTGCCGCCGCCGTTGGGGCCGAGAATGCCGAAAATTTCGCCGGAAGCGACCGAGAAGCCGACGTCGTCCAGGGCCGTACGCGCGCCGTAGCGGTGCGTCACGTGGGAGATTTCGACGGCGGCGGAAGCGGTCATGACGGAAATCGGGGTCTCAGAGTCGGCCTACGAATACGCGTTCGAGGCCGGCATCCGTCCGACATCACGTTCCGCGGTCGAAGAAAATTCGAAAAGAAAGTTAGTGTTTCGCTGTGCCGTCGACCGGATGCAGTTTTTCCGAGACGTGTTCCATCTCGGTCGCGTCGGTCGGCATACCAATACGATTCATACGCCATTCGGAATAATGGTAGCCGTAGTTGCCTTTCACGCGCATTCCGATGTCGGGCACCAGCGCCAACATGAGGAAGATCGACATGACCGAAGCGGGGATCGTCAGCACATACTTCCAGTCGGCTTCCCATTTCAAGTGCATGAAGAAGAGCATGACTAGCAGCGCCTTCGTGCATGAGACCGCCATCATAAAGGCCCAGCCGACGCTCGGGGTATCATGAAACGGCCAAGCATCGCTATAGGTAAAAAACGATGCCAGCGTCAGCACGCATAGCGCCAAGAAAACCTTGATGTACTTGGCATTGCCGCCGTGGTCGTCGTGACCGTGGGCGCCGGCTTCATGACCTTGCGAGCCGGCACTATGTCCGTGTTCGTCGTGGGCGTGCGAATGAGCGTGGTCGGTCATGACAATGGCCGTGGAGTGGGTGTGCGGAATGCGCGTTAGAACAGATACAAAAGCGGGAACAAGAAGATCCAGACCAAGTCGACGAAATGCCAATAGAGGCCGACGTTTTCGATCAGGCCCGCGTTCGCGGCGGTGAACGTTTTCGGCATCATCAAGACAAAGGCGATCAAGCCGACAATGACGTGGATCGCGTGAAAACCGGTCAGCGTGAAGTACGTCGACGCCCACATATTGCCGCCCGGTATGACGATCGGCATGCTGAGCCACGAGTATTCGTCGTTCAAGCCATGCAAATGACGCTTGTCGTGCGGAGCGGCCATCGGCATGATTTCGGCGGCCAACTTATACAATACCGCAGGTTCCGAAGATTTAGCGTCGGACAACAGCGGAGTGACGATCTCGCGTTTCTTGTCCCAAGTGGGCTTAAGCTCAGCGAGTTCTTTCGTCTTCTGTTCGGCCAGCGCGGAAAGCTTGCTCTTATTCTCCGCTTCGGGGAGCTTTTGTTCAGCAAGCGCGGCGGCTTGGTCTTCGTACTTTTTATCGAGAGCCTTCTCCTCGGCCTGAACGCCGTCGAGAATCTCGTCGCAGCGCGTTTTCACGGCCGAGCCGTAGTAGAAGTCGGCTTTGTCGTAGATGTTTTGGTAAGTGCTGCCCGGCATCGTAGGATAGATCTTGTGAGCGAACTTGGCGCTGTATTCATAGGCTTTGACCCCGAGAAACACTGTGCCGAGGGCCAGTGTGAGGACAAGCCAAAATTTCGCCGAGTCCGACTTGTTCGACTTCGCGGCCTCAAGCGCGAGCACGATCGTAACGGAGGAACAAATGAGCACGAATGTGTTGAACGCTCCGATCGGCTCGCTCAAGTGCACCGCATGCGGAACGGGCCAGACCGTGGCGCCGAAGCGGAGCACGATATACATGCCGATCAACGCCGCGAAGAACATGATTTCCGTCGACAGGAACAACCACAAAAACAGCTTGCCGTTGCGAAGCGGCAGCGCCGGTTGATACTGCAGCTTGAGGTGGTGGGCGTGTGCGGCGGCTTCGTGTGACATGGCGCTAGTTCAATTCGGTGCGTGCGGTTCGAAATTCGTTCGTGATTTCAACCGGTTTAGGAATAAGGTCCGAGCATCAACATCAACAACAGCGACGGCAAGTAGATCACGGAGGCCCGCAACAGAGTGCGCGCCGAGTCTTCGTCGAGCCGCGACATGAAGCGGATCGCGCAGGTCAGCTGCGCGGCGCCCAAGCTCAACGCCCAAGCAAAATAGAGCGGACCGGCGCAATCGACGACGGCCGGCAGCAAGCTGATCGGAATGAGAACGAGCGCTGTGATGACGGCCTGCGCCCCAGCGCGCCGCCCCGTTGGATCGACCACCGTAAGCATTTGCAGCCCAGCGCGAGCATATTGGCGACGATAGATCCACGCGATCGCCATAAAGTGCGGAAACTGCCAGAGGAAAACGATCATGAACAGTGCCGCGGTCGAAAGCGTGAACCGACCTTCGACGCCCGCCCATCCCATGAGCACCGGCATCGCGCCTGCCACCGCACCGACGACAGTGTTAAACGGGGTACGGCGCTTCATCGGCGTGTAGATGACGACGTATAAGAACCAAGTCGCGAAGCCGAACACTGCCGTCAGCGGATTCAGAAATACGGCGAGCACGAGCACGCCTGCGACGGTCGTCAGTCCGCCGAACACGGCGACTTGACGCGAGGTGAGCCGGCCTGCCGGCAACGGACGATCGGCCGTGCGACGCATGCGGCGATCGCCGGCGACTTCGAGCCATTGGTTCCACGCGCTTGCGCCCGCCGCAGTCAACGCCGTGCCGAGCATCAACCAAGCGAGTCGCGCCGCGTCGGGCAGCATCCAGCGGGCCGCAAACGCCGACAGCGCGACGGTGATCAACTCCAAAATCGCAATGCGTGGCTTCGTCAGTTCGAGATAATCGGACCAGTGCCCCCACGACGTAACGATCTGGTCGTCAACGTCGGCGGACCGTGGTTCGTCGTGAATCAAAACCCCAGCACTCATCCGGCGGCTCCCTTCAAAAACAAGCCGCCGAATGCCACTAGAGCACCCGACCGAACGGAGCCGGCCGAAGCCGCCGAGCGCCAACTTGCGGCGCGGAGCGTGAGGACGAGCGACGTGACTAAAATGAGTGAGCCGACGGCGACATGCGCGGTCGAAATCGCAATTTGAGCGAAGCTTTGGGTGCGAACGACATACTCCGGGGCGGAAGCGGCCGAGCGAACCCAATCGGGCAGACCGTAGTTGACGACCCACGCCCCGGCGCCTAAGGCAACTTGTGTCAGAAAGGCAAACAAGAGTAGGAAGCTGGGCCGACGCAAACTGGGGCGATCGGCTGCGACGGGGGCGGCCATACCTCTCAACGATATCGAGAGAACGTGAACGGCGAGTACCGCGGCCATGAAGAGATGCATCAGCACAGCGACTTGGAAGGTTTCGGGCTTTGCGCTGTCGGGCATGTGCGGTAGATGTCGTACGGCCGCTCCAAACCCGATCTGAACATAGGCCAAAGCGCTCGTGATCAGAGCTAAACGGTAAAGCTTTGTCGCACGCACGGAAAAGTTCGACGAATCCCCAGCGGGGACCGCTGGATATCGACGTGACGTAAATTGCCAAAGCGCCACGCAGACGGCGAAGAAGAGCGGGCCGACGCAGCCGTGAATCATCGCCAACAATTGCTTGTTCAAAACGACGCGCATACCGCCCAGCACTCCCTGGGAAATGACGAGCAGGAGCGCCGAGAAGCCAAGTTGTACGACCCAACGGCGCGATTCATGCTTCCAGAGCGACCACGCCACGACAATCGTAAGCATGCCGACTACAGCGCCGAGCAACCGATGTCCGTGCTCGACGAAAATATCCCACGGGCCGAAAAACCAAGTCTGCCAGGGATAGAGGAAAAGATTGTAGCCGTACGTATTAGGCCAATCCGGTACGGCCATGCCGGCTTCCGAGGACGTGACGAGTCCGCCGACCCAAATGAGCGGAAACACGGCGCAGACCAATACCGTAGCCAAGCGATGCGGCCAAGGGGACGGCGTCGTGTTTGTTGGGGCGGTCAGCATTCGTTAGAGTCGCGTCTCGCAAAGCGAGGAGGCAAAACGGGCAATCGGAGAGATGTGGCGTAGTTGATTATTAGTGGTGATCGTCGACAGGCTTCTCGCCCGGCCGCGGCGGTTCGTTTTGCGGATAGAAGTCGCTGTCGTGACCCGGGAAGTTGTATTCGTACGGCCCGCGATAGACGACCGGTTGGAAATCAAAGTTGCCGTGGCCCGGCGGACTGGGAGCGATCCACTCAAGGCTATTGGCATGCCACGGATTGCGGCTGGCTTTCGGTCCGAAGAACAAGCTGTAGACGAAGTTGCCGACCAGGAGGAACTGTGTGAGTCCCATCAAGATCGCGCACACCGTCATGAACTGGTTCATCGGTAGCAGGTGCTTAAACGTCTCGTAGTGATACGGATCCGCCAAACGCCGCGGGAAACCGCCCGCACCGAGAATGTGCATCGGGTAAAACGTGCCGTTCAGGAACAGGAACGTCAGGAAGAAGTGCACCTTGCCGACCGTTTCGTTCATCATCCGGCCGAACATCTTCGGGAACCAGTAGTAGATGCCGCCGAACACGCCCATCGCCGTGCCTGCGAAGAGAACATAGTGGAAGTGGGCGACGATGAAGTAGGTGTCGTGAATGAAGATGTCGACCGGCGTGGCGGCCATAAAGATGCCCGAGAGGCCGCCGATGATGAACATCGCGACGAACGCCAACGCGAAGAGCATCGGCGTAGTGAACTCAATCTTGCCGCCCCACAACGTGCCGAGCCAGTTGAAGACTTTCACGGCGCTGGGAAGAGCGATCATCATCGTCGACACCATGAAAGTCGTGCCGAGCGCCGGGTTCATGCCCGACATGAACATGTGGTGCCCCCAGACGATGAATCCGAGACCGGCGATGCCGGAAATCGAGTACACCATCGGTTTGTAGCCGAAGAGCGGCTTGCGGGCGAACGTGGTGAGAATGTCTGAGACCATGCCCATCGCGGGCAAGATCATGATGTAGACGGCCGGATGGGAATAGAACCAAAACAAGTGTTGCCAGAGCAGCGGTTGTCCGCCGCCCGGACCTGCGGATTGCCCCTGCACAATGAGACCTTCGGGAATAAAGAACCCGGTGCCGATCATGCGATCGAGAATCTGCATGAAAAGAGCGGCCGTGAGCACCGGCAGCGCGAAGGCTTGCAGCACGGCCGTGATGAACATGCCCCAGATCGTCATCGGAAGGCGGAACATCGTCAGGCCGGGAGCGCGCATTTGGATGATGGTCGTCATATAGTTGACGGAGCCCATCATTGAGGAAATTCCGACGAAGATCAGAGCCCACAGCCATAACGTTTGGCCGTTGTGACTCCCCGGCGCGGCCTGCGCGACATCGGAGAGCGTGGGGTAGCCTGTCCAACCGGAGGCCGCGGCGCCGCCCTCGACGAAAAAGCTCGCGATCATCAAAGCGAAGGCCGGCCACATGAACCAGTAGCTCAACATATTGAGCGTGGGAAAGGCCATGTCGTCGGCACCGATCATCAGCGGAATCAGAAAGTTGCCGAAAGCGCCCGCGAGAATCGGAATGATGACGAAAAAGATCATCACCGATGCGTGCATCGTGACGAGCATCACGTAGAACTCGGGCGCGATCTGGCCTCCCTCGCCGGCAAACAGCAGCTTTCCGACGACGGGCATTTCGGTCCAAGGCCAAGCCAACTGCCAGCGGATGCCCAGTGCGAGTAATCCACCGACGAACAGCCACAGCAGCGTCGAGAACAAGAATTGGATGCCGATGACTTTGTGGTCGAGCGAGAAGACGTACGTCCGGATGAACCCGGCGTGGGCATGGCCGGCGGCGTGGGCGTCGTCGTGAGCGTGAAGATCGGCGACGGTCGTGCTCATTTTCAAGATCGCTTTATGATCGCGGGCTGGGAGGGGCGGGCGCGGCGTCCGTGACTCTATGAAACGGATTACGAGCAATTACTCTTCTTCTTCGGATTTCTTGGCGACATTGGTCGCCGTTTGCTTAGTTTCGAGATCGGCGAGCCAACGTTCGTAGTCGCTGCGCGACTCGACGAACAAGCGGCCTTTCATCTTGTAGTGACCCCAGCCGCAGAGCTCGGCGCACACAAGATCGTATTCGCCCGGTTGAGTTGCGCGGAACCAAACGGGAATCGTCGTCCCGGGCACGGCGTCTTGCTTGATACGCAAGTGCGGCAAGAAGAAGTCGTGCAGCACGTCCGCGCTTTCCAACTTGACCAAAATCATCTCGTCGACCGGCACGTGCAATTCATTCACGTGGTAGATGTCGTCCTTGGTGCCGATTTTGCCGTCTTTGCCCGGGTAGCGCAAACGCCACTCAAACTGCCGCGCCGTCACTTCAACGGTCGGCTCCATGTCGGGCTTGTGCATCTTCACCTCGGCCCACGCGTTCATCTGGTAAATCGCGATGAACAGCAAGGTAGCGGCCGGGAGGATGGTCCAAACGATCTCGAGATTATGGCTGCCATGCGTGAATTTCACCGGCGACGTGTTCGTCGCCCGGTCGTAGCGCCAGAGGAACCAAAACAGCAGCAACTCCGTGGCGATGAACACCACGCCGGTCAATCCAAGGATGAAGTTGAATAGATGGTCGATCTGGTAGCCGTGCGTGGAAACGTCGCGCGGCAACCAGTGGTTGTTGAACGGCGCCCAAACGAATAGGCCGACCCCGAGAATGGGGACCAGCAGAAACAGCAAGCTCCAGAATTTTCCCACCGTCGTCCTCCGCGAACCTGTTTGGTTCGCCGCTCTCAAAGGCGCTCGTTGTCGGAGTGTGTTGGATGTGCGATTCGAACAGCAGACGTTCAGGCGTTATCGGTTCGCTCACTCGCTCGGCGCCGTCGGCGTATCGGAGATCGAGATTTCCGATTCGTGAGGTTGCGAGCGGTCGGCATGTCCCGGTGCCGGAGCGCCCTTGGCGGGAGCGGCTCCATCGACCGGCAATGTGCCGTGATCGTTGTAATAAGGCAGGCTCATCACGTAGTCGACGAGTTGCCAGTATTCCTTCTCAGTCAGCTTCTTTTCGGCATTGCCCGGCGCGCCGGGTTTGCCATAGCCCGGCATTTCCGTGCCGTTGATGCCGGCGTAGATGCGGCGGTAGATGTCGAGCGGAGCACGGCCGAAGCGGTAGCGATTGAGCCGCAAATTTCGCGGCTTCTGCTGCTGTTCGGGAAGATCCCAACTGTCACGAATGTTCGTGAGGCGGCGCACTTCTTCGGCGTTTCCTTTTTCCTTGGCCGCAGCGACCAAACGCGCGTTTTCGGCGAACTTCTTGTCTTTGTTCCAATCGTCGAACAGCGGCTCGGAAGCCTTGCGGCCGTCGCCCAGACCGGTCACGCCATGGCAACTGGCGCACTTGGCGCGATCGCCCAAAAACAGTTCCTTGCCGGCGGCAAGCCACGCATCGTGATCCGTCTCGGGCTTGTAACCTTCCGTGGGGGAAATCACTGCGCCGTCGGCTTCTTTCCAGCTGTCGACGATCGGCTGCAAGATTTCGGCCACGAGCATCGAACGCCCGCCCCCTTGCTTAGGATCGGGAACCTTCTCGTCGTCGCTGATCTTCTGCTTAAGCGCGAGTTCGGCTTGGCCGCGGATCGACAGATATTTCACGTACTCGACCAAGGCATCGATTTCGTCGGGCGGAAGCAGTCCGACGGTCGGCATGGCGGTATCGGGGATGCCGTCGACGAGAATCCGCCGCAAGTCTTCCGTCGTCGGCTTAGCCTCGCGTTCCGTCGACTTAAACTTGAACTTTCCTTGGCGGTAGTCGCGCGGATAAGGATACAGAAACAGGGCCGTCGGGCCTGCGCCGTCGCCCGTCGTACCGTGGCAATGCGAACAATGTTGCCGATACAGACCCTTTTGCGGCACCAAGTAAGCTTTGGCCTGAAGCTCGAGATCGGCGATCTCGGCTTTATGGACGGCGAGGGCCGCATCGGCTGCGGCTTTCTCATCGACGGCCGGCTTGTGGGCGGCGATTTCCTTTTCAGCCGCGGCGACTCCCGCGGCGTCGTTGGCCGTTTTTGCCGTGGCCAATTGCGCTTCGGCCGCCTTGAGAGCCGCTTCGTGCGGTTGCGCCTTGGTCGCGGCGGCCTTTGCGGCGGCGTCGAGACCGGCGAGCTCTTTCTTTAGTTCCGTCGTTTGAGCGACGATTTTCTCAAGCTGCGCCTTCTGTTCCTCGGCAGGCAGCCCGCCGACTGGGCCGGACGCTAAGCGGATCTTGCGTAAATCGAGGCCGGTCTCTCGGAACACGTACGGTTGATCCGGCGTGCCGAACATCGCTTCGAGCGCGTCGGCGATATATTGCCGACCTGGGATGTACACCGTTTCTTTGAGGAGTCGCGCGTCGGCATCGGCCTCGCCGCCGACGCGGTAGCGGTCCGAATCTTCTCCCTGGTTGTTGAGTCGGAAATGCGGCGACGAGTTCCCCGGGTCGCCGCAGCCGGCCAGGGAGAGCAACGTCGACGCACCCGCAACAAACAGGAGCGGCAACTGCGAACGAGTGACGGCAAGAAATCGATAGCGCATGGACGACACCGAGTGTTTTCGTCGGCTCACCGCGAGCCGATGACAGCCTCTACAACGCCGGTCTGTTGTGGATCGTTTATTGGAATGCCGACGGATCGACGTTGACGTTGAGCGTCACCGTGTCGCCGTCTTTGGGAATCGTGACTTTCATGCGGCCGTTCTTGGCCCATTTTGCGCCGTCGGCCGCGGCGACGAGGCCGCCTTTCTCGCCGGCTCCTCGTTCGTGCCAAACTTGGAACTCTAGTTCGACTCCGGCCGGCAATTTATCGATGGTAAACGTGCCGTCGACGGCCGTGACCGCGAAGTAGGTGTCGGGCCGAGCAATGTGATACGCTTTCATCCAAGGATGGATGCTGCAGGTGATGTCGTAAGGCGTGGTGATCGGCTTCTTGAAGCCCGGATAGACATATTTGCCGGTCTTCGGCGAAATGAGTTCGTTGAATTCGGGATTGCCGCTGCCCGGCGCACCTTTGGAATTATGGGCCGGTTCGTCGGTGTTGAGAATTACGAACTTGTCCTTGATGCTCGACGCAAAGACGTGAGAAAGGAAGCGACACTCACGCTGATCGAAAATCGCTTCCTTCGGGGGAGCGTTTTCAATTTCAGGATGAGTCCGAGGAGCGACACGCAGATAGAGCAGCACATTGTGGATGCCCTTACTTCCCGGATCCACGACAAGCGTCTCATCTTTGACGGGAACTTTGCAGAGTGCGTCTTTATTGGGATCGAAGCCGGCTTGAACTCCCAAACTCGGTGCCGCCCCAGTGAACTTAAATACGCCCTTTAAAGTGCCCCAACCGCTGCCGGTGTCCCCCGCTCCACCACTGCCGCCCGAGCCTCCCGTTGTCGGTAACCGCAAGAGCGCTACTTGGCTCGCGCCCGTCGGCACAATGTCAGTCATCTCCGCGCGACGACAGCCCGTCGCCGACGCCGTCATGATCATCAGGAGGCCGACGCCGACGCGTTGGAGCAGGATTGCCTTAAGCATATTGAATCGGTCGTGCGGAGTAATTGCCATTCAGTAACGGGGCATGCGGTCGGAGCAAATCCGGCCGCATGCCTGAACTTTTCTCGATTCCAACTACTTGTTGAACAATTCCGGATTCACTTTGATCTCGCCGAGATCGAGATCCCCGGTCAGAGTTACCGTCATACGGCCCTTTTCCCATTCCGGCTTAGCGGCCAAGTACCCCGCCTTTTCTTGCCAAAATTGGACCTCAAGCTCCGTTCCGGTCGGCAAGTTCTTCAATGAGAAGTTGCCGTCCTTGTCGGTCACGGCGACGTACGGATTCTCACGAACGATCAAATACGACTTCATCCACGGGTGGATGCTGCACGAGAGTTCTTGCGGCAGCGTCTTCGAACCGGCCAGAGCGATTTCTTGCGAACCGTTGGGCGTCAGAAGCGGATTGACGCCGGCGAAGGCAAAGTTGCTGTTATGGCTGACCGGATCGGAGTTCTTGAACATCAGCTTTTGCTTGCCCGACCAAACACCCGTGATGTGCGGCTCGAACCGACCGTTCTTGTTGTCGATGACGACTTCCTTGGCGGCCGCGGCCTCGGCTTCCGGCGTCGCGGCGACGTCGTTGCGCACATAGACGGCGATGTTGGCGATACCCTTCGACGTCGGATCGACGACAAGGTTTTCATAGACGATTTTGAGGCCCGGAAACTCCGAGGCGGCCTTGGGATCGGTCACCGGTGCCGCTTCCGGCGGGGTGCCGTCGTAAACGAACTTGCCCTTGATCTCGGCGGCGCCCGCTTGCGACGTGCAGAGAGCCAAACCAAGTAGCGTCAGGGTTTTCAGCGTGTTCAAGTTGCGGATCATAGGTTCTCCTCAATTGCGGGCGGTCGGCTTCGTGCTTCGGCTCAGCATATCAAAATAGACTTGCGGCGATTCCTGCCGTGAGTGTGAGTGGTCGGGGAACGAACAGAACGGACTGTGGCGAGTTGGAAATCGAAAGGGCTATTGTATCGTAAGAACGTGAGCAGAATCGTCCATCGATCGAGGGCGTCGTGGAAATCCGCTGTCGTGGAGAATTGCTTTAATTCCCGCCCCCCATCGGTGCCGCATCCGGCGTTGCGGTTGAAGGTGTTGGAGCCGGCGACGGCGCTTTGGGTCGCTCCGTCGCCGGGGACGGGTTCGAGCCGCCTGCCGATGAGGGGGCGGAGCCCGCTGCGGCGGGCGTGCCTGCGGAAGGAGCAGATGGACTCGTCGGCGTGCCTGTCGCATTAGCCGCAGCGAAGCTCTTCATTAGATCGACAATTTTCGTGCGTTCTCCGATGACTGCGTCGTAGTTCAACAACAGGTCGACGACGGCATCGATCTGCTGCTCGCTCGTGCCTTTATACAGGTGTTGCGCTACGGTCTGCGTCTTCGGGAAGTTCACCGGCATACCCGTATACGGCAAGATCCGCGCGGGATTTGCAATCCAACGCTTCAGATAGTCCGGACGTAAGCGTGCTGAAACACCTGACAGGTTCGGACCCAGACCGGCGGCGGCGCCGGTCGGACGGAAGTCGCCGACCAGATGGCACTTCACGCAGAATCCATTGTCGGTCACCAGCGCGAGCGCATCGTTTAGTCGATCGCGATCGCCGCTCGGAACCGACGGCGGCGTGGGAGTCGCCCCCGGCGCGGGAGGAGGCGGCGGCGTCGCCGTGCGTTGGGCTTCGCGCTTTTGCGTCATGTACGACGCGTTGGAAGCCGCGAGATAGTCGGCTTGCCGTCGGACGTCGAACTCGTATGGATAGTCGACTCCGTCGACCGCCGCGAAATGATGCACGATCGCATCGGCTTCGGCGCTCGTCATGTGAAACTTCGGCATTCGCAGAATCGCCGCCGGACGAATCTGGAACGGCTCAAGCAGAAAGTCGTGCAACCAACGGGTCTGCACTTTGGCCCCCTCGCCCATCAGCGGCGGCGGCACAAATCCCCAGGCATCGCTCGCCTTTACGGCCGGGTTACGCTTCTTCTCGTCGGCCAAGGCGACGGGATGTAGGTAGTTCGCGAACACGCCGCCGACTTGCGGCCGGCGGATCGCTTTGCCCGGCGGATTAATCTTCTCATCGACTTCGAACGACGTGCCGCCCGAGAGCCAAGTTTGTCCGTCGACCAGGGTCGACGACCAGAGCTTGAAGTAAACGGTCGGCTCCTCCTCTTCCTCCTTGGGCTCCGGCAAGCCATGCAAGACGGCATGGCCGAATCCGCGACGATCGACCGCCTTCGATTTGGCGATCTGTTGGGGCGTATAGTGCGGGATTAGGAAGTCGTACTCTCCGGAAATATCCGGAGCCTTCGGCTTGCCGGGAACGTAATCGACGTCCCAACGCTGCATTTCAAACGTATGACAGCCGGCGCAGTTGAACTTTTCGATGACTTTCGCACCGGAGAGAATCGCTTGCTGCTGAGCGTTCGGCGTATAGATGTATTTCGCCGGCGGCGGTTCGGCGACAAGGCCGAGCACAAACGTCATGATCGCTTCGCGCTGATCTTCCGTCAGATTGAACTGAGGCATGCGGAGGCGATCGATATAAGACTTGTTCTCCGTTTTCTTGTAGTCGTAGCTGCGCGGCTCGCGGAGCTTCTGCCAAATAAAGCCTTCGCGCTGATGATGGCCGATCGCTTCGACGAAAAACTCTTCATCGTAGTTGCGCGGGCCGGTCGTCGCGGCATCGCCGTGGCCGTGGCCCCCCTTGCCCGTTGCGAGATAGGCGAGGATTTGTTCGAAGGCCAGCTTCGAGGGTTCTTTGCGGCCCCAATCCGCTAAGCCGGTACCGATCGGCTTGGCGTCTTCAAAGCCCGGAATGTCGTGACATCCCGCGCACCCCAGGCGGCCGATCGACTTTTTGCCGAGATACAACAGCTTCTTTTCGTCGTTCCAGGTTTGTCCTTCTTCAACGACGAGCAAGACCTCGTCGCCCTTGACGCTCGATCGCTCCGCCGCCGGTACCCCTTCCTTGACAACTCGCTCGGCGTCGGCCTTGGAGAAGGCGCCGAGTAAGTAAGTCTTGAGCAAGTCGTCCACGTCGGACGACTTGTAAGCCGGCACCGCTTCGGCTTGCCAGGGCGCGTCGTTATCGACGGGAGCCTTCTGGCTGAGCAGATAGGCGGTGATATCCGCGGCCGGATCGTAGGTGGTAGTCGACGCGACTTGCCCATCCTTGATAACGCTGTCCGTCACCGGATCGAGCAGCAGATTAGGCATCACCGTACGCGGATGATATTGATTCGGCTGCTTCAACCAACTGTAGAGCCACTGTTCGCCGCGTTTGCCGGTCAGCTTCGCACCGAGTCCGCTGAGGTCGGGACCTTGAGTGAGCGACATCGCCGGCTTGCCGTCGTTCTTGGCGGTGAACGTTTCGCCGTGGATATTGGTAAAGTCCTTGTGACTGTGGCAGGCCAAGCAGCCGCGCGTTTCGAAAAGGAACTTGCCCCGTTCGACGCTCGCCGCCTCGATCTTCTTGCCGTCGTCCGTGGTGGATTTCGCCTCCACGTACTGAAACGGTTGGCTCTCCCCCAGCAAGTACTTGCTGATCGCCGTGACCTCGATCGGCTCAAATCGTTCGGCATCGACTTTTCCGGCGCTCTTGGTCATGACCGGATGGCCATGTTCGTCGAGCACCACCTTGCCGTTGTCGTCCAGTTTCTCGACGTCGACGAGATGCTTGTGCAGTCCGAAGAACTGCGGCATTTTCGTCGTCGGACGGAAATTTTTGGGATTCTTGATCCAACTATAGAGGAAGTTCAGGTCGTTTTTGGCCGCGGTGTAGCGAAGGCTCGGGCCGACCTTGGGATACTTGCCGGGCGTTTCGTCATCGGCTCCCAGCATGCCGGCCATCGCGATCGTCGCGGAGCTCAGCGTCGATTTCGGCTTGCCGTCGGTCCCGGGTTGGACTTGACGCTCAATGAGTTCGGCGAGCAATTTTCGCTGCGCCGTTTGTTCCGGATGTTGAGTGACTTGCTTGGCCAAATCGGCGATCCGCGCGAGTTCGCCTTCGAGGGCGCCCTGCAATTTCGGATCGGCGGCGACTTGAGCCGCGGCGGCGAAGAAGTTCGGTTCGGCGCGTAGATCGGGCCCACGGCGCTTCTTCGGGCCATCGTAGCCGTTGATCTCGTGGCAGCCGAAGCAGCCGACGCTCTCGATCAACTCGTAGCCCGCCACCAAACGCGGTGCCGGCGGATCCGGAAACCGCTTGCTGGGCTTCAGTTCGGTGAGTTCGTGGTGACACTTCAAGCAGTTCGCTTCATCGAACCGCTTGGGGAGCATCGGATAAATCCAGTGATGGTTGTTGAACCAGCCGTGTTCGCGCTTCCAAGCGTCGGCCTGGAGCGGATCGTTCGGCGTGTGCGAAGCCCATTTGAACGCCGTACCGTTCCCTTGACCTTCGTGACAAATTGTGCAACCGAACTCACCGACCTTGTGCGGGCTCATCGAACCGACGAACAAATCGAGACGGGGATGACTTGAATACGGTTCGGGCACGCCGCGGCGAATCACGAGTTCCAGCGGCTTGCCCCATGCGACCTGAGAGGCCAAATAGTTCTCGGCCATTTGCTTGTCGAGGAGCGACACCCCGGACGCTTTCACGATGACGTCGCCGGACCGCAGGCCGGCGCGAATCGCCGCACCGCCGGGATACACGGCTTCGATTGTGATTTCGTCCGGATTGAACAATCCACGATCGGCGAGAATCATGCCGTAGAGATTCTTGAGTCGTTCGTTGAGTTCTTTGGTGTATTCCTCAACGCTCGGCTCGACCTTGGGCGTGTCGAGTTGCACGGGCGTGTCGACCGCGACCGGATAGGCCGGATCGACGGCCGACCCAGGCGCCGTTTTGTCGATGCCTTGGTGGCACGTTACGCAACGGTCAAAGCGAGCGACATTGCGAAAGTTGTTATTCCAGGGCAAATCGGGGAGCCAAACTTGCTGCGGTTTGAGCGGGCCGCCGAAGGCGTCGATGATCGGCAGTTCCGCGAGGCGTTTGAGCGCGTTCGGAGATTTCTCGCTGATGGCCGTGTTGAGGCGATCGACGTCGGAGTCGTGCTTTTCGAGTTCTTTTTGCGCGAGGCTCTCATCGTTGCGAATCGCGGCGAGTTGGTCTTGCAAAGCCACGCGATGGGCCTTGTTTTCTTGATAGGTTCGCGTGAGCTTTTCGTCGACTTCGGATCGAACTTGCGAAACCTTGCCTTGGATCTTTTGCAATTCCTCGGGCGATTTTCCTTCGTCGACGCCGATCGCCAGCATGCTCATGTCGACGTCGAGATCGGCCTTGGTAAATTTCAGCTTGCGCTGGGATTCATTTTCGACGAACGTCGCCTGAGCGACGACGGTCTGCATGGCCGAAAACAAGGCATTGCGCCGCTCGGCGACAGCGGCCGCCGCGGCGGTCGCGTCATTGTCCGCCGCGTCGACGGCATTGCGCTGTTCGTTCTTTTTGGCGTCGTCGGCGTTCTCGGCTTCGAGCTTTGCCAAGGCGGCACGCGCTTCATCGGCCTTGCTCTTGGCCGCGGAATACGACTCGCCCGCCGTCTTCAGTTCGGCGTATGACTTCTCGACGGCGTCGAGCTTGTAGTTGTGCTCGGGCCTTTGTTCGGCCAACGCTAGGAAAGCGTCGATCGCCTCTTGCGAAGGCACCTCGGCGCGCGCCTCGGTGAGCTTCTTTTCCAGTTCCGTCTTCTTGGCCAGATAGTTCGAGGTAAGTTGCTCCTTGCTGCGCCACTCAAGATACTGCGTCTCGATTCGGTTGAATTGCTTTTGCAGGCTCTTGGCTTCGCGGTTGTGGTCCGCGGCCAACATCCAAATCGATACGAGCAGCATCACCAAAGCCGAGACGCCGAAGACGACGTGCAAGGTCTTGAGGTTACGCCAGGTTTGTTCTGTGGCCGGCATGCTAGGACGCCTTCCTCGGCTTCAACTTGGGAATCGTGACGCCGTGCGACGCGCACGCACGGCGGTGAAATGGGACACAGTTAAAAATTCAGGAAGTATTCGGGGATGCTGATGATGTACTTGAGGTTCACGGTCCATCGCAGCACCATCTTGAGCGGCAGCGACGCCATGAGCAGCAGCAGGTTCGACATGATCATGTAGCGAATGAGACCCATCTTCACGAAAAAGCTGCGGAAGACGGTGGCCGCGAGAATGGGCGGCAGCACGATCAAATACAGCAGCGTGAGGATGATGCCGGGGCTTTCGCGATACAGGATATAGAGGAACTCCATGCCCGCTCCGCTGCCGGACGGCGCTTTGGGCATGCCGCGCCCTAACCAATCGCCCCAAAAGTATTGAGAAAGGTCGACGTTGTTTTGGGCCAGCACTTTATGCGCGTCCCAATACTCGAACGGCCCAAAAAAGTTCCAGTTAGGTCCGCGGAGGAAAGTGCCCAAAATGATGAGTACGATCCAAAGCTCAAAGAAGCCGATCTGAAAAACGATGTAGCTGAATTTGCGTTCCTCGATCGTGTAGTAGCCGTTACCGGCTTTGTTGAAGTCGAGGAACGGTATAGCCATCAGGCCGAAGACCACGATGCTGGGCAGTACGACGCCGGCATACCACGGATCGTAGTAGACGAGCATTTCCTGGAGCCCCAGGAAGTACCACGGCGCCTTCGAAGGGTTGGGTGTCTTCACGCTGCTCGCCGGTTCTTCCAGCGGAGCCTGCAAAGCGATGGCCCAGACGAGCATGAGCGCTGTAAGCGCGACCATGCAGATCATTTCCGTGTAGACCAAGTCGGGCCAAACCAGGACCTTCTCGTCGTTCGTTTTTTCGATCGGGGGCAGGCCTTGTTTGCGACGATCGTCGTTGATCACGGCTTGCCGCGTGGCGACCCAAGTGAAGAAGCCGAGCAAGAAAACGAGGCCGACGATCGGCACATTGTCCGGCTTGCCGACGATTTCAAAGAAGTTGGCGTCGGTGACCGCGAGGCCCATCAAGAACAGCGAGAGATTCAGTAGTGCCCACGCGATCGGCGGGCGAGTCCACCAACCCCGGAAGAAGTAAAGGACGGCCATGCCCGCCAGCGAACCGACGGTGAGCGTCACCGGTCCCGAAAGCTCGTTGATAACGTGCTTAATCCCCTCGGAGAACTCCGGCGGCGACCCCATCATCGCAACCGGCGCGAGGATGAGAAAAGCCCCGCCGACGAAGAGCCATACGGCAATGTTGGTCACCGTGAGCTCGCCCAGCTTGAAATACGGCCGCGCACCTTCGCGCCACATCAGCAGCGCGCCGCCCCAATTGAGCGCAGCGAGGAGCAGGTAGTAAAACCCGAGCCCCATTTGAATTCGTGCCAGAAAGTCGGCGTGACTACCGTGCATGATGATTCAACTTCGTTTAGGGAGACCTATGAGGTCCGCCGCGTCAGTGGTGTATCCGCTCGTCCGATTACAAACAACTGCCGAATTGTCGCCTGTCGGCGGAGGCGAATTCGACTTAATCAAAGTGGCCCGCTGATGCCGCCGTCTTTGCGCACGCGCCAGAAGTGAATCGCCAGCAATAGGGCGACCGCCAACGGTATCGCGACGCAATGCAAGACGTAGAACCGATTCAGCGTTTCTTCGCCGACGAAGCGCGCGCCCAGCAATCCGAAGCGCGCGTCGGAAGCATTCGTGATCATATCGATGCCGCCGAGATTCAATAGTTGCTGCCCCGGCCCTTCGTGGCCTAGAAACGGCGTGGCGCGAGCCATGTTCGATCCGACCGTAATGGCCCAAATCGCCAACTGATCCCAGGGGAGTAAGTAGCCCGTGAAGGAGAGTAGGAGCGTGAGCAACAGCAAGATGACGCCGACGACCCAATTGAACTCTCGGGGCGGTTTATAGCTGCCCGTGAGAAACACACGATACATGTGCAGCCATGTCGTGATGACCATCGCGTGCGCGCCCCAGCGATGGAGTTCTCGGAAGATCCCGAGGCTCACTACGTCACGCAAATCTTGGATGTCCTTGTACGCCCATTCCAGCGTCGGCCGATAATAGAACATCAGCAACACGCCCGTGAGCGTCTCGACCAGAAACAGGAAGAATGTGACTCCTCCCATGCACCAGGTATAGCTCAGGGCGATGCCTTGCTTCTTCACCGACACCGGATGCAGGTGCAGGAAGAAGTTGGTCAGCATCACCACGATGCGATTGCGCCGATCCAGGGGCATCGGATGGCGGAAAACGCTCTTCCAGAGCTGCGAATTGCGAATGTTCTCGCCGATGGACATGTGACTGGCCGAGCTCAGAGTTGGTGATCGTTGACGATGCTAACTATGCGAGCGACGAAGAATTCAAACGACGGAGACGAACGAATTCGGAAAGCGTCAGGCCGGATAGAACGACGACGGATCGCTCCATTGCCCCATTTCCTCGAAGAAAAGCTTTCCTTTATCGACTTCGAGCTGACCGTCGTCCGCCAGGGCGATGGCGTAGCGCTCAAGCGGGCGCGGCGCCGGGCCTTCGAAGTTGATTCCGTCTTTGTAGAACCCGCTGCCGTGGCAGGGGCACTTGAACTTCTGTTCCGCCTCAAGCCAGTTCGGCGTGCATCCAAGGTGCGTGCATACGGTGCGGATCGCGGCGATCTGCGGCTGGCCGTTGTACTCGGTGTTGACGATCCACACGCCGAATTGAGCTTTGAACTTTTCTTCGACCTTGCCGGGGGCGAAATCGCTCGGGAAACCGACTTTAAACTTGCTCGGCGGTTCCGTGAGGATGTTCGGGAACATGAACCGTGCGAGACCGAGCGTCCAGAGGCCCCCGGCGAGCGCTAAGGCGAAATAACCGACGGCGAGCATCGACCCGAACATCACGCTGAGGAACCCGCGGCGGTCTTCCGCCGGCGCTTTCGCGCCTTTCGGCTTAAGCGATTCGGGGCGGGCCGGCATCGGCGGGGCTTGGCGCGCCGGTTTCTCGGTCGCCGGCTCACTCTTCTCTTTCAGCGCTGCTTCGGCCTTCGTGATCGGACCCGGCTTCGCGGCCTTGCGCGCGGCCGCGAGAATGCTTGCCGTATCTTTCGGTCCGCCGACGACCGGCCCGGCATCCTTCTTTTCGGCGGCCGGTTTGGCCTTGGCAGCCGACTCTTGTTTGGCCGCCGCAGGTTTCGGTTCCGGCTTCGGCGACGCGGCGCCGGCCGGCTTGGCCGCGCCCCCGGCGCGAGCGGCGGCGATCATTTCCGCGACGCTCAATTTCCCTCCGGCGGGTTTCGCCGATTTGGCCGGCTCGCTGCGAGCCGCGTGGGCTTCCGCACTGCTCACCGTTTCGGCGGCAGCCGCGGGATCACGCTCTTCTGGAGCTTTGGCCGCGGCTTCGGCGGCGGCTCGCGGGGCAACATCCGCAGACGGGTCGGCTGCCGGTGCGCTATCGGCAACAGTGGGCGCATCCGGGGCCGATTCGCCTCCGGCTTTTTGTTTTCGCGCGAGCGCCAGGATTTCCTGAACGGAAAGCTTTTTCTGCTCTGCCATAGATTTGTTTCAATCCCGCGTTGCTAATCCGTCGTTGCGACGAACATCAACGAAACTCAAACACCCCACGCCGTCGATTCGCTTCAGTACCGAATCCTTGCGTGCTGCGACTTGCAACCCGCGACCCCGCTCGGCCATTTCGCCGCTTCGGCACAAACACGATTGCCGATCTCGCTTTTCGTCCTCCTTCGCAAATAACGCGAGCCCAAATCGCGTTTCGACGGCGCCTGCCCGGACGAATTTGCCCCGCGTTTGAGCCGACTTCCTGCAATTCCCCGCCGAGGGGATGAAAACCGAAAGTCGGATTTTGTACCACAAGCTTGGAAAAAAGACACATTTCGGATTGTGACATTTTTCACAAGTTGGTGCAAATTGTTGGGCGCACCGATGTTATTGTGTCCCCCGACGCCTTGCAAGCTGAGCCATCGTGCTCGGCCAAAATTTTGGGCCTTTTGCTTTGATTGCGACCTCAGCCGTGCGCGCGAGCCCGTTATCCATTCGCTGGAACGAACTCGAAGCCGTGGTTCGCAGCGACGTCGCCGGTCGCGGACCGGCTTCCTATCGCGACGAAAACGGAACGCCGTTGTACGCCGGAAGCCTGCGTCGGGCGGCCGAACACTTGGCGGAACACGCTTCCCGCGTCCTGGTCGTAACCGGCTTTGCCGTGCAACTTGCCGACCGTACGACGGGCGAGACCGACGGTCCGCTCGGCGCCCTCTATCTCATTGAGGTTCTGCACGCGGCCGGCTGCGACGCCCGGCTCGCGACCGATCTCGTGTCCGCACCGCTTCTCCGGGCGGGCCTGCAATCGTTACAACTGCCGCCCGACTTGCTCATCGAGTTTCCGCAAGCGGCCGATACCGGCGACGCTCGTCGCGCCGTCGCCGCTTATCGACAAACCCGTGCGGCGTCGTCCGAGCCGTTCTCGCATCTCGTCTTCATCGAACGCGTCGGCCCGAGCCACACGGCCGAGTCGATCGCTGCGCATGCGAAATCGTCGGGAAACGCCGAGTCGGTGCTCGCCGAGTTTGAACAACTTGTTCCCCGCGGCGAGCGCGATCGCTGCCGCAACATGCGCGGCGCCGACATCGGCCCGGTCACTGCGCCGTTGCACGAGCTTATTGCGCCGCGCGACGGCAGCTCCGCGACGCCCCCTGCTCCGTACACGATCGGCATCGTCGACGGCGGCAACGAAATCGGCTGCGGCGCGATCCCCTGGAGCGTCTTGCGGCGCGTCGTTGCACAAGGGCCCGCGGCGCAGATCGCCTGTCGTGTCGCGACGGACGACCTCGTCATCGCCGGCGTCAGCAATTGGGGGGCCTACGCCCTTGCCGCCGCCGTCGCCGTGCTCCGGGGCAAGGCCGATTTGCTCTCCGCTTGGTCGCTCCAGGAGCATCGCGCACGCTTGGCTGCGCTGGTCGCGGCCGGGGCGGTCGACGGCGTCACACGTCGCGCCGACCTTTCGATTGACGGAGTTCCCGTCGGCGACGATTTCGCCGTTCTCGCGCAAATTCGCGCGCTTTGCAGCTGTCCACCGGCCGCCGCCGCTCCGCCGGCGTCCTTGTGACCTCGGACGGCGAGCCTTACAATTTTCAGGCTCGGCAACGCGTAGCGAGCCCTCTAGAGCGAGTCGCCCGAAGCCGAGTTCTCGATGTGTCGACTGGGGTGCGGAAGGAAGCGGATCTATGAACGTGTTGGTCATCGGCAACGGCGGGCGTGAGCACGCCTTGGCTTGGAAACTCGCCCAAAGTCCGCGAGTAACGAAAGTCTTCTGCGCTCCGGGCAACACCGGCACCGCGCTTGTCGGCCAAAACGTCAACATCGAAGCGACCGACTTTCCGAAGCTGATCAAGTTCGCTAAAGAGAACGACGTCGCGCTCACCGTCGTCGGGCCCGAGATCCCGCTCGTCGCCGGCATCGCCGATGAGTTCCAAAAAGCCGGCCTCAAGGTGTTCGGCCCGTCGAAGGCCGCGGCCGAGCTCGAGGGAAGCAAGGTCTTCTGCAAGGAACTGTTGCGCAACGCCGACGTTCCCACGGCCGACTACCGCGTCTTCCGCAGCGTCGATCGCGCGGTCACCTATCTTCGCGAACGGGAAGACGTCCCCGTCGTCGTCAAAGCCGACGGCCTCGCCGCCGGCAAAGGTGTGATCGTTTGCGCCAATCGGGCCGAAGCTCTCGACGCCGTCGAACGAATCGGGCGACAGTTCGAATTCGGCGACGCCGGCAAACAGATCGTCATCGAAGAACGCCTCGACGGCCGTGAAGCCAGCGTGCTCGCCATCACCGACGGCCAAACCATCATCGCTCTCCCCGCCGCCCAAGACCACAAGCGGGCCTACGACGGCGACACCGGCCCCAACACCGGCGGCATGGGCGCCTACTCCCCCGCTCCGCTCGTCACGCCCGAGATGATGCAGTGGATCGAGGCCCATGTGCTCGTCCCCACGGTGCACGCCATGAAGCGGGCTCGGCGCCCCTTCCGCGGCGTGCTCTATGCCGGGCTCATGATCACCAATCAGGGCCCGAAGGTGCTGGAGTACAACGTCCGCTTCGGCGACCCCGAATGCCAGCCGCTCATGATGCGGCTCAAAAGCGACTTGTTCGAGCTTTTGCTCGCCACCGCCGAAGAACGGCTCGACCAAATCGACCCGCCCGAGTGGGACGAGCGACCCAGCGTCTGCGTCGTCATGGCCTCGGAAGGCTATCCCGGCAAATACGCCAAGGGGAAGCCGATTCGCGGGCTCGACGAAGCGGCGAAGGTGCCCGACGTGCAGGTGTTCCACGCCGGGACCGCGGCCGGACCCGACGGCCAAGTCCTGACCGACGGCGGCCGCGTGCTCGGCGTCACGGCGGTCGGCTCCTCGATCCCGCAGGCCAAGCTTTCGGCCTACACGGCCGTAAAGCAAATCCGCTGGGACGGCGCCTGGTGCCGCAAAGACATCAGCGACAAGGCCAACCAGTAGCCGCCGCGCCGCTCTCCCGGGCCGTTCCGTCCCCCCGGCCGCTCGCTCCGCCCCGCTTCGTCGTCGTTCGATCGGAGCGTCTAGGGAAACGCGCGCTCCGCGGCGCGCGAGCGCTGCGAATGCCTCACAGTTGCATTCGTAATTTCGTTGCGACATGGCGGCCCGACGACTCCGAAACGTCCTAAAAACAGGCCTCTCACAAGCGACGGCCCCCCGCCGGCCGGCCCGCGGCTCGCGCTCCCGCCGCCGCGCCGGCCCGTCTGCGACCGTCGCGCACCGTCCTCGCAGCGAGAACCCGCCGCCGACGGCCTGCACCGTCCGCCCCGTTCAACGTCCTCGTTTTAGCCCCCGGCGCTTTCGGTCGGGGGCTAAGACTCTTTGGGCCGCCCGCGGATGAAGGCCGCGCCGACGATTCGCCTCTCCCTAGCCGCGCCCGCCGCGTTCGCGGTAACATGGCTACCCGTCTCCGGCGGGGGTCGGCTGCCGGGCCGCCGTCCCGACGCCCCCGGGCGCTTCAGCACTGGTGGGCGAGCCACCAGTGCCACCCGGACCAGTCGCGAAACCTTCCTCGCTCCGCTAGCAGTTCCCCGCCTCATGACGACATCTTCGGCTGCCGATCGCTTCGCCGACCCTGCCCCGCTCGAGCGTTTCATCGCGCAGTGGGAAGCCTCGGGGGCGGCCGAGCGAGCCAACTATCAGCTGTTCCTGACGCAACTCTGCGACCTGCTCGACGTGCCGGAGCCGGAGCCGACCAAACCGCTCGACGCCGACAACGCCTACGTGTTCGAGCGCAGCGTCACGTTCACCGAAAGCGACGGCTCGCACACCACCGGCCGCATCGATCTCTACAAGCGCGGCGCGTTCGTGCTCGAAGCCAAGCAAGGGAGCGACGCCCAAAGCGCGGCCGAAGCCGAGCTCGCCGAACTGGCTTCGCCCGACGAGGCCGCCGCTCCGCAGCGCCGCAAGAAGAAAGGGACCGCGGTCCGCGGCACCAAGGCCTGGGACGACGCCATGCTCCGCGCGCGCGGGCAGGCCCAGCGCTACGCGCAAGCCTTGCCGCCGGAAGAAGGTTGGCCGCCGTTTCTCATCGTGGTCGACGTCGGCCATTCGATCGAGCTTTACAGCGAATTCAGCCGCTCGGGCAAGACCTATGTGCAGTTCCCCGATCCTCACTCCTTTCGTATCGCGCTCGCCGATCTGCGCAAGCCCGAAGTCCGCGCCCGGCTCAAGCAAGTGTGGGTCGATCCGCTCGCGCTCGATCCGGCCCGCCGCAGCGCCAAGGTCACGCGGGAGTTGGCCGAACGCTTGGCCGCGCTCGCCAAGCTCTTAGAGAAAGCCGGGCACGACGCCGAAGACACGGCCCGCTTTCTGATGCGGTCGCTGTTCACGATGTTCGCCGAAGACGTGGAGTTGATTCCTCGCGGCGCGTTCAAGGATTTGCTGGCGAGCCTGCGCGACAATCCGGAGCACTTCAAACCGGCCGCCGAAGACTTGTGGAAGGCGATGAACTCCGGCGGCTTCTCCGGCGTGCTCCGCAAGACGCTCCTCAAGTTCAACGGCGGGCTATTCGCCGAGAGCGAGGCGCTGCCGCTCAATCGCGACATGCTCGAACTGCTCATCGAAGCGGCGAGCGCCGATTGGACCGACGTCGAGCCGGCCATCTTCGGCACGCTCTTGGAGCGGGCTCTCGATCCGGTCGAGCGGCATAAGCTCGGCGCGCACTACACGCCCCGGGCCTATGTCGAACGCCTGGTGCTGCCGACGGTGATCGAGCCGCTGCGCGACGACTGGCAAGCGGCCTACGCCGCCGCCGTGCTCGCCGCCAAGGAGGGCGATCTGGCCGAGGCCCGCCGCATCGTCCATGCGTTTCACGAAAAGCTCTGCGATACGCGGGTGCTCGATCCGGCCTGCGGGAGCGGCAACTTTTTGTATGTCACGCTCGAACAGATGAAGCGGCTCGAAGGCGAGGTGCTCAACGCGCTCTACGAGTTCGGCGAGCGGCAGAAGGAACTGCACGAAGTCGACCCGCATCAGTTTCTGGGGATCGAGGTGAACCCTCGGGCCGCGGCGATCGCCGATCTGGTGCTCTGGATCGGCTACTTACAGTGGCACTTCCGGACGCGCGGGCACACGGCCCCGGCCGAGCCGATCATCAAAAACTACAAGAACATCGAATGCCGCGACGCAATCTTGGCGTGGGACCGGAAGGAAGCGGTGCTCGACGACAAGCTGCAACCGGTGACGCGCTGGAACGGCCGGACGATGAAGAAGCACCCGGTGACGGGAGAAGACGTACCGGACGAAACGGCGCGTGTCTTGGTCGAGCGGTATATCAACCCGAGAAAGGCGGAATGGCCGGCGGCCGAATTCGTGGTGGGGAATCCGCCGTTTATCGGGAACAAAAAAATGCGTGCTGAGCTTGGTGACGACTTTGTAGAGGATTTGCGTTCCAATTACTGTGGCCTTCCCGAGTCTTCCGACTTTGTGATGTATTGGTGGGACAAAGCAGCAGAATTGGCTCAGGGGGGTAGCGTTCGGCGATTTGGCCTTATTACCACGAATAGCATTAGCCAAGTGCAATCCCGCGCGGTTATTGAGTCGCGCCTTTCCGGTGACGACGGGTTATCGATTGTCTACGCGGTCCCGAATCATCCTTGGACAGATGTTGATGGGGGGGCGGATGTAAGAATCGCCATGACGGTACTGACGAAGGGTGATCGACGTGGTCGCCTGCAAACGATTCTCAGTCAAAACGACGATCCCGACCAAACACAGCTGGCCGATCATTTTGGAAAAATTAATTCCAGCTTGAGGATTGGCGTTGATGTGCGACACGTTTCACCGTTAAAGGCGAACGCGAAGCTTTGTTGGCAAGGGTGTAAATTAGTCGGAAATGCTCTGTCGAAAAGCTCTTGATTCAGTGTACCGCTAGCTGATCTTCGTGCGTAGCACGAGGTATGAGCACGACGACGAAGAGTCCGCGGCGGGCGTTGTTGTTCGCGCACGCGGTCGGGGAGATGGTGCTGCCGGCGTA
>JAEUIN010000021.1 GCA_016793115.1 Planctomycetaceae bacterium
TGTCAATTCTCCGATGACTGCCGAATGAGGCTGAGTTGAGTATTAGCGCCGGCGCAATAAAAAACAGCCGGCTCGGGCGAACCGAACCGGCTGTCGTCACGTGCCACAGCGCTCTAGGCGGCGTTGTCGTGGGAACGAGGATTATCACCGTCGGTGGGAGTCGGCGTCTGATCAACGTCGTGCAGACTACGCTGTTGAGCAGCGTGCTCCAACCTCACCTCGACCTGCTTTCGCGAGAGGTTTAGCTCACGAGCGATGTCGCAGATCCGCAGGCCACTCTGCTTCAGCGTCCAGACCCGTTCACTTTCGGCGTCGAAAGCGCCGTCGGCCGCGACGTCGCGGAACTCGATGACGATCTCTTCAACCCTTTGCTCGGCATTTTGGTCGGCGACCGCACCGAAGCTGATCTGTCCGATCGTCGCATTGAGCGTCAGCCGCAAGACCCCGCGATAGTACCGCCGGGCTTTGCCCGGCCGCGCCACCTCGGTGACGACGAGCGAACCGCCGATTAGCACTTCGAGGGCATAGCGGGCCGCCGGCGTGGCATGCCGTAGCACTTCGGCCAGGGATGAGAGCTTTTCTTGGACCCAGGCTTCGGTCGGCTCGGTCGGCTGCTGTTGCAGCTTCGCTTCCGCCGCTTCGAGTTGCTCCCTTTGCAGGCGCCGCTCGTTACGCCGCTCCGCCAGCCGGCGGCGGATGTCCGGGTCGGGCTCTCGTTCTCCTTCCAGGGAATCGAGCAGCTTGGCGATACGTCGTTCGGTTTCGGCGAGCGCCGTTCGTAGGCTGCCGATTTCACCCGGCAACGTCGCTTGGCGATGCGCCCAAGCCGCGTGCGTCTGCGAGAGGAGCTCCCGCAGCCACGTATCATCTGCGAGCAGCCGAGTGCTGATCTGTTCCAGAATCAGTCGTTCGGCCAGCGCTCGATTGAGCTGCGTCCTGAACGTGCAGAGGCCTTGGATGTAGCCCGGACACACGAGATACCGTGCGCTGGCGCCGCCGACGTAGAACCGACGTCCGCAGCCGCCGCACACGACCAGTCCCGACAGCAGATGGCTGTCGCAGCGTGCCGAGGCCGCCTCGCGACCTTCGACGAATTGCCCGTCTTCATCGCGGCCGCCAAGATACTTCGCACGGTTCTCAGCGAGAATCTGCTGAGCCTTCGCGAAGGTCTCATCATCGATGAGCCGCAGGTCGGGCAGTTGGCGACGAAACTTGTCCGTCTCATCGTCCGGTCGCTCTTCCCGCAGCAGATCGCCCGATTCCGGGTCGCGGTTGTTCTTCATCAGTCCCCACCGCCAATCGCCGATATATTTACGGTTGGCGAGGAGGCGTACGACGTTGGAGTGCCACCACTGCGTTTTATCGCCACTACGATGATCCTTCGGCGCGCCCAGCTTGTTCAGTTCGGCGACGATCCAGCGAATGGGCCGTCGTTCGACGACGAACCAGTGGAAGATACGCTTCACCCACTCGCTCGTCACCGGGTCTACGGCATAGGCCATCCGCGGCAAAGCGCGACGTCCGCGACGACCGTTGGACGTCCCTTCGACCGGAACGCTGGTATAGCCGAAGCAGTAGTCGCCGTTGCAGAAGCCGCGATGGCAGTTCGTCGACTGGCCGCGAAAGGCGTTCTTGCTCAGTTCTTTGATGTAGCGCTCGTGCTGCGCCAAAAGATTTTGCGCTTGATCTTCCCAGCCTTCCCGGGCGGTGTCGAAGCCTTCCGTCACGCTGATCACGCGGATCTTGTACACGTTGACCAGTCGCTTGAGGATCGGCATGCCGATCACCGACTCGCGCGCCCAGCGGCTGAGGCTGTAGAGATACAACCGGTTAAAACGCCCGAGTGCGGCATCGGCCAGCAGTTGGTTGAGCCCGGCTCGGTCACGTTTGGTGCCCGAGATCGCTTCGTCCTTGTATTCCAAAAGCGGCGAGATCGGTTGGCCGTCGCGCTGGGCATAGTCTCGACACGCATGTTGTTGAGTGTCGATCGTGATGTCATCTTGCGTGGCCGAAGAGTAACGACTGTAATTCGCTGATGCCTCGGCGAGTTCCGGAGCGCCGCGTCGCCGTCGAGAACGACGACGCGGTAGCAAAACGCGAGCGGGGGCGGCTCTTGCCGCGCAGTAGACCTGATAGACTTGCAGCTGCCCGTCGGCGGAGCCGATCGCGAGCACCCAGCTGACCAGGAAACTCTGCGCGGCCCAAAGCAGGAGGGCCGATCTTAAAAAGAGGAGGGGGTGACGGCGGCTGTTCATGCTTGATCTCCCACGGCCAGGACGAACCGAACGGTTACGTCATTCACGGACCGGCAACCCTCTGGGGAATTCCGGCAGGCGGTTTTTGCGGAATGTCGCTTTTAGCGCCGTCCGCCCCTTGCTCTTCCGCCCAACATTCCGCCAAGGCGATGGCGACGGCGGCCGCAAAAGCTCGTTTTTCCGGGGAAATGGCCGCACTGGGCGTCGGCCTCGGCCGTGAAGCGGCGTGCGGGCGTTGACGTTTTTTGGCGATGCTTGGTCTCCTTGATCTGTGTTAGGGAATTCTCGAAATAAAACCGTTCTCGGACGTGCGGAATCTTCTAAATCGCTTAGGAACAAACGGCACGCGGCCCGTACATTGCCTCACCGAAGTTGCACCATCCGCGGGCGAATGGCTCGTCGCTGCCGGTGCAAACAACTGCCAAGGAGGGCATTCCCATGTTCAGCAGTGAGTCGTCCGCGAGCTTCCCCGGAGTCGTCACGTCCCATCCACTCGGACGGACGCCGCTCCGTTTCACGCAAGCAAAGGTCCGACCGAGCTTGATGCTTGAGTCGCTGGTGACATGGCACGCACGTGCGCATCTGCCCGGCGCGTTGCCGCGAAACCGCAGCTTCACGTTGAGCCAGCGGACGACGTCCGGCGGCGAGCGCTTCTATCGTCTGCCGGATGGTTGCACGCCGACTCAGTTCATCAACGCCGCATTCGTCTACGGGCATGCAATCCGAGCCCGCGACGTCGCCTGGGACTTTTCAACGTGGGTCGACTATCTGATCGCCAAGCATGCCTATGACTGGTTGATCCAATCGCATGCCTGGGTCAAGAAGCGATTTCGGAAGTCTCAAGACTTCTCGCTGCGGAAGTCGCTGCAACCTCACGCCAAACAGAAGGACTTGCTGCCGGAGTATTTTGGATGTGATTTTTCAGGAGGCGTCCCGCGGTGGACGATTGCGGATTTAGAGCATCGAGGCCGAGCCGCGGCGAAGGCCGCCGGGGTTAACGCCCCGCGTTCGCAAGACGTCGTCGCGTACGGTTTCTTCGAGGCCGCCAAGTTGTGGCCGGTGCGCTTATCGGCAGACCGATGTGCGGAAACGGTTCGGGATCTGCTAATTGACGATTCGCGTGTCGCGTCCCCCTCCGACGCCCAGATCACCTCCGTCGTCCGTTGGCACCTTGAAGAACTGATCCGGCAACGACTCGATCTGCCGCAGCAGCGTTACGCCGGGTGGCTGAGCGGAGGACATTCCAACATCATCCAGTGCTTGCAGCGATCTGCGAAAAAAACACACGACTTGTCGCGCGATCAAATCCACCGCGCTCTGCTCGATTTAGCGTGGCAAGGCTTGCCGAAAATCGCCGAGTGCCTGGAGGCCTTCATGGGTACGTTTGCGGAGTCGCTGCCGGAACCGCTCTCGCCGTACGAACGGCGCTGCTTTGAGGCCGTTTATTACCGGCAAGACTACTTGGCGGGAATCACGCTCATGCAACTGGCCGGCCGTTCCTGGGTTCTGCGTCCGGCGATCGAGCAGCTGTGGGTGGGCGAAGACCGTGCGTCGAGTATCGGAACGTTGCACCGCGTCATGTTCGACATGACCGAAGCCGCCCGCGAGTCCCGGGTTGTGGAGCGCGCTCGAAAGGCGCCGCGACTGGTCGACGGCGGCTCAGAACTAGAAAACGTCGAGCAGAAGCGCAGCTATGAGTCCTTCGAAGAACTCATGCGGGCTTTCCTGGAAACGGAACGGGTGAGGTGCCCCCACTGCCAAGTTCGCCCAAGCGCACAGCTGATCGCGACCGAGAAATTGAGCCGCAAGCATATCACGCTGCAGCCGATCTGCGCGGAGCACGGGGCGTGCGGCGACAGA
>JAEUIN010000022.1 GCA_016793115.1 Planctomycetaceae bacterium
GAATTCGCCGGCGAACACCACGAGCGTCTCGTCGAGCAGCCCGCGCTGCTTGAGGTCTTTCAAGAGCGCAGCGACCGGTTGATCGGCCATGCCGCAGTTGTGGGCCAGCTCGTTGTCGAGGTTCGAGTGATGGTCCCACGAAGCGTGGAAAAGGCTCACAAATCGCACCCCGCGCTCGACCAAACGTCGGGCCAACAGGCAGTTCGTCGCGAACTGCTTGTACTGCCCCGGGCCGCCGCCGCGCGAGGCTTTGATGTCGGGCTCTTTACGGTTGATGCCGTAGGCGTCGATCGTCTCCTGTGTTTCGTCGGAAAGATCGATCAGCTCCGGCGCCGCCGATTGCATGCGGAACGCGAGTTCGTAGCTCGCAATTCGGCTGGCGATCTCCGGGTCGTGCATTTGCTCGAACCGTTCGCCGTTCAAATCGCGAGCCACGTCGAGGCCCAGGCGTTGCAACTCCGGCGGCAAGCCCGCGGGGTTGGAAAGGTTCAACACCGGGTCGCCTTGATTGCGAAACATCACGCCGGCATACATCGACGGCAAGAACCCGCTGGCCCACAGCGACGCCCCGCCGCTCGTGCCGCGACCGGCCGACAGCACGACGTAGCCCGGCAGGTCCTGCGATTCGCTCCCGAGGCCGTACGTGAGCCAGGCGCCCATCGTGGGAATGCCGAAGAACGGTCGGCCGGCCAAGAGCGTGAGCTGCGCCGGATGGTGATTGAACTGGTCCGTGTGCATCGACCGGACTTTAAGAATGTCGTCGGCGCACGTGGCGATGTGCGGCATGAAGTCGCTGAACTCCATCCCGCTTTCACCATGCTTGGTGAACTTGCGTTTGGAGCCCAAGAGCACGGCCGTCTCCTTCTTGATGAAGGCGAAGCGGACGTTCTTGGTCATCGACTCGGGGAGTGGCTTGCCGTGCAGCTCGACCAATTTCGGTTTGGGATCGTAGAGATCGATCTGGCTCGGGGCCCCTTCGAGGAAGATGAAGATGCACTTCTTCGCTTTGCCCGCGAAATGCGGCGGCTTGGGAGCGAGCGGATTCACGGTCGGCGCGGAGCCGGCGTCGTCGTCGGCCTTCGTCGGCTTCGCATGGCCGTCGCGCGCCAAAAGATCGGCCAGCGCCGCCATGCCGAGCCCGTAGCCGGCTTGGCCGAGGAAATGACGACGCGATTGCGCGGCTGCCGCGGCCGCCCAAGCCTGCGGATCGCGGGCCAACTCGGCCAGCATGCGGGCATCTTGCGGGCAGTTGTGCTTATCGAATGTGTGTTGCATGTTCGTTACTCCCGCGTGATGAATTCGTCGAGGTTGAGGAGCACGCGAACCGTGGCGGTCCACGCGGCGGCTTCGGCGTCGGCGACCGTCGGCACGGCGAACCGGCCGATCATCTGCTCCGCCTCCTCGGGATGGTCTTTGTAGTACTCGCGGGCGTTCTCGAGCAGGTTGTCGAGCCGATCGAGTTCGTCGGTCCGAGGCTTCCGAGCTAAGCAATTCCAAACGGCCGCGCTGAGCCGGGCATTGTCAACCGCTTGCGATTTCGCGGCCGCGGCGTCAACGACGTCCTCGGTCAACAACCTCTTCGCCAGTGCCTGCGACGCCTCGACGAAGCTCTCGTTATTGAGCA
Source organism: Planctomycetaceae bacterium (assembly GCA_016793115.1). Lineage (GTDB taxonomy): Bacteria > Planctomycetota > Planctomycetia > Pirellulales > PNKZ01 > PNKZ01. Next base: position 1,625 of record JAEUIN010000022.1, read on the forward strand.
GCGTCAAGGCCTGCAGCGGCGTGTTCGACACCGTGCGGTTGACGCACGTCACGTTGGCGTCCGGGCAGTCGAACGTCATCAGCGTCGGGTGCGGCATCGTCCGTTTGAAGAACGTGTACATGCCGCGACGATAGCGATCGTCCCCTTTGCTGTCGGTCCAGCTAAAGCTATTGGCGTAGCTGAGCTTGGCCAACTCCGGCGGCATCGGCGGAAACACGCTCGGGCCGCCAATTTTCGGATTGAGCAGCCCTGCCGAAGCCAAGGCGAGGTCGCGAACAACTTCCCCCTCGACACGCAGCCGATTCTGACGGGCCAAGAGCGTGTTAAGCGGATCGATTTCGACCAGTTCCGTCCGATGGGTCGAGGCCTGGCGATAAGTGGCCGACATCAGAATCGTCTTGATGAACGCTTTGGTATTCCACTTCAGATCGCGCTGATACGTGGCGGCCAGCCAATCGAGCAACTCAGGATGCGAGGGCAATTCGCCCCGCGCCCCGAAGTCGCCCACGCTCCGTACGATGCCGGCCCCGAAGAGCCGATACCAAATCTGATTCGCGACGACGCGCGGAGTCAGCGGATTCTCAACCGATACGAGCCAACGGGCCAGATCAAGCCGCGAACGACGCGATTCGGCCGTTTCGGCCTCAGCCGAAGGCGCGGGCTTCTTCGCTTTGCCGTCGGCTTTGTCGGCAGCGGTAAATTGAAACACCGAATCTTCGCTGCGCTGCGACGTCAACTTCGCCACGCCCGGCTTTTCCTTCGATTGCTGCACCTCGGTCGTCTTCGGCTGCGGCAAGACTTGCAGCAGGCCGGGCTTCTGCTCATCGGCGGGCGAGAGGAAGTCGCCGCGCTCGAAACGATGCGTCTTCCGCGGATTGAGTGCCGTGCTGATCATCCGCACCGGCATCATTTCGGCCTTGAATTGCCGCAGCGTCGCGTCGATCTCGGCCTGCAGTTTGGTCATCTGCTCTTCTTGGGCCGCATAGTGATTGAAGAGCAGCGTGCGTGTCGCGGCCACGCGTTTCTCGGGATACATCTTGAGCGCCGTTACGATCTCCGGCGGCAAATGCAATTCGCGAGCGTCGCCGGTGAGGCCGCGCAGTTGGAACCGGCCGAAGTAGTGGCTGCCGCCGTATTGCTGATCAAGCACCACTTGTAGCCGCTCGCCTGCGGCCAATGTGAACGGTGCCGTCGTGCGCACGTTGAGATAATGCGGCTTCGTAGCCTCCGGCTTCACGGCCCAGCCTTTCTTCGAACCGGTCGCCGCCGTTAGGGCCATCGCCGCCGCATAGTTCGGCTGCTGGAAATCGGCGGCGGCCCGTTGCAGGGGCACTTCGCGAAGCACTTTGCCGGCGGCATCGACGACCTGCGCCTTGAATTGCGTCAGCACGAAGTTGCCGCTCGTGCCGAGGCCGACCGATTTGTCTTTCGTGTCCGGGTGCGGAAAGACGTCGAGCCGGAAGCCGGTGAGTTCGGCAGGCGGCTTGCCGATGGTGACCGTAAAGGTTTCCACGGCGGGCAGCTTCACAAGCTTGCCGTCGGCCTCTTTGACCGTGGCGACAAACACGTTCGCGTTTTTCTTTTCGCGAACCAGCTTCGTCCCGCCGGCCGCCGCGACTTCCACCCCGTCGAGGTCGACGACCTTGAGCGGCAGATTCGGTTGCGATTCGATCAGGTCGCGTTGTTCCTTTTCCCAAGCAGCTTGCTGTTTGGCGAGTTCGCGTTTGCGCTTTGCAAGGGCCGTTTCGAGCGGCAGGAGCTTCTTCTCTAACGCCGCGGCATCCGTGGCCTTCACGGGAATCCGTTCGAGCACCTCGTCCGCGTCGTTGAAAAACGCGAACATCTGGTAGTACTCGGCCTGCGAGATTTCGTCGTACTTGTGGTTGTGGCACTTCGCGCAGCCGAGCGTGAGCCCGAGCCAGACGGCGCCCAGGGTATCGGTCCGATCAAAAACCGCGTTGACGCGATATTCCTCCTGATCGACGCCTCCTTCTTCGTTCGTCAACGTCTGGCGATTGAAGGCCGTGGCGATGCGTTGGCTGGGCGTCGCGCCGGGCAGCAAGTCGCCGGCAAGTTGCTCGATCGTGAATTGATCGAACGGCATGTTCGCGTTGTAAGCGTTGATGACCCAGTCGCGGTAAACGTAGGCGTCGGGCCGGGCACGATCCTTTTCATAGCCGTCGCTGTCGGCATAGCGGGCCATGTCGAGCCAGTGCCGGCCCCAGCGCTCGCCGAAGTGCGGCGAGGCCAGCAAGCGATCGACGAGCTTCTCGTAGGCGTCGGGGGACTTGTCGGCGACAAAGGCTTGCACCTCTTCCGGCTTCGGCAACAGCCCAAGCAGGTCGAAGTAGAGCCGTTTGATCTGCGTCTCGCGCGAGGCTTCGGGCGACGGCGCGATCTTTTGCGCTTCGAGCTTCGCCAGCACGAAGCTATCAATCGGGTTGCGAATGGCGGCCGCGTTCGTCGCAGCGATCTTTACCGTCGGCGGCGTCGGCTTCTCCAGCTTCCGATAGGCCCAGTGCTGTTGATACTCGGCCCCGAGCGAGATCCACCGCCGTAAGGCTTCGATTTCGGCCGGCTTCAGCGGTTTGCCTTCCGGCGGCATTCGTTCGCTTTCGTCGTGCGACGAGACGCGGCGAATCAATTCGCTCTCTTCCGGCTTGCCGGGCACGATGCCGAACAGTCCGCTTTCGAGTTGCTTGAGGGCCTGCTTCCGGTCGACGAGATTCAGGCCCCCTTCGGCTTTGTCGGGCCCGTGGCAGGCGAGGCAATGTTCGGCCAAGAGCGGCTTGATCGTCCGCTCGAAAAGCATGTCGCGCGAGAATTCGTGAACGGTCGCATCGCGGGCCGCCGCGGCTTCGCGAGAAACCGAAGTGAACGCGAGCGAACCCAGACCGATAAGCGCAAGGACGGCGAGGCATAGCCGTACGGGCATGACGATACTCCCAAAGACTTCAGGGGTACCGGAGGAACAGCCACCGCGG
>JAEUIN010000037.1 GCA_016793115.1 Planctomycetaceae bacterium
CGGCAAGCAGGTGCTCAGCGCGACCGGCGAACTGGTGAGCGCTCACGTCGATATGAACGTTCGCCGACAAGCACCGCTGCCGGAGCCGATCATCGCGGAGTTCGACAAGCTGCTGGCGACGCATCAAGCACTGGATTGGCCAGCCCCGACCTGCGGCGTGATGAGAGCCTAGCAACGAACTCGTCAGCGACGGAGTTTCTAGGCCGTCGGTAGCAGTTCTTTGATCGGCGTGCCAAACGGCAGCAGCGGCATCGGGCGGCCGTTGTGGTCGGGGTAGGCCAACTCCGAATCAATGCCCAAGTGCTGGAGCACCGTGGCCCAGAGGTCGTTCGGCGTTAGCGGGCGCTCGGTCGGATACTCGCCTTTCGAGTTCGTCGCGCCGATCACTTGGCCGGTCCGCATCCCGCCGCCGCTGACGATCATCGACATCGCGTTCGGCCAATGGTCGCGGCCCGGCTGCATGACGCCGCTCGACGTGCCGACGCTGTAGCTCACGCGCGGCGTGCGGCCGAATTCGCCCGTCACCACGAGCAGCACGCGCTTATCGAGCCCGCGAGCATAGAGATCTTCGATCAGCGCCGTGACGGCCTGATCGTACAGCGGGAAGCGAACCTGGGCGTCTTTGAACAGGTGGCAATTCACCGCGTGCGAGTCCCAGTTGTAGCTCACGTAGTTCGGCAGGCCTCCCGGAAGCTGCGGGTTCTCCATGACCATCGTCACGAAGGTGACGCCGGCTTCGACCAATCGGCGGGCCATCAGCGCCCGCTGACCGTACGCATGTTTGCCGTACCGCTCGCGGACGGCTTCAGGCTCGAGCGACAGATCAAACGCCTTGCGGGCTTTCTCGCTCGTCACGAGTTCCAAAGCCCGGCGGTTGAATTCATCCAACGATTCGAGCTTCGCGCCGGCTTTGTCGAGCTTGCGGCGCCAGTTGTCGAACTTATCGAGCAGTGCCACTCGGTCGTCGAGCCGATCGGCCAGAGCCTCGCTCGGCGAGAGGTTGTCGATCTTGAAATCGGCCGCGCTCGGATCGCCCGGCACCATTAACGGGTGCGACGAGTTCCCCAGGTACGCGCTGCCGAACGAGAACGTGTCGATTCCTTGCCGACCGCGATCGGTGCCGCAAACGTAGTTCGGCACGCCGCGGCGCCGCTCGCGGATGGTTTGCGCGATGAGCGAGGGAACCGCAGGATAATCGTTGACGAAGCCGGTCGGTTCCTTCGGGTCGCGGCCGGTCATAAACCGCTTATGTCCGCCGCCGTGATCGGCGAACTGGTGGGCGACCGAGCGAATGACGTTGTACTTCTCAGCCGTCTTGGCGTGCAACGGCAGCAACTCGCCGACGTCGAGGCCCGGCACCGTGGTGGCGATCGGCGAGAACTCGCCGCGGTTCTCCAGCGGAGCGTTCGGCTTAAGGTCGTACATTTCCATGTGCGGCGGCCCGCCGGGGAGCCACACGAAGATCACGGCGTTGTCGTCTTTGCGACCGGCGCGGGCCGCGCCGCTTTGCATAGCCGCTTGAGCCTGCATCCGTCCGACGTCGCCGAGGCCGAAACCGCCGACGCCCCAGCTACCGATCGCCAGCGAGCCGAGTTTCAAGGCCGTGCGGCGTGTGACGGGACCACGGCAGTGCGATTGACCGGCGTGCATGGCTTGAGGTTCCTTCGACAAACCCAGATGTCGCAACCACGGGTGATTCAAACTCAGCGACTATCCCAATTCGGGCAGCGGCTGATGGCCGTCGACCAAATACTGCGGCCGGCCCGCCAGATCTCGCAGCGTCGCCGCGGTGATGTCGATCCCCAAATGCTTATAGAGCGAAGCCAGCACCTCGCCGAAATGCACCGGCCGATCGACGGCGACGCCGCCCAAACGGTCCGTCGCTCCGATCACTTGCCCACGATTCCAACCGCCGCCCGCCAGCAATGCCCCGCCGACTTGCGGCCAGTGATCGCGGCCGGCGTCTTTGTTGATCGTCGGCGTTCGGCCGAATTCGCCCCAAGCGACGACGGCCACATCGTCGTCGAGCCCGCGATTGTGCAGGTCTTCGATCAAGGCCGACAAACCTTGATCGAACTGCGGCAGATGCGTGTTCTTCAGGCCGTTGAAGTTGTCAGAGTGGAAATCCCAGCGACCGAAATTGAGCGTGACCACGCGGCAGCCGGCTTCGACCAGCCGCCGGGCCATCAAGAAGTGTTCGAGGTTGCGCGGGGCGCCGTCACCGAAGTTTTTGTCGTCTCCCTTGCCGTACCGCTCGCGAACCTTCGGGTCTTCCTTACTCACGTCCAGCGCATCGACAATCTTGCTCGACGTCAACAAACCGAAGGCCTGCTGCTGGAACGAGTCGAGGCCGTCCATCATGCCCGATGCGTCGACGTCGCGGCGGATCCGGTCGAGCGAGCCCAACAAGGAACGGCGATCGTTCAGCCGGTCGTGCGAGATGCCTTCGAGCACCATGTCGGCACGCCCTTCGCCCGACGGACGGAAGGCCGACATCGCGGGGCCCAAAAATCCGGGATGGCCGGGCGAGCCGTAGGGCGGATGCCGCGCGACGGGTGTGAGGCCCACGAAGGCCGGCACCGCCGGATCGGTCGGGCCGAGCACGCGGGCCGTGACGCTGCCGAGCGACGGCCAGCCGCCGGGCGGTTGGTTCTGAAAGCTCCGGCCGGTGTAGCAGATGAACGAATCGTGGTTGCCGTTCGGCGACCCGACGACGGACCGCAGCGGCACGCACTTGTCCATGTTCCGCGCCAACAGCGGCAAGTGCTCGCAGATCTGAAGGCCCGGCACCGAGGTGTCGATCGGTTTGAACTCGCCGCGAATTTCGGACGGCGCGTCCATCTTCAAGTCGTACATGTCTTGGTGCGACGGCGCGCCGCACATGTAGATCATGATGACCGACTTCTGCCGCTTTGACTTCGGGCTCAGTTTTCCGGTGCCGGCCGCCGCCGCTTCCATTTCAAGAAGCTGGCTCAACGACAAGCCGCCGATTCCGAGTGCGCCGATCTTCAAAAAATCGCGGCGCGCGAGACCGTCGCAAAGGCGCTTCTTCTCGCCGTGGATGGTGAGCATAGAGGGACCGTCGGCAGGTTGCGGGGAGGCGGGGAGCAGCACGCAGGTGGCGGGATGCAGGCGGCAGGCGGGGGCCGAAAGGTTCGGCGTGTCGAGCGGGCGTCGGACAGGCCGTTTCAGTCGTGGTTCGGCAGGCTCCGATTTTAACCGGCCAGGCCGCGCCGAGCCAGCCGATTCCGCTTCGGCGGTAAGTCCGGCGAGCCCGGCATTCGGGCCGTCGCACGGCCTCTCGTTCCTCTCTATAATCGGCACGTTTTGGCCCGGCCGTCACGTGCGCCGGCCTCGATGCGACGCCCTTGTTGCAGGTTTCACCCTATGACGCTCCGAAAGCTTTTCGCAATCGTTACCGCCGTTAGCTTGGCCGCCGCCGCAGGCTCGCACGCGTTCGCCCAAGGCAAGGGCGACAAGGATCGGGCCGCGCTCCGCTCGCCGGTCGTGCACGACGACGGCCGTGTGACGGTTTCGCTCATCGCGCCGAAGGCCGAAGCCGTCTCGATCGCCAGTGGCGAACTGCAAACTCTGCTCGGCCCGGATGCTCTGAAGCTCACTAAGAACGACGACGGCGTGTGGACTGCGACGATCGGGCCGCTGGAGCCCGGCATCTACGACTACGGGCTGAACGTCGACGGGTTGCGAATCACCGATCCGCTCAGCACGCACGTGATGGGCAACCGCACCGGAAGTCGCGGCTACCTCGATGTGCCGGGTCGCGACGGCAAACCGCGCATCGACGAGTGGCAAGACGTGCCGCACGGCGCGGTGACGCGACATTGGTACGCGTCGAAAGCCGCCGGCCGCCGGCGGAGCGTGCACGTCTACACGCCGCCGGGCTACGCGCAATCGCCCGAGAGTTACCCGGTCGTGTACCTGCTGCACGGTTCGGGCGACGACGATCGGCACTGGTCGGCGCTGGGGCAAGCGAACGTGATCGCCGACAATCTGCTGGCGGCGGGCCGTGCGGTTTCGGCGGTCGTCGTGATGCCGGAAGGTCATCCGGCCGGCGGACCATCGAGTGCTCCGCGCGAATCCGAAGAGCGCAAGAACTACTCGCGAACCAACCGCAAACTGTTCGCGGAAGATTTGCTGGGCGACGTCATTCCGCTCGTTGAAGCCAACTATCGAGTGAAGCGCGACCGCGAGTCGCGAGCCATCGTCGGGCTGTCGATGGGTGGCCAGCAGTCGCTGGATGTCGGCCTGAATAACCTCGATAAGTTCGCCTATGTCGGCTCCTTCAGCGGCGCGGCCGACGACCTGGATGCGGCCCAGGCGAAACTCTCGGCCGATCCGGAAGCCTTCAATCGCGGGCTCAAAGTCTTTTGGATCGGCGTCGGCAAAGATGATTTTCTGCTCGACAAAAATCGCGCGTTCACGGCGAAGCTCAAGGAACTCGGCGTGAAGCACGACTATGAGGAAACCGCCGGCGCGCACACCTGGAGCGTCTGGCGAAAGTACTGGGCCGACTTCCTGCCGAAGTTGTTTCGGTAAACTGTTGTTTCGCACGCCTGTAGGGAACGCCCTTCGTGGCGTTCCGCAACTTACGCAACACACGGAACGCCAAAGAGGGCGTTCCCTACAGAAAGACTCGCCGTATGGCTTCGATCGACAGTTCGGCCCTCGAACAAATCAGCCCGGCGGAAGCCCGCTTCGAGCAACTTCGCAAACGGGCCGGGTTCTTCCTAGCGCCGATCGTTTTCTTGAGCCTCTGGTTCGCCGAGTTGCCCGGCCTGACCACGGCGGGTAAAGACGGCACGCTCATTCACAACGTACCGGCCCATCGCCTCGCGGCGATCATGGCCACGACGGCCGTGCTCTGGGTTTGCGAATCGGTGCCGCTCACGATCTCGGCCCTCGCCGCGGCGTCGGCCTGCGTCATCTGCGGCGTGGCGCCACCGAAGGAAGTCTTCGCGCCGTTCGCCGATTACATCATGTTTCTCTTCATCGGCTCGTTCATCCTTGCGCGGGCCGTGTTTATCCACGGGCTGAACCGTCGGTTTGCCTACGGCATCCTCGGATTGCCGTGGATCGGCGCTCGGCCGAGTCGCATTCTGTTCGGCTTCGGCGCGGTGACGGCCGTTCTCTCGGCCTGGATCTCCAACACGGCCACGACCGCCATGATGTTCGCCATCGGCATGAGCATCCTGGCCGTCTTCTTTCGCGAACAAGGAAGCGACAAACCGCTCGATCGCCGCTACGCCACGGGCCTCATGCTCATGACGAGCTTCGCGGCCAGCATCGGCGGACTGGCGACCCCGATCGGCACCCCGCCGAATATGATCGGCATCGGGTTCATCGAAGGCCAACTCGGCGTGAAGTTCACGTTCTTCGAGTGGATGCTGATCGGCACGCCGATCGTCGCGATCATGTTCTTCTTTATGTTCGGGTATCTCAATTATTTCTGCCCGGCCGGCGTTTCCGAAATCCGCGGTGGCGCGGAAATGCTCCGCGAACGACGTCAATCGCTCGGGCCTTGGACAACCAGCCAAAAATCGACGCTCTTCGCCTTCGGGCTCACCGTCTGCCTTTGGGTGGTTCCCGGGGTGATTTTCTTAATCGTCGGGCGGGGGCATCCGCTCTACGAATCGGTCAAAGAAACGTTGAACGAAGGCGCCGTCGCGCTCGTCGGAGCGATACTCTTGTTTCTATTACCCGGCGACCGCGACGGTCGGGCCATCAATTGGAATGAGGCCTCGCAGATCGATTGGGGGATCGTCCTCTTGTACGGCGGCGGTTTCGCACTCGGTTCGCTGGCGAATAGCACCGGCCTGGCAATGGCGATCGGCCAAGGGCTCGAAGCGCTCTTGCCGCTCGATAGCGCGTTTTCGATGCTCGTCTTCGGCACGGTCATGGCCGTCATCGTTTCGGAAGCCACGAGCAATACGGCCAGCGCCCAGATCATCATCCCGATCATCATCGCCACGGCCCGGGCCGCCGAACTCGACCCGCTCATTCCCGCGCTGGGCGCGACGTTCGGCGCGAGCCTGGGCTTTATGCTGCCCGTCAGCACGCCGTGCAACGCCATCGTCTACGGCTCGGGCTATATTCCGATCACACGCATGATCCGCTACGGTATCCTGCTCGACCTGGCCGGCATCGTCACGGTTGTAAGCCTGCTGCACTTCATCGTGCCGCACTTGCTGCGGCGTTAGCGCGACATCTTGGCGAGCGGCCGGTGTAAGCCGGCCGGTGACGTCGCCCTATGAACGTTATCACCCAAACTGCGAAGCCCGGGTCTTCTGAATTGGCACGTCGATCACGCGCGGCCGATCGCCGGCGAGCGACGTCTTCAGCACTTCGGCCAGCTCGTCCGGTTCGGTCACGCGTACGGCCTCGACGCCGAATCCTTCGGCCAGCTTCAAAATATCGAGCGACGGTCGATCGAGGTCCATGCCGATGAAGCGTCCGTCGCGAGCCGCCGGCAGGCCGAGCATCCGGGCGCCGTCTTTGAGAATCTGGTAGTGCCCGTTGTTGCAAACGATGAACGTCACCGGCACGTTGTAACGGGCCGCCGTCCAC
>JAEUIN010000046.1 GCA_016793115.1 Planctomycetaceae bacterium
TATTGTAAAAGCCGTATCGTTCCGTAGCACCGCAAATCTCATGCGAGAAACATTTCTTTCATGCAAATTCAAGCCACCGACGTATCGATTACGACGATTGACGCCGACGTTGCCGTTGTCGGGATTTGGAGCGACGAGACGCTGACGCCGGCCGCCCGCGCGGTCGATGAAGCCGGCGGCGGCGTCATTCGCGGACTTCTGGAACGCAAAGAGGCGACCGGAAAGCTCTTCGAACTGACGTTGTTGCACGGCTTGCCCGGCGTCGCGGCGCCGCTCGTGGTAATCGTCGGGATGGGCGAAGCGGCAAAGTGCGATTCCGGCACGGTGTTCCGCGCCGCCGCCGCCGCGGCGCGGCAACTGAGCGCGCGGCCGCGGAAGCGGGCGGCGTTCTATCTCGCCGAAGGCCCGGCCGTCGGGCAGGAAGCGGCCGTCGTCTGCGGCGCGATTTCCGGAAGCACCGGCGGTGATTTATATCGCAAAGAGAAGAAGCGACAGGCACCGGAAGAGCTTCTGATTGCAGGCGGCGACGTATCGGCCGTGGTGCGCGGCAAAGTGCTGGGCGAAGCCGTAACGCTGGCCCGTCGACTGGTGAACGAACCGCCGCACGCGATGTACCCGGAGTCGTTCGCGGCGGAAGCGGAGCGGGTCGCTAAAGAGAGCGGTCTCGGCTTCGAAGTTTGGGACAAAGCCAAGCTGGAGCGGGAGCGGTGCGGCTCGCTGTTGGCCGTGGCGAGCGGTTCGGCCCGGCCGCCGCGGTTGGTGATTCTTGAATATCGCGGCGGCAAAAACGAACCGCCGACGGCGCTGATCGGCAAGGGAGTCACGTTCGACTCCGGCGGCCTGTCGCTCAAGCCGACCGATTCGATGACCACGATGAAGTGCGACATGGCCGGCGGCGCGACGGTGCTGGCCGTCATGCAAGCCGCCGCACATTTGAAGTTGCCGGTTAATCTCGTCGGCCTCATCGGACTGGTCGAGAATATGACCGGCGGCGCGGCGATGAAGCTCGGCGACGTACTCACGGCCCGCAGCGGTAAAACGATCGAGGTGCTCAACACTGATGCCGAAGGCCGGTTAGTCCTGGCCGACGTGATCAACGTGGCTCTGGAGCGCAAACCGGCGCGGATGATTGATTTGGCGACGTTGACCGGAGCGTGCGTCGTGGCGCTCGGCACGGAAACGGCCGGCGCGTTTACGAACGACCAAGCGTGGTGCGATGCCGTGCTGGCCGCCGCGCAACGGGCCGGCGAGCCGCTCTGGCAGTTGCCGATGTTTCCCGAGTATTCCGAGCACATCCGCAGCGAAATCGCCGACATCAAAAACACGGGCGACGGCCGCTGGGGCGGCGCAATCACGGCCGCGAAGTTTCTGGAAGAGTTCGTCGAAGGCACGCCGTGGGTGCACCTCGATATCGCCGGTCCGGCGTTTTACGACAAGCCGCGCCCCTGGTGCGACTTCGGCGGCAGCGGCTGCATGGTTCGCACGCTGGTGGAACTGCTGGAAGCGCGACCGTAGCGCTGACGTTCGGCGGGGCTGGAGTTGCAGGGTGGCTGGGGCATAGCGCAGCGGTGCCCCAGTTCCGACGCTTCGCAAACTGGGCCTTCGCGAGTACGCTCCAGACCCAGCCACCCGGCGACTTTACTTCTTCGGATTCCAGTCGACGGTCGGCCAGAGAATGACCGTGCCGTCGTCGTCGGCCGAGAGGATCGTGCGGCCGGAGGGGGAGAATCGCACGACGTTGACGGCGTCGGCATGCCCCTTGAGCGACAAGAGTTCTTTGCCCGCCGCGGCGTCCCAAACTTTCACGCCCGAATCGCGCGAGCCGGTGACGACGCGCGAGCCGTCGGCGGTGACGTCGACGGACGTGACCGGCGCCGTGTGACCGGCGAGAACCGCGACCGGTTTGCCGTCGGCCGCGTTCCACACGCGGGCCGTGTCGTCGGCGCCGGCCGTCGCGACGAAGCGACCGTCGCGCGAGAAGCGGGCCGAATGGACGGAGCGATCATGGCCCGCGAGTTCGTGCAAGACCTTGCGGTCGGCGACATTCCAGATGCGAGCCACGCCGTCGGCCGAGGCGACGACGATTCGCCGGCCGTCGGCGTCGAAATCACCGCCAAGTAGTCGGCCTTTCTTCGCCGCCGCGAGTTCGACGATCGGCGAACCGTCGTCGGCGTTCCAAATGCGGGCCGTGCCGTCGTCGCCGAGCGTGAGCAAAAGCCGACCATCGCGCGAGTAGACGACGTCGTTAACCGCGCCGGTTTCACAAGCCGCGATCTTGCGGACG
>JAEUIN010000056.1 GCA_016793115.1 Planctomycetaceae bacterium
CGACGGATCTCGCAATGTTTGCGGATGACTTCGTCGACGACCTTGCGCTCTTCATGGCTAAGTACGATCGGCGGATGCGCGAGTTCTTCGTAAGACCTGGCTTCCAACGGTCCGTTCGGCAATTGCAGCCCGTGACCGCGATCGACCCATCCACGTTCATCGCCGGGCAGCCGTGTACCGTAGGTCGTCCAAGTCAGGAAGTACGCCAACGGATCCGCCATCGGAATATTCATCGGCGTAGCGTCGTCAAGAAGCATTAGCGGAGAATACTAGCCCCGCAGCGCCAGCAAGGGGGTATTTGATCGGCGGCGATTTTACCATGTCCCCTTGCTGGCGCGGCGGGGCTAGTGTGGGGTGGAATGTCGTTGACGATTCTACTCGTACCTAAGCGCCTGAATCGGGTCCAATCGCGAGGCCTTCCAGGCGGGGTAGTAGCCGAAGACGACGCCGACTAGGACCGACGAACTGACCGAAGCCACGACGGCCCAGGTCGACGATTCGACCGGCCATTGCTTCCAGTAGTTCATAAACGCGGAACCGCCGCGGCCGAGGACCACGCCCAACGCCGCGCCGAGCAAACACAGGATCACCGCCTCGATCAGAAACTGTCGCAAGATGTCGCGCGGCCGGGCGCCGACGGCCATTCGCAGGCCGATCTCCCGGGTACGTTCCGTCACCGTGACGAGCATGATATTCATAATCCCCACGCCGCCGACGACGAGCGAGATCAGGGCCACGGCCAACAATAAGCTGCCCATCTGCGCACTCGACGAGCCCATCGCGGCGCTCTGCTCGGTCATGTCGCGAATGTTGAAATCGTTCGCCTCGTTGTCGCGCAGCCGATGTTTGCGGCGCAGCACTTCCGACATGTCCTTCTTCGCCTGTTGCATGTCGACGCCGTCGCTCACGCGCAGCGCGATGCGGTCGACCGTCTCCAGGCGATTGGCCTGCGGATAGTTGGCGGTTTGCGAAGTCGACGGCACCGGGTAGAGCGGCAAGTGCAGGCCCGGGTAACGTTCGTTGAGCGAGTTGACCTGACTGGCCGTGTCGATCGGCAAGGCCACGCTTTGATTGGTTTCCTGCAGCGACTCGCCGGCGACTTTGTATTTCACCGTCGTCCACGGGGCCAAGAGGGTATCGTCTTGGTCGAAGCCGACCATGTCGGCCCCCTTCCCTTCCAGCGTGCCGATCACGCGGAACGGCTGATTGTTGATCCGCACGTCCTGTCCGACGGGAGAGCTATCGGGAAACAGCTCGCGCACCAAAGTTTGTCCGAGTACGCAGACCGGGACGCTGTTGCGAACGTCTTGCTCCGTGAAGAAGGAGCCTTCCTCGAGCGGCCATTGGCGCACGTCGGGATAAGCCGGCGACGTGCCGTATAGATAGAACGGCACCCAGTTCTTGTTGCCGTACACGACTTGCGTGCGGGCCCGGACGATCGGCGCGACTTCGGCGATGTATTCGGCGCACTCGACTTCAAGTGCCTCAAGATCGCTGACCAAAAGCGTATTACCGGAACCGCCGCCGAGCGTGATGCCGCCGCTCGAGGCCGCGCCGGATTGAATCAGCAGGTTATTGGCGCCCATACGTGCGATCGTCTCGCGAATCGCCCGGGCCGAGCCCTGCCCGATCTCGATCATCGTAATGACCGCCGACACGCCGATGACGATGCCGAGCGTCGTGAGCGCGGAGCGCAGCACGTTCCGCCGGAGCGATCTCAGAGCGACGCGGGTCGTTTCGACGAATTGCAACATCGTAAGAAGTCAGTTGTCTGTTGTCCGTCGTCCGTTGCTGAGACTGTTTAGCCGCATCGCTTGCGATGCGCGCCCGCCGTTCACAAATCATTCTTCGTCGAGCACATGCACGTGTCCGGCGCCGTCATCTGCGATCAGTCCGTCGCGCATGACGATTCTT
>JAEUIN010000114.1 GCA_016793115.1 Planctomycetaceae bacterium
GCGGCGGCACGTTCTGGGTCAGTGCGGTCGGCAACAATCTCTATGTCAACTACTCGTCGGTGCCGGAACCGGGCAGCATGATTCTGATCGGCATCGCCGGCTTGGGAATGGCCGGCTTCCGTTGGTCGAAGCGTCGCGGCCGCCGCGATGAGGAAAGCGAAGCGGCGGAGTCGCCGGCGGACCAGGGTTAAAACTGAAGTCGCGGCCCCGCTATTGGTGTGGGTGCGTTTGGGGGCCGTCGGCCTCGATCGGAGTTGCTCGCGTAGAGGCTCCGATCGAACGGGTGATTCGGGCCGATTTGCCGCGTTTTTCGCCGTCTTGCTGCGACCACTACGCGAGTATGTCGCGGACCACGCGGCCGTGGACGTCGGTCAGCCGGTAATCGCGCCCCTGGAACCGATAGGTGAGCCGCTCGTGATCGAAGCCGAGCAGGTGCAGGATCGTGGCCTGCAAGTCGTGGACATGCACCTTGCCTTCGATCCCGGCGAACCCCAGCTCGTCGGTCGCGCCGTATTGAAAGCCTGCCTTCACGCCCGCCCCGGCGAGCATCAGCGAGTAGCAATCGGGATAGTGGTCGCGGCCGAGTACGGAGCCGGCGGCGGTGCGTCCTTCGCGGAACGGGGTCCGGCCAAATTCGCCCCCCCAGACGACGAGCGTGTCGTCGAGCAGCCCCCGCTGTTTTAAATCGCGGAGCAAAGCGGCGACCGGCTTGTCGGTTTCACTCATTTTTTTGGTCAGACCGTCGCGGATGTCTTCCCGCGGGCCTGTGCCGTGGACGTCCCAACCCCAATCAAAAAGCTGGACGAACCGGACGCCTTGTTCGACGAGCCGGCGGGCGAGTAGGCAATTGTTGGCAAAACTCGCCGCTCCCGGCTTTGCGCCGTAAGCCTCGAGCGTCGCCGCGGACTCGCGTCCGATGTCCATCACCTCCGGCACGCTCGTCTGCATGCGGAACGCGAGCTCATATTGGGCGATGCGCGTGGCCGTTTCGGGATGGCCTAAGAGCGCGTGCTGGCGCTGGTTGAGCTCGCGCAGTGCGTCGAGCGTTCGGCGGCGAAGTTGCGGAGTCATGCCCGGCGGATTCGCTGCGAACAGCACGGGCTCGCCCTGGCTTCGGCACTGCACGCCTTGGAAGACCGAAGGGATAAAGCCGGACCCCCAGCACCCCTGCCCTCCGCTCGGCTGAACACCGCTGGAAATCAGCACCACAAAGCCCGGCAGGTCTTGGTTTTCGGTCCCCAGCCCGTAGGTCGTCCAGGAGCCGAGCGACGGTCGGCCTTGGCGGGCATGTCCGGTGAAGAGCAGCAGTTCGGCCGGGGCGTGATTGAATTGATCGGTATGCATCGCCTTGACGATCGTGACATCGTCGGCGATTCCGTGGAAATTCGGTACGGCGTCGCTCATCCAGAGCCCGCCGCGGCCGTATTGTCTGAACGTCCGCGGAGTGCCCATCAACTTGGGAACGCCGGTCGTGAACGCGAACTTTCGGCCCTTGAGGAACGAATCGGGGCACGACTCGCCCGAGTGTTTCACCAGTTCCGGCTTGTAGTCGAAAATGTCGAGGTTCGGCGGACCGCCCGACATGTGCAGGTAGATGACGCGCTTAGCTTTGCCTTCGCCGGGCGGGTTGCGCGGTCGGAGCGGCTGATCAACCGGCACCGGCAGGGATGGTGCCGCGGCGTCGGCGTTGCGGCGCAACGCTTCGAGCGCGATCGCGCCCAGGCTGAATTGGCCCACGTCCGCGAGGAAGTGGCGGCGAGTTCGGTGTTGAAGGCTTTCGAGTCGCACCGGATGCATGGATTCTGTTCTCCGCCTCGGTTCCCTACGGACGCATGAGGAATTCATCGAGGTTCATGACAACCCCGGCGACGGCGGTCCACGCGGCGATCTCCGCGATGTCGTCCGTGCTTTGGTCCGGCAACGGTCGTTCGCCGGCCATCTTTTGCGCCAGCGGCAAATCGGCTCGATAGGCTGCGAGCAGTTCGTCGTGCAGTTGAAGGAGATCGCGTTGCTCGCCCTTTTCGGGTTCTCTAACTAGGCACAGGCGATAGAGAAGCCGCAGCCGGTCGAGGGCATTTCCCGGACTTTCCTTCGCGATGCGCCGCGCCATCGCTTGGTGAGCTTCCACAAATACCGGGTCATTCAGCGTCACGAAAGCTTGGAGCGGAGTATTCGAGCGGCCGCGCCGAATCGTGCAAACCTCGCGGTTGGGAGCGTCGAAAGTCGTAAAGCTAGGATAAGGACTATTGCGCTTCGTTTCCGTGTAGATGCTGCGCCGCAACCTGTCTTCGCCGTTGCTCACGGTCCAATCGTTGCTGCCGCCGAAGGCCGTGTTGAGGCCGAGATTGGGCCGTGAAGGTCGTACCGGCGGGCCGTACATTTTGGAACTCAGCAATCCGCTGACGGCCAAAGCCTGGTCGCGGAGCTGCTCGCCCGTCGGGCGAAATCGCGGCCCGCGCGCTAAGAGCCGATTGTCCGGATCGCGCTCGTTGAGCGTAGGGGTCGACTGCGAAGTTTGCCGGTAGGCCCGACTGGTCACCAAAAGTTTCAAGAGGTGCTTAACGTCCCAGCCGGAATCCATAAACTCGGCGGCGAGCCAATCCAGCAATTCAGGATGAAACGGCGGGTCGCCCTGGCTCCCGAACTCTTCACTGCTGCGGACGATGCCGACGCCGAACAGGGCTTCCCAAAAGCGGTTGACGGTGACGCGTGCCGTAAGCGGATTGTCGCGGCTAACGAGCCAGCGAGCCAAAGCCAGCCGATCACGCCGTGCGTCGCCGGGAAGCGGCGGAAATGCGCCGGGTACCCCGGCCTGCACTTCCCGGCCCAAGGACTGCCAATTACCGCGCAGTTGCACGAAGGTCCGGCGATGCTTTTCAGGCGGCAAGTCCTGCATGATTGGCACAACGACGGGTTTGGTGGCGGCGAGCTTATCGTTGAGCTCGTCGATCCGTTTTCGTTGTGACTCCGTCGCCGCGGCGACCCGTCGCGCGTAGTGCTGTTGGAGACTCTTGGTTTGGGCGGCTGTTCGTTTTTCGGGCGGTTCGGCCAGCGCTGCTTTGAGCTTCGCATCGTCGATCGCCGGCTTCGAGCCGAGCCACTTCTCAAAGCCGGTCAGCCACGCGCTCGGCGGATTCGCGAATTCCGCTTCGATTGCGGTAAGTTCCGCTTTCCAGGCGGCGCGCTCTCGCTTGACTTCGGCGGGAACGAGTTCGTGCAGCGGCGACTCGTCCTTCTTGTCGGCATCGGTCGTTTGGTTGAAAAAGTCGTAAATACCGTAGTATTCGTCGATCGTAATCGGATCGTATTTATGCGTATGGCATTGGGCGCAGGCCAGCGTGGTGCCCATCCAGACGGCGAACGTCGTGTTGACCCGATCGATCACGGCGGCGTTGCGAAACTCCTCGTCGTCGGTTCCTCCTTCGTTGTTCGTCATCGTGTTGCGATGAAAGGCGGTGGCCGTGAGTTGGTCGTCGGTCGGGTTCGGCAGTAGGTCGCCGGCCAACTGCTCGACCGTAAATTGATCGAACCGCATGTTGCTGTTCAGGGCTTTGATGACCCAATCGCGATAAGCCCAAATCTCACGGCCCGGATCGCTCGGGTAGCCGGCGCTGTCCGCATAGCGGGCCAAATCGAGCCAAAGGCGAGCCCAATGTTCGCCGAAAGCCGGTTGGGCCAGGTAGTGATCAACAACCCTCTCGTACTCCTTGGACCCAAAAGCCTGATTATTAGAAGGCAGAAGTCGTTCGAGTTCTTCAGGCGTCGGCGGCAGCCCGGTGAGATCCAACGCGACGCGACGCATCAGCCGGTGGGACTCGGCTTCGGCGGAGAATGCCAAGTTCTCATACGATAAACGCTTTGCCAAAAAAGAATCGACGGGATGGGTTTCGGCGGTTGTCGGCACCGAGGGCCGAGCGACGGGCTCATACGACCAATGGCGACCCCAGGAAGCCCCCTCCGCGATCCATCGCCGGAGCACCGCTCGCTGCTCCGGCGTAATCTTCTTGTTGGAAGCCGGCGGCGGCATCAACTCATCGGGATTCTTGGATTCGAGCCGTGCGATGATCGCACTGCCGTCGGGACTGCCCGGCAATATCGCCGGGCGGCCGTCCCGCTCAGCTTTGGCGGCGGCCTCGACGTCAAGCCGCAAATCGGCTTCTCGATGCTGTTCGTCCGGCCCATGACACTGAAAGCAGGCGTCGGACAGGATGGGACGAATATCGCGGTCAAACCGTAGAGGTTCGTCGGCTAAGGTGGGCACAGCAATGAGAAGCGTCGTCATAACGCTCGCAAAAAATCGCATCGCCGGCAGCCGTTTTCGAGGAGTCATTGGCCATGACAAGTTGGCCTAATTCTAATCAGTTCCCATCGATGCGATATGGTCCGCAATGGCGACTGCTCTCCTAGTCCCGCCCACTGAGAATCTTTCCGGAACGATGCGGGAATGGGCTGCCCTCGAGCCAACCCGTCTGGTGTAACTACGACAGCCATGGACGCTTTGCCGCCCGTTGCCCCTTGTGCAGGCATCTTGTCGTGGCGGAAAAAGGCTCAAAATCGCCGCAAGTGTGCTCACTTCCGCCTCCTCCGCCCGTTCTCTCGGCCTTAATGAGCTAGCCTTTCCACAATCAAGTCTTCGCCTTCCGTAATTAGCTACTATAGGGGGGGGCGATTTGATGTCGTAAGTTTTTAAAATAAAAGCGCTTGCGATAGCTGTCATCACGCTTATTCTCTAATCGTCAAGAACCCCACGCCCAGGCGGTGCTGTTTCCCTATGTTTCCTGGCTGCTACGACGAATTGGCGAAGCGGGTGCATCATCTTGCATCTGACCGCTTCGCGGCATTGCGGCTTTGTGCCAATTTGCCCATCTATTCCGGTGTTCTTACCGGCAATTCGGCAGTCGAATCGCAATCATTTTGCGGTGAGAAGGGCGTGAATGAATTCACAAGCGGAAATCCTCCGCAGGTCGTCGTCGGCGACGACAGATCGAATTTCGCACGACGCGAGTTCAGCCAATCGATTGATTTTTTTCGGGTGGATCTATGAGATCGTCAAGGCATGTTCTAGCGGCAGGACACTCCCTATGCTGCGGAAGCCCCCACATCGATAACGCGAACGGCAGATTGAAGCCTTCGCGCTTACGCCGGACGTCGTACTGTCTCGGCCTATTTGCCTTTACGGTGCTAGCGGCGTGCGACGTTAGAAATGCCGCCGCTGCTCCGCCCTCGTCGTCGGTGCCGACCGTTTTCGCTGCGGAGTCGAGCAATGCATTGGGAGCAGCATCCCAATGGTCGACGTTCGTCGCAATTCTATTCGGGTTTTTGACAGTCGGAGTCTGTTGTTTGCGAACCCGATTGCGCAGCAATTTGGCCGAACGAGCAGGAGCGATTTCTCATGACTGCCTCTTTGTCGGTCTCTATGTCACCGACGTTTCGGTTTATCGATTTCGAAAGCTGATTCGAGGGATGGTCGGACTTCTGGGTACCTGCATCGATGCGAAAAGTTGGCGTCGTCGCGTCGGCTGTATTGATCAACTTCCGCTGGTTTGCTTGAAGCAGCTAATTAAATTGGCCTGCACCCCGTGGGCTGTGTGGCGGCGTCAATTGCGCCGCGGACTACATTGGGGCTGCGTTGCGACTTGTTGTGCCGCAACGGTCGTCTCCGGAACTCCCGGCTTTGCCGCGATTTTGGATTGGGATCCGGTCGGGGACCAATCTAACAGCGGCGGTGCCGGAATTTGGAACACATCGTCCTTGTTCTGGAACGACGACGGTTCTGCTCCAAACATCGCTTGGTCGAACGCCGCCAATGATATCGCACGTTTCGGCGGAACCGGCGGAACGATCACGCTTGGCGGCGCGATTACGGCGGGCGGATTGACGTTCAATACAACTGGCTACTCGATCGTGCCGACGACCACGGAGATCCTAACGCTGGCGGGGCTAAATCCGACGATTACGGTGACCAACCTCGGCGATACGGCTTCGATCGCCGCGCAGATCGCCGGAACAAACGGTTTGATCAAGGCCGGCGCCGGAACATTAGTGCTGTCGGGCGCCAACTCGTTCACCGGCGTAGCGCAACTTGATGCGGGGATTTTGCGGGCTCAAAGTATCGCTTCGGCGCTCGGCGCAGGAACGTTGACTCTGGCAGGCGGTGAACTGCAGTTGGCGAACAACACCGGTTTGAATTTCGGTCGAAACACCACCGTCACCGGCAATGCCACGATCACGTCGGATGTCGTCAGCATCGGGGCGGGCGTCACTCACACGCTGGGAACGTTGTCGATCGGTGCCAACACCTTGCAAATTGTACGTGGATCGAATGCGACCTCGGGAACGGGCGGAATTTCCGTTGGCGCCGTGACGCTGACCGGCTCGCCGACTTTCAATGTCCAAACCAATGCTTTGCTGACGACAGGAGCCATTTCCGGTGCCGGGTTCGGTCTAACGAAGACCGGCGACGGCCAGTTGACCAATAACAATGCGAGCAGCTACAGCGGCGCAACGACTCTGTCGGGCGGAATCTATTCGACAAATTCGCTCGCGGCAGGTGGCGCTAACAGCGGCATCGGTTCGTCGTCGGCCGCGGCGACAAACCTTGTGCTCGACGGCGGGACGTTGCAGTACACGGGGGCGGTCGTCTCAACCGATCGGTTGTTCACGCTGACGGAATTCGGCGGCGCCTTGGACGCGTCGGGGGCGTCCAACGCCGCGTTGACTCTTTCGAACACCGGCGCCATGGGGTTGAGCGGCACGGGGGCACGAATTCTCACGCTGACCGGCGCCAGCACGGGCAACAACGCTCTCTTGGCCGCGATCGGCGATGTAACCGGGGGCGCCACGACGATCAACAAAACCGGCGCCGGTCGATGGATCTTGGGCGGCGCGAACACTTTTACGGGAACCGTCGGCGTCTCAGCCGGCAACTTGGTTGCGACTGCGACGGCCCTCAACACATCGTTCGCCAATGCGGTCGTGCTCAACGGCGGCACGTTGGATTTGCGTGACGACGGCAGCGGATACGGCAATCTTCAGAACATCGTGTTCGGCGACGATGTGACCGTCAGCGCGAACAGCACGGTTTCGGTCGATCGCACCGGAACGACGGGCTTTCCCGGTTCGACGGCGTTAAACAAGAAATTTCAGTTCAACACGTTGTCAATCGGCAACAATCGGCTAACGGTCAACAATCTCAACGGTTACGGGCTGGAGTTTACGGGGGCGACCACACTCGGCGCCGCGACACCGACGTTTGTGGTTCTCAATCCCACAACCGCCGCGACCTCGAACCTGGTAGCGGGGTTGACATTAAGCGGTCAGGTCTCC
>JAEUIN010000184.1 GCA_016793115.1 Planctomycetaceae bacterium
GACGCCGATCATGATCGTTTTTTTCAGCGCCGCCGAGTTGGTCGGAATCAAGTCCTTTAGTCGCATCTTCGAAGCCGATCGCAATCTGACTTTTCTCGACGTCGCCTCAATCATCGGGATTGGAATCGCCGGAACCGCCACCTGGGAACTGATTCGTACGCACTTCAAATCACTCGGCTACGATATTCCCTAACGGTTGAGATGAGAGGCGTCGCCCGGCTTACCGGGCGACGTCCTCTCGATTGAATGGTTAGGCATCGGGTTGGCAGGGCTCGAATTCATTGCTTGCCCTCGACCGTGAGCTTGAGTGAGGCCGCTTCTTGCGCGATATACCGCTCAGTGACGGAGCGAAATAGCCAGCCTATGGGCGCCCCCAGCGGACCTTTGAACGAGAAGCGAAGAGTCACGTGAGAGATGCCTTGTGAGTCTTCTTCGATTGAGTGGTCTGCCACCATCAAAAGAACAGGCGAGCGCGCCTCCCACGTAAAACGATGGGGTGGCTCCAGCTCAGTGACTTTCCAGGTAGTTGGCCGCAGCTTCGGTTGGCGGACGATGAACCTTGCTCCCACCTTAAGCGCATTCCCATCGAGCGGCTGTACGCTGTTGACGGTAGGAAGCCAGTCTCCCCAGGCGGCAACCGTTGAGAGCGCCGGCCAAACGACTGATTGTGGCGCCGAGATAGCGACTGAGGTGGCGTATGCGGGCATATGATGCCTAACGAAAAAGCTCACCTGCCGAGGCGGCGGGTGAGATGTTGACCTCAGACAAATTCTAATCGCCGCCACGGTCAGGTGGAGCGTCTTGTTCGGGCCTCCGCGTTCACGCGCTTGCGCGCCGCCTTTACCTCCAATGCGACCGCCGCCGCTCGCTGCTCCAAATCGTTCACCGCGTCCATCAGGAACTTACGCAAGCAGGCGATGGAGCAGAATTGCAATTGGATGAGTCCCTCGCCGGGTCTCGGGGCTTGGAGTTGCGCGGCGCGGACGCTCGCTCCGAGGGATGCGCGGCTTTGAGGGTGCTTGCATACTCCGGCATCCCAACCGAGACACATCTCGCCGCCGAGCAGCACCGGCCCCGACTGCGTCTTGGCCGCCCTATGCCAGACGGCGAACGTCAAGCTGGCTGTCTCCGCTCGCGGCGTAGTCGGCAGGTTCGTACCCGGCCCGACCGCCTTGCACACCGGGCACCGCTTCTGACGCGTGGCATCCACCGGGAAACGCATCGATAACTCCGAAGCCCTCTGTGGCCGAACTATGTTATTAGACTGATCCGTATAATGCGCTATAGCGCGCTCCATTGCAGCCTAACGCGCAACGGCCTTTTTCGCCTAAGTGCAATCCTAGCAGTCGCTTGCTCCATTTTCACGCGCCGCGGTGCGCGTTAGATGGTTTCCGGATAACGCTCAATCGACATGCGGTCGAAGCTGGTCCGCCGGGCTGCAACCCCCGACCATGGCGGCGATCTCGGAATCGGGATAAAAAAGGGGATAAAAAAGGGGTCTGGTCTCAAACGCACAGAAATGAGACCTGACGGTCAGGTCTCATGATTTTGAAATGAAACCTGACCCCTTGTGGTACCCGTCCACCAAAAGAGATCGGTGGGAGTTCGCCGTGTTTGAAAACGTAATGACGATCGGTGGGCCGCTGCTGTTGTCATCGAATGCCGAAATTGACGATGCCGAAGCTCGCCTCGGCATTCGCCTTCCTACCGGCTATCGTGAATACATGACTCGCTTCGGTGAAGGAATTCTGGGAGGGACGTACGTCCGTATTTATCCGCCGCGGTTTGTCGCCGGCGAAGCCATGTTGGCGGAGTGGCGCCTGCGCATCGACGACTACTGGCGTTGGGACGAGGGGCAAGATGTCCTGACTAAGCCCCAGGTCTTAGAGTCCGTGGTCATCGGAGATACGCTCGACGGCGACGAATTGATCGTTCACCCGAGCAACCAAGAGCGAATTTACGTTCTGCCTCGGCACAGCGAAAACATTTACGTCGCCGGCGACGGACTGCCCGCCGCCGTCGAATGGCTCTGTAGTTCCGGCGTGCTGACCGAGGCATTCACCCAACGCAATTTCGAGCCGGGCATGTGACAAGTTCGCCGCCGCAACTCGGCTTGAAATCACGTCGCCGGGTGGCGCGGACAACTTGTCGTCTTTGCGCCGTAGGCGCAAGAGAATTCTCTTGTCGCTGCGCGACCCCGACAACGAGTTGTCGGGGCCGCCCACGGCTGCGGCCGGCATGTGATATGCACGCGGCATGGGGCGGGTCGTACGTCTCGTCGACCTTCTGAGTCGACGGCTCCGTTGCGAACTGTCGCCGACTCGTCGAACACGTGCGAAAGAATTGGAAGCCCGCTATGCGCCTGGCCCTGATCCGATACTGGGAACAGATTCGCTCCGGTTTTTGGTTTCTGCCGTCGTTGATGGCCGTGACGGCCGTGGTGCTATCGACGGCGACCGTCTCGCTCGACCGCGCCGGAGTCGATCGGTGGCTCGACGCGCGCGGCTGGCTCTACGCGGGGGGCGCCGAAGGCGCCGCCGCCGTCTTGGGCGCGGTCGCAGGCTCGATGATTACGATCGCGGGCGTGGTGTTCTCATTGACTCTCGTCGCTTTGTCGCAGGCGTCGTCGCAGTTCGGGCCGCGATTGTTGAGAAACTTCATGCGCGACACGGCCAACCAAATCGTGCTCGGAGCGTTCGTCTCGACGTTTCTCTATTGTTTGCTGGTGTTGCGAACCATTCGTCGCGGCGACGAGGGAATCTTCGTGCCGCATTTATCGGTCACGGCCGGCGTGTTCATGGCCGTGGCCAGCATCGGAGTGTTGATTTACTTCATCCATCATGTCTCGATCTCCATTCAGGCCGATCAGGTCATCAGCCGAGTTCACGCCGAACTGTTGCACGCGATTGATCGCCTTTACCCCGAGGACGTCGGACTGGAACCCGGCGAGACGACGGAGACTGCGACGGAAGCGACCGCGGCGAGCTCGACGTCCGTCGTCGCGGTGCGCGCCGAGTCGGACGGTTACGTGCAACTGATCGACTCTTCGACGCTGCTGCAGGTCGCGGTCGAAAAGGATTTGATCGTTCACGTCGTCAAGCGACCGGGCGACTACGCGATTCGTCAATCGCCGTTGCTGCACGTCGGGCCGCGCGACAACGTCGACGACGACGTCAAGGCAAGATTGGCGAAATTGTTCGTTCTCGGCGACGAGCGGACGCCGCCGCAGGATGCGAAGTACTTGATCGATCAACTCGTGGAGGTCGCGCTGCGAGCGCTGTCGCCGGGGGTCAACGATCCGTTCACCGCTCTGACCTGCATCGATCGGCTGACTTCCGGGTTGTGCCGGGCGGCGGCGCGCGCGTTTCCGTCGCCGTATCGCAGCGATTCCGACGGCCGACTTCGCGTCGTCACGCCGGCGGCGACGTTCGCCGGCTTGTTGTCGGCGGCCTTCGCGCCGATCGACGAATTCGGCGGCGAAAGCAAGCTGATCGTCGCGCGGCTGAACCAGGGCTTGCGGGCGATCGTCGCGGCCTGTCGCAACGATGCTCGTCAGGCGGAAGTCGAAGACTTGTCGCGCAAGCTGAAGTTCGTCGAACGGGGGATATCCCCGGACTGACGGCGACCGGAGCGGCGTCGAGCGATCGTCGCTTCGAGGCGTACCGCTTGGGGGCATATCGCCGAACGGCCGCGGCCGGCTAGAATCGGGCATCGTTTGCTTCGGCCCTTGGTTCGGAACATTTCAATCTATGTCGCTTGCTTCGTCCGTCGGTCTGGCGGAAATTCAGCATCGTCTGCGTCCGCTGCGCGAGCGGTTGTTCGCGCACGACGTGTATCGCACGGTCGATTCTTTGCCGCGGCTCCGCGCGTTTATGGAGCGGCACGTGTTCGCGGTGTGGGATTTCATGTCGCTGCTCAAGGAATTGCAGCGGCAACTCACGTGCGTCGAGGTGCCTTGGCTGCCGGCGGCGAGCCGGTCGACGTGTCGGCTCGTGAACGAGATCGTGCTCGGCGAAGAGTCCGACGCCGACGGCCGCGGCGGCTTTTGCAGCCATTTCGAACTCTATGTGGACGCGATGACCGAGTGCGGGGCCGACGTCGGGCCGATTCACAAGTTCACCGAGGCGCTGCGCCTGCGGACGCGGCCGGGCACGGCGCTGGCCGAATCGGGCGCACCGCCGGAGGCCCGCCGGTTCACGGCCCAGACGCTTCGGCAAGTCGACGGGCAACCGCTGTGGTGCGTCGCCGCGGCGTTCACGTTCGGCCGCGAAGACGTCGTGCCCGAAATGTTTCGCCGCATCGTCGCCGGGCTGGCCGCCAACCCGGCCGCGGGCTTGGAGCGATTTTGCTACTACCTCGACCGGCACATCGAAGTCGACGAGGAATCGCACGGCCCGATGGCGCTGGCCATGCTCGACGAACTTTGCGGCACGGATGCGGCGCGCTGGAACGAAGCCTACGACGCGGCGGCCGCGGCGATCGCAGCGCGGATCGAGTTTTGGGACGGGGTGAGCGCGGCCGTGCGGGGGATCTGACCGGGCGAGCGGCGGAGAGAGACCTCTTGCCCTCCCGGGTTTCGGAGCCGCTCGGCGTGAGCACCGGGGCGAGGTCGGCACGAGAATGTCGTGATCTCTTGAGAGAGACGCCGACGCAATTCTGCGACGTCGACCCGCTTACTAACGTGCGCGGCTCCGAGGTCGGTCGCGCGGCGCGGTCGTTGCCGACTCGGCACCAAGCTTTGCGCGGCGCGGCCCTCATCCGGCCTTCGGCCACCTTCTCCCAGAGGGAGAAGGAAATCGGCGCAGCTTCCGTCGTGAAAAAGAAGTCGGTGATCAGCGAGCTTTCTTCTTGTTCTTCTTGCGGACGGTCGTCGGTCGGCCGCCGTCGTCGCGAGCGGCGATCGTCTTGAACTCGCCGAACGGCGTGTCGAGCGGAGCCAAGACCTGGGCCAGCTTCTGCTTCATTTCCGCCAGCACGGCGGCATTGGCCGGGTCGGCGGCGACGTTCCGTGCGTCTTGCGGCTTGAAGCCGGGCTCGACGACGAATAACTGATCGGCGTCGAACTGAAACGGGAAGTCGTCGATGGACTTCATGTAGTTGTTTCCCGGCGTGTGCCAACGCCAGGAGTTGCGGGCGAACTTCCACTGCTCCGGGGTCAAGGTCGAACGGAATTTGTCGAAAAAGATTTCCGCCTTTCTCGTGAGTTTCGGGTATCGGCCCGTCCGATCGACTTCGTCGATGCGAGCTTGGACGTCGGCGGGATAGCGGAGCGCGACATACTTCCAGCGATCGGTCACGACCGCCTTCGTGTGCCCGTTTTCTAAGAGAAGCCCGTCGCGCCAGGGGGCGTGCGGATCGGCGAGAATCGGCAGCATGCTGCGTCCGTCGAGAACCATGTCGTGCGGCGGCGTCACTCCGCAGGCGGCGAAGATCGTGGGGGCGAAATCGACGTTCGCGACAATTCGTTCGCAGCGGCTTCCGGCCGGCAACCGCTTCGGCCACATCATCAACAGAGGAACCCGCGCTCCGCCTTCATAGAGCGTTTCCTTGCCGCGCTGGTTGTTGTCGGAAAAAAGAATGACGAGGGTGTCGTCGAGTAGTCGGCGCTCCTCGAGACGCCGGATGACGGCGCCGACGCCGCAGTCGAGCCAGTGCATGCCGGCTTGTTGCGCCGAAGGCCTGCCGCCGGCGGCCGCGGCGGCGTCGTCGTAGATTCGGCGTCGCGATTTCATGGGAACCTGGGGAGCTTGGTCGAGCAGTCCGCCCTCGGTGACGCGCCCGTACTTCTCGTAGTCTTGGGTGAGCAGTTTCGGATCGATCGGGAGATGCAGGAGATGCGTGGAGAAGTAGAGAAAGAACGGTCGGTCGCGGTTCTCGTCGATAAAGTTTAGCGCACCGAGCGTTTCGGCCTCCATGTTGTGGTGCGCGTTGCCGAAATCGATTCCCTTGAACTGAGAATTGCGAAAATCGAGAGCGTTGAAAACGTAATCGAAGCCGTGAGCCTGAATTCGGCGCGCGAGCAAGGCGTTGCGTTGCTTCAGCCAAGCGTCGGCGGCGGGCTCGAAAACGCTTGTTCCCGCGCCGCCGAATTTCGGCAGCAGAGTTTCGTTCTCCAGGTGGTACTTCCCGACGAAGCCGGTCTTATAACCGGCGCCCTGCATCACCTTGGGCAAGTTCGGCAGATGCGATTCCAGCGTGAGGCGGCCGCCGGCCTCTTCCTCCGAGTCGGCCTCGCGATCTTCCGCGGAGTCGGGTCCGCGATACCGGCTCGCGTATCGACCGGTGAGGCAAGTGTAGCGGCTGGGCACGCACAGCGGCGTGACGGCGTAAGCGCGCGTGAACGTGACGCCGCGCTCCGCGATCCGATCGATTTCCGGCGTCAGCCCGGTTCCGCCGTAGCACCTGCCGAAATACTGGTAGTCGACGTTGTCGATCACGATGAACAGGACGTTGGGCCGCGACGGCTGCGCGGCGATCGACGGCGAACCGCCCAGGGCGACGAGCGAAACGGCGAAAGCCAAGCAGCGGCGTAGCATGGGCGACGATTTCTCGCGAAGGCAAAGGACAATGAACGGCGGCCGAGTAGGACGCTTGTCGCCGGTGCGTTATTCTGTCGCCCGGCGTTCCGCACGGTTGAACGACGCCTGCGGGAACGTCGGGCAACGCCGCAACCGCGGGCGTGCGACGTCCGGCCCGCTTGCGACCAGATTGCGTCGTCGGACCAAAATAAACGTGCACGTCGGCACGTCGATTCGAGAGAACCCTCTCGGCGGACCGGTGAACAATGAAAATCGCGTTCCTTTTCTTGCCGCTTTTCCGGCTTGCGCTCGGCGAACTCTCGATTGCGCATGCCGCGCCGCCGAACATCGTCTTCATCTATGCCGACGATTGGGGTTGGGGCGATTTGGCATGCCACGGACATGCGGAATTGAAGACGCCGCATCTCGATCGGCTCGCGCGTGAAGGGACGGATTTTCATCAGTTCACCGTCTGCAATCCAGTCTGCTCGCCGAGCCGCACCGCGATCATCACCGGTCAGTATCCGGCGCGGCATCGGATCCATGAAGCGATCGCCGACCACGACTCGAACGAAGCACGAGGCATGCCCGATTGGCTGGACCCGAACGTCGTGACGTTGCCGCGGCTGCTGCACCAATCCGGTTACACGACCGGACACTTCGGCAAGTGGCATCTCGGTGGGCGCAACGACGACTCAGCCGCGCCCCGGCCGGCGGCTTACGGCTACGACGCCTCGGCCGTGTGGGTCGGCGGCGGGGCCGATGTTTGGGCCGGCAGCTCGTACGAGAAAGACGGCGGTCCCGCCGGCGACCGCGGAACGGCCCACAGCAAGATCCATGCTTGCCTGATGTCGTCGGCGGCGACCGAACATGCTCTTCGCTTCATTCGCCAAGCCGGGGATAAGCCGTTCTACGTGAATCTCTGGTTGCACGAAGCTCATCATCTCGTCGCGGCGACGGATGAAGACAAACTCGCTTACCCCGATACGCCCGAACCGCGGCGCACTTATTATTCCGCGCTCACGCGCGCCGACGCGCTGGTCGGAAAAGTGCTGGCTCTTCTCGACGAGCGTAATCTGGCTCGCAACACGATCGTCGTTTTCAGCAGCGACAACGGCCCGGAGAATTCGCATCCTAACCCGGGGGATAAGTTCTATTACAGCGTCGGCACGACCGGCGGGCTCAAGGGACGAAAACGAAGTTTGTACCTCGGCGGCGTCAACGTGCCGTTTCTAGTTCGGTGGCCGGAGCAAGTGCCCGCCGGACGCGTCGACAAGACTTCGGTGATTTCCGGCGTCGACGTGCTGCCGACGTTGCTCGCGGCCGCGGGCGTCGCCATGCCCGGCGACTATCGTCCCGACGGAGTCGACGTGCTTTCGGCGTGGCGGGGCGAGAAGTTTGTGCGACCACAGCCGGTGTTTTGGGATTGGCGCGGTACGCACGCGAGCGACGTCACCTGGCCGGAGCTCGGCATCCGCGACGGCGATTGGACGTTGCTGATGACCCGCGACGGCGGGCGGATCGAACTTTACGACGTGGTGAACGACCGCGGCCAAGCCCGGAACGTCGCATCGTCGCACCCCGATCGCGTGCGGAAGCTGACCGAAGCTCTCCTTCAATGGCGCGACACGTTGCCGCCGCTATCCGCCGCGGACCCGGCCAAAAGCCGTCGGAAGCGCCCCCCGACCGCGCCCACGAAGCCCGCGCCGACCAAGCCCGCGCCGGATCGAGCGCGCGCCTTCGCACGATGGAACAAGGACGGCGACGACGCGTTGACGTTGGAAGAGTATCGCGACGGGCTCGCGGATCCGACCCATGCCGAAAAGCGGTTCAAAGCCTTCGACAAAAACGGCGACGGCAAATTGACGCGCGAAGAGTTCGTCGGCTCGACCCAGCGGTAGGCGACGGAGATCGCTCCCGCCGCTCGCTAAGTCGGGCTTAGGCCGGTTGGGCGTCGAGCTTGCCGGCGCGAAAGGCCGCGGCCATGGCCGTGGGGACTTCGGCTTCGGCTTCGACGACCATGGCCCGATTGCGAACGACTTCGGCCTTCATCTCCTGCTCCTTTGCGACGGCGAACGAGCGGCGCTCTTCCGCCTTGGCGCGGGCCACGCGCGTGTCGGCCTCGGCCTGATCGGCTTGCAGACGCGCGCCGATGTTTTCGCCGACGTCGATGTCGGCGATGTCGATCGAGACGATCTCGAACGCCGTTTGCGCGTCGAGCCCGCGATGCAGCACGGCCTGCGAAATGACGTTCGGGTTTTTCATCACTTCCTGATGGCTCTCGGCCGAACCGATCGAGGTGATGATTCCCTCGCCGACGCGGGCGACGATCGTTTCTTCCGTCGCGCCGCCGATGAGCTGCATGATGTTGGTGCGGACGGTGACGCGGGCCCGCACCTTGAGTTCGACGCCGTTTTTGGCGATGGCCGAGAGAAACGACTTGCCGGAACCTTGGCCCGGGCAGTCGATGACTTTCGGGTTGACGCTCGTTTGCACGGCGTCGAGCACGTCGCGGCCGGCCAAGTCGATCGCCGCGGCCTTATCGAAATCGAGATCGATGCCGGCGCGGTGGGCGGCGATGATGGCGCGGATCACGCCGAGCACGTTGCCGCCGGCCAAGTAATGGGCTTCGAGCCGGCGAGTGGTGATGCCGGTGTGCGGGTCGTCGCCGACGCCGGCCTGCATCGCCATGATCTTCGATTGCACGATGGCGCGGGCGTTGACTTGCCGCAGCGACATGCCGACGAGCGAGAAGATGCTCACCCGCGCGTTCGACATGTAGGCTTGAAACCAGAGGTTGCCGTAGCTCAAGACGAGCAGCAACATGACGACGGCGAAGAAGCCGAGCACGGCGACGGTCGCAATGAACGTGAAGCTCATTGGTTCGCCGCCGCGGCGTTGAGCGAAGAGGATCAGCGTGTTGAGGTCCATGGAGCCGGTCTCGGTGTGCGTTCAGACGGAAATCCGTTGCCGATAAGATAACGAATCGGCCGAAAAATGCGAGCCGGCGGACATGCGGAGAAAGGGGATGAGGGGATCCGGAGGGGATGTGGGGATGGGATTGAGATTGGATCAGATCGCAAGAAGTTGCTGCGACGCCGAGGCGCAAAGAGAGGAGTGAGGTGGTGCACCCCGCGCTCCGTTTCCGATCCCCCGAATCCCCTCCGTATCTCCCTATCCCCTTTCTCCGGATGCCAAAAGGGTCGCTGAAAGATGGCGGCGGGCATTCCGCGTGGGCCTCAGCGATTCTTCGCTTTCGCGACGAATCGATTCGACCCACCCTACCTCAGTCGATCCAGCCGCCGCCGAGGACTTGGTCGCCGTCGTAGCAGACCACGGCTTGGCCGGGGGCGACGCCGCCGCGCGGTTCGTGAAGCTTCACGTGGAGCCGGTCGCCGTCGAGCGCGGCGACCGTGGCGGCGACCGGTTTCGAGGCGTAGCGGATTTTTACCTGACAGGTGAGCGGCTCCGTCGGCGGCTCGACGAGCCAATTCGAGCGCGAGGCGGTGAGCTCGTCGCGGAGGAGTTCTTGATCGGTGCCGACGACGACGCGCTTCGTCTCCGGCTCGATGCGGACGACGTAGCGCGGCTCGCCGAACGCGATGCCCAGTCCCTTGCGCTGGCCGATCGTGAAGTGCTCGATGCCGTCGTGGCGCCCGACGACCTCGCCGGCGGTGGTGACGATCTCGCCGGCCGAATCGAGTCGGCCGACGCGGCGGCGCACGAACGCGGCGTAGTCGTTGTCGGGGACGAAGCAGATTTCCTGGCTGTCTTTCTTGTCGGCGACGCGCAGCCCGACCTCGCGAGCCATGTCGCGGATTTCGTCTTTGCGATAGTCGCCGACCGGAAACAGCACGCGCCGCAGCACGTCGCGGTCGATGCCGAACAAGACGTAGGTCTGATCTTTCGAGGCGTCGACGCCGCGGACCAAGGCGGGCAACTCGCCGGGCCCGCCGGGGAGCAGGCGCGCATAGTGGCCGGTGGCCACGAAGTCGGCGCCGACGGAATCGGCATAGTCGCAGAGCTTGCCGAACTTCAGCCAGTTGTTGCACATGACGCACGGGTTGGGCGTGCGCCCGGCGACGTATTCCTCGACGAAATAGTCTTGGATGCGGCCGAAGTCGTCTTGAAAATCGATGGCGTAGAACGGGATGTCGAGCCGATCGGCGACGCGGCGGGCGTCGGCCGCGTCGGAGGCGCTGCAACAGCCTTGCTTGTGGCTCTTCTCGCTCGGCAGGAGCGTGAACGCGACGTCGGCAGGCTTCGCGGCGGCGGTCGATTCGGTCGTCGAGCCCGAAGAGGTCGAGCACGCGGTCGTCGCGCAAGCCGAGGCTTGTTCGCCGTGGCGCATGAAGAGGCCGATGACGTCGTGGCCCTGGCGGCGCAGCAGGTGCGCGGCGACGCTGCTGTCGACCCCGCCCGACATGGCTAACACGACCCGCGCCATTAACTTGGCCTCGCACGCTGGAAAAAGACTCTCTCGCAGTCTATTCCTTGCGGGCGAAAGCGACAAGCCGCGGCCGGTTGGGAAGACGCTCGGTTCGGCTGACGGGGCGCGGAACGCCGCGGAGGGCGTTCCCTACGGAAGACTTGCGAACGCGCCGACGGCTTGCCGCACCGGCTATCTCACCACGCGATTGTAAAACGATTCGCGGGCCGACATTTTCTTCGGCTCGGCCGAGTCGGACGCTCCGGCGTAGGGCGTTCCGGCGCGTTCGGCACGCGGCGCCGTGGACGATTCTTCGTCGACCAACTCGCGCGGCATGTTCGCGAGCGGGCGACCTTGCGTGTAGTCGGCGGTCGTCGCGCCGCGCGTGGGAGTCGACTCGGAGAAGCTTGAGCGACGAACGCCCTCGCCCCTCGCATCGACGTCGGGCGACGCTTCGTATTGAGCCGACGCTTCCGCTTCGAACTCCGCTTCGTCGTCGGGGAAGAAGAAGGCGCGAATCTTGGGGAACATCTTCTTGCTCGGCGCCGGTGCGGCCGGCTCTTCCTCAATGATGATCGGCTGCGACGACTCGAGCGGAAGTTCCTGCGGAGCCTTGTCCGCGCCGCCGCCGCCGCCGAAGAGGCCGAGCTTGCCGAATACGCCGCCGCCGGTTTTGCCGCCGGCCGATTTCGTCGCCGGCGATTTAGAAGTCGTCGCCGGGTTGCCGGGACGATCCGGCAGCGCGAAGCCGCGGCGTTTCGTCGTCGGCGTCGTCTCCGGATTCTCCGCCAGTTCCACCGGTTCACGTTCCTCGACCTTGTCGCTCGGAGTCGTCTTCGGGAGTTCCGAACGCGGCATCGGCCGATAAGGCGGCAAAGCGTGCGCTTGCGGACGCTCGACGTCGGCGGCGGAAGCGCGCGGCGACCGCGGCGTGAGAGCGCGAGCCTCGGGCGCGGCGAAATCGGCATAGTCGGGGCCGCGGTCTTCCGTGTACCCGACCGAGAGATTCACCGGGCCGGGTCGGGCGCTCGGGTTGAGCACGCTGAGCGGCTGACGCAGTTCGTCGACCGGCAATCGCGAGGGAATCGTCGAGGCCACGGCGGCGGGCTTGGCCGCGACTTCGACGTCGGATTGCACGAGATCGCTGTCGCTGGCGACGCCGATCGCCGGTCGCGAGCGTGCGGCGCTCCGCGGCAGTTCCGGACGCGTGGCCGCGGCGGTTGCTTGAGCGGCGACGGTCGTCGTCGCGTCGCCCGTCTTGTTCGCCGGCTTGTTCGTCGAGTCGCCGCCCGACTTGGCGACGTCGGTCGGCCCGGCGTCGGCTTTCGTCGTCTCCGCTTGCGGAGCGGCCGGCTTGGCGCTCGCGCCGTTCATCGCGGTCGCCGAAGCGACGGCGAGCTGCGCGGCGAGATCTTTCATCGTCGGAGCGGGCGTGGCCGCGGCCGGCGTCGTCGCGGTCGCAGCGGTCGCGTTCGCCGGCGCGGCGGCCGACGGCGTGGTCGTCGACGGCGCAGCCGCCGTCTCGATCGGCTTCGCGACCGCGACGGCGTCGGTCTTGGGCGTCGTAGCGACGGGCGTCGCGGCCGCGGCGGCCAGCGCCGCAACGAGCGGCGAGCCCGGCGTGTCGGTCATCGGATAGACCGACTGCGGACCGAGCGGGCCTTTGACGTCGTCGCTTTTCGTTACGTCGTTCTTGGCGACGTCGCTTTTCGGAGTCGCGGCCGGCAGCGTGTTCGGCGTCGCCGGGGGCAGCTTCGCGGCCGCATCGGCGGCGGGCGGAGCGTTCACGGCGAGCGGCGGCGTCGCGGCCGCGGCAGCTGCCGGCGCGGCGGCGACCGCCGTCGGAGCGGCAAGCGGCTTCGTCGAGCGCGGCGCGTCGACGGCTTTGACGAGATCGTGCGCGCCGGCGGCCCGCAATTGGTGCTTCAGATGCTCGACGGCGGCGGCCGGCACCAGCGACAGCGTGAGCTGCGACCAGCGGCCGGCGGCTTTGGCGTCGAGTCGGAACTCGCCGAGGTGAGCGAGCGCTTGCCGCCACAGCTCGGCGTCGACGCCGGCGACCGTGCCGACCGACGAAGCGACGAGCAGGTTCTTCGCCGCCGCGTTGAGTTGCAGTTCGATTTGATCGCGCGTGGCCCAGCCGGAGCCGGTGATCGAAGTGAACCGAGCGGACGACGTTTCCAGGCCGCCGCGCAGCGCGGTGCCGGAAAGCAGCTCATCGGCGGCGACGTCGTCGATCGACAGCGCCAAGTCATGTTTGCGTTCCGCGCCGTCGAAGTGGAAGCCGATCGAGCAAGCGACCGCGTGCGTCGGGTCTTCGCAGATCAGGGTGGGGGCATGCTCGGCCGTCGCGGCGCGACTGGAGAGGTGCGTCAGTTCGACCGTGGTGTTGGCGCTCAAACGCCAGGCGGTCGGCAGCCGCTCGACGACGACGCGCTTGATTTCGACCAGCGGCGCGGCCGAGAGGCAGCGGCGGCCTGCCGCGGCGCGGCCTTCGCGGACGTTCAAGCTCGAGCCGGGCGCTTCGAGATCGGCGACGCGCTCGACCAAGGCGACCAGTTTTTGCAGGGCCGGCGTTCGTTCGCCGAGCTTGCTCCACGAGCGAACGAGCGACTGCACTTCGACCGCGCGCGACGGGTCGTCGTTGTGCGAAGTTTGCGGAACGTCTTCTTTCAACACCGTCGGCGTCGTCGCAAATACGCCGACGCGTTCCAGCGACTTGCGGGCCGAAGCGTCGCTCAGCAGGCCGGCGAGCTTCACTTCGGTGCAGTGCAGCCGGCCGCGGAGAAACAA
>JAEUIN010000188.1 GCA_016793115.1 Planctomycetaceae bacterium
AAGTCTCCTTTCACCAATACAACGTCCGCGGCTTCCATCGCGACGTCGGTTCCGGTGCCCATCGCAATGCCGACGTCGGCTTCCGCCAACGCCGGGGCATCGTTGATGCCGTCTCCAGCCATCGCCACGTGGTTACCCTGACCTCTGAGCGACTGAACATACCGGGCTTTGTCTGCCGGCTTTACGCCGGCCTCGAAACGGTCGATACCAAGCGTCTCCGCCACGTAGCGCGCCGTACGTTTCTCGTCACCGGTAAGCATCACGATTTTGATGCCCGCTTCGTGCAGGGCACGGACGGCCTCCGGCGTCGATTGCTTGATCGGATCGGCGACGGCGAGCAGGCCGGAAAACTTCCCATCTACGCCGACAAAGAACACGGTTGCCCCGGTACCACGGAGCGTGTCAGCCTCGTCTATGAATGTCGCGGGAATCTCTACGCCTCGTTCACTTAGCAGCCCCCGGTTTCCGATCACGATTGGTCTCCCTTCGACGACTGCCGACACACCGCCGCCGGTGAGAGATTGAAAGTTCATCGCATCGCCGAGAGTCATCCCACGCTTGCGGGCGCCTTCGACCACGGCCTTAGCAATGGGGTGCTCGCTTTGCTGCTCAATCGTTGCAGCCAGACGCAGTAGGTCGTCGTCCGAAATCGTGCCTGCAGCGGACCAACGCGTAAGTTTTGGGCGTCCTTCGGTTAATGTGCCGGTCTTGTCCACGACAACGGTGTCGACAGGTTCGAACTTTTCCAAGACTTCGGCGTTCTTGATCAAAACGCCTTCGCCGGCGCCGCGGCCGATGCCGACCATGATCGACATCGGTGTCGCCAATCCTAAGGCACAGGGGCACGCGATGATCAGCACGGAAACGGCGTTGACCAGCGCCCAAGCCAGCGCCGGTTGTTCCGGCTGAAAGTAGGCCCAAGCGGCGAAGGTGAGCACGGCGACCAACACGACGATCGGTACAAACACGGCGGCAACCTGATCGGCGAGCTTCTGGATCGGAGCGCGGCTGCGTTGAGCGACGGCGACCATGTCGATGATTTGCGCCAACACCGTATCACTGCCGACCTTTTCCGCCGTCATCAGAAACGAGCCCGTTTGATTGACCGTCCCTCCGATCACCTTGTCGCCGTCGGATTTTGCAACCGGCATGGGCTCTCCGGTCAGCATGGATTCGTCAAGCGTACTACCGCCTTCCCGAATCGTGCCGTCGACCGGAACCTTGGTTCCCGGCTTGACTCGCAGAACATCGCCCGCGCGCACGTCTGCCAAAGGGACTTCAAGTTCGGTTTGATCTTCGACTACGACGGCCGTCGGCGGAGCTAATGACAATAGGGCGCGAATCGCACTTCCGGTGCGTCGGCGAGCACGCAGTTCCAAGACTTGGCCGAGCAGCACCAAGGTGACGATGACCGCCGCCGCCTCGAAATACAGCTCGGCCCGACCGTGCTGCTTGAAGGCGTCGGGAACGAGATCCGGGAAGAACGCGACGAGGGTGCTGTAGACGTACGCTGCGCCGGTCCCCAGAGCGATCAATGTGAACATATTGAGGTGACGCGTCACCAGCGATTGCACTCCACGCTGAAAGAACGGCCACCCCGCCCAAAGAACAACCGGGGTTGCCAAGAGAAATTGCAGCCAGACGTTGACGACGTGGCCAAGACGATGGTCGACAGGCACGCCGACCATCGGTAGCATCGCCAGGAAAAACAGCGGCGCCGTGAGCACGCTCGCGACCCAAAACCGTCGCGTCATGTCGCGTAGTTCGGAGTCGTCTTCCTCCGCCGAAACCGTTTTCGGTTCC
>JAEUIN010000207.1 GCA_016793115.1 Planctomycetaceae bacterium
CCGCCGCGTCTCGACACGCCGACGTGCCGGCCGGCGCCCGACGTTATTGGAGGCCGCAGGGAGCGGTGAAAAAACGACTCGGCCCGACGAACGCCGCGTGTTCATCGGGCCGGGCCGCGTTCGTCAGGAATCCGAGCAAGCGTTTACGGTACGCCGAACAATCGTCCAAAAGCGGTAGGAGATTGCCCGGGCGTGGGTTGAGCCGCCTCTTGAGCGGCCGGCGGGGACGGCTCGGCGGCGGGTTCGTCGTCGGGAATCGCCACAAGAATCGGCTCTTCGTACGACACTTGCAGCAAGCCTTGTTGTCGCGCTGCGTCGAGGGCGAGCCGTGTTTCCGTCGCGGTGGCAGGGCGGGCCTCGGCGCAGTGATTACAGCCGCGGCAGCGACTGACGACGACGCACTTCCAGCCGTGCTTCTCTTCGACCACCGGGATCTTCATGAGCTTCGCCTTGGTGCGGATGCCGCAGCAAGTCGGTTGCATCACCTTTTCACACTTGCAGCAACCTTGGCAGTCGCACACTTTCTTGCAGCCGACGCACTTGCTGTGTCCGTGCAAGCAAAAATCTTCGCAGACCAAGCAATACTCGTACGTCGTCACTTTCGTGACGTCGGGGACGAGGCGGCACACTTTCGAGCAGTTGCCGCCGCCGCAACTCCGGCAGAAGCAACCGGCGTCGGCTGCGGTCGCCCAACCGGCGAGCAGCGCGAGGGCCGCCAGCATCATGCGTGTCATATTTCGTTCCTTTCAGCGATGGTATTGGAGTCGTTGCGAACTCGCCGCGGCGCTCGCGTCGCCGTTCCACGTCGACGACGCGAGCCGCTGCTGCGGCGTTAGAAGTCCAAGGCGATGCGAGCGCCGAACCCATAGGCAGTGCCGCCGGTCTGGGTTTGCCCGCCGATCGCCGGCGATGCGGCGCTGGGACCGCGGTCGGAGATCACGAAGTTGTATTGCAGTTTCATGTTCGGATTGAGGAAGTGGTTCAGGCCGATCGTGTGGTCGTACACGGTGCCGCCGCCGACGCCGTTGACGGCGCCTGCGCTAAACGAGTTGACGTTCGCCAGCCGCGGATCGTTGAGATCGAGCAGCGTGTAGCGATAGAGAAGCTGCCAGGCGCCGCCGGTGAGCAGCGCGCGCCCTCGGCCGTTTTTAATGAAGTGAAAGTTCTCGTAGGGCACGACCCGGCCGAAGCTCGCGGTTTTCCGTTCGTATTCGCGATGTTCG
The DNA here is from genome assembly GCA_016793115.1 of Planctomycetaceae bacterium. GTDB lineage: Bacteria > Planctomycetota > Planctomycetia > Pirellulales > PNKZ01 > PNKZ01. The sequence goes on from JAEUIN010000207.1 coordinate 1,224, forward strand.
CCGGTGAGAAAGTAGCCGACTTGCGCGTAGTAACCTTGGAAGTAGGCCGTACCGAGATTCGGGCCTTGAGCCAGATTGACGGCGCTCGTGTTCACGTGCACGTTTTGGTTCCACTGACCGAAGTATTCGGCTTGGAATTGCCATGGGCCGGCAAGGACGGCGATTTCCGGAACGACCAAGTACTCCTGGTCGGAGAAGAAAATCGTCGTATCCGCGACGCTCGACCACGACTGCGAGATGCCGTTGCGGAGCGAAGGCCGGGCCCGAATCCGCGCTTGCCCGTCGACGCACTGCCGCTCGGTGACGCTGCAGCCGACATGCACCATGTAGCGGCCGTGCGATTCTTCGTCGTAAACCGGCGTCCAGGTCAGACGTTGGGCGGCATCGTAGCCGCCGGCCTCATAGGCGAAGACGTTGTAGCTGTTCGCGCACAGCGAGGAATGAAACGTCATCGTCTGGTCTTCGTTGTAATTCCACATCACGACGCCCGGCTGAAAACCGTTGTTGAAGCGACCGACGAAGGCGTCTTGGTTCAGCGAGCGTTCCATAAAGTCGAGGAAGCGGCTGCTGTTGGCATGCTCGAGGCCGTTGCAAGGCTTGACGTTGCCGACGCGAAAATTGCCGAACAGCGGGACGTCGTGCATACCGACCCAGACGTCGGTCGGGGCCGGTACGCCGAAGAATTGCCGGTCATAGGCGTTCTTGATGTTGTTGTTCGGCGCGAACTGATTGGTGCTGCCGTTCGTGTTGAACGAGTTGATAAAGTCCAATTCGACGGCGAAGTCGAACTGCTCATAGATCGTCCCTTCGGTGCCGAGCCGCAGGCGGCGGAAGTCGACCGCGGTGTCGCCTTGATTGCCGCTGAGACCGCGGAAGTAGGAGCCGGAGGCATCGCTCCACCCAGAGGTGTCGAACTGCGTTCGACCGCGCCACTTCACTTTGAATGCTTTATCTTCCGTCTCGAGCGCCGCGCCCTCCTTCCACTTGCCCCCCATTTTTGTGTCGCTACCGACGATCGTGCCCTTTGCGGTTGCGGCCTTCGCGTCTTGTTTCTCTTCCGCGAGAGCGGCGAACCGCATTTGTTGATCTTCGTATTGCTCCTCCAACAACCGGAGCCGCTCTTCCATTGCGGCGTAATTGGCCGCACTGTAGCCCGCCTGCTGTGCAGCGACGGGTTGCGCGAACGGCTGTGTTCGATCCAACGTCTCCGCCCGGGCGGCGGCAAGCAGGCTCGGCGGTTCCGGTTGTTGGGCCGCGGCGGCCATGGGGGACAGACCGGCCATGATGAAGGCCAGACTTCGGGCGACTTTGCCGCTCAGCAGCCGCCGGCAGGTACGAGGAAACCAGCGAAGAGACATGGGAGTTTCATCCTTGGAGTCGGCGACTCGATCTTTTGGAACAACGGCGGGTTGCGCGTTGATTTCCGGCAAGGCGCAGTAGCACTTTCGCGGCGCTTCTTCGCGTCGTAGCGGGTAATCGGGTCTTGAGAGTTCAGCGGGACTAAACGATGAAATCGAAAATCTACATTTCGCAGAATGTTAGAATTATGTTGCGTGGACCCCGCGTAACGACGATCAAGGTCCGGCTATAACTGATTTAACGGTTGTGCAGACAAACCGTGACGGTTGTACCGAACATGCAAACCGAACTTTGGAACTGGACGATGGTCGATTTGTCCGAGAGGCGCGGCCACCCGAGGCGTCGCAAACGACATCTCACGAGTTATCCAGGGCAGGAGAATCGCTAGGCCCGTTACAACCGGTACGCGCCGCGAAAAAAGTACAACGAAGCCAGGCCGTCACCGCTGAAGTCGTGAGGGGAACTTGCCGACAAAACGCAGTCGATTCGATGATGCCGGCAGGCTCCGAAGATTACATCTCTTAAAGCTCCGCTCTCGGCCGTGCTCAACCGAAGAGGAACAAAGCAAATGCCCGTTTTAGATCGATTCCGCTTGGATGGCCGACGGGCCTTAGTGACCGGCGGCTCGCGCGGGCTGGGGCTGGAAATGGCTCGCGCGCTATGCGAGGCGGGAGCGGAAGTCGTGATCGTGGGGCGCGACGAAGGGCACTTGGACGATGCGGTGGAAGAACTCTCCGCCGGCGGCGGGAGGGCGTTTTCGCTCGCGGCCGATTTGGCCGACGGGGACGAGGCCGCGCGAATGTGCGCGCTGGCGCTCCAATCGTTCGGCCCGATCGACATCGCGATCAACAACGTCGGCGGGCGGCGGATCAACTTCGCCACCGAAGAGATGCCGCTCGAAGAGTGGCGGCGGATCGTCGAGTTGAACTTAACGCAGGCGTTCGTCTGCACGAAGGTCTTGGGCGCGCCGATGCTTGAGCGTGGTTGGGGCCGCGTGATCAATGTGGCGTCGATCTCCGGCTTCGTCGCCGGCAAGCCGATGCGCGGGCGATCGTACGAAACTTCAAAAGCGGCGCTGGCAATGTTCACTAAAGCCGTGGCCGCGGACTGGGCACCGCGCGGGGTGACGGTGAACGCGATCGCTCCGGGGACGTTTCTCACCGACGCGAATCGACGCTGGTTCCACGAGCGGCCGGAGTTGAAAACCGAAATCGAAGCGACGGTGCCGATGGGCCGTCTCGGCGAGCCGAGCGAAATCGCCGGGCTCGCCCTTTACCTTGCGAGCGACGCTTCCAGCTATATGACCGGATCCGTCGTCGTCATCGACGGTGGTCGGCTCCTTTGGTGATGCGGCGAAGCGTCCTCAGGCCGGCCAAAAAGTTTCCTCGCAGAGACTCGCAGGCCGTGTTACCGTGCGAGATGGCGCGGAAATTCAAGTGAGGCGTCGAGGCATCTGCGATGAATCCTAACTTGCGTCGATCAAAGACGCGCAGAGTGCGCATCTATTCCAGCGGTAGATGCGCACATTTAAGTAAGACAATAGAGGTGCGCAACTATCGGCCGAATAGATGCGCAGCGGATCGACTCGAAGTCGACGTAACTGCGCCGGCGAAGGTCGAATCGTCGCACGCTGGAAAGGCGTTTGTCGGCAATTCCCGGCGACGCCGTTTTCCTTCGTCGGGGCAAATAAACAAACATGCGAAGTGGGGCATTTGCCGCCGTTATTTCCGTCCGCCGGATTGATAGACTTGTCACAGGATTCGGTTTGTCGCGGTGACGCGGCATCGGTCTGTTTTGTGCCGGCTTCACCGTCGGAAGTTCTTTCTTTGGGTACGGCAAAGATTTCTATGAGCATCAACTGGAACTGTGTGCGACCGATGGTCTTGGGTTTGTTTTGCATCGTCGCCGCGGGATGCGACCCGGCCGTGAATGTTCCCGCCGATGTGAGGCCCGACGCGGGATCGTCCGTGACCGAAAGCGGGCCGAACCCGGAACCGGCGACATGGAGCGAGATCGTCGGCGTCGTCGATCTGCGAAAGTTTCCGGTCATGGAAAAGGCCGTGTACGTTCAGCAGAATGCCGCGGGCTCGCATTTCACCTTGCCGATGGGAGACGTCGCGCAGGCAATCGACTTTCATAAAGCTAAGCTCGCCGAATTCGGTTGGAAGCCGGAAAGCGACCCGAAGCTCTGGCAAGTCCTTCCTCAAGGCGCGCAGCTTTTCTTTAACAAAAACGGACAGCGACTCTACGCCAGCATCGGCGTGAGCGGTGATGGAAACTTGAACGCCGGACTATTTCATCTTGCCAATATCGACGCGCGTCGATTTCCTCGCACCGCCGTTGCGGAGCTGGTCGAAGAGTTGCCTTCGCGCGTAATCTATCGCACCTTGGCGGACGGGGAAAAGATCCGCAAGTTCATGAGCGAGGAACTGGCGAAGCAAGGCTGGCAGGAGTTTCGTCGCCCGCCGATAAAAGGGTTGCCGCCCGGAATGGGAGGCACGAACAACGAAGCGCGGTTCTTGAAAGGCGCCGTCGGCGTCGACGTGATGACTTACCCGATCGACGGCGAGACTCAGGTGATGACCGGCGTGCGCGTGTTGCCGAACCCGTTGCCGGTGATGACCGAAGCGCGTGCCGTTGAGTATGAAGAAGATCCGGTGCAATTGACGTATGCGACGCCTGCCGACGTCGGCGCGGTGCTCGCGTTTTACCGCACTGAAATGCCGAAGCTGGGTTGGAAGGAAGACGAAGCCGCGAGTAAGAAGGACGCCGAGCGACGCGAGGCGGCAAAGAAGGCGAAGTTCGATAAGCCGAAGGATCCGAAGGCCGGCGATCTGGACGACGCGGAAGTCGTGACCTTGCGATTCGACGCGCCGGATCGGCGACCGTTACGCTTCGAAGTGTTGCACAGCGGCGAAGTGTCGTTTGTGCGTTTCACTCCGTGGCCGGAAGAGAAGAAGTAGCGGGCAGCCATCCTGTCGTTGGGACGATGTGCGATTATCGCGCAAGGGCGATAGAAGATTGCTCAGTGGTCGGCTCCGTTGCGACGTATACCATTCTACGTTTTCGCAAAAGATGGCTGTGTTACTTGCGGCGGTTGAGCGATGGACCGAGCGTGGTTGCCGAGCTGGATGAAGTGGTTCCGCGCTCTCGCGGAACATGCCCGCAACTCAGGACTCACGCGGCCGCAACTCTTGGAGTTGCAGCGGCGCAAGTTTCGCCGGCTGGTGCGGCACGCCGCAAGCCGTTCTCCGTACTATGCAAGAATCGTGCGCGAGCGGCGGATCGACGTCGAGTCGTGTCGCGTTGAAGACTTCCCGGTGCTCCGCAAGGCGGACGTCGTCGAGAGGTTCGACGAGATCGTGACCGTGCCGAACATCGATCGACGCTCCGTCGACGATTTCTTGCGTCGGTCGAGCGACCCTCGTGATGTGATGCACGGGCGATATCACGTCGTGCATAGCTCGGGATCATCCGGAACGACGGCGATTTACGTCTATGATCACGACGAATGGATTCAAGGCTGCAGTCTGTTTATGCGCACTTCGCCGTTGCGAAAGCTGCGCCGGCGCGTCGCCTTCGTCGGCGCGACGCGGGGCCACTTCGCCGGCGTGAGCATGATGCTCAACGGGACGACGGGATTGAATCGATTGTTCTTCGATATCGCGCTCGTCGACGTCGGCGATCCGTTTGAGAAGATCGTCGCCGATCTAAATCGCTTTCGCCCGGACACCCTGGCGGGCTACGCGACCACGGTCAAGCGTTTAGCTCAGGCTCAGCGGGACGGGCGTCTTAAGATTAAGCCCGACGAGGTAGGCATCGGCAGCGAGACGATTCGTTCCGAAGATCGGCACTTCATCGAAGCGGTGTTCGGCGTGCGGGTGCTGAACGTTTACTCGACGTGTGAGTGCCTGCATATGGGAATGCCTCTCACGGACGATGATTCCATGTATCTCATGGAAGACGAGATGATCTTCGAGTTACATGAAGATCACACCTGCGTGACCAACCTATTCAATTGGACGATGCCGCTGATTCGGTATCGCTTCGACGACGTGCTTCAACCGGCCGACGAAGGGGAGTCGCCGCTACCGTTTCAGCGCGTGAAGAATGTCGTGGGCCGCTCGGAAGCGACGCTGGAGTTTATTCGTCCCGACGGATCAAGCGAGTCGCTGCACCCGGCACTCGTAGAAACATTCTATGCGCCGGGAATCGTGACCTGGCAGGTTGAGCAAAGGGCGGTGGATGCGATTGAGTTTCGAGCCGTCTATGAAGACGGCCTAGCTGCGGAAAACCGTCGGCAAGTTGCCGCGGCGGTGGCTCGTAAAATCGATAAGGTGCTGCGTGCGAAGAAACTGGAACACGTGCGATTTGAATTGCGGGAAGTCGCCGAGTTGAATCCTGATCGTCGAACCGGCAAGTTCCGAATCATTATCCCGCTCGGCGAGAGGACCGATTCAGTAAGCTCTTGAAGGAAATCTACGGCACGCTTCCGCGATGCAGCCGTGGGCCTGATCGAAAGTTGATCACTGTGCGGCGGCGTGCCGACACACGATAATCTGCATTCGCATTTCGCAAGCGATTAGTTTGCGACTTGCATTCTTTCGCGTTTCATCGGCATCGGCGATTTCTTCGACTCAGTGTCTCAGACTTCTTTGGCGGATTTCTTCTCGCCTGACTACGCTACGGCAAGGCGGCGTTTTCGTGAGGCTGCGACGCGTCGCGGCTGGAAACTCAGCGCCTATCCGATCGCCGAACTGGGCCCTGCCGGCGAGGAATTGACGATCGACGTAGCCGTGTCGCCCGGATCATCCGGCGAGCAGGCATTGGCCGTGAGCGGAGGCGTTCACGGCGTTGAAGGATTCTTGGGCTCGGCGGTTCAGCTATCGCTGCTTGAGCGAGAGCGTCTCGTCGACACGGATTTGGCGAACATTCGCGTCGTGTTAATCCATGGATTCAATCCCTACGGATTTGCTTGGCTGCGGCGCACGAATGAAAACAATGTCGATCTCAACCGCAATTTTCATCGCGATCCGGCGGACTTCCTCGGGGCGCCCCCGGCTTATGCTCAGCTGGACTCGTTGCTGAACCCCAGCGGCGCGCCCCGTCGATGGGAACTGTTCCCGCTTAAGTTGGCACCGGCCGTCCTGCGGCACGGTTTCGACGGGCTGCGCCGCATCATCGTGGAAGGGCAACACGAGTTTCCGCAAGGACTGTTCTTCGGCGGCTCGGAACCTCAATTGAGCCGGACGATTTTTGCGGAGCATCTCGACCAATGGCTCGGCGGCGCGTCGGACGTCGCACATCTCGATCTGCACACGGGATTGGGACGTTGGGGCGAGTGCCAACTTCTTTGCGACTACCTGCCGAGTCCTCTTCAACGACGCCGATTGCAGCGAGCTTATGGCGCGGTCGGAGTCGACCTTCTCGATGCCGAACATCTGCCCTATCTACCGCGCGGCGGTTTCGGCGCGTGGTGCGCGGCGCGACCGAATCGCAATTATCTCTATGCTTGTGCCGAGTTCGGAACGTATTCCGGCTACCAGATGCTTTGCGGCATGCGGCGCGAGAACCAATTGCATCGCTTCGCATCGGACGCACCGGTCACCCACCCGGTGAAGCGGCGGATCAAAGAACTCTACTGTCCCTCGTCGATCGAGTGGCGACGGCGAACGGTGGAATGCGCCGGGCGACTTGTCGATGGTGCGGTTCGCATGTTGGCCGAACTCGGCGACGAAGGCGCTCGCTAAAACGACACAACGCGCTTACCCGGGTCTGGTCTCCTCGCGCGTGCGATCGTCCGCGGTCGGCATCGGCCTTGACGGTATAAATTGGCCGATGACCCAACAGCCGGAGGCCCAGCATAGCCCGGCTAGCCATCCGCCGAGGACGTCGCTCGGATAATGCACGCCAAGGTAGATGCGACTCAACCCGACGAGCAAGGTAAGCAGGATACCCCAAGCCAGCACATACGATTTAGCCCACCCCCCGCGCACGGTCTTCATGAACATGACCCCCACGGTCAGATAGACGACGGCGGAACTCATCGCATGACCGCTTGGAAAGCTCGCGCTGGACACTTCCCGGAGGTGCGGTACGACATCGGGCCGAGGCCGCGCAAAGATCCATTTTAGGGCGACGGAAGCCAAACCGCCTCCACCCACGGTGGCGATGGTGAGCAGCGCGACGCGACGTTGACCTTCCAAAAAGAAAAAGCCGACGATCGCAATCGTAATCATTCCCAGGACTGCCGGTCCGCCTAACGCCGTCAGGTCGAGCATCGTTCCGCGAAGCCAAGCCGGCCCGATGGGCACTTCGGGATCGTCGAGTCTTCGTAAAGAAACGAGGATTCGCTCATCCAGAAGTTGAGTTTCGCCCGCGGTAATCTCGTCGGCTAGCTCCACGAAAAGGTAGGTGAAGCCCAGCGCCAACGACAGACCTGCCGCTAGTAGCACTTCCCAACGTCGGTGACGACGAAGGTAATCACCGCGATGTTTGACGGCATCGAAGAATTTTAAAAGTGCAGTCTTCATGCGGATTTTAGAGCTTATCGGAATGCCGGAGGCAATCCGTAGTCGTGAAGCGACTCAAGTTGGCGATTCCGTGTGGGCGCGTTACGATGCAATCAAAGTGCGTCGTCGGTTCCGTGCTCGAAGGAGTGCAGCAATGTTGCGTCGAGTAATTGCGTTTCTCGCGTGCTGGATCATTCTTCCGTGCCTCTCTCCGGGAATTGCCGCCGAACAGGTCGGGACCAAGGCGGACCAACCGGACGCCGAACGCATCAAAGGGGTCTGGGTATTAGAGGAATATGATCGGCCAAACGATCTGTTCACCGACAAGTCACACACGGTGCAGATCAAGTTCGAAGATCAGAACTTCGAGTTCAAAGTTTTGAAGGACGGTGGTGCGATCCTACAGATCGGCGGCACCTACTACGTCGACGATCAACAAACACCGAAGCTGCTCGACATTACGCTTTCGGGCGACGGCGGGTCGACGCCTCTGTATGCGATCTATGATTTTAAGGGTGACAAGTTGCGGGTGCGCATCCGCGACAACAATGGTCCGCGACCCGTTGACTTCGAACCCGCCTCGGACTGCCAGACGTTTACCTACCGGCGTGCTGAAGAGTCGCAATAGCGAGTTAGCTCCGCTCATCGCGGTCGTCAGATATCGACTGCGCAAGATGTGATTGTCGCATGTCGCGGGAGTAATGCTAAGTTGCCGCGGCATCCTGCCTTCGGTGTATACTGAGATTCACCGCTACCTTCCGTCTGCGACTCTCCGTCTTCACCCCGCCTTCGGAGCGTTTCGTGAATCGCTCTCCCCTGCTGATTTTGGCGCTGCTTGCGCCGATTCTTTGGCCGGAACGTCACTGTGCCGCCGACCCTGTCAGGTTTAGCCGCGATATTCTGCCGATCCTTAGCGACAATTGCTTTCATTGCCACGGTCCCGACCCGAAGCACAGAGCGGCCGATTTGCGGCTGGACGACCGAGATGCGGCGATTGCACACGGTGCGTTCAAGCCTGGCCAAAGCGCCGCTAGTGAACTTCTTCGTCGACTGACTTCGAACGATCCTGAGGAGCGGATGCCGCCGGAGTCGTCGAATCGAAGGGTCTCGGCGGACCAGATTGAGTTGATTCGGCGCTGGATCGACGAAGGGGCGGTATGGGGAAAACATTGGGCCTTTGAAACTCCGGCATCGCCGCCAATTCCGGAAGTGACTCTAAAAGCTTGGCCAAGAACGCCGATCGATTCATTCCTTCTTGCGCAATTGGAGCGTGAGGGTTTGCGCCCCTCGATTGAGACGGACAAGTCGACGCTTTTGCGACGTGTATCGCTCGATCTGACGGGTTTACCTCCCACACCGGAAGATGTCGACGAGTTCTTGCTCGACAACTCGGCCGATGCCTACGAGCGGGCCGTCGACAAGCTGATAGCTTCGCCGCGCTACGGTGAGCGTTGGGCGTGGGATTGGCTCGACGCGGCACGGTACGCGGACAGCAACGGCTACCAGGGTGATCCGGATCGTACGATGTGGCCGTGGCGCGATTGGGTCGTCCGCGCCATCAATTCCGGAATGCCCTACGACCAGTTCACGATTGAACAACTCGCCGGCGACCTTCTCCCGGGAGCGACGAAAGAGCAGAAGCTAGCCACAGGCTTCAACCGTAACCATATGTTTAACGGAGAAGGGGGACGCATCCCTGAAGAGACTCGCGTCGAGAATGTGATGGACCGCACGGATACGACGGGGACGGTCTGGCTAGGACTAACGGTCGGCTGTGCTCGCTGTCACGATCACAAGTTCGATCCGATCACTCAACGCGGCTATTACGAACTCTACGCGTTCTTCAACAACACTTCTGAGGAAGGAAAGGCTGCCGGCGGCGGACGAACGGGGGGCATTCCACCTGTAATCGACTTCGCCACCGAGTCCGAGCGTAAGGTTCAGGACTTGCTCGATAAGAATGTTCGCGACGCTGCGGCAGCCGTGAACAAGGTGGAAATCGGATTGTTTCCCCGCGACGGTAAGTCGCCGGCTGGAGCCTCTCCAAAAGCGGCCGAGCTCTCCGGAAACGTGCTTGCGGCACTGAATACGCCGGCTCAATCTCGTGGAGCCGATGCGCTGCGCGAGATGGTACTTTATTTCAAGGATCGGGAGCCTGCCTACGGCCAATTGCTCGCGGCGCATAAGACGGCCGTCGACGAGCGCGATCGGGTCGCAGCCCGCTTGCCGCGCGTGATGGTGATGGACGATCTTTCGAAACCGCGGGAGACGTTCATGCTCGAAAAAGGGGCATACGACAAGCCGCTTGACAAGGTAACCGCGAAACTTCCCGAAGGTTTGCTGTCCCCTGAGAGAGGCGCGCCGAATAATCGGCTGGGACTCGCGCGTTGGCTTGTCGACGCGCGCCACCCGCTGACGGCCCGCGTGACGGTCAATCGATATTGGCAGGCATTTTTTGGAACAGGGCTAGTCAAGACGGTTGAGGATTTCGGTGTACAGGGAGAGCGACCGTCGCATCCGGAATTGCTCGATTGGTTGGCCGTCGATTTCGTGAAAAGCGGCTGGGACGTCAAGCGACTTCATCGGTTAATTGTCACCAGCGCCGCCTACAGGCAGTCGTCGAAGGTGTCGAAGGCCCTTGTGGATCGTGATCCGGACAATCGCTTGCTGGCCCGCGGTCCTCGATTCCGGATGCCCTCTTGGATGATTCGCGATCAGGCGTTGGCGATCGCGGGCTTACTTGTGGAGAAACAAGGAGGGCCGAGCGTCAAGCCTTATCAACCTGAGGGGATCTGGGAAGAAGCGACTTTCGGCAAGAAGACTTACGTGCAAGATCACGGCGACGCGCTCTATCGCCGCAGTCTCTATATTTTCTGGCGGCGGATCGTCGGGCCGACGACGTTCTTCGATGTATCGCCTCGACAGGTCTGTACGATCAAGACGTTGCGAACCAATACGCCGCTGCATGCCTTGACGACGCTGAATGACACCACCTACGTCGAGGCTGCGCGCTCGCTGGCACAGCACGCACTGAAGCAAGGCGGCGCGACCTCCGACGAGAGGCTCGCCTGGGCATTTCGGCGCGCCACGTTGAGAGCGCCGACGCAAGAAGAACTCTTTGTCTTAAACGCGACGCTTCGCCGACTCCAATCGCAGTACTCGGCGGATTCCGAAGCGGCGAAAAAGCTCCTTACGGTCGGCGAGTCGAAAAACGATCAGTCGCTCGATCCGGTGGTCCATGCCGCGTACACGGCCGTGTGTTCGGCGATTCTTAATTTAGACGAGACGCTGACGAAGCAATAGCCTTACAGAGCGGTTCATTAACGATGACTCCCTTGGAAGCTACGCACGCGCATCTTACGCGCCGAAATCTTTTCGGGCGAACGGCCGTAGGTATTGGAACCGCGGCTTTGGCAACATTATTGGGTCGCTCGTCAAATGCGGCTGATGCCGCTCGCAACGCCGACGACGGCGTATCGCGAATAGGCGGACTTGCGAAGTTGCCGCACTTTCCCTCGAAAGCGAAGCGAGTTATCTACCTATTCCAAAACGGGGCGCCGTCGCACGTCGATTTGTTCGACTACAAGCCGATGCTCAAGAAGATGCACGGCACGCAGATTCCTGATTCCGTCGTGGGCGGGCGACGATTCAGCACGATGACCGGCACGCAAACCGCACGGCCCTGTTTGAGCGCAATCACTAAATTCGCGCAGCACGGCAAAAGCGGCGCGTGGGTTTCCGATTTCTTGCCGCGTGTCGCGGAAATTGCCGACGACCTTTGTTTTATCAAATCACTTCACACAACGGCCGTGAATCACGCGCCGGCGATCACTTTTTTTCTCACCGGAAGTGAGCAGGCGGGCAGGCCCAGCATGGGGTCGTGGCTCAGTTATGGTTTGGGTAACGACACGCAGAACTTGCCTGCGTTCGTCGTGATGACCTCGCGCGACAAGGAGGCGTCGTGCGGCCAGATCTTTTACGACTTCTATTGGGGAAGCGGTTTTCTACCGACGAAATATCAAGGAGTGAAGTTTCGCGGCAGCGGCGATCCCGTGCTTTATCTTTCCAACCCCGATGGGATGAGTCGCACGATTAGGCGTGATATCCTCGACGGCCTGGCGAAACTCAATGAACTTCAGCTGCGCGAATACGGCGACCCTGAGATTGCGACGCGAATTTCTCAGTATGAAATGTCGTACCGGATGCAGATGAGCGTGCCGGAGTTGACTGACTTTTCCGATGAGCCGGCCCATGTGCTCCAAATGTACGGCCCGGACGTTCATCGCCAGGGGTCCTATGCTTACAACTGCCTGCTGGCGCGGCGTCTTGCCGAGCGTGGAGTCCGATTTGTGCAACTCATGCACGCCGGCTGGGATCAGCATCGCAACTTGAATACGCAGTTGAAGATTCAATGCACCGACGTCGATGCGCCGTCCGCCGCATTAGTGAAAGATCTCAAACAGCGCGGGCTGCTCGACGATACGCTGGTGATTTGGGGCGGCGAGTTTGGGCGAACTCCGTTCCTGCAGGGCAAAATCGAAGAAACGAAGCAATGGGGACGCGATCATCATCCCTACACTTTTACGGCGTGGATGGCAGGCGGCGGCGCAAAGCCGGGCTTGAGCTATGGAGCGTCCGACGAATTCGGATTCAACGCGGTCGACGATAAAGTGCACGTCCATGATTTCCAGGCCACGATCCTGCACTTGTTAGGCATCGACCACACGAAGCTGACATATAAATTCCAGGGACGTTACTTTCGCCTGACCGACGTACACGGCGAGGTCGTTAAGCCGTTACTTGCGTAGCTGCGGTTCGATCTGAAGAAGCTTGTTTGATCGATTGACGCAGGCTGAAGCGGTCGCTTCGCAGTTGCGATCAGCCGGCCTGCTCGAGACCGCCGGCTTGGTTGAGCTTGTTGTAGAGCGTTTTCAAGCTGATGCCGAGTTCTTCCGCTGCTTTGGGTTTGTTGCCGTTATGACGCTCGAGCGCTTCGTGGATCGCCGCCATTTCAATTTCGCGGAGCGTGTGCGCCGAAGTCGGCAACCTGAAGTGCGGCCCCTTGACGGCGGAAGAAATTGCTACGGTTGGAGGCGGCGCAGCCGCAGCGGCGGCCTTGCCCAAACGGCTCGGAAGATGCACCAGGCCGATCGCGCCCGACTCGCACAGAATGGCCGCATGTTCGACGACGTTTGCCAGTTCCCGAACATTGCCGGGCCACAAGTGAGCTTGTAAAGCCTTCATCGCCTCAGGCTCGAACAGTAAATCGTCCGGCTTTGCGGTCGGACGAAGCTTCATCAGCAAATGTTTGGCAAGTTGGGGTATATCGACCGAGCGTTCTCTCAACGCGGGAAGCGATACCTCGAAGGTGTTGATTCGAAAAAGCAAGTCTTGGCGGAAGTCCCCGTCGGCGACCATCTTTTCCAGATTGCGGTGCGTCGCGCAGACGATTCGCACGTCGACGGTAAACGAACTGTTGTCGCCGACTCGACGAACTTCGCCGCACTCCAGAACGCGCAGCAACTTGGCTTGCATCGACTTCGGCAGTTCGCCGATCTCGTCGAGAAACAAAGTTCCTTTGTCTGCGACTTCAAACAGACCTTGTCGGTGTTCGTCGGCGCCGGTAAACGCGCCCTTTCGATGGCCGAAGAGTTCGCTTTCAATCAAATTCTCCGGCAACGCTCCGCAGTTGACGGCCACAAACGGCGCTTCGGCCCGTAGGCTTTGCTCGTGAATCGAGCGAGCGACGAGCTCCTTACCGGTTCCAGTTTCCCCAAGTATGAGGATCGTCGACTCGGTCGGAGCAACGCGCTTGACGACGTTGCGCACCTGCTGCATTGCGGCCGAATCGCCGATGAGTTGCGTCTTACCTTCGACGCGTTCCAGCCTCCGCTTGAGGGCTCGATACTTATTTAACCATTCGCGCCGCTCGCCCACTCTTTGCAATAGCGCATCGAGTTCCGCCATCTTAAACGGCTTAGTCATGTAGTCGAACGCGCCGAGCTTCACCGCGGCGATTGCAGAATCCATCGTCGACTTGCCGGTAAGTACGACGGCTTCCACGGCCGGATCGAGTTGTTTTGCGCGCTCGATGACTTGAATGCCCGACATGCCGGGCATGTCGAGATCGACGATGAGGCAGTCGTAGCTATTGCGTTCCAACGCGGCGACGGCGGTGAAACCGTCGGGACAAACCGTGACTTCATGCCCAAATCGCGGCAGTTCCAGGCTCATGAGTTGCTGCAGATGAGCTTCGTCGTCGGCGTACAGAAGTTTGAGCTTCTTAAGCGGCTTTGGACTGATGGCTGGTCTCCTTACCTGCGGACGAGATCGGCAGCCGAAGCGTAAAGCGCGACCCTTTGCCGGGTCCTTCGCTTTCGGCGGACAATGTTCCTTGGTGATTTGCAACGATGCGGTAGCTGATCGACAGCCCGAGGCCAGTGCCTTGACCGCCGCGGCGACGAGTGAAGAAGGGCTCGAACAAGTGAGCGCGAACTTCATCGGACATTCCGCAACCGTTGTCGGCTACGGTCAATTCGGCCGCCCCCGGGCGCGCGGCGACTGCCAGCGTCACTTTGCCGCCGTCGTCGAGACTGTCGAGCGCGTTAGTGAGCAAATTGAGTACGACCTGCTTGATTTCCCGCGCGTTGACGACGACATAGATCGGCGTCGCGGGCGTGACGTGGATGTGTTTGTTGTGGTACTTTCCGACGTGGCGCACGACATCGACCACGTCCTGCACGATCTCACAAAGGTCGGCCGCGGCCCGCTGGGCGTCGCCGACACGCGAGAAATCGAGCAACTTTTCAGTGATCTCTTTGCAGCGAAATGATTCTTTCTCGATCACGTCGAGATAGGTCGCAATGATTTGGTGATCAGGCTGGTCGGCGGCGAGCAATGGTCGCACGCGACTCTGCAGCGACTCCGCGCAGACCGCGATCGAGGCCAACGGATTGTTGATCTCATGAGCGACGCCCGCCGCCAGAAACCCTACGCTCGCCAGTTGTTCGCCGCGAATAACCTGCTGAGTCCGTTCGGCGACTTGCTTGTCGAGGTCGTTATTGATTTCCAAGAAACTACGCGTCATTTCGTTCATGTTTCGCGCGAGTTCCGACATTTCGTCATGAGTTTGAATGCGAATCCGATATTCGAATTCGCCCGACGCCATCCGCCGTGAACCGGAGATGAGTTTGCGCAGCGGTCGGAATACCCAGCGATAAAAGAGGGCGAGCAACAGGACCGTGGAAATGATGGTCGTGATCGTCGTAATCCAGCCGACGATGATCAGAGTGCGATATTGGCCGCGAGCCTCCTCGACCGACTCCTCGATGTTTTCATGTAAATAGGTCGGCAGACGGCGAGCCAATGATTGGAGCCGATTCAACTCCAAATCGAGCCGCTCCGCCTCAAGTCGAGTCGTGAACCATTTTCCGGACGTATTAAGTCGGTCGATTTCCTTGAGCGTTGCGACTATGGCGAGCGTCGTTTCCTGCTCTTGCCGGCTGTCGGTGATAGGCAGGCCGTAATCGTAGGCAGCCGTGTCCGTGAGCCGGTTTTGGTAGCGCTCAAATACTTTGCGCGCTTCGGAAGTCTTGGCGCGCAACCCGCTTTGTAGGTTCTCTTCCGCGGTGCGTCCGACGGGCTGGAGCAGGGCGGCGTCGCTGCCCGCCGGAAGACGGCCTGCATACCAAAGTACTCGTAATTCGCCCGCTACGCGTCCGAAGTCGTTGGCCAGCGTCAGTTCGGGTACCCGCCGATACAGACTGCGGACCATACAGCGATAGGCGTACAGCCCGTGAATCGAACTCCACGCGAGCGAGCCCACCACGCACGCCAACAGTGCGAAGACGAAGTAGAGCTTATTGCGAATTGTCCATTTCGAAAGCAACGGCGACCTCCTTGTCGCGCGCTTCGGAGAATGAAGTCGACCCTTGTGCGGAAATCCGTTCCGACGGTGAGGGGAGTGTAGCCGCCCTTTGCGAAATCGATCAAGACACATCCGGTACCGTCGACTTAGTGTGACAGTCCGCCAGAAAGACGGAATTGTCGCTTTCCGGGGCGTCTGCTACGGTTTGCGACATGCCCGCCGCAAGCAAGCAATCATCGCCTCCGAGCACCTCTGAGCGAAATGACTTCAGACCGAAATTCGCACGCTATTTTACGGCGATTTTACTATTCTTGGCCGTTTCGATCGGAGGCTATCTCGGCTTCTATCGCTATCATCTCAAGCGCTTCCAGGCGGTAGCGCCAGGCGTGCTTTATCGCGTGGCTCAGCCGACCGAGCTAGGGATCGAGATCCTCGCCCGCCTTTACAATGTAAAGACTCTAGTCAGCTTGCAGTTGATGGACTTTCGGCTCCATCGTGGTTTGTTCGATCCGGGGGCGGCCGACGGCCGAATCGAATCCGAGTATGCGCGCACGGCCGGCTTAAACCCCGTGCAGTGGCCCATGGGTGTCGAGCAGTCGTGGCCCTGGCCGACGCCTTGGCAGTTCGAAGAGTTCTTTCGGCTTGTCGATGATCCCCGCAATCATCCGATCGTCATTCATTGCATGGGCGGCAGGCATCGCACCGGCACGCTTTCGGCGCTCTACCGCTTGGAATACGATCGATGGCCGATCGAGCGCGCACTCGCGGAGATGTACTCCTTTCGCTTCGGCGGCGCGATTCCGGCGCAAGAGCACAATTTGCGCACGTATGCGCCAAGGCCCCGTCCGAGCGATTCGGAGTGGCTCGTTTTGCGGGAACAATTCGGCGCCGTTCTCTCGCCCCTGCCTTCCGACTACGAAGCGTTTGTTCGCCGGCTGCGAGAAGCCGGCGCAGATCAATCGCTCCAAAGCGCATTAGCCGGCTATCTGTCGAAAGACAATCCATTTCGGCTTCCGCTGGCGGAGCGATTGATTGACGACCCCAGCCATCCTCTGGCCGAAACGGCGACGAACTTGGCGCTTCGCACTTTGAATATGGAGAACGCCGACGAGGCGAGCCTCGCTTCCGCGGCGAGCCTCATCGCCGACTACGGTTCGACCGATCAGCAGAGTCGCTTGTCGGCGGCGCTCGCGAGCGAGACGACGTCACCGGCGCCGTCCGCGCGCTATGAAGCGCTCGTGCGCGGCGTGACGAACCGCTATACGCGTAACCGGATTCCGTTTCTCAAGCCGTTGTTGACGGACCTGCGAACTCGTCGTGACCCGGCGCTCGCAAAGTATCGCTACTGCGACACGGCCCTGTATCGGCTCGCGGCAATTACCGACGACTTGGAAATCCTCAATTGGACGGACGAACTCGAGCGAGAACTCGGTCCGGCCGCGGCACTGGCTTGGTTCGCCGCGCATTCCGAGGCGGAGCGACTAGTCAAGTTTATCCGGCCGACGCCGACGCTTGTCGTGCAACAGTCCGACGGCACCGAACAAGAGGATCTTTCTAGGATGCGGCGCTAACTTTCGTTATCGAAAGCTCCGCCCTCTTTTCCTATTCGTCGTCTAGGATCACCGGCCCATTGGCGGCCGGGCGTCGTCTCCGGAGTTCGCGCATTAGGCCGCTGATCGCCAGTCCAAAATGACGTACGGCGACGCCGAATTGCCCGGCGGCTTTCGCCTTGCGGGCTGCATCGCATTCCCGCTCGTACGAACTCGTGTTGACATTGAACTGCTGCTGCGTCGCCGAATCGCGAAGTTGTTGCGCCAGCGATTCTAATTTCGCCGCGAACGCATCGTTGACTTGGCAGACGAGCGACGTGTGCGGTCCGCCCCCGAGCGGACGAGAGCGCCAAATTCCGGAACTGCTCGTCATCAGCTTGGCAAACGCCACTAATCCAAGCACCAAACTTAAAGCCGCCGCCGCCAAGCCGGGAATGACTTTGCCGCTGACCGTGAGTGCCGCGCCGAGCACCGCGGTCGTTCCCATCGCGGCCCAGACAACAGGATGAACCAATTCGCCGGCCGGGCGGCGCGGCATCTTGGGCGGTTTGGCGTTCTGCACGGCCGTGAGATCGACGACCTTGGCGATCAGCACCGTAATGTTGTCCGGCCCGCCGCGCAAGTTGGCTAGGTCGATGAACGTCTGAGCGGCTTCGGCCGGCGGCATCGACGCCAAGATGCCGCCGATCTCGTCGTCTTCGACTTGTCCGCTCAAGCCGTCGCTGCACAGCAGGAATGTGTCGCCCACGGCCAGCGGAAACGGACCTTCCAGGTCGACGCGCACGTTTGCGTCGTGGCCGAGCGACCGCGTGATGTAATTCTTCGGAATGAAAGCGGGGATTTCCGCGCCTGTTTGCTTGGCGGCGGCCCGCATCTCCCAAACCACGCTGTGGTCAAACGTTAATTGTTCCAGCCGCGTGCCGCGTAGGCGATACACGCGACTGTCGCCGACGTGTCCGCAGAGCGCGCCTTGCGGCATCAGCACCAAGACGCTCGTCGTGGTCCCCATCCCTTTGAAATCGGGATTCTGCGAGCCACGTTCGAAGATTCGCCGATTACCCTCTTCCAGTGCGGCCTTGAGAGCAAGCGGCGGCGGTGCATCGGGTTGCTTGAAGTATTCAAGCGGAACCGTGTCGCACGAGATCTTACTGGCCAATTCGCCGGCTGCATGTCGGCCCATTCCGTCGGCGACCATGAAAAGATGGCCGCGACGGAAGAAGTCGACTTCGTTTCCGGCGAGCATGCTCGCTTTTGAGTCTTGATTATTGGCGCGTCGCAAGCCGACGTCGGTGAGCTCCGCATGCTCGATGCAAGCCTGCCAATAACCGACTGGATTATGCATGTTGTCGCGTCGAAAGTCGTAGCGGCGACCGTGCTACGATCTCGGCGGGTGATGCCGAAATTGCAGTGCCGGCGATGTGCGGGTCAGGCTCCGGATTCCTCGATTATAGCCCGTTGGAACTACGTTTGACAGCATCCAGTTTTGCGTAACGTGGCCTGTCGGCGAACCGGCCCGCGTAGCGGCGGCGGCATAATCGATGTAGCCGGCCAAGTCCTCGCTTTCTATACTCCGCCGCCTCCTCGACCTCGGAACGTGCCGCCCAGGTCGATTCACCTCACATCCCGGCACCTCAACTCTCCCGTTGAGCCCGAAATGTTGCGATTGACTCGCGTTTTGATCCTGCGCCAAATCCTGACCGTCGCCCTGCTATTGAGCACGTCGGCGGTCGGCTGCGTACAGCGGCGAATGACCGTCAGAACGAATGTTCCGGGCGCGCAGGTCTATGTCGACAACACGGAAATCGGCCGCACGCCGGTATCGACCGACTTCATCTACTACGGCGATCGAACAATCCGCCTTGTCAAAGACGGCTATGAGACGCAAATCGTTAAGCAGCCGGTGAACGCGCCGTGGTATCAATGGCCTGGTCTCGACTTCTTCGCCGAGAACGTTTGGCCGTTTGAAATTCGCGACGAGCGGCAGTTCAACTATCAACTCCAGCCGCAGTACATCGTACCGACGGAGACGCTTCTCTCGCGCGGCGAAGAGTTGCGGCGCACCAATGCCGCGGCCGTGGCGCTCCCGACACCTGCGATCGCGGCCCCCGCGACGACCGGGCCGCAGCCCGTCTCGACGCCCGGAATCATCGCCCCTCCGGCTTTCCTGACGCCGCCGCAAACGACGACGCCGCCTCCGGCAATGAGCCCGCCGCCGTCCGTTGCGCAGCCGGCTCTTCCCGGTTATCCCTCCACGTCGCCGAATCCATATGTCACTCCTGGGCGCTGACGTTCGCGCCCCCGCCGCCGTCCGATTACGCCGTCGGCTTCGCCATCTTTATTTCGAAGCGATTCTGTTTCGATATGTTCTGTCGATTCAGAACGGGTGAATAGTCGCGAGCCGCGACGGTTAGTCCGTCAGCCTTGAATTCCAAAAGACGCAGCCAGCCGTCGCCGCCGTTGGGCTTCATTTGGAAGTTTACGAGCACTTGGTGGACATCGCGTCCGGCGGCCGTCTTCGTCACGGTTCGTCCGAGCCCGTCGCCGATCACGTGGCCGTTGAGCGTGAGAATAAAGTTCTCATGCTTGCCGACGAGTTTCTGCCACAACTGCTCTCCGTCGTTCACGTCGTCCGCCGAGTTCTTCGCAACGCGGTAATTGTGGGGATTCCAGGTCTGTCGAGGCCCATACTTCGCCCAGTCGTAGCGAGTCTCGTCGTAATACATGTAGGCGTGCGTGATGAGAATCGCTTCGTGGTCGGCATGGCTCGCCGTCACCTCGTTCGCCCAGCGAACGACGTCGTTGCGCGGACCGAATTCCAGCGATAACACCAGGAACTTGCGATCACCGACCGCGAACGTTTGGTAGCTGTTTTCCATCCGCTCCGGTTCGCGGTCGTAGGTGCCGCCGAAGTTCGGACGCTCGCGGAATTTGGCGATGGGAAAGTAATCGTTGTACAACGTCGTTCGATCCGAACAGCCGCCGCGCTCACTATAGTCGTGGTTGCCGAGCGTGATGAAATAGGGGACATGGCCGTCGAGCTTCGTCATCGCCTTCAGAGCAACGTCCCATTCGGCCGGGTTGTTGTGGTTGGTCAGATCGCCCAACTGCAACGCCGCCGCGATTTTGTATCTCTTCTTGTTGGCGACGATCCATTCCGTTTGGGCGTGGAAGTTCGCCGGGTACTTCTCGCTGTAGTGTTGCGTGTCGGGCATGACGACGACGGTAAACGAATCGTCGGCCGGTTGCGGCGGCTCCCCCTCGGCAAACACCGCGTCGGCATAGGGATCGACTTTCGGCTTGGCCGCAGGCTTCGGTTGCCGCTTGGGTTCGATCGCAGGCGTCGTAGCCGGTTCCGCGGCCGGTAAAAGAGTCGGAACCGCGGTACCCGTCGAAAGAGCGTAGGCCGCGCCGCGTTGCAGGAGTTCACGACGAGAGAGCGACATGGCGACCTCGTTCCGATTGGCTCGTGGATGGGACGACTTTTGCCCACTAAATTAATCGAGCCGACGACGCGAGACAATTCTTCCAGGCGGCTGTTTGCGGATCGGCTTCGCGTAAGTCGTCCTCGGTTGTACATAATCGCGTTTGGCGCCAGTCCGTTACATCGATGAATCTGCAACTATGGCCGACCAAAGGATTCGCTGGGCCGCGCAAATCGAAGGCGTCGGCGAACTCTCGTTGTTGGGAAGTGCCGACGCCCCTTATTGGCGCAGCCGCTTCGCGGGAACATCGCTCGAAGTCGCAGAGGTCGACGGGCGTGCGCAAATTTTGTTGATTGCCGCGCGGCTTCGCTTCGCGGGAGTTTCGTTCCGCGAAGTCAGCATCTCGGTCTTCGTTTCGCGAGTGCTTCACGATCGAATGCAGACCGGGTCATTTCTCCTGCAGGCGTATAACTCAAACCGCTTGTTCGCCTTTTGCGAGCGCACATTGTTTTCGACTCCTTACAACTACGGACGTGTCGACGTCGCTGCCGAGATTCCCGGTGCGGTGACGGTCGACGTCGGTCGACGATGCATTCTCGACCTGCATTTCGCAGCCGATTCGACGGACGGCGGGGAACGGCCGATCGCGACCGGCGACGCCGGCTGGGAGGGGCCGGTCTTCTTGCCCGGTCGGCGCCCTCAGGACGACGCCCGACGTTATTTTGCGGCCAAGCTCCACGGTCTTACGCACGCTTCGCCGTTTCTGCCGGATCGCGATCGCTGCGAGCTCCTTCCCGGCCCGACGGATGAAGCCGTCCAATCGCTCGTCGATTCGAACTTTAGCCCGCGGCAATGGTCGCTGCGGGCCAACGCGTTTCACGCTAAGTCGAAGACGTACGACGTGGATTAGCCGCCCGGCCGCGAGCGGTCGGAACGCATCGCCGACGCCGCGCCTCGTTGGTATGATGGCCGTTCGCGACTTGGTCGCTCGGCGATCGCAGTCGAGTTCGTTCACGCTCCGTATCGTTTGAAGAAGGGTTGAAGCTATGTCGTACGGTCCGCCTCCGGGTGTCGGTAGTCATGGTTCCGCATCGGCCGGCGCTTCTGGTCGGCCGGGCAGCGCCGCCGCGCCGAGTACCGCGGTTTCGCTCTCGCCCGATGAAGGTTGGCACTGCACGCACTCTTACTACCGCTTTGATCGCGCGGCGCTCAAGGGCTTCACGGCCGCGGAACTGGCCGAAGGGCTAAAGCAATTCGAAGCATTGCTTGATCCTGCGGCGGCGGAGCAACCGGCGCGGATGCAAACTTCGCTCGTCGCCGGGCATCGGGCCGATTTCAGCACGATGGTGCTTGATTCGTGCCCGCTCAAGGTCGACTCCGTCCATCAGAAGCTTCTCGCATCGCCGCTGGGGCCGGCGATCGTGCCGACTTACTCGTTCGTGTCGCTGACGGAAGTTTCCGAATATGTGCCGACCGTCGCACAGTACGGCAAGCGATTGGTCGAAGAGGGAGAAGATCCCAACGGTCCGGCTTACGCCGCAAAGCTCAAGGCTTACGAATCACGCGAGGCCATGATGCGCACGCAGCGGCTGACGCCGGACTTGCCTGCGTGGCCGAACACTTGCTTCTATCCGATGAACAAGAAGCGCGAAACGGCGGAGAACTGGTTCCTCCTGCACGGCGACGAGCGGCATCGCTTGATGGCTGAACACGGCCGCAGCGGAATGAAATTTGGAGGCAAGGTGACGCAGTTGATCACCGTCGCCGTGGGACTCGACGATTGGGAGTGGGGCGTTACGTTGTGGGCCCGCAATCCGCAGTTTCTCAAAGAGATCGTCTACACAATGCGGTTCGACGAAGCCAGCGCCCGCTTCGCCGAGTTCGGCCCGTTCTACGCGAGCTACGTGATGACGCCCGACAAGGTGCTGGAGCACTGCCGGATCGCACGGCCTTAGCAGGTTGCAGGCGAGCGGTGGGGAGGCAGGCTCCGCCGCTCGCTACCCTTCTTGCGACTTCGTGGTCGGTTCTTTCTTTTCCGGGGCCGCCGCGCCGGCTTTTGGAATGAGATAGATCACGACCTTCGTCTTCTCGGGCGGGATCAAATCCGTGTTCGCTTCGAACATCAGCGCCGCATTGGCCGCCGGGCTTTCCACCGGTAGGTCGAGCATTGCGCTCGGAAAGTTCGAGATGCAGATGAAGTCGCCGTCCTCCGCTTGGTAGTACTTCTTGTTGTCCTGCGGGTCGACCCAGAAGCCGCTGCCGCCGAAAACCCAAGGGATGTCGAGTTCCTTCTGCGTCTTAGAGTTGCGAATCCAACGCCGAGCATCGACCTGTTGCTTCTTGCCGGCCGAGTCGGTCCATTCCACGAGCACCTCGATTTCGGTGCCCCGCGCCGGCGTGAACTCCGGCTGGAAGCGGGCCGGATTCCCGGGCGCCGCGCCGATCGCCAAAAGTCCGGCATGAACGATATAGGCTTTTGTCTCTACGGAAACGATCGCTTCGTGCTCTTTGGTTCGCTTGAGGCAGGCGAACAGTTCCAACGGCCCGCGCCGCAAAACGACCTCGCCGCGCATGACGATCTGCTTCTTTTGCGGATCAATCCAGACTTTGGCGTCGGGGTCGAGGCGCTTCAGGCCGGGGATGGGGGGCTCCGCATCGTCGGCGAGCAGAGGAGCATTCGGCTGGGGCATAGGCTGTGCGACCGCGACGCCATGGAAGCTGAACAACGCAGCAATGAAGAGGCCGACTGCAACCGAAAATCCTCGACTCCGCACCATACGAGTTCTCCTTTTGACCACTCCTTGGCCGAGTCGAGCGCGATGCGTATATTCAGACGTTCGCGTCGCGGCGTAGCGATCGGTCACATGAAGTCATCGTATCGGATTGTCGTCGCAGCCGCCAACTCTTCACGAGGTCGCCCGATTCCGCATGGCAACATCCATCGAAGACGCCCCCCGCAGCCGCCGGGGGCGAGTGAAACCGACGGCTGCTGAAAAGTCGGCGGAACGGAACGCGGCGACGTCGACGGCCGCGAAGAAGCCGGCCGCCGCCGATGATGTCGTCGCGATTTTCCAAGCCGCCGCCCATGGCACGCGCGTCGACGGACTCCCCTTCTTCTGCGAGGCCGGCGACGCCTTGACGGCTGGCGCGGTGCAATTGGCGAACGTGCATTCGCTTTCCGTGGCCGCCCTCGGCGATACGAAGCAATCGGCGGCGGTGAAAGCTTTGCTGCGACGCGTCGTCGCGCGCGATGGAATTCCGACGACGGAGAAAAAGGGGATACCGGTTCCTCCGGCCGCATATCACAGCGAAGCGCGACAGCGCACCGTGATGCGGACCGATTGGTCGCGCAGCGCCGCGGAGTTGGCGCTCGATTGGTCGCAACCGGAGATTCGCATCGAGTTTTGTGTCGGCGGACGCGAACTGCTCCGCGGCGTGATGGGAATCGCTGTCGAGGTCGACGGCGCGCCCGCACGGCCGACGACGGCCTGGGAAGAGGTTTGCTGGGAATCCAACGTCGACGTCGACTATTTGGAACTGGAAATCGCATTGGGCGCGCACCGCTTGCAGCGGCAATTTATCCTGACGCGCCGCGACGGATTGTTGTTCGTCGCCGACACGGTTTTGCTCGCGACGCGGGGAAAGGTGCGGTGCGAGCTGCGACTGCCGGTCGCCGGCGATGTGCAATGGCGGCCCGCCGCGGAGATGCGGGAGGGCCTGTTGACGAACGGCAAAGCGAAAGCGTTGGTTATTCCGCCGACGCTGCCCGAGTGGCGCAGCGAGAAGCGGGGCGGCGAGTTGGAGGTCGACGCCGGCGGCGTCGCCTTATCGCAGATCACGGGCGAAGCGCACGGTCTGCATTTGCCGCTGATGTTCGTTTACGACTCGCGCCGCGCAGGCCGCGAATGCACTTGGCGGCAGTTGACCGTCGGCGAAGACATGCAGATCGTCGCGCCGGATAAAGCGGCCGCGATCCGCCTGCAGATCGGCAACGAGCATTGGCTCGCCTATCGCTCTCTGACGGAGCGGGCGAACCGGACGTTTATGGGAATTAATCTGCAGACTAACTTTCTGCTGACGAGATTCACGAAATCCGGCGAAAGCGAACCGCTCGTCGAGATCGACGACTAGGAGACCTGCGCGATTAACGATCGGCCGTCGCAAGACGTTTCACGACGCATCGCCGCCAACTACTCGGCCGTATTGTCGCGCGTCGCCGCCGCGGCTCGTGCGGCGGGACGCGAGCCGAATGCAATACGGCTGATCGCCGTGACGAAGTACGTCGATGTCGCGACGACTCGACTGCTCGTCGACGCCGGTTGCCGCGATCTCGGCGAATCGCGTCCTCAGCAGTTGTGGGACAAAGCGGCCGAACTCAGCGCACTGGAGACTAGCTGGCACTTGATCGGCCATATGCAGCGCAATAAGTTGCGTCGCACGTTGCCGCTCGTTCACCTATTACATTCCGGCGATTCGTTACGATTGCTTCAAGAAGCGAACGCCGAAGCGGGGCGGGCCGGAATTGTGCGCGTACCGGTGTTGCTGGAGGTGAATGTCTCGGGCGACGCAACGAAGCACGGTTTTGGGCTCGAAGAGGTGCCCAGGTTGGCGGACCAATTGGCGACGCTGAGCTATCTCGACGTGCGCGGGCTGATGTGCATGGCCGGTTTGGAAGGGAACAAAGACGACGCACGGCGCGACTTCGCGAAACTGCGGCTACTAAGCGAGCGACTGCGAGGGGAGTGGGCCGGCCGGTTCGCTCTCAACGAGCTTTCCATGGGGATGAGCGGGGATTTCGAAGCGGCGATCGCCGAAGGTTCGACGATGGTTCGCATCGGATCGGCACTTTTTGAAGGACTCGACGAGACGGCGGGCTAAACGATGGCCGTTAAATTGGACGTTACGGCGGCCGGAATTGCCTTCGGTGTGAAGGCTCAACCGGGTGCGCGAAAGAACGCCGTGCGCGGCGAGCACGATGGTTGCCTCAGAGTTTCCGTCACTCAGGCCGCGGAGAAGGGAAGGGCCAACGAAGCAATCGCGGCCGTACTAGGTGAAGCACTGGGATTGCGAACGAATCAACTCGCTTTGATCTCGGGGGCGACCAATTCACGTAAACGATTCGTTGCGTCGGGTATTACCGTCGAAGAACTGAACCGGCGGATCGCTTCGTGTTTAACCGAGTCGAGTTAAAGGGCCGCCCCCCTTACTCTTCGTAGCGAATTTCGAGAATTTTGAAACGCATCTTTCCGGCAGGAACGTCAATCTCGACTTTCTGCCCGACCTTTTGACCGACCAGGCCTTGGGCCAACGGGCTGGTGATCAAGATCTTGCCTTCGTCGTAGTTCTCATCGCCCGCGCCGACAAGGACAAATGTCTCTTCATCGCCGAACTCCAAGTCTTTCACGACCACCGTGGCCCCAAACGCCACTTCGTCTTTCGGCATCGTCGACAAGTCGATGATCTGCGCGCGGCTGAGCTTGTCATTCAACAAGTTGATCTTGGCCTGCAGCATGCCTTGGCTTTCGCGAGCGCCGTGATACTCGGCATTCTCCTTCAAATCCCCCTCGGCGCGCGCTTCCGCGATGCGCTTTGCAACCGCGGGCATTTCGACGTCTTCGAGGTGTCGCAATTCGGCTTTGAGTTTATCGTAGCCCGAGCGACTCATCGGGATGTATTCGGCCATGACAATCTCCGCAAACGCAAAAAAAGACGACCTCGTCCGATAGGCGAGGCCGCATGAAACCATTTTGATCGGAACGGACCGAACTGTAAAGGCGACGCTACGACCGGAGGGTGAAGCAGGCCGCTTACTTTCGGCCTCGGCTTTGGCCGGGGGCGCGATCTTCCGGCAGATAGAGCAAGCGTCCGCAAACTTGGCAAAGCACGATTTTATCCATGAGCAGCGAATTCATCGTGTTCGCGGTGATGGTGTGGTAGCAACCGCCGCAATGTTCGCCTTCGACCTGGGCCATTCCATCGGCTCCCTTAGACCTGACCATGCGCCCATAGGTGTCGCGTAGATCCTCAGGCAAATTCTTTTCCGAAGTCGAGAGTTCCGCCTCGAGTCGCTTGTAGTCGCCGTCGAGTAAGCCTTGTTGATCCCGAATGGCCTGCTGAACTCGGGACATTTCTTCCTTGGCTTTGATCAAAGTCTGCTCGGCTTCGCCGATCTGCTTCTTGATCGTCTCGACTTTCTCCATGCCTTCCAAGATTTCATCTTGGAGGACGCTCCCCGACATTTCGTCGGCGGCGATCTGATCCCGCAAAGCTTGATACTCGCGATTGCTCTTGGATTGATTGAGCTTCACTCGCAAGTCGATGATTTTGCCTTCGCTGCTCTTGAGTTGGAGTTGCTTTTGGTCGACCGCGACTTTGGCGTTCTTTTGGTCGTTCTTGAGGCGGTTCACCTCGGCGTCGCAGCGCGCGACATTCAGTTCGTGGGCCTTCAATTGCTTGGGCCCCCGCTCAAGCCGCTCGCGCAGGTCGGAAAGCTGGATATGAATGCGATGGAGTTCTCGCAAGAGGGCGGCATTGTTCATACGGTCTTATTCGCTCCGCAGCGGCGGGAGAACGTCGTCGGTAATTGGTTATTTCCAGTATAACAAAAAAACGCCGCCGGTCTTGCGACCGGCGGCGCGAATTTAGACAAACTGCGAGTCGCTTCGTCGCGAAGACTCGCTTCTCGGCGCTTTCAACTCCGCGGCCCCGATTACGACGTCAGGGCCAAACCGGTGAGGAAGCCTTCCAATTGTTGGCTGCGCACCGGGTGTTGTAGCTTCCGAACAGCCTTGGCCTCGATTTGGCGGACGCGTTCCCGCGTCACCTTGAAGATGCGGCCCACTTCTTCGAGCGTATAGGTATACCCGTCGCCCAAGCCGTAGCGAAGGCGAATGATTTCCCGTTCGCGATATGTCAACGTCTTGAGCAAGCCTTCGATCTTATCGCGGAGCATCACTTGAGATGCGCTCGTAATTGGGCTTTGGGTGTTGTCGTCTTGGATAAACTCTCCGAAGGCCGCGTCTTCGCTTTCGCCGATCGGGCGATCGAGGCTCACCGGCTGCCGACCGATGCTCATCACCCGCTTCGTTTCTTCAATGCTCAGTTCGGCTGCGATCGCCGTTTCCTCCGTCGTCGGTTCGCGACCGAGTTCTTGTTGCAATTTCTTGGCCACGTTGCGAAGCTTCGAGAGCACGTCGATCATGTGGACCGGAATCCTAATCGTCCGGGCCTGATCGGCGATCGCCCGCGTGATGGCCTGCCGAATCCACCACGTGGCGTACGTGGAGAACTTGTAACCGCGGCGATATTCGTACTTATCGACGGCCCGCATCAACCCCGTATTGCCTTCTTGGATCAAGTCCAAAAAGCTCAAGCCGCGATTGCGATACTTCTTGGCGATCGAGACGACCAACCGCAAGTTGCCGCCGGAAAGTTGGCGCTTGGCGTTTTCGTATTCGCGAAATTGAACCTTGATCCGTTCGAGCTTGATGCGGAGCGTTTGCGAGCTCTCCATCGTCGAACACATCAGGTCGCGCAGTTCTTTGCGCAGGTTGGCGCGATCGTCTTTCGCCGCGGCGTTGCCTTCCAAATTGCCGATCTTCAGTTTGAGCGATTCCATGCGGACGAGCATCGAATCAAGCTGACGAATCATCGGTTGGACGCGGCGCGTGCGCAAGCTCAATTCCTCGACGAGGACGAGCATCTTATGGCGGCGCGCGAAGATTTTGCGACGCAGCGCGCGACGCTCTTCCGGAGCGGTCGCTTTGCTGAGGCAGCGTTTGAAGTCGCCGCGGTTTTCCTTCATGAGCCGTTCGAGCGTCGCCAGGTTGTGCGGCATACGCTGCAGAATCTGCTCTTTCGTCAATTGCTCCGTGAGCGACACCTTGATCGTGCGATCGAACGGCAGCGCGCCTTGGTGCACTTTTTTGAGAGTTTCGACCGTGTGGTGCATCGCGTAGTAGCAGCTCAACAGCGAGCGCCGGAAGCGCTTGCGGGTGATTTCGATCTTCTTCGCCAGCGAGATTTCCTGCTCGCGCGTGAGGAGCGGAATTTCCGCCATTTGGCCGAGATAGAGACGAATCGGGTCGTCGCTCCACTTCGGCGTGTCGGCGGCCGATTTCTTCGTCGGACGGGGCATCGTCGCCGGGCGCTCGTCTTCATCGAAGTCGAGCAATTGCTGCTTGCCGGCCGCAGTCGCGGGAGCGTCGGCCTTCGGCGCGGGGGCCTCGGTCACGAGCTCGATCCCCATGTCCTCAAGCGCAATCAAAAGATTGTCGAGCTTGTCGGGGTTGACCGCTTCATCCGGCAGGTAATCGTTCACCTGATCGTAGGTGAGATAGCCTTGGGCCTTGCCGGTCGCGATGAGTTGCTGCAAGTCGTTGTCTGCGTGGTCCACTTGGTTTCCCTCCCGTGCGTGGATTTCGAAACAAAATCCGGGTTGAAGCGAAAACTTTCACTACCGGTGAAAGTTGCGGATCGCTTACCGCCGAACTTCGTTTCCAAGACAATTATGGTCGTCGTCGACCGGCCCGTTCAAGTTCCCGATTTGGCCGGCCTGCGGCGACCGCCGCCGTTCGACATCCTTACCCATCCGTGGGTACGGAAATGCCTTGGCGGTTCCGCTCACGCTTCAGCAGTGCCTGAAGCCGAGCGAGTTGCGGATCGTTTTGGTGCTCCTCATGATAACGAGTCGAATCGGAATTTTCAGGGGGCTCCGTCGCCGGCCGATCGGAATTCGAGCGTTCGTGTAAGACGCGCACGAGTTCGCGAACCTCTTCGATCGTCGCCGCACGGTTTTTAGCGCGCCGATTCTCGTCGAGATCGATCAGCGCTTTCTTAAGCGTCGCATCTTCCAGTCGCAGCATTAGGCGATCGAAGTCGGCGAGTACGCCGTCGTGGTGGAGTTCGCAAGCCGCGGAATAGATCTCGCGATGCAAGCCGCGCCGGAGATCCTCGCATGTCAATGACTCCTGAACGTCGGCGAGTAGCTCCGGTTGGTGAATCAAAATTTCCAGCAGCCAAGTTTCCGCTTGGCGAAATCGCGGCAAATCCGGCTGATCGACGAACTGGTCGCTCGGAGGCTCTGCATGATCGCCGCCGCCCCGAAGGCGAAGATCGCGGACCGGCGCCGATTCGGCCTTTTTCCTGCGATCGGCGAGCGATTTACGCAGTTTGTCTTCAGGGATTCGCGTGAGCATGTGCAAGCGAGCGACGGCGGCATTAGCACGAATGCTGAGTTCCGTAGAAAACGAGTCGAGCTGAGATTCCGCCTTTGCCAAGACGTCGAGAATCGCGTCGGCGATGGCGCTCGCCTCGTGCAACGAAGGGTTGCCGCCGCAGCGGGCAGCCATCATGCGATACTTGTGTTCCAAAGCGTCCGGTGCTCGCTCCACGCGGGCCGCAAACTCTTCCGCCCCGCGTTCCAATAAAAAATCGGCCGGATCGAGTTCGTCGGGCAACGTGAGCACTCGCAGATCGACGTTCTCCGCGACGAACAATCCGAGCACCTCATCGGTTCGCTTCTGACCGGCTTCGTCGCCGTCGAGCGTCAGCACGACTTTGTCGGCGAAGCGCTTAAGCAATTTTACGTGTCGCTCGCCAAGGGCCGTGCCCAGCACGGCGACGGCGTTCTTGAATCCACATTGATGGGCGATGGCGACGTCGGTATAGCCTTCCATGACAAGCGCCGTGCCCGTTCTCTGAATCGCTTCCTTGGCGACATCGAGTCCGTACAGCAGGTTATGCTTTTGAAACAGCGGCGTTTCGGGCGAGTTGACATATTTCGCCGGGCTGTCGTCGGAGATTCCGGGCAGCACACGGCCGCCGAAGCCCACGGGCCGGCTTTGCGGATCGCGGATCGAGAACAACACGCGTCCGCGAAAGCGATCGTAATAGCCCGGGCCGTTCGTGCGCTCGCCGATCAGGCCGGCCTGGGCGAGGATCTTTTGCGGAAACTGCGTTTGCCTCGCTTGCTGCACCAGCCAGTCCCAACTGTTGGGCGAGTAGCCGCAATGGAAGCGAACGATAGTATCGTGCGTGAGTCCGCGATCGGCGAGATACTTGCGGGCCGGTTCCGCCTCGGGGGCGTTGAGCAGATAGGCGTGAAAGCGCTGCTCGGCCCAGGCAAGGGCCTGGAGCATGTCGCGCTTTTCAACGGCCGCATTGACGTCACCGGAAGCGCCGCGAGGCTCGAGCTTGATGCCGGCTTTATCCGCCAACAGCTGCAGGGCTTCGCCGAAGTCGCACCCTTCCATCTTCATAACAAACGTGAAGATGTCGCCGCCGATGTCACAAACCCAGCACTTGAACGATTGACGTTCCGGATTGACTTGCAGGCTGGGGCGGCTGTCGTCGTGCCAGGGGCAGAGGGCCTTGTAGCCGCGTCCCTCGCGTCGCAACTGCACGTAGTCGCCGACGAGTTCGGCGATGTCAACCGCCTGTCGCACGCGCTCTTTAGCGTCGGCCCAATCGAAACCCACGGCGAACTCCCTTACGCCCGCAACCTTGCGCCCCCACGGCGTCGGCCCGCCCCGGGCCTTGCGGATCATCCGCAATCTTACCAGTTCGCAGCGCTCGGTCGAGGAGTGGGGCGACGAACGGAGGCTCGTCGCGACTGCTTTGACCGGAGCTTGAAGTCTGGAGTGGCCCGAAGCGGGCGGGATTATAGGAATGCCGTTTTTTCTGGTCAACGTCGGTTTTTCCGCCGGCATTGCGGTTATGGCATCGCTTGCGGTACGCTGTGCGGCAATCCTATGGCTGGGCCGCAGAGCGTTGTGGAATCACGCACCAAAACTTTTTGCAAAGACGCTTTTTATGAGCCAACAAGCGAACCAATTGGCGATGTGCGAGCGACACGACGGCGTGCTCACCGTGCTGGTGTTGTTGGGCGAAATTCGCGATTCGCACACCGCCTACGCATTTCGCGACGAAGTGATCGCCGAGATGAAGCAGGCGACGACTCGTGACGTCATTTTCGACCTGAGCCGCGTCCGGTTCATCGGCAGCGTTGGATTTTTGGCGTTTCTCGGCGTGCGTCGTCAGCTTTCCGGCGGGCGAATCGTGCTCTGCCACATGAGCGATTCGATTCGGGAGGTGTTTCAAGTGTGCCGCTTGATCGCGAACAGCGACAAAGGCGCGAAGGCGCCCTTTGAAGAAGCCGAGACGCTCCACGACGCGCGGCAGATGCTGCAGCGGTAGCGCACGGCGAACGGCTCAGCGCACGTCTTGCGCGAGCAGCCAGTCTTCCAGAATGATGTGCTCGATAAAAGGCGCGCGCATCAGCCCGACGCGCGTCGAGAGCACCGGAGCGAGCCAGGCCCGCCGTGCGATCAACGACACCGCCTGCTTGCCCCAGCTATTGAAGCTGCGGCCCGTGGTTTGTGCCCGAACGTTGTCGCTGAGTCTCTTGAACGTCGCGGGAATCAAGTTGGGATCGGGGCCGACGTGGACGACCGTCTCCGCGCCGCTGCCGAGGATTTCGCAGACGCCGTCCCACAATCGCTGTGGACGCTGGAGCCAATCGACGATCGTTTCGCGTGCATTGAACGAGTCATAACTGAATCGGCCGGTGACGAGCGAGAAGACGTTGGGCAGCGGCGCTTGCAGACCGCCGCCCATCGAGTGCATGGCTAATCCGGCGCGACACGGGACGTTGCGTTCCCACAATAGAGGAGTGTGGAGCGGCGGCCACGCGCCGTCGGCCTTGCGTAAGTTGATTCGCGTGCCCAGCGCGGAGTGCATCCGATCCTTAAAGCGGGCGAGCGTGTCGCGCTGGCCGATCAATAGCACAGTATTCGGCGAGAGATACGAAGAAACGGCGATGACGCCGCGGCCGTCTTGATTGATCTCGATGCAAAGCCTATGCACAGCTTCGAGATTGAGCTCCGGACCGCGCGAGAATAAGATTCCCATCGATGCGTCGCGGGCCAGATCGGCGCAGTCGCCCGCCAATTGAAATAGCGGCGGGAGGACTTGCTCGACCACGAACGTTCCACCCGCGACGAGCGCCGTCAGCTCTCCGAGGCTATAGCCGACGGTAAACTTTGTGCCGCGATAATCGAGCCCGAAGAACTGGTCGAGCAGTTCGAGCTGCGCCATTTCGACGGCGATGATGAGTGCGATGTCTTCCGCGAACGTGTCGAGCGTGCTCTCGCGACCTGCACGCACGCGTTCGACCAAATCGAGCGGTCGGTGCATCGCATCAGCGAATACGGAACCGGCAAGTTTCAGATGGCGCTCGACAATCGGACCATAGGCCGGGTGGGCGAGAAGCTGGGGAGTCTTGCCGAGGTTCGTGAGGTTGAAGCCGCGGAAGGCCAGCGTCGTAGTGGCGACTCGTTGTGTCCAGAGTTGAGCCATCGCGGTGCAGATCCGGGGACGAGATATCGCCGTCGGTCGACTCGATGCGTGTTTGTCGCGGCGGCGGCGTGCCTAGAGGCATAGACGCTTGCCGCTCGCCGGGCGGGCAACTACAACCAAGTATTCGGCTATTCGCCGCTCGCGCCCCGCGAAATTATACGGTTCTTATGTCGGAAGCGTCTCAACTTGAACTTGCCGGCCGCACGGTCGTCGTGACCGGCTCGTCGGGGGGCATTGGTCGCGCCATTGCTCAGGAGCTGGCGTCGGCCGGAGCCGCTGTCTTGGTTCACGGCCGCGGCAACGCCCGAGGTGCCGATGAAACGGCCGCGGCAATCCTCAAGCTCGGCGGCACGGCGAAGGTCTGTCTGGCTGACTTGGCCGATCCGCAAGCTTGTGCCGAGCTTGTGGAAACCGCTTGGAAGTGGCGAAGCGGGGTCGACGTTTGGGTGAATAACGCCGGAGTGGATGTGCTGACCGGGGCGGCGGCCCAATGGACTTTTGAGCGAAAGTTGCAAGCACTTTGGGCCGTTGACGTGGCGGCGACTATGCGACTGTCGCGCGACGTCGGTCGGGCGATGTTCGAACGTCGCGCGGGGGCGATCGTGAATATCGGCTGGGATCAGGCGGAGACCGGCATGGCCGGCGACAGCGGCGAGATGTTCGCCGCCGTGAAGGGGGCCGTGATGGCATTCACGCGCAGCCTTGCGCATTCGTTGGCCCCGCACGTGCGGGTTAATTGTGTAGCTCCCGGCTGGATCAAGACGGAGTGGGGTGACGACGCCTCCGATTATTGGCAACGACGCGCTATCCGAGAATCGTTGCGTGAACGCTGGGGAACACCGCAGGATATTGCCAGGGCGGTACGTTTCCTGGCTTCGCCTGCAGCCGATTTTATCACGGCACAGATTCTGCCTGTAAACGGCGGGCTGCGACACGGCGAAGCCTATCCGCACCGCGATGCCGATTCGA
Organism: Planctomycetaceae bacterium; assembly: GCA_016793115.1. Classification (GTDB taxonomy): domain Bacteria; phylum Planctomycetota; class Planctomycetia; order Pirellulales; family PNKZ01; genus PNKZ01. Next base: position 35,260 of record JAEUIN010000207.1, read on the forward strand.
CGCCGTCGAAAATGTGAGCTTCGGGATCTCGATATGTCGCGGGAGCATATTCAATTTATCACCGGTCGGTTGGCCGAATTTTCTCTTCGCAAGATCCTGGATCCGCTGGCCGCACAAGTCGGCTTCGATTATTCGGTCGATGTGCTGCACATTACCGTGGCCGCGCTGATGTCGCCCGAGTGGATCGCGAAGCGCGTCGCCAAAATCGCTGAGGCCACGCGCGTGATCGTGCCCGGCTATTGCGCCGGCGAACTGGAGCCGATTACCAGGGCATGCGGGAAGCCGGTCGAGCGCGGACCGAAAGACCTGCGCGACTTACCGGCGTTTTTCGGTTGCAAACCAGCGGCGACCGAAGACTACGGCAAGCACGACATCGAAATCGTCGCGGAAATCAATCACGCGCCGCGCCAATCGCGCGAAGAGATTCTACGGCAAGCGCGAGCGATGGCCGCCGACGGTGCCGATGTGATCGACGTCGGTTGCGATCCCGGTACGACGTGGAGCGGCGTGGCCGAAGTCGTGCGCATGCTGCGCAGCGATGGGCTGCGCGTGTCGATCGACAGTATGAATCCCGTCGAAATCGCCGCAGCCGTCGCCGGCGGTGCGGAATTGGTGTTGAGCGTCAATTCGCAAAATCGCGAATTCGCCGCCGATTGGGGCTGCGAGGTGATCGTCGTACCCGACGCCCCGAAAACGCTCGCCGGTTTAGACGATACGATCGACTATCTGGCGGCCCGCGGCGTGCCGTTGCGGATCGACCCGATCTTAGAGCCGATCGGGTTCGGGTTCGCCGAGAGCTTGGGACGCTACCTCGACGTACGCGGCCGCTACCCCGACGCGGAAATTCTAATGGGAATCGGCAATCTGACCGAACTGACGGCGGCCGACAGCGGGCCGATCAACTTGCTGCTTTTGGGCATCTGTCAGGAACTCGGGATTCGCAGCGTGCTCACCACACAAGTCATTAATTGGGCGCGATCCTCAGTGCGCGAGTGCGCCGCGGCACGCGAACTGACGCGTTACGCCGTCGCGACGAAAAACTTGCCGAAGCGCGTCGACGACCGGCTGGTGATGTTGCGCGATCCCCGCTTGTTTGAATATGGCGAGGAAGGATTGGAGCGGCTGCGGCGGGAAATTCGGGACGACAATTATCGTATTCTCGTCGAAAACGGCGAGTTGCACGTGCTGGCCGCAGGCATGCACTTGCGGGGTCGCGATCCGTTTGAATTGTTCGACGATATTCATGCACATAAGCCGAAGAATCTCGACGCCGGACACGCGTTTTATTTGGGCTTTGAGATGGCGAAAGCGCTCACGGCGCTGACGCTTGGCAAAGACTATCGCCAAGATCAGGCATTGCGCTGGGGAATGCTCACGCAAGAGGAGGAAAGTCATCGCGAGCGGAAGAGGCGACGGGAAACGGCGGCGAAAGGCGAGGTTGCGAAGGATGAAAATAGGCCGACGATTCTACCGACTGCGAACGAGGGCGACGAATGACGACGGCGTCCGACGATTTTGTGCCGCTCGTTCAGGAACTCTCGCCGCCGCCCGACGCGGAGGCGGTGTTTCTGCGGTTCGCCGAGCGCGAACACTGCGTTTTCTTCGACAGTGCCCGGCGCGATCGAATGCTCGGTCGCTTTTCGTTCTTAGCCGCGGAGCCGTTCGAGTTTGTTATGGAGTCGATGGAGTCGCCGAGCGCCCTGGAGCGACTGCGCATGTCGATTGCGCAGTTCGAGGCGAGTCGAATCGTCGGGCTGCCGCCGTTCCAGGGCGGTGCGGCCGCGATGCTCGCTTACGATCTTGGGCGGCAGTTGGAGCGACTTCCCGCATCGACGATTGACGAATTTGGTGCGCCGGCGCTTGCCTTTGGATTGTACGACGTCGTCGTCGCCTGGGATCACGAAACGAATCGCGCCTGGATCATTTCGCAGGGCTTTCCCGAACTCGATCCGAGCGCCCGGCGCGAGCGAGCCGCAGCCAGATTGAGGCACTTTCGCAGCTTGCTCGCCGCGCCGATTCCTTCACCGCGGCAGGTACGAACGTCGCGGTCGCCGTCGATCGCGGCCGACGCGTTAGCTCCGCAATTCCCTGTACGCGGCATGCCGGAGCTCACGAGCAACTTCGACAAAGCCGGTTACCTCGCGGCCGTGCGGCGTGCGATCGATTACATCTACGCCGGCGACATCTTTCAGGTGAACTTGGCGCAGCGCCTACTCTATCCGGCGGTCGATGATGCCGTCGAGTTGTATATTCGGCTGCGGCGGCGCAACCCCGCCACTTTCTCCGCGTACGTCGATTTTGGCGACATGCAGATTGCCTCGGCGTCGCCGGAGCGATTTTTAAGCGTTGTCGACGGCGAAGTGGAAACTCGTCCAATCAAAGGGACTCGATTGAGAACGTCGCTGCCTGAGGTCGACATGTATTCGGCGGCCGATTTGTACGAAAGCGAAAAAGATCGAGCTGAGAACGTGATGATCGTCGACCTGTTGCGCAACGATCTTTCCCGCGTCTGCACCGACGACAGCGTTTTCGTGCCGCAACTCTGCGCCGTCGAGAGTTATGAATTCGTGCAGCATTTGGTATCGGCGGTGCGCGGTAAACTGCGGCCGGGGCTGACTGCGATCGATGCGTTGGCCGCCTCCTTCCCCGGCGGTTCAATTACCGGTGCTCCCAAGATTCGCGCGATGGAAATTATCGCCGAGCTTGAGCCGACGACGCGCGGACCGTATTGCGGCAGCTTGGCTTATCTGGGATTCGACGGCACGATGGATTCGAGCATCTTGATTCGTACCATCACCGCAGCCGGCGGGTGGTGGCAAGCCCCGGTCGGCGGCGGCATCACAGCCCAAAGCGACCCACAAAAGGAATACGAAGAAACTTGGCACAAAGCCGAAGGATTGATTCGCGCCCTTCGCCCCTAAAACTGTAAACAAGAATCGAAAAACCGTTCTTTGATCCTGCTTATCGACAACTACGACAGCTTTGTGCACAACTTGGCCCGCTATGTGCGCCGGCTCGGGAGCGATACGCACGTCGTGCGCAACGATGCCGTCGACGTCGCGGGAATTCGTCGACTCAAGCCGTGCGCCATCATTTTGTCGCCGGGACCAAGTGCGCCTGCCCAAGCTGGTTGCTCGCTCGAAGTAGTCCGCATGTTGCGCGACGAAGTACCGATTTTGGGGATTTGCCTAGGGCACCAAGTTGTCGCTGAAGCGCTCGGCGGAAAGGTTGTTCGTTCGCCGGTTCCAGTTCATGGACGAACTGCGGAGATTCGCCACGACGGGGCTCGCTTGTTTTCCGGCTTGCCGTCGCCCTTGAGAGTGGCCCGCTATCACTCCCTTTGTGCCGAAGTCGGGTCGCTGCCGAGTAGCCTGCGCGCGACGGCCCTGAGCGACGACGGCGTCGTGATGGCCTTGGAGCATGTCGCAAAGCCGGTTTTCGGCGTCCAATTTCATCCGGAGTCCGTGCTGACCGAAGGGGGCTACCGACTGCTTGCCAATTTTCTTACGCTGGCGGGGCTGCAGCCGCCGGCGGATTTGCCGACGCTCGACTCGGAACGCGCCCCTCCGACCATCGACCCGGACTTGCCGGACTTCCCGATTACGTTTTGACGCATGATCCTCGAAGGCTTGATGACGACTCGGAACGACGACGGCACGGCCAACGTGTCGCCGATGGGGCCGATCGTCGATGCGGACCTAACGACGTTCGCACTGCGGCCCTTTCAAACATCTACGACTTATCGCAATCTCAAGCGGACGGGCGTCGGCGTGTTTCATGTGACCGACGACGTCGAAATGCTGGCTCATGCCGCCATCGGACGTTTGGAACCGACGCCTGCGATGATCGACACGCCCGGTGTCGACGGTTTTATATTGGCTGGGGCTTGCCGCTGGTTCGCGCTGCGTGTTGAGTCGCTCGACGACCATGACGAGCGGACGATGATCGTTTGTCGGGCGACGGCGAAGGGAGAACTGCGACCGTTCTTCGGGTTAAATCGCGGAAAGCACGCAGTCGTCGAAGCGGCGATCATTGTGACGCGTCTGCACTTGACTTTGCCCGCCGACGTCGAGCGTCAGTTCGATGCGCTTCGCCCCCTTGTCGATAAGACCGGCGGCGACGCGGAGAAACGGGCCTTCGCTTTTCTGGAAGATCATGTTCGCACCGCGCAGGCGGCGGCCGGGCAACGAACCGAGGTTCGGCATGCCTAACGCCGCCCTCCTCGTGAGCGCGCCGAGCCGCTTGCACTTCGGCATGTTCTCTTTCGGCGTGCCGACATTGCGACAGTTCGGCGGAGCGGGCGCAATGATCGATCGGCCGGCGCTGGTGCTACGAATTGCGCCTTCCACGCATTGGGAATATGTCGGCGGCCCGATCGAGCGTATTCGGCAGGCCGTAGACTCCGTGCGAGCGGCGGATTGGGGACGCGATCTGTCGCCGGTTCGAATCGAAGTCTTGTTTGCTCCGCCGGCCCACACCGGTCTTGGAACCGGCACCCAAACGGCGCTTACGGTCGTGGCCGGACTGCGGCACTTTTACCATTTGCCGCGGCTCGCGGCCGCGGAATTGGCGCGAGCCGCGGGACGTGCAAAGCGCTCGGCCGTCGGGCTCTACGGCTTCCTGCACGGTGGCCTCATCGTCGAGGCGGGCAAGTTGTCGCACGACGTCGTCGCGCCCCTCGCCGCCCAAGTGGAACTGCCTCAGGCATGGCGATTCGTGCTCGTTCGGCCACGAGCGCAAGAGGGGCTCTCGGGAGATTCGGAGCGGGCGGCGTTCGCCGGCTTGCCGTCGGTGCCTCAGGCCTTGACCGATGAATTATGCCGTATTGCGCTGCTTGATTTGGTTCCGTCGGCACGAAGCGGCGATTTCGCCGGCTTCGCCGAGGCGCTCTATCGATTCGGCCATGCGGCCGGACGCTGCTTCAAAAGCCATCAAGCCGGCGTTTATGCAACAGAACAACTCGCAACCTTAGTGACACGAATTCGCTCGGCGGGGGTTGCCGGCGTCGGCCAATCGTCTTGGGGACCGACGCTCTACACGCTCCATCCAACGGCCGAAGCGGCCCAAGAGTTTGTCATGTCGTGCGAGCGTTGGGCCGACGCACCGCGGTACGACGTCGTGCTCGCCGCACCGAATCGCGGCGGGGCGACGTTTCAATTCGAGGCATGAGCGAAATCACCGCGATGTTGATTCCGTCGGCAATTCGACGCAGACAATTTCCGTATCGCTGCGAGCGAAGACGTGGTTGCCTGCGAAAGCCGGATGCGCCCATGTGAAATCGATGATCTTGGTGCGCGATTGTTCGTGAAAGCCGTTGCGCGTGAAACGAGCCAAGACAAGCTCCCCTTCGGCGTTGAGTGCGATGACGCGATCGGAGTCGCCAAGCCAAACGAGCGAGGCGTGCGGATTACGTCCTCGCGGCGTGAGTGTATTCTCGTCGTCCCAAAGCTTCTTACCGGTCGCGAGGTCAAAGCAAGTGATGCCGTACTGCTTGTCAAGGAGATAGACGAGTCCGTCACGGTAGAGCGGCTGCGACATAAGTCCGCGCAAATCTTTTTTGTCTTCCCAAGCAAGGGCGGCATCGGTTCGCTTAGGACCGAGCTTGATGGCCTTTGAGCCTTCCCAATAACCGGCGACGAACACTAGTCGGTCGCGGTAAATAGGCGTGGCAATCGAAACTCCGTAAGTGACGTTGTAGGGGATCTTCCATTCGACGCGGCCGGAGTCGGGCTCGAGGCCGAGAATGTGTTTGGGAGTCCAGCAGAGTAGTTGCGCGCCGGCCGGGCCGTCGATCAAGACCGGCGTGGCGTAGCCGGCCGGATCGTCGCCGCTGCGCCAGAGTTCTTCGCCTGTCGTCAGGTCGAGAGCTTGAAAGCACCCGCCTGGTTGAGCTGCGACATGGATAATCAATGAGTTTTTCCAAACGACCGGCGAGGCCGCGAAGCCCCATTCCGGGAGCTTGGCATTATCGCGCGCTATCGTGTTGACCGACCAGATGAGCTTGCCGGTCTCAAGGGCGAAGGCGCAAACATGTCCCAGCGAGCCGAGCGTATAGACACGGTCGCCGTCGATGGTTGGAGCCGCGCGCGGGCCGCTGCCGTAAGGCAAGTCGCCGTACTTGCATTCGTACTCATGCGTCCAGTGCGTGCGGCCGGTGGCGGCGTCGAAGCAAAGCACTCGCTCGACTTCGCGCGGTTCCTTCTGCCGATCCATGGTCAGCACATAGGAACCTGCGACGCTGATGCCTGCGTAGCCTCCGCCGATCTGCCGCTTCCAAAGTTGCTTCAGTCCGGCTTCCGGCCACTTCTCGGGCAACGTCGGCGCGTGCCACGTGCCGTCCCCGCGTACGCCCCGCCACCGGGGCCAATCTTCGGCCGACGCGGCATCACAGAGAATAAAGCCGCAAATAAACGACAATAATCGCATGGGATCGTGAAGCGAGATTGAAACCGACGAAGGCATAGCAAGAAGCGGCGAACCGCGTTCAGTCGCGTCGCTCAATGATTCAAAGGTTACTTTGGCTGCGATTTCGCCGTCTCGAGCGTCGGCAGGACATCTAGCTTCGTGAACGCGTTCCATTTTGCGTCGATCGCCGAATGGTCCGGCGCGCCGTTGTGGACCCACAAGCCGTAGCGAAGCCGCAGCTCTTTGTCCGGCTCGACGGTAATCGACTTGTCGAACGTCAGTGCGGCGCCCATCCAGCCGTCGTCGCGAACGTGAAAAACGGTCGGATAGTTCGGGTTGTTCGGGTGATCAAACAGCGTCACGCCTTCGATCGATTTGCTCGTCGTCGGCCCGGAGTAGTCGCACCACTTGGCGGGCAACCGAAACGCGCCGCCGACGCGATCGCCGGCCGGCCCCTTTTCATTGAAACCACCCTCGGAATTGCGAATCTGCCCGCTGCCGTCGTGGACGGTCATTGATTTGCGAACGCGTACGGCGACCAAGCCGAACGGCGTTTGTTCAAAAGTCGCCGGTTTGCCTTTCACGGTGAATTCGAGATCGATTACCGTCAGAAATTCATCGCCCGGAAGCGGGCGAACTTCCACACGGCGCCGCTCTATGAGCAATAGTTCTTGCGTGTCGTCGGCGATCCAATGGTTGACCGCGATCAGCCACGCGCTTTCGTCGGTGTCGCCGAATTGCTCGATGACTTGAGGAACGATCTTGCCGAGTTTCGGACCACGGTCGCCCCAGAAGTTTACGCCGTTGACGATGTGGTGCGAAACCCAGAACGAATTGTGATGGCTATGGCCGATCGGATCATGCGGGTGTCCCATTCGCGAGAGCGACAAACCGGAGGGACCGATGAGCGGATAAAGATACGGCCGGCGATCCGTCGGATTGAAGTGATAACGTGTCAGTTCCCGATCACCTCGCACGAAACGAGCTTCGAAGTGCGGCGACGGCTCGACCTGCATCAGCGGCACCGGTTTGGGATCGAGCGCCGGCAACGAATGTGCGCGGTTCGCCGGCAAGGCGGGTTCTTCAGCCGCGACGGCATGAGAGAGGAAAGCGGCCGTCAACACGCACAGCGTGCGCAGGACACTGTTCGGCATAGCTGCGATTCCAGGCGGGAAGCGGCGGGCGGGCGGAAGACCGTCATCGTATTCGATGCCGGACCGCGAGGGTAGATCCGCGCTGCCTAATCCATCCAACGGCGATTAACGGGCAAGACGGCGCGCTTCGGCAACGCTCATCGATGGGCGCCCGGCGGTGCTCTGCTTCGCTCGCTGCATTCGCGCAACCCAGAGTTGACCGGCCGCCGCTTCGCGCTCCGCAACCGAGTCGCTTAGCAACGCGCGGTCCATGGCCCGCATATCGTGAATCTGTGCGCTGACGCTCACGCCGCCCGCCGAAACGCTGCTCGCTCCGGCCGTTTTGCCGAGTCCGGGCATGCCGTTCGTTCGCGATCCACTCGCACCTCCGTCGACACCGCCGGAAAACGCACCGCCCGAATCCGGTACCATGACCGTAGTCGAGATAGTAAAGAAGTTGAACTGCGGCAACTGCACCGTCGTGCCGGGGGGAACGACTAGCGGATTACTCGGATCGAAGCGAGCGGGCATGCCGGGTGGAAGCTCCATCGGCGACGAGGGTGCTTGAGCGAAGCTCATAGCGGCGAGTAAGAGGGAGCAGGCGATTGTCCGAACAAGCGACATGGTTGGCGCTCCGTCGATTGGCCGTACGGCATTGTACGACGATCTCGCGCGACAAGGCAAATCACTTGGGAACGGGGCCGCGTTTCAGCTTGAAACTGGCGCGCCCTCACCAGTAGGCGCAGCGGCCGTGGTTAGACGATCTCGTTGTCCGAGCCGCCGACCACCTTCATCGCCTCGCTTTTCGCCCCGTCGCGGTCGTCGCGGATGAAGTTGCCGGCCACGCGGCTTCGTTTTACATCACGGAGCAGCAGGCCGACGTTGTCGTTGTCGAGCAGCGTGTTATTCGCGATGTGCATCCGATCGCAGCGTTCGACGAGTAGTCCGGCTTCGGCGTGATGCACGCCTTGAATGTGGTTGCCGGTGATGGTGCAATCGCGACTATTGCGAATGATCAGTCGATTGGTGCCGGAGGCGGCGTTGGTATGTGAATAGGCCGGATTACGGTCGAGCACGTTGTCTGCGACGACGACGGCGATGCAGTCTTCCACGAGCAGACTGTGGTCGAAGCCCATCCAGAACGTGTTGCCGGTCACGGCGACGTCGCGGCAGCCTTTGAGATGAATGTTGGTGCGCACGTCGCTGAACACATTGGCCGCGATCGTCACGTGGCCCCAAGTTGCGCGGCCTTCCTTGCCTTCATCGCCGCGGCCGAGAATCCGAATGTTCGCAGATTCAGGACTCTTGGAATTGTGCTGAATGGTGCAGCCGGTAATTGCCACTTCCGCCGTGCCGTTGGTGCTGCCTGAGCAGTCGATCAAGACATTCGCCGTCGGTGCGCCGTCCGGCGAGTGGTTCGATTCGATGTCGCAGGTGCCGATATGCACGTTGCGTACGTCGCCGCCGCGGAAGACGATGCCGCCGCCGTCGCAGTAGCTGATGTGTGAGCCGACAATGTTCGACTGATGCAGCGAGAGGTTGTCGTAGAAGACGCCGATGCCCGTGTTGTGATAGATATGGCAATCGCTGATGAGAATGTTGCGATTACGGTTCACCAACCGAATGCCGTGGCGGCAGCGCGTGATGAGCGTTCGCGTGACGGTGAACATCATCGTCCCTTCGACTTCGATGGCGTCGGCCTCGGCGTGCGTGCCGACGAACTCAAGACCGTCGACGATCGGCATCCGCTGATTGCGCCAGACGTTCGCCTCGAACGTCTCCGGGGCGGCGGAGCCTTTCACATGCGTGCCGACGAACTTTAAGGCCGGACCGGGCCCGGCCATGACGATGCGAGCCGTGCCGTGACCTTCAAAGGCGGTGAAGCCGGTCTTGTCGAGGTCGACGACGACGGTGCGCGAAAGGAGGTAATCGCCGCGGGGGAAGTCGAGCACGCCTTCGCCGTCGCGCAGCGCGTGTTCCAGGGCTTCGGCGCAGTCCGTCTTGCCGTCGCCGACGGCTCCATAGTTTTGGACCTCGGGCATTAGATCAGCTCTCCGACAACTTCGAATGTAAATTCCACTTCGACTGGTGCGTTGAGCGGCAGCGCGTTGACGCCGACCGCGGCCCGCGCATGTCGTCCGGCGGGCCCCAGCAGGTCGACGAGCAATTGGCTCGCGCCGTTGGCGACTTGCGGCTGATCGTAGTAATCGTTTTCCGATTGAACGAAGACGCCGATGCGAACTACCTTGGCGACTTTCGAGAGATCGTCGCCCAACTCGGCTTTGAGAATCGCTAAGCCGTTAAGCACGCATTGCTTCGCGCATTCTTGGGCCTGCTCTAGGTCGACGGCGGAAGGAACTTTTCCGGTCGCCAGGAGCTTGCCGGCGGCAAAGGGGAGTTGGCCGCTGATAACGACTAAGTTGCCGGTCCGCACGCACGGAATATAGGCGGCGACCGGCTTCGGCGGGGCGGGGAGGGCAAGCCCCATTTCGGCGAGACGGGCTTCGATCGACATGAAAATCAGTTCCTTGATATATGCGACGCGGTCGGACTACGGTGGCTTGCGCTTCCGGCTCGCGCTTGTATGCTTAGCGCGGTTTCGGAAAATTAAAATACTCGATCGCAGCATTGCCCGCGAGCACTAGGAGGACGTCGCGGCTTAAGGCTTCTACGACGCGTTCTTGAGCCTCAAAGGTGAACGCGCCGAGATGAGGCAGCACAATGACGTTGGGCATTTGATCAAATGGACTCGGTCCCGGCGGCTCGACGCGGCGAACGTCGAGCGCCGCGCCGGCGATCTGCCGTGACTCGAGCGCCGCAAGCAGCGCCGGTTCGTCGATGACTTCGCCGCGGGCCGTGTTGATCAACACGGCCGATGGTTTCATTACCGCCAATTGCGGCGCGCTGATCAGACCGTTCGTTTCCGGCGTAAGCGGCACATGGAGCGTGACGACATCGGCCTCGGCGAGCAGCGCTTCGAGCGACAGCAACGTTGCGCCAAGCCGGGTCAAGGCAGGGGAGCCGGGCTTGAGCCAGGCGTCGGCCGCGATGATCTTCATCTCGAAAGCGCGGGCTCGCTCGGCGGTCATCTGGCCGATGCGGCCGAAGCCGACGACGCCGAGAGTTTTGCCTGCGAGCTCGGTGCCCATGTAACGTTGACGGTTCCAACCGCCGGCGCGCGTGTCGGCGTCGGCGGCGGGAATGTTGCGGGCCAACGCGAGCATCAGCCCGATCGCCAGTTCCGCGACTGAAACGGCGTTCGCGGCGGGCGTGTAGCTTACTACGATTCCGGCGGCCGTAGCCGCGGCGATGTCGATATTGTCGACTCCGACGCCGGCCCTCGCGACAATCTTCAACTGCGGCGCGGCGACCAGCAGTTCGCCGGTGACTTTCGTTTGATTGCGGATGATGAGCGCGCCGGCATCGACGACGGCCGCTTTTAACAACTCGGGCGACTTCCACAATTGCGGGTCGTACACGACCTCATGCGCGGCGCGCAGAGCGTTGATCGCGGGGCCGGCGACGTTTTCACTGATGAGGATTTTCGGCATGGTTAAGAGTCAATTCCGCGTGTGCCTCGCTGCGCTCGACGCACCCTACGAATTTACCAGCGCCGTGTAGTCGATCGGCTTAGTGCAATCCAGCGTAGCGTCCGCCGGCGGGAGTTCGTATTTTAGGCCGCTCGCGCAATTGAACAGCACGCACGACTCGCTCGGCTTGATACGCCCCGAAGCGATCTCTTGCTTGTAAGCCGCATAGGTCGCGGCACCTTCCGGACACATAAGAAAGCCTTCACGCTGCGCAACTTCGTCGCGCGCCGCCAAGATTTTGTCGTCGTCGACGGCGACGGCGAAGCCGTTTGACTCTCGCACGGCTCGCAACATGAGGAAGTCACCAACGGCGACCGGCACGCGAATGCCCGACGCCACGGTGTGAGCGTTGGGAAACAATTCGGCGAACTCGCTGCCGGCCTCGTACGCGTTCACGATCGGCGCGCAGCCCGTCGCCTGCACGGCGACCATGCGCGGCAGCTTGCCGGTAAGCCAGCCGATGGATTGCAACTCTTGAAACGCCTTCCACATGCCGATCAGTCCGGTGCCGCCGCCGGTGGGGTATAGGATAACGTCTGGGACCGACCAATCGAACTGCTCGGCGAGTTCGAGGCCCATGGTCTTCTTGCCCTCGATGCGGTAGGGCTCTTTCAGAGTTGAAAAATCGAACCAGTTCATCGCCTCTTTGCCTTGTCCGACAATGCGGCCGCAATCGTTAATCAGGCCGTTCACGCGCCACACCTTCGCGCCTTGCGCGGCGATCTCGCGAACGTTCACCTCCGGTGTGTCGGCCGGGCAGAAGACGAAGACTTCCATGCCCGCTCGTTTGCCGTAGGCGGCGAGCGCCGCGCCGGCGTTGCCGTTCGTGGGAATCGCGACGCGCGTCACGCCGAGTTCCTTCGCCATCGACACGGCCACACAGAGCCCGCGGGCCTTGAACGAGCCGGTCGGCAAGCGGCCTTCGTCCTTGACGAATATCTCGCCACCGCCGGCTTTGAGCCGGTCGCAAGCGATCAGAGGCGTCAGCACTTCTCCTAGGCTGACAATGTTCTGAGTTCTGCGAATCGGCAGGAATTCCCGATAGCGCCAGAAATCGGCGGGTCGCCGTTTGATGTCGTCTTTAGAAACGGCGCGAGCCACCGCCGGCAGATCGTATCTCACCAAGAGCGGCCGGCCGGCCTTGGATAGTCCGTGAAGCACGTCGGCTTCATAGCGATCGCCCTTCAGCCCGCACTCAAGATGCGTGACGAACGTTGGGCGATCGGTCGTGAGATTCGAGAGATGATGAAGCGACATAGCTGTTCTTGAGTGGTAAAACTTATTTAGCGGCCGGCGTCGCGCGGCGTCCGTCGAAGTGACCGGCTCAAGCGTCTTTCGGCACCTTCGACCAGTCCTTTAAGAACAATTCCACGCCCTGATCAGTGAGCGGGTGATTGTAGAGTTGCTCAAGGACTTCGTAGGCCATCGTGCAGCAATCGCTTCCGGCGAGCGCCGCCTGAAGCACATGCTGCGGATGCCGGACGGCGGCCGTGAGGATTTGGGTTTCAAAGTCGTAGTTGTCGTAGATTTCGCGAATCTGCCGGACGACTTCCATTCCGTCATGGCCGACGGCGTCGAGCCGGCCGACGAACGGGCTAATGTACGTCGCGCCGCACTTCGCGGCCAACATGGCCTGCAGCGGGGAAAACGTCACCGTGACGTTCGTGCGGATGCCCTCCGCGGCGAAGACCTTCACGGCTTTCAAGCCTTCGCGGACGATTGGAACTTTGACGACGACGTTTTTATGGATCGCCGCGAGCTTGCGTCCTTCGGCCACAATTTCGTCGGCCTTGAGAGAGATTGTTTCGAGACTGATCGGGCCGTCGACCAGGTCGCATATCTCGCGATAGACTTCGGCCGGCTTGCGGCCTGTCTTGGCGACGTGCGTCGGATTGGTCGTCACCCCATCGACGATGCCCCAGCTTGAGGCTTCGCGAATCTGGGCGACGTCGGCGGTGTCAATGAAGAGTTTCATGGCGGATTTTGTCAGGCCTCGGGAAGCGGCTGGTTCTTGGTTTCCGGAAGGAACATGATCACGACAAGGCCGAGCAGATACGTAGTTGAGAGGATCGACAGCGCCCCCGGCAACGAGAGTCCGTCGATCGCTTTGACCGCGCCGGCCAGCGGTAGCATCACCGCCGAGACGATGCGTCCTCCGTTGAAGCAAACGCTCGTACCGAGCGCACGGAGTTGCACCGGGAATAATTCAGGAAAGTAAACCGCATAGCCCGCGTGCATGCCGAATGTGAAAGCGCCGTAGAACGGTAACAGCAATAAGAGTTGATGGTAAGTCTGCGGCAAGTAGCAGGTGATCGGCACGATCGCCAACCCGGCCAGATGGGCTACGATGAAAGCGCGGCGGCGGCCGAGCCATTGGGCGAGAGGGCCGAAGGCGATGAGCCCGAGGCCGCCGCCGGTGGCTTGCACGATACTGTAAGCGAATTTTGCGCTCTGCTTCGCGGCGTCGGGCGACATGCCGGTCCGCTCAGCCGCGATGCGGGCTAGGTCTTGGCCGGCGATCGTCACCGCCCAGAACGTCGCTAAGCCGACCGCGGCCAGTAGGACGCCTGCGATTGCACGCCCGCGCCAACGCACGTCGCCGAAGAGGTCACGTAGGCTCCCCTTGCGCACATTGCGATTGGTTTCGGCACGCTCCGCCGCTTCGGGTTCATGAATGCTCGCGCGAACCCAGAGAATGAGCAACGCCGGGAGCACGCCGATCAAGTAGGCATAGCGCCATTGCGAACCGACAACGATCGCCACAATGCCAGCCATCCAGGTGCCGAGCGTACTGCTGCCGTGGAATATGCTCGCCGCTTGCGCGCGGGCATGCTTGGGAAACACCTCGCTGACCATCGCCGCCGCGACGGCCCACTCTCCGCCGATGCCCATCGACACGAGGAACCGAAGGATACCGACCGTCCACAAGTCGTTCGCGAAGTATGTGAGCCCGCTGAAGATCGAATACATCAGAATGGTGACGATCATCGTCGGTTTGCGCCCCCACCGATCGCCGAGAATGCCGAAGACTAACCCGCCTACCATTCCGCCGGCGAGAAACACGCCGAGATAAACATCGCCGAGGAAAGCCTTCAGTTCGCGTTTCTGCTCCGCGGAATCGGCGACGACGAGTTCGTTCAACAAGTCTTCGCGCGTCGTATTGAACACTTGACCTTCGTAGACGTCGAAGATCCAACCGGCACACGCGATGACGAGCACGAGCCACTGGTAGCGGCTGACGCCTTGAAACCAACGCAACGTTGATGCGGATGAATCAGATTGCGCCATTTTGTATTTAATACGCGAGCCGGGAACGTGGTCGTCCGGAGTTGCTGTACTAGGCACACCGTAGGCATTGCGAAGCACGGAGCATACCGGGTGCGGTGGTACGTGCAAGCCTCAGAGGCTCCGATTGAAAACGCCGTGCGGTTGCGACTCTCAGTGCGGCAGCCTAGAGTAGCAGTTCCCACCTGGCCGGAGTTTCAGCATGCCAATACTAGCCCGCCGAATCACGACTACCTTGATCGTCGCGCTTGCGTTTTCGTTGATCGCATCGTCGCACGCATTGAGCGCCGAGGATGTAAAGCCACGACTCATCGTCGTCGTCAGCATCGATCAGTTTCCGGCCGAATACCTGGAGCGCATGCGCAAGGGCTTCGCGGCGGACGGCTTTTTCAACGCCGTGCGCGAGCGCGGTGCGGAGTTTGTCGAATGTCACCACTCGCACGCGTTCACAATTACCGGACCGGGGCATAGTACGCTCTGCAGTGGGGCATCGCCCGGCACGACGGGTATTATCGACAACGATTGGTTCGATCGTACAAGCGGCAAGACATTGTATTGCGTCAGCGACCCCTCGGTGCGGCTGGTCGGCGCGGCGGGCGAGAAGACGATGTCGCCGAAGAATCTGGAGGTCGGTACGCTCGGCGATCAAATGAAGCTGGCTTCGAACGGCCGCAGCAAAGTGCTTGGCGTGGCACTGAAGGATCGGGCGTCGATTCTTATGGCGGGCCACATGGCCGACGCCGCTTATTGGCTCGATTCGAATTCGGGCAAGTGGGTCACCAGCACCTACTACCGCGAGCGATTGCCGGACTATCTCACCGCCTACAACGAAACGGAGCAAGCGAAGATTTACGGCGGCAAGGAGTGGGCCCTGCTGCTCGATAAGAAGTTCTACGACGAATACTATTCGGACAACGCTCCGTTCGAGACGAATGTCGCCGGAATCGGCCGGACGTTTCCTCGCACGTTGCCGAAGCCCGATGAGAAGAGTTATGAAAAGGCGCTCACGACATCGCCTTTCGGTAGCGAAATGACGCTGGCCGTGGCGCGGCTCGTCGCGACCGAAGAGCAACTCGGCAAAGACGACGATTGTGACTTACTCTGCATCAACCTTTCGAGTAACGACTATATCGGCCACGCCTTCGGGCCGTATAGCTTGGAGGTGCAAGATATGACGTATCGCACCGACAGAATGCTCGGTGAGTTCTGCTCGTTTTTGGACGAGCAAGCGGGAGCCGGCCGATGGACGCTGGCGCTCTCGAGCGATCACGGCGTCGCGCCGGTGCCGGAGCATGCCGTGATGATGCGGTTGCCGGCGCGGCGCGTGCCGAGCGAGCATTTTGAATCGTTGCGGAAGTCGTTGGAGCAACTGCTCGGCAAACACTTCGGCACGCCCGCCGGAAAGACGAAATACATTCGCCATCTCGATAGCAACATGGCCTACCTCGACGACACGCTGCCGGAATTGGCGGGGGAGAATTTCTCGAAGGCGCAGCGGCTGGTCCGCGACGCTCTGCTTAAGGACGACGCGATCTACAGCGCCTACACTCGTGATGAACTCGTCGCCGGCGGCAACTCGGACGAGTTGTTTGTGCGAACGCGGCTGTCGTTCAATCAGAGGCGTAGCGGCGACGTGCTGTTTTGCATGAAGCCGTACTACATCGCCGGTAATACGACCGCGACGCACGGCAGTCCTTGGCAATACGACACCCATGTGCCGCTGTTGTGGATCGGCTGCGGCGTGAAGCCGGGCAAGCATTTTCGAACCGTATCGCCCTCGCACCTGGGGCCGACCATGGCACGGCTGCTCAATGTCGATGCCCCGAGCGGTTCCACCGTGGAAGCATTGTCGGAAGTCGTCGGGAATTGATCGTTCGCAGCCGGAGTTTCGGTTCCAGTATGAAGGCAGGTTGGATGATATCGCCGCGTTGGTTCGCCGTCGTTCTTTTGGCGTTGTGCGTGCGGCTCGCTCCGGGAGCTGAAGCCGAGCCAGTCGTTTTCGGCAAGGAGACTTTGCCGCCGCTGCCGAACGGCGCGTTCACCGTCGTCGTCGTGCCCGACACGCAGTCGTACCGTGGGCGCGGTTGTAAGGCGACTCCCGATAGCACCGATCCAGTGACAAATGAAAACCTAGCCGCGCAGGTCGAGTGGATTCTCAAGCATCGCGACGATCAGAACATCGTCTTCGTAAGCCATGTGGGCGATATTGTAGATCGAAATACGGTGGACCAATGGGCCGTTGCGAAGCAACAGCTCGACAAGCTTCGCGGCATCGTGCCGTTCGGGTTGACCGTGGGGAACCACGACATGACGAGCAAGGGCGATGCTCGACTGTTTCAGCAGCATTTTCCGGCGTCGAGCTTCCGAGAGTATCCATGGTATTTAGGCTGTTACGAGCACGACCGAGCCGATCAAAACGTTTCGACGAATAACGTAAACAGCGCGCAGACGTTCGCGGCGGGAGGACGGCGATTCCTCGTTATCCATCTCGAGTGCAATGCGCCGGACGACGTGTTGGCTTGGGCGGACGATGTAATGCGTAAGAATTCCGAGAAGCATGTGCTTGTCACGACCCACATGGATTTGGGCATCGTGGAGCATCCCCAATCGCCCGAGGGCTATATCCGCGACCCGAAGGGGCGGATGCGTTGGGTGAAGATCAACGGCGCACGCGGCAACAACGGCGAACAGCTTTGGGAAAAACTGTTTCGCAATCACGCCAATCTGAAGCTTATTTGCTGCGGCGATCAGAGCCGTGTGACGGCGCTCCGTTTGACGAGCGTGGGCGACGCGGGGAATCCGGTTCCGTCGCTGCTGAGCGACTATCAATCGCAGCCCGTATTGCGGTTGATGCGATTCGGACCGGAAGAGAATAGGGTTCACGTCCTGACGTACGACGTCGAACAGAGCGTGCTGGTCGAGAGAACCAAATACGTCGCCGACGTGAACCAGCACCAATTCACGCTAGATTATTCGCCGGGGGCGGCGTCAAGCCGATAGCGGCCGACAAAAAAAACACACGGGAGTCGTCCGACTCTCGTGTGCTTAAAGTTTACTACTCGCGAGCCGCTAATTCTTGTTCGCGCCAGGCTTCTTGCCTGCACCCGGATCGCCGCCCGCGCGCATCTTTTCGAAGGCTTCCTTCGCGGCCGCCTTTTCGGAGTCGTCGAGTTTGCCGTCGCCGTTCTTGTCGAACTTCTTCAGGAACGCTTCGCGGCGAGCGCCTTGATCGCCGGCTCCGGGCTTGCCTGCCCCCGGTTTCCCGGCTCCCGACTTCCCTTCGCCCGGCTTTCCCGCGCCGTCCCCAGGCTTGCCGCCGCGCATCTTCATGAACTGCTCGCGGGCCGCGTTCTTTTCCGAGTCGTCGAGTTTGCCGTCGCCGTTTTTGTCGAATTTTTTCAGCATCTCTTTCATCATCTCGGGACTCGGACGACCGCCGGCCCCGCCCGGTCCGCCGCCGAATTGGCCGGGCGTGCCGGGCTTGCGATCACCCATCGCCGCACGCGCGGCCTGCATTTCGCTCTGGTCGAGCTTGCCGTCGCCGTTCTTGTCGAACTTCTTAATCATCGCTTCACGACCCGGCACGCCTTGCGGCTTCTTCTCGTCGGCGGCGGAAGCCGCCGTCGCGAGAGAGAGACAAAGCAATGCGGCGATCAAAGCACGCGTGAGACGCACTAACATGACAAATCCTCTCGTTCCGGGTGCGATTTCGGCCCAGGTCGGGAGTCCGCCGCCCAAGGCCCAATTCAAACATAGCTGACGAATCAAACCCCGCCCGGCGGCGAAGGTTTCGCCGGAAAAAAGAAACTCGCTCGCAGTCGCCGTTACCGCGCCGCTTGTTGCGTCGCGGTTTCGGAAGGAACCGCGAACGTACGGATTTCCGCCGCGGTCTCGGCGTTCCAGACGCGGAGCACGCCGTCGTGGCCGCCGGCAACGATGGTCTTGCCGTCGGCGGTGACGGCGGAGCAATAGACGAAGTCCGTCGCTCCGGGGTAGTTCTTCGTCGTCTGGCCGTTATCTCCGTTGACCAAGCGAACCGACTTGTCGCCGCTCGTGGCGACGACGCTGAGCCCGGCGCCCGCGAACGCCAGCGACGTGACTTCCTTCGTGAACCCGGTGACGGTCCGCTTCTGTTCGCCGGTCCCGACGTCCCAAAGCTTCAGCACGGAATCGGCTCCGGCGCTGGCGAGCGATTTGCCGTCGGCCGACCAGGCGGCGCCGAGCACATGATGCGTGTGGCCTTCATAGCCGCGGACGAATTTGCCGTCGGTGACGTTGAAGACTTTGAGGAACTTGTCCGCTCCGCAGGAGGCGAGATGCTTGCCGTCGGGAGAAAAGCGAACGCCGAGGACGACGTCGCTGTGGGCGTCAACGATTTCGCGCGCGAGCGAACCGTCGGCGACGTTCCAAAGTTTCAGTTCGCCGCTGCGCGACGGTTCGCCGCCGCCGGAGGCGAGCAATTTGCCGTCGGGGCTGAAGTCCAGAGAAGTCACACGATCGACCAACGTGCGGCTCGCCGGGTCGCCGATCGTTCGAACGAGTTGCCATTCGCCCTCGAATGAGCGAACGGCGATCGATTTATCGGCCGAGGCGGCGACAATACGATTGCCGACAAATGTGATATTGGTGATCGGGGCCGCCGCACCGCCCACTGCTTCGAGCGGTGTGCAATTGTCCGCCGAGTAGAACGACAGGAGCTTGTCGTCGCCTCCGACGGCGATCGAGAGGCCGTCGGCGGAGAATGCGACGCTGCGGAGCGGAGCTTGCGCCTCGCCGGCCCGCTTCTGTGCCGCGACGAGTTGCGCTTCGACATCCTTCTGCTTTTGCTCCGATGCCTTAAGTTGGGCTTGGGCGGCGGGCACCGCATCGGCCGATTTCTTGGCGGCCGCCTTCGCTGAAGTTACGGCGCGGCCGGCGGATTGCGCCGCAGTATTCGCATCGCTCTTCGCTTTTTCGGCGTCTTCCGCCGCTTTCGTCGCCTTGGTCAGCGCGTCGGCCTTGGCTTTGTCTTTTTCGTTGCCTTTCGCGGCGGTCTCGGCCTTTTGCTTCTCGCCGGCGGCTTTCGCGGCGGCTTCAGTTTTCTCTTTCAACGTTTTGTCGGCGGCGACTTTGGCTTCCTCGGCCTTCTTCACGCCGTCGGCCTCGGTTTTGGCGTTCTTTTCCGCCTCGGCGACGGCCGCTTTGTCGGCGGCGACGGCCGCTTTTGCCAAGCCGACCGAGCGATCCAGCGCCGCGACTTCGCGAGCGACTCGTACGTCGCCCCGGGCTTCGCCCGCCGGTTTGCCGTCGGCCATGTTCCAGACCCTCACCGCTTTGTCGACGTTCGTCGCGGCGATGCGGCTTCCGTCGGGGCGTACCGCGACCGACGTCACTTCCGCGCCTGCCTTCGTCATTGCGCGAACCTGCTTACCGTCGGCCGCGTTCCAAACGACGACGTTGCCCCCTTCATCACCGGAGACGATCTGCGTCGGCGCCGACGGCACGACGGCCAGCGACGTGACACGCTTGCCGGGAACGGCGAATTCACGAACGGCGGCGAGTTTCGCGTCACCCGCTTTGAACGCGGCGACACGAATCTTGCCGTCGACCGCGCCCGCCGCAAGCTGTGTTGCGTCGGCCAGAAACGAGACCGCCGTGAACTCCGCCGGAGCGTCGAGTTGAGCAAGTTGCTTGCCGTCGGCGGCGTTCCAAATGCGGAGCGACTTATCGGCTGACGCGGTGGCGATTTTAGCGCCGTCCGCCGAGAAAGCGACGGCCCTCACCGTTCCCTTATGCCCAATAAGTTTTGCCCCGGGTTTACGATCCTCCACGTTCCAAATGCCGACCTCGTTGCCGACCGCGGCGGCGACGATTTTGCCGTCGCGCGAGGCGGCCAGCGCGGTCGGGGCGACTGCGAGCGGTCCCCCGAAAAGCGGCTCCATCGTCGCCTGCGGGCGCCGCCACAGCTTGATCGTGCGGAAGCCGCCGGAAGCCAAGAGAGTCCCGTCGGGACTAAAAGCGAGAGCCTGTATCAGATCAAGATCGGCGACGCCGGGCTTCGAGTAGAGGCCGGATTTAAGCAAGGACGGGTCGGTGAGCCGACCGAGCGAGCGGCCGGTCGGCACATGGTAGATGAATATCTGATTGGCGCGACCGCAGGCGGCGAACTGGCCGTCGTTCGTGAGTGCTACGGCGAAGATCGGCTGAACGCCCGACGGCAGCGGTTGCCAGACAATCGTCTCTGCGGCCGCGGCGCCTATTTTCGCACCTTGATCGATCCACAGCTTAATGACCTCGATTTCCTTGGCCGTCAGTCGCTTGGCCCCGACTTTGTTATCGGGCGGCGGCATTTGCTCGTCTTCGGTCGCCAGGGCACGCGTGACGAGTAAGCTCTCTGCGCCTTTACCGGCCACTGCTGCGGCGCCGGAATCGCCCCCCTTCAAAATCGTCGCGGGCGTTTCGAGAATGAGGCTCCCTTCCTTTTTCGAAGCATTGTGGCACGCGGTGCAGTTCTTCTTGAGAACGGGAGCGACGTGCTTGCCGAAATCGATCGGCTCCGGCGAGCTATCTGCGGCGTCGGCGGGCGCGGCGGCGAACCACACAGCGGTCGACGAAAGTATCGCAAGGGAGAGTGAACGGAACATGATGCATCCTCGAATGGGGCGAGCGGCGAGCGTGCAGGTGGGAGGCGGACGAGTAGGCGACGGAAAGTTACTTGGCGGGTTTTTTCGAATCGACAGGTTTCGGCGGTTCGACCAAACGAACGACGAGATTGTTCGATGTAAGCGGTACGTTGGCGATTGAACGTGGTGCGACCGCTTTTTGCTTCGCGTCGGCGGAGGCTTGCGCCGTCTTCAGCGCGGCTTCGGCCGCTTGGAGCTTCGCAGCGGTCTCCGCCACGGCTTTATCGGCGGCCGGCTTCTTTGCCTTGTCGGCCGCCGCAGCCGCTTTCTTCTCAGTTTCGAGGGCGGTCCGCCGTTCGGCGACGACTTTTTCAATCGCTTGCTTCCGTTGCGCGGCGGACTCGGCGCTGCGCTTGTCGCGGACGTAGTTGAGCTTCGCCTGTGCCGCCAGATAGAAACCGAATTCGCCAAGCGGAGCGTTCGCCGCGGTTTCAAGCGTGAGTTTCGCTTCTTGTGCGTTGCCGGCGACTTTCACCGTTGCGGCTTTCACGCCGGCGGGGAGTCCGGCCGCAGTCAATAAGACTTCATCTTTAAAGTCCGCGCGGCGCACCAGCTTGATCGGAACTTCAAGTTTTTGTCCGCGCGCCGTTTCGGGAATCTTGCCGTCGCCGAGTTGAATTGTCAGCGGCATCTTCTCCGCGCCGTTGACGGCCAACGCATAGTCGCGGGCCACGCGTCCTTCCGCCGATTGATTGTTCGTGGGAGCCGCCGTGGTGAATACGACGGTACGCGCTTCGTGCTTCAACTTGAGCGCATCCGCCTCGCCTTCGCCGACGATGCGAATCGACCCTTGCCAATCGGCGACACTTTCAGCGGCGGTCAGGGAAAGCGTCGCGGCGTTTTGCCCGGCGGCAATGACCGCCGAGGAAGCGACGACACCGGCGGGCAAACCTTCGACGCGCAGAGAGACCGGGCCGGTGAAGCCGTCGCGACGCTCGGCAAGCACGGTCAGCATCGATGTTTCGCCCGCGCGAAGTAAAGAACCGGCGGGGCCGTATTTGCGACCGTCGTTGTTGTCTTTCGAGCCGGCCAAAGGATAGGCATACGCGGCGAGACGAAAGTCAGGAGTCGGCTTTCGGAGGCTCAGGCGATAGATCAGGCGAGCTTCGCCGCGGGTGTCGCCGTAGAGGTCGCGAACGAGGACACGGAAGCGACCGTCGGCGGGTGCGGTGAAGATGTACGACGCGTCGTTCGAATTGAGACTCAATTTGACGCCGGGGGGCGCTTTACCTTCGTCGTCGATTTCTTTGAGGTCGCCCCATGCCGTCTTGCCGTCGGCCGATTTATTGGCCTGCTGCAGGAGCAGCACCGGGTCGGTCTTCAGGCCGAGTCGCTGTGCGGTGATTTCAATGGAGACAGCTTCACCTTTCTTAGCGTCGAACGCGAAGCAATCCAGGTCGCCGCGGCGGAGGAATTGGCCGGCGATTTCGCAGGGCACCGTCACTGGTTGATTTTGTTCGCCGCCCTTGGCGTCGGAGCCGTCGTTGGGCTCTTGTTCGAGTACGACGGGGTTCGACACACAATTGAGTACGACCGAATTGGAAGGCCCCGACGACGTCTTTAAACGGTATTCGCGGCCGTCGATGAAGGATTGGGCCGCATCGAAATAGCCGGGCGCCGTGAGTCGATCGGCGGATTCGTCGGCGGGGACGTCGGCGGGGACGTCGATCTCAACGTCGAGGCGTTCCAGCGGCCTACCAAATACAACGGCTTCGGGTGCCGGTTTGCCCCCGGGAAGATTGCGGCCGTAGACGGCGAGTTTGTTCTTCGCGCCCAAGCGTACAAACGGCGGATACACGAAATCGACGTATGAGCCCTGATGCAAAGCGAGGCGGTAAAAAAAGTCGGAGCCGCCGCCGTAGGTGAAATCGTACAAGTTGATGAAGTAATCGCCGTCGGCCGGAATGACGAGGTCGACGAGCGGGTCGCGACGATTCACGTCGCGGCTGCGGGCCAACTCGCGTCGCGTGGCGTCGTAGACGACGAGCGTCGCGTCGATCTTCGAGTCGATGCGTTGTCCGAACACGTCGATGATAACACGTGCTCCCTTCTGTCCGCGAAAACGAAACCAGTCTTCCGTATTCGCCGCGACGGAACCGTTGACGACCGTACCGACGTCGATGGGGGCGGCCTTGTCGAATGACTGGTTGCCGGCGGGTTCAAGCGATTCTTTCCAACGGTCGACGGCAAAAGTGAGCGGGTTGGAGACGCCCATCGCGCCTGCGGCGCGGACATCATAAAGGCCCGGCGGCACATCGGCGGCAATCGTCACGACAAAGCGATTGTCGACCGGCTCGCTTTGCCCGTCGAAGACTATGGAGGGACGCGTCGCCTGCTTGGCCTGAATTCCCGGATGGGAAAACAGCAGCCGATCGATTCCGTCGGCTTCGGTCGCATTAACGGCCACGTCGACGGCGGTGCCCGCTTGGCCGCCGCAGGGCGTGAGCGTCTTGAGTTCAACGACCGGCAACTGTGCCGCGGCGGAGGACGCAAACACGAGAAGCAGCGACGAAAGCGTTAGTGGTCGAATCATAGCGGCGACCGGCGGGAGGGCGGGGCGGGAATTCAAGCGGAGAAAGCAAGTGCGTGCGATCAATGGTTGAAAAGGAATTCCTTGGTATTCAGTAAAGCCCACAGAATGTCCTCATAGGCGAGCTGTTTTTGCTTGTCGTCGGCCCGGCCGATATAGGCCTCGGCCGTGGCAAGCTCTTCCGCCGAAGGTTCGCGGGAAAATGCCGTGAGATAAAGATTGCGAATCTTTTCCTTCAGCGACTGACCGGCGTCTTTCGCGAGGGTCGCAGGTCGCGAGGTCGCCGACGAAAGCTTCGTTTGAATTTCTTGAGAATTCAGCAGGTGCAGGCTCTGGGCGAGGCTGGCGTCGGTCGAACGTTCGCATTCGCAAGCGCTGGCCGCTTCCGGCTTGCCGAAAACGGTGAGGAAGTAAGAGTTCACGCCGTTATCAGGAATTTGCACCGCACGCGTTCCAGCCGGCAAGCCGGCGAAACTCGTCGAACTCGCGGCGACAGCGTCCAGTGCGTCGAGCAACACTTCGGCGTTCAATCGCTTCGGGTAGTAGCGAGAGAAGTTCTGCTTGTCGCGGCCGTTGAACTCGTTCGGTTCCGCGCTCAATTGATAGGAGCGACTTTTGCAGATCGTACGTACCAAGTCTTTAAGGTCGAACTTCGACTTGATGAAGTGCTGCGAAAGCGCGTCGAGCAATTCCGGATTTGTCGCCGGGTTGGTCACGCGCAGATCGTCTTCCGGATCCACAATGCCGCGACTGAAGAAATGCTTCCAGTAGCGATTAACGAGTGCCGGGGCGAAGAATTTATTTGACGGATCGGCCATCCAATCGGCCAACGACTGCCGAGGGTCGCGTTCGGGGGCCAGAGTGAGCGCGGCGCCGCCCAGCGGAGTCGGCGACAACTTCTCGCCGGTCTTGGGGTTCACCGCGCTCGCCGTCCCGCGACGGTGGAATACTCGCTCCTCGTCGGCCGCAGTTCCCGCCTTGCGCCCTACTTGAGAAAAGAACGCCGCGAACCCGTAGTAGTCACGCTGGCTCCAGGCCTCAAATGGGTGATGATGACAGCGAGCGCATTGAATGCGCAAACC
The DNA here is from genome assembly GCA_016793115.1 of Planctomycetaceae bacterium. Lineage (GTDB taxonomy): Bacteria > Planctomycetota > Planctomycetia > Pirellulales > PNKZ01 > PNKZ01. Next base: position 59,947 of record JAEUIN010000207.1, read on the forward strand.
AAGGAACAATTGCGCCGTGTCTTCGACTTGTTGGTCGATCTCTTTGACCTCGCGATACCAAGCGACCGGCGGGTTGTCGCTCATTTCGCCGCCGGCGGCTAAGACGCCGCGGACGAATTCGTCGTAGGGTTTGTTTTCGTAGAGGCTCTCGCGAATCCAGGCGTGGAATCCGTAAGTACCTCGCATATATGTCGGTGTCTTGCGGCGATTGCGGAGAATCGCACTCCACTTGTTGGCGAAGTAATCCGCGTAGTCGGGGCTATCGACGAGTCGATCGATCAAACGATCGCGCTTCGCCGGATCTTTGTCGGCCAGGAACTTCGTTGTTTCATCGAGCGTGGGCAGCCGTCCGGCAATGTCGAGCGTGGCGCGGCGGACGAACGTCGCGTCGTCGCACACGGCCGACGGAGGCATGCCCAAGCGTTTGAGTTTGGCGAAAACGAGATCGTCGATGAAATTGGCGGGGGGCGGTAGCGATTCGACCTTGGCTCCCATGGGAACCGTGGAGCGGAAGACGGCGACAAGCCCCTGAAAGCGCGTCATGACGGCGGCGTCGCCCGCGAGATCGGTCGTTTTCACCAAGCCGGTTCGAGAAACCTCGGCCATGTCGGCCGAATTGGAATCGAACTGAGCCATGCGCGTCACATCGGCAGTACTGCCGTCGTTGTAATAGGCCGTGACGAGCAACTGTTGCTCGCCGCCGGCGGTCATCGTACGTTGCGCCGGAGAAACCTCGATGCGCGTGACGATAGGATCGGCGGACGTGCCGTAGGGCATGCCTTGCATGATCCACCGGCGCAGCAAGCGGTATTCGAGCGACTCGGCTTCAAGGCGCGCGCCGCCCCCGTGCGGCACGGCATTGATCGCCTTTGTAAGTAAGAGGCTCGTATCTGGGGCGCCCGGAGAGAGACGCCGGCTGCGGCCTTCTTTGACCAAGTGTTCGTAGTCTTCCGCAGGTTCAAAACCTAGCAGCGACAGTTTGAACCCGTTTTGACCGCCCGATTTGCCGTGGCAACCGCCGCCGTTGCAGCCAAATTTCGTAAACAGCGGAGTGATCTGATTGGGAAAGTTGACGAGCGGGGCATTACGGTAGTTTTCGACCGTGAGTTCGATCGAGGCCGACTTGCCCGAGGCGTCGGTCGCCGTCACCTTCGTCTTACCGTCGGCCAAGGGGACGACGAGCCCGGTGCCGTCGATACCGACGATTCCGGCAGGCGTCGTCGAGTATTTCACCGTTCGTGTGACGTCGCGTTCAACGCCCGCATTAAATTGCGCAGTAACGATCAGTTGCGATTGGGCGTCTTGGCCGCGAAGAGCGGCCGGCTTTCCCGGAGCACCGGCGGCTGCGATTGACAGCTCGACGGGCGTTCCTAAACCCGAAGTAGCTGCGGGCGTCAAATCTGGAAGACTCGGAGCCTTCGCCGCGGCACCGGAGGCAATCAGCGTTGTGATGGCAGCGAGAACCAGGAACGATGGTTCGATTCCAATGCACAGTCTCGAACGATGATAAGCCGGGGGCGCGAAACGGCTCATGCGGGATCCTCCCTAACGGATGGCAGGCGGCCGGGGTGGGGTATTGGCCAGCGGGCGGGAGCTGCAAAGCACGCAGCTACAGGGAATTATGTTCCGGCCGAACTAAAAAATCAACAGAAGTGAATGCATCTTTTCACCTTGATGCGAAGCCGGCTTTTTGCAGGACTCAACCGCCGTGGATTTCAAGCGGCTCGATATGCACGACGACGTCGACGATCTTCCATGAACCGCCCAAAAGGTGTGCTTTGACGGCACCTCCGATGTTGTGCCCTTGCCGCACGCTGAGGTTCTCGTCGACCTGCACGTGGATGTCCATGAAGAGCCCTAGTCCGCTTTTCCGAACTCGCATTTTCTCGATCTGAACGACTCCCGGCACCTCCGCCGCATGGCGTCGAATCGCGTCGAGGGTCGGGTCATCGACGGACGCGTCCATGATTTCGGACAGTGCGGAGCGAAACAACGTAACGCCGTTGTAGGCGATGACAAGACAGGCGGCGAGCGCAGCCCAATCGTCGGCCGCGGCATAGCCGCCGAACAAACTGACGACGATGCCAATCAGCACGGCCAAGGACGTGAGGGCGTCGGAGCGATGATGCCAAGCGTCCACATGCAGGGCCGTACTACCGAGTTCCGTACTTGTGTTGCCCACAAAGCGAAATAGGGCTTCCTTCACGGCGACCGTCGCAATGAGCACCGGCAGGGTGAACCACGCCGGCGGCTCGTGGGGAACTCGAATCTGGTGGATGCTTTCCACGGCGATATACGCGGCCGCCGCCAAGAGCGCGAGCGATGCTAAGGCTGCGGCAAGCGATTCCGCTTTCCCATGGCCGTACGGATGGACGTCGTCGGCCGGTTTGGCCGAGATGCGCAAACCGCTCCAAACGATCAGCGATCCGACGATGTCGGTCGTCGATTCGATTCCGTCGGCGACCAGCGCTTGGGAGTCGCCGATCAAGCCGACCGCGGTTTTCACGACGGCCAAGGTCAAGTTAACGCCGACTCCGACCGCGACGGCTCCAGTTCCTGAAGATGAAGCACTCATCGTCGTCGCATACCGGTGAGAGTCGACAACTACTTCTCGCTCGGCGAAGACGCGGCGTTCGGAACGTCCGTGCGAAAGGGAACCGCCGGCAAGTCGAAGCTGTTATAGAGATTGCAGACTGGGAAGTCGGCCCAGGCGTAGCGGACATGACGAGGTTGCGGCACCTTTTCGGATTTCACAAGAACCGCCGGTCCGACGATCAGCGCCTCTGCCGGTTGGAATTGGCCGTCGTCGCCGGCAAGCGTGAAGCCGAGCAGTCTATCTCCGGTTTTTTTTAAGCCGTCGCCTGCTCGATCGAAAGCGACGACGATGTGATCGTTAATGACCGCGTGGCTCTTGTATACTGGACCGGAGTAGGGGAGGGACTCACCGTAGGCGATCGCGCGTGCAGCCAAAGCGAGTCGCTTGCCGATCGGTTCCTTCTCGGCAGGGTGCATAGAATAAGCATCGCCGTAATCTGTGGAAACGATCATCGCCGTGTTCGGAGTGTTTTCCCAGACGCGTGCCTGAGCCTCGCGAATGAGAGCTAAGTTGGGGGCATTGGCTAGCGACCCCGGCGGCTTAGCCGGGGCGACCTGCACGAACAGAAACGGTAACTCCGGCTTTCCCCAGGCTCGGCGCCAATCGGCGATCTGAGCGGCGAATAGTTTGTCATAGAATGCCGCCGTTTTGGAGGCGTTGTCCCCTTCGTAGCAAATCACTCCGCGTACGGCGTATTGAGCGATCGGTGAGACCATGCCGTTGAAGAGCGTGCCGGGCGCCAACGGATCTTTGCGACCCGGCAACGTGTCGTCGACGATCGGTTTCAGCGCGGGGTTGGATTCAAGAGTTTTCTTTTGGACCCAAGCTTCCGTGGTCGACAAGTAATGCGAGCAGTTGATGAGTCCGATCGGAACTTCGGTCGCCGCGGCAAGTTCGCGTCCGAAGTAATAGCCGACCGCCGAGAAATTCGAAATCGTCGCCGCCGAGCCGACCGACCAAGTGGAAGAGTTTGAATACTTCGGTTCGTCGGCAGGCTCCCTCGCAACGTTGTAGAAGTGCAAACGCCGATTTTCCGGCGCAATCATTGCCGCACCCGAGTTCTTCGAGCGAAACACGCTCCATTGCATATTTGACTGTCCGGCGCATACCCACACTTCGCCTACAAACAAGTTGTGAACCGTGTGCGACGAGGTGCCCGTAACTTCCAGCGTGTAGGGTCCGCCGGGAGTAAGCGAAGGCAACACGGCGCGCCAGCGTCCGTCCTTCACGACGCCTTCGACGACGTGTTCTTGAAAGCGAACGATGACGCGATCTCCGTCGTCGGCCGTGCCGAAAACAGGAACTTCTCCGCCCTGTTGAAGAACGGCGTTGAATGTGAACATTTCATCGAGTTCGACGGCGCCATGTGCAGGGCTCGGGCCTAGCGCCGCCAAGAACAGAAGGAGACCGGCGGCAAGCGTCGCAGAGCGACGACGACTGTTGCGGTGTTGTTGTTCCATAATCAATCGAATGGTACGAAATCGACCAGTGTGACGCATACGCGGTCTTGGCGGGCAGGCAATATCTTATCCTCGCAGCGCCGGTTGCAATCGGTAATTGATTGCCGTAAGGAGGCTCCCGCCGCAGCTTCCGCAAGAGCACTCGCTATCGAATCTGCCGATTGCGCGGTTTGCACCGCTGCGGTTCGAGCATAGGCAAGCACCGGTCAACTCTCGACGGCGGTCTTGCTCGGCGGCTAGCCGCTCTTGCCTTCACTATCTACAAGCTAGGGTTTTTAGGCCCTGCCTTCCAATGCCGGTAAGCAAGAGCAGAGAAGCCGCTCCACTTGCGAGCGGTGGGGAAATTATACGCACCCTCAATTTCCCGTTGGGATTTCCATTAGGCAGACGAATCACGTGTCTCAACAATCTCACGCTTCACCCCCAATTAGTCGCAAAGCAGTGCTCGCTCTCGCGGTCGGACTGCTCGTTGTCTCGCTGGGCGGTTACGTGCTGTTTCACGGCGGATTCAATACCGCCGCGGCCTTGCTGTCGACCTGCGGCGTCGTTGGGACGGCGGCGGCGATTCGTAGTTTGCGCTGTGAACGCCGCCGCCGGCCTGTTTCGCGGTTCGTCGAAGCGAATCAGATTCCGGCAGGTCGGCTCGCCACGTTTCTACCCACGGCCGTCTTGCTCACTGGAATGGTGCTATCTGCGGCGACGGCCTTGCTACTTCAGCGCCAAATCAATGCGACTTACCGGACGGAATTCACCGGCATTTGCAAAAACGTGACGGCGGAATTGGAGACGGAGCTGCGCCGCCCATTGATTCGTCTTTCCAACATTGCCGCGGCTCGTGGGCTAACGTCGAACGCTTCAGACGAGTCATGGCTGCTACAAGACATCGCCGGCTGCCTCGGGTTGGCCTACCTTAAGCCTGCTCCCGACTTCGAATCAGACGCTCGCGATTTAGTGACATTTGCGACACCCGCGGAGAGGCTGCGCTCCGAGGTCGGTTTGACTGCCGGCATGTCCCTCAAACGAAGCGACACAGCTGAAGAGGCGATCAGCCGCGGGACACCTGTTTTACTTCCTCTACAAGCATTGACAGAACACTCGGCTTCCGAGCGAATCTTTGTCGCACTCGTCCCGATCTTTGAGGGCGACACCGTCGCCGTCGATGCCGCGGCGAGGCGCAGGCAATTCACCGGATGGCTTGTCGCGCCGGTGGACTTGAGCGTCATTACGTCGCAGGCGACCAGATTTGAAGAGCGGGTGCGAGTCGCAGTGGTCGATGTAACGCTTCCCGCCTCCTCACGGAGCAACGACGGCCTTCAATCGAACGAAGGTTTCAATGCTCGCGGCGTTCATGCGGAGCGTCTGCCGATCGAGGTCGGCGGGCGGCAATTCGACGTGTTTATCGCTGCGCGACCTGAGTTTACCAGGCTCATCGATCGGGAGACGCCGGTCGCGATGTTCGTCGTCGGTTCGTTTGCAGCCGGTCTGCTGGCGATCCTAGTTTGGTCGCTGAGCCGGAGCCATAAACGAACTGCGGCATTGGCGGCGGAAATTACCTCGCAGTATCGTCGCGGCGAAGAACGATGGCGCGAAGTCCGTGCTCAAGCGGAAAAAACGCTCAATGAGTTGGCCGTGCATCGCTATGCGCTCGACGAACATGCCTTGGTCGCCGTCACCGACCCGGCGGGCGTCATCACCTACGTCAACGAGAAGTTTTGCACCATCAGCGGCTATCGAAAAGACGAATTGATCGGTAAGACGCACGCCGTCGTCAATTCAAAGCATCATTCCAAAGCCTTCTGGACACGCGTCTGGCGCACCATTTCTCGCGGCAAGGTTTGGCACGGCGAAGTTTGCAATCGCGCCAAGGATGGAGCGCTCTACTGGGTCGATACCACGATCACACCTTTCTGCGATTCGCAGGGGCGAATAACTCAGTACATCTCGATTCGCACCGATATCACGGCCCGCAAAGCGGCCGAAACGTTGGTTTTGGAGGAACGTGCAAAGGTCGAAGCGCAGGCCTGCCAATTGGAATTTCAGGCCGATGAATTACGACAAGCGCGAGAGGCTGCGGAGTCGGCGAACCGCGCCAAGAGCGCATTCCTTGCAAACATGAGCCACGAGATACGTACGCCGTTGACTGCGATCCTGGGTTACACCGATCTTCTCCGCGACGATCTGGCGAGTCCGGACCCCTCCCTCGATCGAGCGACGATCGTGGAAGTGATCGGAAATGCCGGTCGGCACTTGCTGACGCTGATCGAAGACATCCTCGATCTCTCCAAAATTGAAGCCGACAAGATGAAGGTCGAGCAGATCGAGATGGATCTCTCCGCCGTTCTGCACGACGTGGAGAGCATGTTGCGTCCGCGGGCCGTGAAGAAAGGCCTGGATCTACAATTGCAGTGGGAATCATCTCCGCAGCGGCTGATGATCGGAGATCCGACGCGCATCCGGCAAATCGTCATGAACTTGGCCGGTAACGCCTTGAAGTTCACGGATTCCGGAGCCGTCACGATCGCAGTCGCAAGCACCCAGAACGAAGAAAACTGTCGGCGACTTCGCATTATCGTTCGCGACACGGGCGCAGGCATGACGCTCGAACAAGCCGCGACGTTGTTCCAGCCGTTTACTCAGGCGGACTTGAGCGTCACACGACGCTTCGGAGGTACCGGACTAGGGTTGACAATTTCGCGTCGACTCGCCCGGTTGATGGGCGGCGACGTGACGTTGGTGACGACGGCCGTCGGAATAGGAACGATATTCCAATTAGAGTTGCCGCTTGAACTGTCGGCGGACGTCTCCGCGCGGCCGCGGCCGGCTCAATCGCCGCCCGGCTCGTCGCCGGCCGTTTTAGACGCTCGAATCCTCTTGGCGGAAGACGGACTCGACAATCAACGGCTGATCGGCTTGGTGCTCCGCAAGGCCGGCGCGGAGGTTGTCGTGGCCGAAAATGGGGTTCGAGCGCTGGAAGTCCACGCCGAGGCATGCCGATTAGGCAACCAGTTCGATCTGATCCTCTCGGACCTTCAAATGCCCGAGATCGACGGGCTCACACTATGCGCGACGCTCCGGCAGCGGGGTTGTGACGTACCGATCATCGCGCTCACCGCCGACGTCATGCCGGAAGTTCGAGAGCGATGTTTCGCCGCCGGATTTAATGATTTTGCAGGTAAGCCGATTGATCGAGCCGCTTTGATCGACGTGTGTCGCCGCTGGGCCCGAGCGCGACAGCCGATGCTCGTCGGCCCTTAGCGTGTACGGAGCCGCGCTCCGGTTGATATTTCGAAACATCCGACCTATCCGATGTTGTCGATCGACAACAGTCCCCGTTTCGTCGCCGATTGCGAGCACTGAAGGGTGAGTCACTCAAATACCCTGATTTACAGGCGGCCTACAACTGGTCGCGTACTTTGAGTCAGGCGCGGTACGTCGTGGCACGGTCATTGCGAAGTAGCGGCTTCCGAGTTCGCCGGTTACCAGCGACCGGTTTGGCGGAACTCTCCGCGTAGGCTGCCCGTCCGCTTCGGCGGATGACGGCGCCCTCTCGCTCGCTTCCCGAAACGCGACTTCATGTCTTGCGGTCGGGCCGCATTTCTCCTTTCTTGCCGAGAGCGGGAGCCGCGCGGATTCTACCCTGTGCCTCTCGACTCTTACGGCAATTCCCCGTCTTCGTAGGAGGTTCATGTCATGCGGTTGTCGCGCGCTTGGGATTCGTTTTGGGGGGCATTCGGACTCGTTCGTCGCAATCGTCGCGGGCGAAAAGCTGCGGCGGCGCGGCGACGAAGCATGTACCGGCGGCATCGCTTCGATTCGCTTGAACAGCGCGTCGTGCTCAACGCCGACCCTGTGGCGGCGGACGATTACTACACGGTGAGCGCGCCGTACGGCGGCGGATGGGGGAGCTACGACGTCTCCTGGCTCGCTCCCGACTTAGGGAACGACTCCGATCCGGACGGTGACGCACTGCAACTCGAACCGTTCAACGCGGGGACGATTGTCGGAGTGCCGGGTGACACGTTTACGTTTGCCTACACGATCACCGACGGCAACGGCGGATCGAGCACGGCGAACGTGCACGTGACGATTACCGAAGACGCGCCCCCGCCGGAGAATCAGCCGCCGGTGGTGACGGATTTCGAGCATACCGTGCCGGTCCCATTCGGCAGCGGCGGTGCGACGATCTACTGGGACGACTATCAGCCTAGTGCCGGCGACTACTACGACCCCGAGGGGCACGGCGTCAACCTCGTTTGGACGCCGTATGCCTCCGAGTGGATTCCGTCCGGTTCGTATGGAAGCTACGCGTACACGGTTGAAGACGCCGACGGCGGGGTAACGACCGGCTACGTTCGCGTCCACGTCGTCGAAGAGCCGGAAGACGTACAACCGCCGGGGCCGCCGCCGACGGTCGGCGACGACTATCAGGATGTCTACGTGTCGGCGAGCGGCGAGTGGATCGATCTAGCGAACTACTCTCCGTACTACGGGAACGACTCCGCTTGGGACGGCAGCGGCCTCACACCGGTCAATTGCTCCAACTACGGCCAGTTCTACGCCGTACCGGGGGGCAGCTACAGCTTCGGTTACAGCGTGATGGATAGCTGGGGCCAAGTCGGCTACGGCACCGTCACGTTAAACTTCGTGCCGAATGTCGAAACGCCGCCGAACACGCCGCCCTGGGCGGCGACGGGCCAAGCCTTTGCGGTCGACGTGACCCATAACCAAACGTCGGACGTCACGGTCGACTCCGTGTCGAGCGCCTTCTACGGCGACGCCGACGGTGATTGGTTGACGGTCGTCGTGCAGCCTATAACGCTCAGCCCCGGTCAGACCGGAACGCTCTACTTCAGCGTCAGCGACGGCTACGAAACGGCCTACGGCTCGCTGGACGTTACGATCAACGTTTTGCCCAACCGCGGGCCGGTCGCCAACGACGATAGTTTGTCGATCGACGAAGACACGCCCGGCTCGCTGCAACTGGGAGCCAACGACTGGGACGAAGATGGCGATACCTTGACGTTCTCCTTGGTCGCCCCGGCGCAATACGGCGTCGCGGTCGTCGATGCCGGCGGCCTAGTGACCTATACGCCGAATTCAAATGTTCGCGGCACCGACTCTTTTACGTATCGGGTCGACGACGGCTGCGGCGGTGTCACGACCGCGACAGTCTACGTGACCGTTGCACCGGTCGACGATCCGCTCGTGGCCGTGGACGACACGATCGTCGCCGCCGGCGGCACGGTTTCGTTCACGCAAGACCAACTCACGGCTAACGAGAACGTCGACGATGAACCGCTCGAAATCGTCGGCCTGCACGGTCGCCCGCAACACGGCTCGCTGACTTGGCACTCCGACGGCTCATTCACCTACCAAGCCGTTGCCGGCTACCTCGGCACCGATTCGTTTCAATACGACGTCACCGACGGTGCGAGCACCTCGCGGGCCACGGTGACGATCAACGTCGTCGGGCCGGTTAACGCCGCGCCGACATTCACCGTGAACGACTTTGCGGTTCCGGCGAGCAATCCGTATGTGATGATCGACGATTGGGCCTCCGGTATCTCAGCAGGCTCCGCAAACGAAGCCGGGCAATCGCTCAATTTTCAAGTGACTCTTGGTTCGGCTGCGGAACAAGAACTGTTTGCCGTCGTCCCACAGGTCGACTCCGAAGGAACCCTGTGGTTCGTTCCTTCCGGCGTCGCGGGCATCGCGCACGTGACGGTGGTGTTGTGCGACAACGGCGGCACCGCTTACGGCGGCGTAGACCAATCGGAACCGTACACGTTTACGATTACGCTGTCGGACCCCGGCACGTATCCGGCGGCGGAGGTCGATTCCGAGCTACCGGTCGTGCAGTTCGCCGAGAATTCACGCAGCGTCGCAGTGCGTGAAGACGTCGCCGGCGGCAAAGCCGTATTTACGGTCACGCTGTCTGAGCCCGCCGGCGAGGAGGTCGCCGTGCTCTGGCACACTGAGGCGGGTACGGCTTCCGCCGGGATCCACTACGACGCGCTAGGCGGTACGCTCACTTTCGCCGCGGGCCAAACAACAGCCTTGATCGAGATTCCGTTGATTAATGATTCGCTCGAACGAGGCGTTGTGACAGAGTTCAAAGTCGTGCTCGATAACCCGCTTGGGGCTCGGGTCGGGGACGAGGCCGTCGCCCAGGTTCAATTGGAAGATGACGACGTCACCGTCTCGATTTCCGATGCGAATCCGGCGAGCGAAGGTCCCGACGCCGAACTCGTGTTCTATGTGACGCTCTCGCGAGCAAGCGCGCACACGTTGACGGTCGACTACTCAACGGCCGACCTTTCGGCCGCGGCGGGCCAAGACTTCACGGCGACTTCCGGTTCCGTTGTTTTTGCCCCCGGTGAGCTTATGAAGGAAATTCGTGTGTCGCTCATCAACGACAGCGATAATGTGCTCGATTCCAGCGATCCCGAACTGAAGCGAGGCGAGGGCATCGAGCAAGTGGCCGTCGTGCTGAATTCGGTCGACCCGCATGTGATGGTCGGCGCGGTGCAGGGCGTCGGCACGATCTACGACGACGACTGGCAGCGGAATCAAATCGTCGGCTATGAGCCGGGCTATACACTTGAGTGGTACGGCTCCGAAGGCTATCAGTCAGGCGACGTCATCAACCTCGATCCCGATGCGGTCGTGATGAACGGCGCGACGTCGTTCGTCGTCCCCGACGACTGGACCGGGCAGTTCTTCTACGTCAGCAATCCGGAACCGGTCTACTCTTGGGAAAGCGTCGCTCCGGAAGACGCCCTGCCGCCGGGCGTAACGATCGAGGCTCTCAATAGCTCAGACGCCGGCGAAGGAAGCGGGGCGAGGTTCCGCATTCACTTGGTCGGCGCCGCGCCGGACCAAACCGTGACGGTTCATTACGCTACGCACGGGCAAACGGCCGAAGCGGGCGGCGACTTCACTTCGACCAACGGCAGCGTCGATATCACCGGCGACGGCTACGCCGACGTCGAGATTCCCGTGCTGCTCGACGCTTTGACCGAGATGGCCGAAACGTTCAGCGTCTACATCACGAGCGCGACCGGCGCTCTACTGTCGCCGCTCACGTACATGGCCGCGATGCAGATTCCGCCGATCAAGATCACTAGCGTGCAGTTTCTGCGGAGCGAGGACTCGGCCGCTACGACCGGTTACCTCGACGGGCGGCGCTTCTATCCCGACTCGCTTCTCGGCGAGGAAGTCGGTCGCAACATCGTCCGGGTGCGGGCCGTGGTGACTGGTTTGGCGCCGGGCGATCGGATCTACTTCCAATCGTACGACGTCGACGACATCTCACGGCTCGACAGGCTCGACAAGAACGGCAACGACAACTTTGGGCGGCTCGATCTCGAAATCGATCCGACGACCGGCGACATTCTCAACAACTCCCACTTGCTGCCCGGCGAGCCGAAGGACGACGGAGCCGGTTTCGCGGGTCTGATGCGCGGCGTCGACGTCGACGGCAACGGCGGCGCATGGAGGGGCTTCCGGGCGGGCGAGAAACCGCTCGTCTCGAGCATCGTACGGGCCGACCCGATCACCGGCGAACTTTATGCCGAAGCCGATCTGCTGACGAGCTTTCAGCCGGGCGACAACTTCCGAGTGTTGGCGATTCCGCAGCAAGTCGGAGGCGATCCGAATTGGGATCCGAACGACGGCGTCATCCACCCCGACATCGTAGCGATGTTCGAAGAGCTCGATCTGACGAACTCCACGACGACCATTTACGGTACGACGCAACCGAAGGAGTACGGAGCCCGCGGTACGGACATCATCAACATCTGGCGCCGGTTGCATGTCGAGTTCGACCACATGTCGAGCAACTCGGACTGACGAACAGGTGTTCGCGATTGAGACGAAGAGCGGCGTCGGATTATCCCGACGCCGCTCTCCTGTTTTAGCTCAGCTTATAGGGGCTACGGTATTCTTTCGTGAGCCACTTCGCGGCTTCGTCGTCGCCGACAATCTTCTCGACGGCCGGATCCCATTGAATCTTCTTGTTGGTGCGCACCGCGATGTTGCCCAGATGGCACACCGTCGCCGAACGATGACCGATCTCGATATCGGCGACCGGCTTCGCGCGCGACTTCACACAATCGAAGAAGTTGTTCACATGGCGTTGGTTCGCCTCCGACGTGACGATCTTCGGCACCTCGACGTCTTTGAGCAAATCGGGCGAACTCGGCACGATGCCGCCGCGATAAACGAACAGGCTTCCCTTGTCGCCGACGAATTCCGTTCCTTGCGTCTTGCTGCTCGTGCCCGGCTTTTGGCGACAGGTCATTACGACGCCGTTGGCATAGGTGTACTTGATGTCCGTCGTGTCCGGCGTTTCGTACCAGCCGTCGGGGTTGTACGTCGCGGTCCCTTCGCACGACACGGGGCCGCTGTCGTCCATGCCGAGTCCCCATTGCGCGATGTCTAAGTGGTGAGCGCCGAAGTTGGTTTGCTGGCCGCCGCTGTAGTCCCAGTAGAAGCGGAACAAATAGTGCACGTGGTTCTTGTTGTACGGCCGATACGGCGCGGGGCCGAGCCAGCGGTCGTAGTCGAAGCCTTCCGGCGGAGCTCCGTCGGGCACCGGCATGCCGGCCCGGGCAATCCAGTTGGGGCCGGGAAGCGTGACGTTCACCGTGTTCACTTTGCCGACAATACCGTTGCGGACCAACTCGGTCGCCAGCTTAAACTCGACTCCGCTCCGCTGCATCGTCCCCGTTTGCACGACGCGATTGTATTTGCGGGCCGCGTCGATCATCGGTCGGCCTTCGCCGATGACGAGCGTTAGCGGCTTCTCGCAGTAGACGTCTTTGCCCGCCTTGCAGGCGTCGATGGTCATCAGCGCGTGCCACTGGTCCGGCACGGTCACGACGACGGCGTCGACGTCTCTTGCGTCGAGCAGCTTGCGATAGTCGTCTGTCTGCACCGCTTCGATGTTCGCTTCTTTGCGGAGGAACGAATCGGCCTCGGCTAAATAGTTCTTGTCTAAATCGCAGATCGCGACGACGTTCTTCAAGAAGTACTTCAAGTTGTTTCGCGGCCCGCCTTGATTACCGACTCCGATCATGCCGACGCGAACCCGCTCGCTTGGGGCTTCGTCGGCGAAGACGCTCCGATAGCTCTTGGCGGACATGCCGAGGATCGCGCCTCCCACGAGCGATTGCTTGAGGAATGATCGACGCGTTGGTCGTTGCGATGATTGCGACATGGCGAAACTCCTGATAACGGATCGCCGGACGGCGATGCGGCGGGTTCAAAGAAGCGAGCTTTTCCTTCGGCGGCGGTCATTGTAACGAGCGGCCGGACTGCTTCGCAAAGGGCGGTCGAACTCGATTTGTGTTCGCAATTCCGACCTCGCGCGACGGCGGTCGGTGCGCATCTAATCGCTTGATTGTTGCGCACCACTATTGTCTTACTTAAATGTGCGCATCTATCCGTAAAATAGGTGCGCGGATTGCGCATCTATTCACGCGGAGAATTCGCGCGGCGAATGACGTCGCTCTCGAGTGCCGCAGCCGGAAAACAAACGCTCTTCCGCACCCCGCAACGTAACGAATTGTGCCCTAAGATCGAGGACCCGTTTTGGCCGGCTACTCGTGATCGAACCGAGCGCCGACAAGCGTACGGCAAGCTCCCGCCGTCGCAGAAACGCAAACGCCGAGGGCGCAGCCTTTCCCGAACTCCGCTTTCACCGTTTCGGCGACATCAGGGCTTAGCTATGCAACGCCGTCGGTGCTCGACCAAGCGGCGGCCGGCCAAAAACGATCGTTGCACAACCCGTTCAAGGGGGGTAGGCTTGGTCCTCGGGTTGAAAAAAGGTTCCTCAGGGCCCCGGGGCATGGCTCGAGATTGGTACATCCAGCGCGGCGACATCGTCAGCGGTCCGTTCACAGGGACCGAACTGCGCCGCCAAGCGGCCGCCGGCGAGCTGAAAACCGCGGACCTGATTTGTCAGAGCCGCGAAGGGCCCTGGCACCCGGCGGCCCACTTTCGCGGTATTTTCGAGGCGAACACGGAAGGGACCGCGACGGCGTCGGGCCCGCCCCGCGACTTCAGCGATTGGTTCGAAGTGCTGAATTCGCCGTCGCCCACCCCCGCTTCTAGGCCGGCGCAGGTAAGTCGAACGCCCGCTGCGCAATCGCAGGCAGCGAGGCATAGGAAGCCGCCATCCTTGCCGCCGAAGCACCCCGGCCGGCGACCAACGGCGACGCCTTTGATCGCCGAACCGGTCGTCGAACGCTCGCGGGCACCGATTGTGATCGCGCTGCTAATTATCGCGCTCATCGTCCCCGCGGTGATCGCTTTCGATCGTTTTATTTTCCACAGCGAAAGGCTGACCTCCGGCTCCGCTGCAAAAAGCTTCGGTTCGTCCGCCGACACGCCTATCGACGATGCCGGCGAAACTAAACCGCGGAAAGTCGCCGTGACCGTTTCGACGAAGAACGACAGCGCCGTTGCCCGTTCTCCGGCGGGCGCCGCCGTGGAAGCAGCGGCGAGCAGAACATCGCCTCAAGCCGGGCCGAAGGCCGTCGTCGGCGTTGCGCACGAGGGGCAAGCGGGGCCGACCGCAACGGCGCCGCCCGCCGCTGCGCCGCCGCAGGCCCCGATTCATCGTCGACTTCTTTCGAGCCGCGAGGTCACCGTCGCCGTGATGCCGTCGGTCGCCACGCTGACCGTTCGGGGAAAAGATCACAATTCGACCGGCAGCGGTTTCCTGATGGGAGACGCGGCGACGATCGTCACCTGCTTTCACGTCGTCGAAGGGGCCAGAACGATCGAGGTGCGCTTTCCCGACGGCTTTCGCGCGAGCGCTACGGGCTTCGTTTGCGCCCTGCCGGATCGCGATTTGGCCGTCATCCGCTTGGATAAGCCGAAGCCGGACGGCACGGCGCTGCCGCTTGCGGATTCGATTCCCCAACAAGGCTCGGACATCTTCGCTTTCGGCGCGCCGCAAGGATTAGCCAACTCGGTGAGCAACGGCATCGTAAGCGCCGTCCGCACGCACGGCGAGATCGCCAAAAACCTAGAAATTGATAAAGGGGATCTCGCCGCCGATTGTCGAGTCTTGCAGGTGACCGCGCCGATCTCGACGGGCAACAGCGGCGGGCCGTCGGTCAACGAGTTCGGGGAAGTCGTCGGAGTCAACTCATTCATCCTTTACCCTGATTCGGCGCAGAATCTCAATTTCGCCGTCGCCGGCGATTCGATCGCGCAAGCGATGGAAGCCCTGCACGACGTCAAGCCGTTCGCCGACTTGCCCGACTCGGAGGTCGGAAGGCAGACGCTGGTCGCAGCCGCCGCCGATTTAAAGGCGATGCAGCGCGGCGACGTGATGCGTTATCACACGTTCGGCAAGAACGGCGCGCACGGGGTCGATCTGAGCATTGTGTATCCGGCCTCTTGGAAAACTCGCATCGGTTCCGAAGAACGCGGGACGATCAAGGAGTGTTATCGGGCCGACGGACGCGGAGGCGTCCAGATGCGATTGCACATCTTACCGACGCAATTGCGACAAGGGTTCCGGCTTTCGATTCAAGAGATCAACGAAGCGCTGCTGGCGGCGATCAAACCGCCGGGCGGATCGGAAGTCATCAAAAAGCAGAATCCGCGGCCGGGTAACGTCGAGCCGATCGCATCGTCGACGTTCGCTTTGCAGAGCAACGATCTCTTCTCCGTCATGCAAATTACGGCTTGCTTCAAAGACGACTGCATCGTGCTGCTGGAGTGTGCGAGCGTCGGCAGTCGCGGCGAGCAATCTCTGGTAAGAAAGCGCTTCGACGCCTATGAACCGACGTTCCAGAAGATCGTCGATTCGCTGAAGGCGAATCTGTGACCGTCAGTCGCACTTGAGCATAGCGATGAGATAGTCGTTGACCGTGTGGCATACCGCTCTTCGGGCGCGCCGGGGTAGACGAGTTCATGCCGGACGCCCAACCCCGCAGTTTGACCGCTAGGCCGACGCCGAAGTTCGGCGAATGGGCGCCGTTGGATTGGTCGCGCTCGATTGCCGGCGGCGCGATAGAAGTCGAGCGTTTGCCGCGGATCTTCGCCGTAAGCCGCATTGGCCACAGTCGGTTCGACGGAGGTCGCAGGCGATGCGGCAAATGCCGGTAGCGACGCCGAAAAACAGATCGATAGATATCGAATCCTTGCGGAGGACCGTCGAGCAGCCTCGCTCGAAAACGAGCGTTGCGACGGTAAAACCCGAATTTCACGTGATTCTCGATGATCGGAAGTGCGCCGGCGACGAAGATCACTTTGCTCGCCGTACCTGTGCCCGCTAGATTGAGGCGCGATTGGGACGGAAATGCGAACGATTCTTGGGCGTTCGCCGGAGGGAAGGGAGTCGTCCATGTTCTGGCGCTGGGCCGCCGTTGCAGGCTTTCTCGCGGCGACGATCGTCGTCGTCGCGTCGTTGGCCGTTATGCGCCGCTCGGGCGGGTTGAACGACGCGCCGCGTCCGCTTGTCGCCGCCGCCGATGAACCGCTGGGGGATAAAGCACTCGGCGTCGTTCGCGAAGATCTCGGCATGCACGGCGCCGACGGCTGGCGGGTGCGCGTCGCTCTCGAAACGAAGGAGTTCCCTGTCAAAGCGCGGTCGCTTGCCGGCGGGCTCATGCGCCACGGCGACGACAACTATGACATCGTCGAGAATCAAGCCGCGGCCGACGGAGTGGTAGAACTGATCGTCCGACGCGAAATTGGTCGTCGACTTCGCTTCCCGACCGCCGCGGCCGTCACGCTGTATGAAGACGATTTCAAGCGGCCGCCGAGAAATCCCGGGGCCGAGCCCGTCTTGCGGGTTCGTCCGGACGACCCGATGGTGCTCAACGAAGTCAAGCGCTATCTCGGCTCGCGAGGCGATCAACTCGCCGGCGGCCGTTTTGCCGAGGCGTTCATCGACGTCGATTTCGAAACGCTGAAGCAATACGGCGGCAGGTTGCCCGCGAAGAACCACTGGAACGCGCGAAGCACCGAGTGGACCGACGACCCGCAAGTCAGACTCGACGGCGAGAAGCCGCATCGCGAGAGCGCGAAATTCGAACGAGCCACCTTCTGGACGGCCTACCTCGGTTTGGCCTATCAACACGGCCGCGACGCCGACTTCGATCCCGACGATGTGCGGGGGGCGGAAGCGGGACGCGCGCCGACAGGTTTGACGGGCGAGTTGCGCGGTTTTGTGCGCAATTCCTTCGTCTTCGTCGAGAGCGTCTGGGATCATTGGACCGCCGCGGTTCAGCTTGCCGACGACGATCCGAATCGTGCCCGCTCGAAATCGGCCGACGCGCAATTGGGGCGCGTCGTCGCCCAACAAATGGGACGACAATTGGGACTGAAGGATTCGGACGGCGTGATGGACCCGAACTCACACCGGTTGGACGAAGCTCAGTTCGACTTCAGCCCCCAGCAACTCAAAGCGATTCGCATGGCGAAGCAACCGGGCGGGGCCAAGCAGGTTCAAGGACGCTAGTCTGTCGCGCCGCACCGGCGGTCGTCGCCGACCGTAAGAGAAGAGAGGATCATGATCGACGTCGCCGATGCTACGAACGAGCAGATTTTTTGGATTATCGTGACGGCCTACATCGGCCGGGCGCTCGGGTTGCTGGGACGCACGACCGAGCAGAAACTCGACGCATTGTTCGTCGACAAAGAGCAGAACTGGACGGAGCAGGTCGAGCGTGCTCTGAGTATCGACGCGACGTTCGTCAAAGCGGTGTACGCTCTTTGTGCCGCGCGGAACAGCGCCGGGGCCTCGATCGGCTTCCTTCTGCGCGGCCTCGGCTGCCCGCCGGGAGAAGTCGACGCACGAGTGCGGGAGTTGAACGTCGCCCTGTGAGCAACGGAGCGGCGATGGAACGATCGGTGCGCCGGTGGTGCGGAAAAAGAAAAAGCCCCGCGAGACTTAATTCGCGGGGCTTAGGCGAGTGGTCAGAGCCGGGATCGAACCGGCGACACATGGATTTTCAGTCCATTGCTCTACCAACTGAGCTATCTGACCGCGGACGGTAAAAACCCGGGATCGCTTCCGGAGACCTTTCAAATGGCACCCGGTCGCTCAACCAGATCGACAATAGTAAAGCCGATTTCACGGATTGTCAATCGATCCGCTATTCGTGAATTGTAGACCAAGCGGCGGGGGCGACGATCATTTAGTCGAGGCGCCGGCCGAGCGGAAAGTTCGCGCATCGTCAGTGCTGCGGCGCTTCCGGCGCGATTACAATCGAGCGTTATGGATTTCGTCGATGAGAAGCAAACCGTTCGCCCGAACCTCGCCGGTGACACGGCGAGACGGTCGCTCGTCGCCGCGCTTGTCGCCTTACTGAGCGTGTGCTGCCCACCGACGCAGGGAGCGACGCCGAGTAGCCCGGAAGTAAAGACGTCGATTGCTCGCGCCGTTAATTTTCTTGAGACGACGACGCCCGACGAGCGGCTCGGCGCCAAAGTGCTCGCGGCCCGCGTGTTGCTCTATCAAAATCGCGCCGATCACCGCCTCGTAAACGAGGCGGTCGAAGCGATCCGGCTGCAGCTGCGAATGATGACCAACGCCGACGTGTCGATCATCTACAGCCTCGGCTTGTCGCTCGTATTTCTCACCGAACTCGATTCGACGCAGTATCGCGCCGACATCGATCAGGTCGTTCGGGCATTGCTGAGCAGGCAAAAGCCGCACGGCGGCTGGGGTTATCCGCATGCCGAAGCCGGCGATACGTCAATGACGCAGTACGCGATCTACGGGCTCTGGTCAGCGGAGCAGTATCGAATTCGCGTCGAAGAGCGCGTTTGGAACGACGGCATGCGCTGGCTCATGCGCGTGCAAGACGTCGGCGGCGGTTGGCCGTATCAGGGGCAGTTCCCCCAAGATCACAAAAAAATCGCGCAGGCCGACGTGCGTCGCAGCATGACGGAAGCCGCCCTCGCGAGCCTGCATCTCTGCGGCAGCCATTATGGAACGTTCGATTTCCATCGCGCGAACGGCGAAGGCACGACGGTTTCTCCGCTGCTTAAGCCGGTCGACGGGTCGGCCCGAAGTGCGCCCCTCCAGACGACGAATACCGATCGGACGGCGTTGCAGACCGCGATCGCCGACGGTCTACGCTGGCTCGCGGCCGAGATGCCGCCGCTGAATCAAGAGTTTCCGTTCTATCACCTTTACACAATCGAACGTTTTCAGACGTTTCGCGCCGTGTCGCTCGGCACCGGCGCCGACGTCAACGCTCCGGCGGAGTGGTACGACGAAGGCGTGGAATATCTTTTGCGCAATCAACACGGCGACGGCGGTTGGGACGGCGGCGAAGGTCGAGTCGCCGCTACGGCTTTCGGCGCCTTGTTTTTAATTCGCTCCACGCGCACTTCGATTCAAAAGATCGAAGCGCTCGGAGCGGGTACGTTGTTCGGCGGCCGCGGCGTCAAGGTTTTCGAGGGGCGACCGACCCCGGTGCGCACCGGCCCGACGACTTCGACCGAAGCACAGTTCGACGCCTTAGTCAAACAGCTTGAGAATCCGGCATTTATCGACACGCTCACCGGACTCGAAAACTTGCAGCCCATCCCCGATACGCCCGCGCCCGACACGTTGATGAAAAGGCTCATCAGTTTGGCGAACGGCGATTCGCCGGAAGCGAAGGCCGCGGCATTGCGGGCCTTGGGACGCTGTCACGACGTCAGCCAAGCGCCGCTGTTGATCGGCGCGATCGGCGATCCCAACCCGATGGTGCACCAAGCCGCGGTCGACGGGTTACGGTTTTTGACTCGCGATGCTTTGAATTACGGCAAACCGGTTGCGGCGGACGAAGCATCCCGGGCGGCCGAGGCGAAACGATGGACCGAGTGGTATCGGAAAGTGACGCCGGGGCGAGAATAGCAGTCGATTTTGCGGCGTTTCGAGGCGGCTGCACCAAGCCGGTTCCGTTGACGGTTCGCCCCGATCGTGGTAGAAAACGAGCTTCGCTAGTTCGTTTAAGCGCCGTCGCGGCGCTTCGAGGATAATTTCTACTTCGCGTCGTTCCGGGAGTGCAAGCATCGTGGGTGGTATTTCCGATCGCAAACAAGAGATCAAGCGTCGCCGCCATCGCAAGAAGAAGATCGCCGTCTTCGCTCGTAAGCTGAAGAAGGCCAATGCGACAGAAAAGGCCGCGATCGCCGACAAGATTCGCTTGCTCACGCCGGGCGCGGAAGTCGTGCTGGCCAATCTCGGCATCGACGGCGGCGCGAAGAA
The DNA here is from genome assembly GCA_016793115.1 of Planctomycetaceae bacterium. GTDB lineage: Bacteria > Planctomycetota > Planctomycetia > Pirellulales > PNKZ01 > PNKZ01. The sequence continues at coordinate 80,231 of JAEUIN010000207.1, forward strand.
GCGCTAGGCTGCTCGCAGGCGCTCCCATTGAGTTCATAGAGAAGCGGCGGGTTGCTCCGCCGCTTCTTTTTTTGGGGTGAGCGTTATTGCCGGCGTTAACTCGTCAGCGTTCGGCGAACGGCGTCTTTCCAACCTGCGAGAAGATGGTCGCGCCGCGCGCTCGGCATTCCGGGCTCAAATCTTCGCTCCGCGTTCCATTGGCGAGCGACGTCGGCGGTGCTCTCCCAATAGCCGACTGCAAGGCCTGCCAAATACGCGGCGCCCAAGGCGGTCGTTTCGGTCGTCGCCGGTCGCACAAGCGGCACGTTGAGCATATCGGCCTGAAATTGCATCAAGCAATCATTCACGGCGGCGCCGCCGTCGACTTTGAGCCGCTTGAGCGGCGAGCCGGCGTCGCGCTGCATCGCCTCGGCCAAGTCGAACGTTTGATAAGCCATCGATTCGACCGCGGCGCGGGCCAAGTGCCCGGCTTTCGTTCCACGCGTCAATCCGTAGACTGCGCCGCGGGCGTCGGCGTCCCAGTAAGGTGCGCCCAGCCCCGTGAAGGCCGGCACGAAGTAGACGCCTCCGGCGTCGGACACAGTTTCACACAGGGCTTCGACGTCGGCTGAATTCTTGATCAAGCCGAGCCCGTCGCGCAGCCATTGTACGACCGCGCCCGCGATGAAAACGGAGCCCTCTAAGCAGTAGGTCGTCCGCCCGTTCAACGTCCAGCCGACGGTCGTGAGCAGGTTGTGTTTCGAAGCGACCGGTTTCTCGCCGACGTTCATCAGCATGAAGCAGCCGGTTCCGTAGGTGTTCTTGGCGTCGCCCGGTTCGAAGCAAGCTTGTCCGAACGTGGCCGCTTGCTGATCGCCCGCGATGCCGGCTATGGGGATCGAAACGCCGAGCCATTGGGGATCGGTCTTGCCGTAGACTTCACTCGACGAGCGCACCTCAGGAAGCATGGCCCGCGGAATGCCGAGAATTCGCAGCAGTTCCTCGTCCCAGGCGAGGGTGTGAATGTTATAGAGCAGCGTGCGGCTCGCGTTGCTCGAATCGGTCACATGGCACCGGCCGCCCGTGAGCCGCCAGGTGAGAAACGTGTCGACGGTGCCGAATAGAACCTCGCCGCGCTCGGCGCGCGAGCGCAAGCCGGGAACCGTGTCGAGCAGATGTTTGATCTTGGTGCCCGAGAAGTAGGCGTCGACGACGAGGCCGGTCTTCTCGCGAAACAGCGATTCAAAGCCGTCGGCCTTGAGCCGTTCGCAGATCGGCGCACTGACGCGGCTCTGCCACACGATCGCATTGGCGACCGGCTTGCCGGTGTCGCGCTCCCACAGGATCGCCGTCTCGCGCTGGTTCGTCAGCCCGATCGCCGCAATTTGACTCGCTTCGATTTTTGCCGATCGGAGTGCTTCGCGGGCCGTGGCGAGTTGCGACTCCCAGATCGCCTCCGGATCGTGTTCGACGAATCCGGGCGCGGGGAGGATTTGCGGAAACTCTTGTTGCGCCTTGCCGACGACGCGGCCGGTGCGATCGAAGACCAGCGTGCGACTCGAGGTTGTGCCTTGGTCGAGCGCGAGGAGATAACGGGCGGCGTTGCTCATGGCTGCGGGTCGGGCTCCGTCTCAAGAACGAGCAGGCATTGCGAAGCGAATCGGCGGCTCACTTATACCGAATAGTCGGCAGTGAGGCGATGTTGCGGATGCGTCTCAAGATAAGCTGCGACGCGGTCTTGCCGGGTGATCGCACCCTTTACGAACTCGACTGCGGCTAGAAGCCGGTCGTCGGGCTCGGCGCAACTAAATCGCAAGAAACCGCCCCCCGCAGGACCGAAACATTCACCGCCGAGACAGGCGACGCCGAGCGAGTCGTCGGCTCCTTCCAGGAGATACAAGGCCAGGCCATGCGAGGTGATTCTGAGCTGATTGCAGACGGCGGCGACGTTGGGAAACGCGTAGAACGTGCTTCTCGGCTCCAGACACTTGAATCCGGAAATGGTGTTCAGCCCGGCGACCAAGAGATTGAGCTTATCGCGAAACGCCTTCATCTGCTCGCCGCGCGGCCCGCGATCGCTCGTCAGCGCGGCGGCCGCGGCGAGTTGTACGATGGGTGCGACGCACGACAGCGAGGTGTTGAGCAGCCTGCCGAAAAGATCGATGACCGGCTTCGCGCTCACGGCGAATCCGGCGCGCCAGCCGCTCATGCTGTACGACTTGCTGAATGTGTAGGCGGCGACGCACTGCTCCATCATGCCCGGCTGCGCCAGGATGGAATGATGCCGCCCTTGCCACACCATCTGATCGTACGGCTCGTCGCTGAGCACGGCGACGTCGCGGCCGCGAATCAGATCGGCGATCGCCGTCAGGTCGGATTCGGCCGCTACGCCCCCCGTCGGATTGTGCGGGCTGTTGAGAAAGATCGCTTTCGGCCGCGGCGCGGTCTTGAGAAAGCGTTCGACTTCCGCCGGCTCCGGGCGAAACTCATTTGATTGCTTAAGGTCGCTCATCCAAACGCGGCCGCCGCGCCGAGCGATGTTCGGTAAGTAGGTGGGAAAGTAGGGCGAGAACACCAGGACATCGTCGCCCGGATCGACGAACGCTTCGCAAAAGATCAGTTCGAAGATCTTCGCCCCCGGCCCGACGACGACGTTCTCCGCTTGGGCGTCGATTCCATGTTCGTCGCGCACATACCGAGCCGCGGCTTCGCGCATCGGCGGAATGCCGAGCGACGGGGCGTAGTGCGATTGGTCGGCGTCGATGGCGTCGTGCCCGGCTTGCTTCGCGGCCGGCGTCGAAGGAAAGGGGCTATCGCCGATTTCCAATTCAATGACGCGCTTCCCCGCGGCTTTGAGTCGCTTGGCGATCGCCAACACGGCGAAAGCCGTTTCGTCGCGGACTTCGGAAGCGAACTTGGTGAACGAAACGGACATGGACGGCGCTCCGCAGTGGGCTTGGGGCACGGACGATGCTCCAAGCGTAATAAATTGCGGAGGCGCAGGCTATCGGCGCCGACTACTTCATTGCGATAGCCCGTTGCAGCGGAGCGAGCACGTTGTCGATCACATAGGCGTCGACCACTTCTCGACAAAGTTGCGCCAGCTTGTCCATGACGCCGACATAGGTTTTGTCGCCGCCGAGACTGCCGTACTGTCGAGCCGTCACATAAACGCTGAGTTGTTCTTCAGGAAACTCGCGCGTGCGGGCCTGATAGGCCGTCGTGCGGTTTTCAATGCTGAGGCGGCATTGCGTGCGGCAATCTTCGTCGATCGCCAGCGTGATCGAGGGCTCGTAGTTGATTACGCTCGAGCCCGGGTATTCGATCAGCTTTTCCATCGCCGGGCTGACGCCCAAGGCTTCGGCCACGAGTTGATTGTGGTTGCCGCGATAGGTGAAATCGAAACCGAACAGCACGTCGAGCGCCTCGCAATCGAGCGGGCTCACCGAAAGCATGTAAGGGGCCAGTTCTAGGGCCAGCCGATGCTGCTCAAGCGCGTCTTCGACGCTCGTGGCATTGACGAATCCGGAGCAGACGCGGCGGTGCTCGATCGTCGCCCAGCGGTAGCTGCCCTTGTCTTTGTCTTCTTCGAGCACGAAATCCTGCTTTTCGCCGCGCGAGTAGAAGTTCCGCATCGTCGGATACTTCTTCTGAATCCGTTCGAAGTAGTGCAACACGGTCTCGCGCGTGTGCGGCAGTTCCATCTCCGTACTCAGGTTCATGTTGACGTAAAAGTCGTCGCACATGGAACCGTAAGTTTCCGACATGTCGTTCGTTCCTGCTGGGTGCGATGTCGCGGGCCGACGCCGAGGGCCGAAGCGCGGAGTCTCGGGAATTCGTTGGTTTTCAAGAGCGTAAAGTATAGAATACGGCTGTTCGCGGTGTAAAGCCGCGGCGTTGCGAGCACGCTTGGCGCAAGCCGGAAAACTAACGAGACATTTCGCCTTATGCGGACGTTTTTTCGCATCGAGCGCCGCGTCGCGACGCCTTCCCAGGCGCGACACTACACTATCTTCCCCACCGAACTCGGTTGGATGGGGCTGCTCGGCACTCGCTCCTCTATCGAGCGTTTGACGTTCGGCAATAAAACGGCGACCGCCGCGCGGGCTTCGCTCGGGCCCGACTCGAAAGCCGCGATGCGCGACGACGTCTGGTTCGGCGATCTCGTGGAGCGCTTACAGGCTTATGCTTCGGGGGCGCGCGATGCGTTTCTTGATATCGCGATCGACTATGCCGGACTCACGCCGTTTCAAACGGCCGTCGTCGAAGAGTGCCGGCGTATTCCGCCGGGTACCGCGATCACCTACGGAGACCTTGCCGCCGCGGCCGGTCGTCCGGGGGCGGCGCGAGCGGTCGGCAATGTGATGCGAAAAAACCGAGTGCCGTTGATCGTGCCCTGTCATCGTGTGGTCGGCAGCGGCGGTAAGTTGCACGGATATTCCGCCATCGGCGGCTTGGCGACGAAAAAGAAACTCCTTTCGATGGAGTTGCACGCTTGGCTGCTCGAAGGAGCGGCGGTGCTGGCGGATTCGGCGATGCCGTCCCCTTCGCAGGCTCGCTTCCCGCGACGCAAACCGGCCGTTTCCCGGCAAAAACGCTAACATTTCGATTCTATTAAATGGTCTGGCGTGTTTTGCCGATGCAAGACACAATGGAACCATCCCACCTGATCGACGCCCGCCTTCCGCTCGCCCCTCGATCGCACCTTCTACAGACCGATCCGCGAACTGTGACAAGTCACAACTCGCCCGAAAACGACTGGCACGCCTGGATTCTTGAACGTCGAACGGCCGACGGGGCCATTCTCGTTCGTGTTCCCTCATTGCGCGCCGATGCCGCCGGGGAGAGGCTCCCGGATGCCGTCTTTTCATTTCGCGACGGCGATCCGCAATACAGTTTGTGGGCTGAGCGATTCGCGGAGCGCCACGGACTCATCCGTGAAGAACGCCGCGCGTAGCCGCGTCTGCGTCGGATCACTCGTCGGCTGGGCGGCGTTATAATTCGGCATGCCGCCGGAAATTGAAATCGCCGTGGAAGGAATGACTTGCGCGAACTGCGCGCGCAGCGTTGAGCAATCGCTGGCTCAAACACCCGGGGTCGTTCGAGCGACGGTGAGCCAACCGGAGGGGCGCGCGGTCGTCGAGGTCGACCCCGTCGCCGTCGACCGAGCGGAACTCCGACGGGCCGTCGAACGCGCCGGATATCGGGTCGTCGAACATTCGCCGAATCAAGGAACGACGCTGCCGAGAACTGTTTCGCCGGCGTCGCCGGCGGCTCGTGCGGCAACAGGTCGCGCCGTGCAGATCGACCTCGGATCGCCGGTCGCCGGGCCGACGAATCGTTCGCCGCGTACGAAGTCGCGCGCCGAGTTGTATATCGACGGCATGCACTGCGCCAGTTGCGTCGGCAAGGTGGAGACGGCGCTGCAGAAGACGCCCGGTGTCGAAGCCGCCGCGGTGAATCTGGCGACGGGGCAAGCGCGCGTCGTTTACGATCCGGATTTTGCCGCACCCCAACAACTCGTCGCCGCGGTGCGGTCCGCCGGATACGAAGCGTCGGTCGCGCGCAAAGGGAACGATCTATGCGAACTCGATCGTCGCCAAGAGCGCGAAGAACGTGATTGGCGCAAGAAATTGATTCTCGGCGCGGCCCTCTTGGTCGTCGTGCTCGCGACCCATACGCTCGGCACGCATGAGTTGTTCTTACAGTGCCTCGCTTTAGCGGCGGCCACCGCCTTGGTAGTCGCGCTTGGTACACCGTTCGCGCGCGGAGCATGGAAGCGGGCGCGCCATGGATCGGCCGATATGGACACGCTCGTCACGCTGGGAAGCGGAACGGCGTTTATCGCGGGCGTCGCTGGGTGGTCGCCGCATTCGGCGTCGATGTATTTCATGGATGCCGGCATGATTCTTGTCTTTGTCACCTTCGGCAAATGGCTTGAATCGCAGGCTCGTCGAAGAACCGGCACCGCCGTTCGCAAGCTTGTCGCTCTTGTGCCGCACCAAGCGACGATCGCCGTCGACGGCAAGACGATTAACGTCGACCCGGAAGAAGTCGAAGTCGGCACGACGATCATCGTGCGTCCGGGCGCGCGCGTGCCGCTCGACGCGCTGGTGTTGAGCGGCGCGGGGGCCGTTGATCAGGCTTGGCTCACGGGAGAGTCGGTTTCGGTCGAGAAGGCGCCGGGCGACGAGATTTACGCCGGCACAATCAACGGCGACGGCGCCCTGACGGCGCGTGTCATCCGTCGTGCGGCCCAATCGACGCTCGCGCAGACCATTGAATTGGTCCGCACGGCTCAAGAATCGAAACCCGCCGTTCAACGCTTCGCCGATCGTGTGGTGACGGTGTTCGTGCCGATCGTGCTGCTGATCGCCGTCGCGGCTCTCGTGGCGTGGGGTTTCGCCGGCGATTGGCGAACGGGGCTTTCGGCCTTCGCGGCCGTACTGGTCGTGGCGTGCCCGTGCGCCTTGGGCCTCGCGACGCCGACGGCCGTGGTGGTCGCTTCGGGGCGCGGCGCGGAGAACGGCGTGCTGTTCAAGAACGCCGCGGCGATGGAAGTCGCCGCCCGGCTGACGACGATCGTCTTCGACAAGACCGGTACGCTCACCGAAGGTCGGCCCCGCGTCGTGCGCGTCGTCGCGCAACGGGAAACGACGGAAAGCGAACTGCTCGCGACGGCCGCCGCCGCTCAACGACTGAGCGGGCATCCGCTAGCGAAGTGTATTGTCGAAGAAGCGGAACGGCGCGGCGTGCCCGTCGTCACCGCGCAAAGCTTGGAGATCGTCGCAGGGCAGGGGATCGCGGCGACGACGGACGGCCGGCGCACTTTCGTTGGGAATGAGAAGCTAATGGCGGCGAGCGGTATCGATGTCGCGCCTGTTGCCGATGCGCTCGCCGCTGCACGGCGCGGCGGCGGAACTCCCCTGCTGGTCGCCGACGATCGGGGTCTACTCGGTTTTCTCGTGCTGGCCGACGAGCTTTCGCAGCATGCGGTGCCGGCCGTCGCTCAGATGCATCGCCTCGGCTTAAAGACGTTGCTCGTATCGGGCGATCATCAGAGCACCGTACTGGCGACCGCCGGTGCCGTAGGCATCGACGAAGCCGTCGCCGAGGTGTTGCCCGCCGACAAACAATCGATTGTGCGCGAACTGCAAAGCCGCGGCCGACGCGTGGCGATGATCGGCGACGGCATCAACGATGCCCCGGCGTTGGCCGCAGCCGATCTGGGAATCGCCGTCGGGCACGGCGCCGACGTCGCGGTCGACGCGGCCGACGTCGTTCTCACGACTCCGGACTTGCGAAACGCCGCCCGTGCGGTTCAATTGGCCCGCTTGACCATGCGCGTGATTCGCGAAAACTTGGTGTGGGCCTTGGCATACAACGTCGTGCTCTTGCCGGCCGCGGCCGGAGTATTTGCGCCTTGGTTGGGAGCGGCCTGGCGTATTCCGCCGACGTTTGCGGCGGCGGCGATGGCGCTGAGCAGCGTCTCGGTGGTCGCGAACAGTTTGTCGCTTCGCGTGCGGCGAATCGATTAACGAGCCGAGGAGCATGCCTTTGATCCCCCGACCACTCTTTCTTTGCAAAGAGACGGAATAATGTGCTTTAAGTGATTTGATGAACTTTTGTCTGCTCCATGCCGACGAGGAAACCGCGCAACTGGCCGTCGCGCTCGTCGCCGCCGGACATGAGTTGGCCTTATTGTACGAACCGGGCGAATCGGCAGCGGCGTTGCGCGCCGTTGCGCCGGAGGCCCGCGTCGTCGCGGAATGGGAAGAAGCGTTGGCCTGCGGCGCGAACTTCGCCGTCATCGGCGGCGCCGGCCCGGAGTCGCAGCGGCTTGAGATGGTGCGGCGGTTGGTGCAAGAGGGCCTAGCGACGATCGTGTCGCATCCGCAGACCACGGCGACTCTCGCCTACTTCGAACTCGACATGCATCGGCAGGCGACGAACGTCGCCCTCGTGCCTCTGGAGACGCGGCGACATCAACCGGCTCTGGGAGCGGTGCGCCGACTGGGCATGCTCGACGAGGTCGTCATCGAACGACGCCTCGCCGATCGTTCGAAGGCCGCCGTGCTCCGAGAATTTGTGCGCGATCTGGGGGCGGTTCGCACGCTCGTCGGCGAGTGCGAAAAGGTTTCCGCGATGGGCACGCTCGGCGACGACGGCGGCTCGGCGCAACTCGGTGTTAACATCACTACGAAGTCGGGGGCGCTCATTCGCTGGTCGATCGGCCCGGGGAGCGGCACCGACTCGGCACGTTGGACCGTGACGGCGAAGGATGCGAGCGCCGAGTTTTCCTTCGACGACGCGGAGGAGTGGTCGGTCGACGTGCGCCGCGGCGGCGACACCGAGAAGACGTCATTTCCAGCGGGCTCGACGATGCATGCCACGGCCGGAGCGGTCGCCGAAGCCGTCCGCGATCCGACTAACGAACTTTGGCGCGAGGCGCTCGCCGACCTGGAGTTGGTCGAAGCCGTGGAACGCAGCCTCCGCAAGGGGCGCACCGTGGAGTTGTTTCACGAAGAGGCGAGTGAAGAAGGCACGTTTCACGGCGTCATGGCGGCCGGCGGCTGCCTCCTGATTATGCTGAGTATCGGCGCAGCGATCGCCGCGACGATGATCGGCCGCTTCCGGTTTTGGCTCGCCGACTTCTGGCCGTTTGCGCTCTTGGCCGTGCTCGTCGCATTCTTGCTGCTGCAACTTTTGAAGTTGGTATTTCCGAAGTCGTAGAGCGAGCCGCTCTACATTTGATCGCGGAACAGCGCAAGCAGCAGCATACTGCCGCCGTTCATCAACATATGCACGACGACGCCCGGCCAGATGCTATGCGTTTGGCGGTACAAATAGCCGAGACCGAGGCCGAGGAAAAAGATGGGAATCGGATCGGGACCGTGTTCCCAATGGACCAGGGCGAATAGTGCGGCGGAGAGCACGATCGGAGTGGCTCCGATCGACTTCGCCGATGCCAATTTCGCAGCGTCGGCGTTAAGTGAACTTGCGGCCGAGGCGGTTTCGAGCGATTTGGGAGCATCGTCGTCGTGGCTGCCGTTGGGCGTTGCGCAGTCCGGCGGCAATTTGGCCATTTTCCGCTGCAGCCATCCCTGAATCACGCCGCGAAACACAAACTCCTCGACGATCGGGGCGACAAGAACCGCCGCAGTCGTGGCCCAAAACCACAACGCGGCGCTATCGGTCGTTTTCAGATCGGTAAGGATCGGATGTTTTGTCTTCATCCAGACGGCGTTGAGAATCGCTTGCAGAACGTAGACCGGCGGAACGATCACGACGAACCCAATGAGGCCCAATCGCCAATCGCGAAGCCATTGATCGTTTCGAATGCCTAGATCTTGAGAAGTCGCCCCCGCGCGGCGCTTCAATTCAAAGTTGATCGAGAAGAAACCCAGAAAACTTGCGACGGCGAATCCTTGGTAGACGCTAATCGCGGCGGTGAGTTGTCCGGCCGCATCGTCTTCGGCGACTTTGAATAGAGAGCCCTTTCCGCCCTGTGCCAGATAGAGCACTTGTCCGATCAGGGGCGCGACAAACGTTAGCGCGAGCAAGTAGATGAGTGCGGCGAAGATTGTGTGCCAACCGGCCCAAGGAACTAGGCGCTGCGGTCGGAAGGCCACCGGTTCGCGGCCCGCTGCCAGGGTTTGGCGAATCCAATTGGTCGCCAGCAGGCCGATGATGAGCAGACCTACGATGAAGATGTAGTCTGCGCTGGTAATCTCGGCCGGCTTTGCGGCGTCGGCGAACAGCGGCAGGTTCATTCGGCGAACAGCCGGCGGGCACGGAGAATGTAGGCGAGTCCGGAATAAACCGTCATGACGACGGCGGCCCAGACGGCGATCGTAAGCGGAGCTATGAGCCAAGACGGCTCAAACGCCAGTAAGAACAGGCTCATCCCGGCCGCAACGCATTGCACGACCATCTTGATTTTCCCAGACATCTCGGCCGAGAAGTTGATGCCGCGCTGTTCAAGCAGCCCGCGCAGAGCGGTAACTAGCAACTCGCGAGCCATGATAAGCACGGCGACCCAGGCGGCGACGCCGCTGCCGGGAATCGCGGCAAGAAAAATAAACGTGCCGCAAATGATCAGCTTATCCGCGAACGGGTCGAGGATGCGGCCAAGCGTGGTCACTAGGCCGTAGCGGCGAGCGTAGTAGCCGTCGAGCCAATCGGTCGAGGCCGCGACGATGAATATGACGAACGACGCCGCATAGGCGCCGTAGCCCATGCAGAAAAACAACACGACCGACAGCGCGAGCCGGCCAACGGTGAGTTGGTTTGGCAGCGTCCAAAGCCCGACAGCGGGGCGCTGCGAATCGGACGTCGCTGTTTCGATGGCCACGAGTGGTTTGCCTCAGCACTGGGCGACGCGTAACGACCGGGGAATGCTACCCAATCTTACCGCGCTTTTCCCGCGGCGGCACCGATCAAGTCGTATTCCTGAGCGGCGACGATCTCCGTGGGCACGAACTGACCGGCCTTGAGCTTCTTGCCCGTCACGTAGACGACGCCGTCGACGTCGGGCGCGTCGGCGTAACTCCGGCCGATCCAAACATCGCGTTCGCCCGCGACCGGAACGTCGAGCAGCACGTCGAGCTTGCGACCGACCTGCGCTTCATTATACGCAAACGTCACGGCTTGTTGCGCCGCCATGACCCGTTCGCGACGAGCTTCTTTGACGTCTTCCGGAATGTGGTCCGGCAATTTAGCGCTCGGGGTGTCGCCCTCGTAGGAGTAGGTGAACACGCCGACGTGCTGCATTTTCTGAGTCTCAAGGAATTCGATCAGCTCGTCGACGTGCTCCTCGGTTTCGCCGGGGAAGCCGGTGATGAACGTCGACCGCATGACGAGATTCGGGATCGCAGTCCGCAGTTTGTCGAGCAATAGCTCGGTCTGCGCCCGGTTTACGCGGCGCTGCATGCGACGGAGCATCGTGTCGTTGATGTGCTGCAACGGCATGTCGACGTACGGCACGATCTTCTTCGCGCGAGCAATCGCCTCGATCAACGCATCGTCGATGTACATCGGATAGAAGTACATCAGGCGGATCCATTCGATGCCGTCGATCTTGTCGAGCTCGCCGAGCAGCTGCGCCAACCGCGACTCGCCGAACAGGTCCATGCCGTAGTAGGTCGTGTCCTGAGCTACGATGTTCAGTTCGCGAACGCCGTCGGCCGCCAACTCGCGGGCCTCGCGAAGAATTTCGTCCATCGGCTTCGACGCATGCTTGCCGCGCATCTTAGGGATTGCGCAGAACGTGCAGAGGCGGTCGCACCCTTCGCTGATTTTCAGATAGGCGAAGTGCCGCGGCGTGATGCGCAGCCGTTGGCGATCGACGAGCGGCACCGCCGAAGCCGGTTCGAACACGGTGCGTTGTTCGTGTAGTCCGCCGACGAGTCGATCGGCCACCTTCGTGACCTGCTCGCGGCCGAACACGCCGACGAGGTGGTCGATGTCCGGGTGAGTTTCGAGCAGCTTTTCCTTTTCGCGCTCCGCTAAGCAACCGGAGACGATGACCCCCTTCAGGTCGCCGCGTTTCTTCAACGCCAGCATCTCTTCGATCGCCGCGAATGATTCATCTCGCGAGCGCTCGATGAACCCACAGGTGTTGACGACGACGAAGTCGGCCCCTTCCGGCTCGCGCACGAGTTGATAGCCGTCGAGTTGCAGCAATCCGAGCATCCGCTCGCTGTCGACGGTATTTTTTGGGCATCCGAGACTCACAAAGGCGTAAGTGCCTTTGTTGTCCTGCGGCGACCGCGGGCGGGCGGGCTCAATCTGAATGGCCACGAAATTACCTAATTGCGGCGGCGAAAGTCTAAGCGTCGGCGTAGGAAGCGCCTGCTAGGCGAATCCGGCGGGACGATTGCGAACTTTTGATCCTATCGAACTGGGCTACGAGTCGACAATGGCCGGCATGCCGGTGCGGCGGCTTTCGGCCGTTCAAAGCCGTTTTGCTACGGAGAAGTGAACGCGTGTATACTATCGATGTTCTACCACAATCATGGATCCCGGTATCGCGCTATGTTCGAACCCAAAGCATGCGACCAATTTGCCCAAGCTCTGTTGGGGCGAGGCGGCGGCGCAAAGCCGCCGGTCGATGCCGTGGCTTTAGCCGCCAACTTAGGATTGCTGGTCGCGGTCGATTGTGGGCAGACCGAACGCGGCAGGCGGGCCTGCGTGAACGTCGGCGGCGCGGAGCCGTTGCCGACGATCTTCGTCGGCAACGAAGAGCGAAACGAGCGCAGACAGTGGGCGGTGGCTCACGAAATCGGCGAGCACTTTTCGGAGGAGTTGTTTCGCAAGTTGGGTCTCGACCCGCGTGAGATGCCTCGGCAGACTCGCGAGCAGGCGGCCAATTTGATCGCTCCGCGACTCTTGTTGCCGCGGGAGTTATTCGTCGCCGCCGGGAGGGAGTGCGATTGGGACTTGATCGAACTCAAGCGGCGCTTCACCACGGCCAGCCACGAACTCATCGCGCGGCGAATAATCGATTGCTTGGCATCTGCGATAGTCACGATTTTCGATCAAGGACGCGTGCGCTTTCGCAGCGACGGATTCGGTCGGCGGTCGCCCTTAGAGATCGGCGAGCGCACAGCGCTGGAGCGTTGCCGCCGCACGTTGAAACCCGCCGCGGCGACCACATTGCATAGTCGAGTGCGTTGTTGGCCGATTTACGAAGCCGAGTGGCGGCGCGAAATACTGCTCACGCAATCGACGGGAGGCGACGATTGTTGACGCTCCGACTAGAGGCCGAGCACAAAGTAGCGGCTTGCCGCAAATCCGAGCAAACCCGCAGCGACGCCCAAGACGGCTCGATATTCGTGGTTTCTCAGCCACATTCGCAACTCCCATCGACCGGGGCGATAACTCAGCGGTCGCCAAGGGAACAGCCGCGGAGTGCAAGCGGCATAACCGTTCCAGGCCAAGCCGTATCGCTGCGCGATACGAGTTTCTTCTTGGGCCATCGTGCATACGTAAATGCTCAGCAATATTCCTAGAACGGGCAAATAGTGCGAAGGCCGGCAAATCAAGTGACAGAAACCTGCCATCATCAGCGCCGAACCTAGGTAGAGCGGATGTCGGCATAACGAATAAGGACCGGCGACGGCGAGGCTAATGCCTTTATGCAACGTTCCCGCCGCCCATGAACGCCACGCTAATCCGAGGGCGATAAATGAGATGCCGAGCCCGATTTCATGTCCGGACTTGGCCGGTGTGGAGTCGAGGATTTCCCACGCCACCAGCGCGGTGAAGAGCACATACGACATCGGCACGCGAAAGTCGTCGGCGAACTTGCGAACACTCAATCCAAGTTTGCGCTCGTCGGCCGGCAGATGGGGCGAAGTGGCGATCGTCATCGGAGAAAGTCGCTCGCGAAGTGAAGAAGGCGGAGGAAACGCAGATTAGGCCGATACGCAGCCGTAGGTCAATCCCGGTTGCACGCGATGCTTTCGCCGGCAACGGCGGTGATCCGACGACCCAAAGTATCGAGGTCGACCGGTAAGGCGAGGACTTCCTGGAATCCGTGCGAACGCGCCCACGTCAGGTCGTCGCGGCGGGGAAAGTGAGCGAGCGCAAGTCGGCGCGTTTGGGCGGGTAGCCTTGAGAATCGCAGCGCTTGCGTTTCTCGTCGCGGGTGAGAGTACGGCATGCCCCACAAGACGACGTCGACCGGAGGGTTTGCAGCCGCGGTTGCTTCCAAGCCGCCGCTCGCGGCCGCGTGCAGACGGCGGCATACGTCAAGCAGCAGCTGCCGCACGGCGGGGTCGTCGGCGACGATTCCTACTCCGGTATTTGATAGCGTCAGAGCGTCTGCAACGCCCGGCGACAAATACCGGTCTTCATCGCTGCAAGCCGGCGGCAGTCCGAACGACGGGCACTGGCTACGAGCAAGCGTCGCCAATTCCCTGGAGAAATAATCGGGCGCGATGCTCCAAGGGATTCGCGCCGTCTGAAGTGGAACACCTGTCCGTTTTTCGCCTTCGGACCAACTGCCGGTGATCGTCACCAGCGGCAGAGTCGGGTTTCGGCTTCGAAGTGCTTCCACGGTCTTTTCATTCCACTGCGCCGGATACTCCTGCACGAGAACCAAGCAAGCCGCTTCCTCCGCTTCTGGGAGCCCCATGGCCGCGTCTAGATCGGCGACGGCGATCACTTCAGCCCACATCGCCGCGGCGCAATACGCCGGTGCGAACTCCTCACGGAGCATGTCGCCGATCCAAACGATTTTGTTGCGAAGAACCATTGCGACTCTGAGCATGCGGCCAACGGTGTGTTAGTCGAGAGCCGGGACTTCTAACGCGCCGGCGGATCAATGTAAACCTTGAGAAGTTACCGACTGAAGCCGAAGTCCGAAAAGTCGGACTTGACCCATCGGAAAGAACTTGCGAAATATCCGCCCCATGAAACTGCTCGGAGGGACGAAGGCGTTTGCGACGGACGTGCGTAAATTTGAGAGCGGGACGCGGAAAGGATTTTCGCGGCCGCAGAGATCGGAAACCGGAGTCTTGGCGCCATGGAAGGCGACTCGCTCAATCATCGCGGTGTAAGCTTAAGGGGCATATTGCCCGAAGGCGAAATCGTCGGCGCGCACGATATGTTCGTGACCCGCGTCTCCGCGGATTCTCGGGGTTGTCGAACGGGTGATTTGTACGTCGCTTTGGTCGGCCGTGACGCCGACGGTCATCGATCCATTTCCGAAGCCGTGCGTCTGGGCGCGAGCGGCGTTGTGGCTTCGCAACCGGTGTCCCGCTGCCCGGTTCCGGTTTGCTATGTGGCCGATACATCGGAAGCCTATGGCCGTGTTTGTCAGGCTTTAGCCGGTACTCCCAGCGGGAAGCTTAAAGTCATCGGAGTCGCCGGTGCGTTTGGTAAGACGACGACGGCGTATCTCGCGGCATCATCGCTCGCCGCTTGCGGATGTCAGCCCGGCATTTTGAGCTCGCTCGGGTATTGTGACGGGGCGGAGATCGCCGACGCTCGCTGGACGACGCCGCCCGCCGATATCGCGGCGGCTTGGATGGCCCGCATGGTCGAGCAGCGGCGGACTCATGCGGTCGTCGAGATCTCAGGTCGCGGGCTGCTGGATAATCGGCTCGCGGGAGTTGCGTTCGACTCGCTTTGCGTTACCAATCTTCGCGGCGACCGCGATTCTTGCAATGCGATCGGCTACCGCCGCTGGACGTCGCGCCTGTTGGATTGCTTGCCGTCGGAGTGCGTGCTGGTCGTTAACGTCGACGACCCGATTTCGCGTGATCTGGCCGATCGACACGACGGCCCGGTGCTTACGGTCGGCATTGACCAGCCCGCCGAGTTTTCGGCGACGATCATCGAACGCCATCGCTCCGAACAGACGTTCCTCTTGTCGTTCGGCCGGGAAATCGTGCCGGTGCGTACGACGCTACTCGGCCGGCACAATGTCATCAATTGCTTGGTAGCTACCGCTTTGGCGTCGTCGTACGGCCTCGATCCGCACTCGATCGTGCGCGGCATCGAAGAAGTTCATGAGTTGCCGGGCCGGTTGGAGCGTATCGAGTGTGGGCAACCGTTCGGCGTGTTTGTCGATGAAGGGGCATCTCCCGAAGCTGTGGCAATCTGTTTGGAATCGCTTCGCGAAGCTACGTCGGGGCGATTGACATGCGTGTTCAATGCGGCTTCCGGACTCGGCGGGGTGCAGCGTGTTCGCCTAGCGTCGGCAGTTGATCGATTGTGTGATTCGGCGATCGTCACGCAAGCGCGGGAGACCGATGATTCGGGCCGATCGCGTGAACTTGTCGCGGCGTTTCGCGAAGCAAAGAAGTGCTCTTTTGTTAGCAGCCGCGCCGAGGCGGTGCGTCGCGCGCTCCGAGAGGCGCGCGACGGCGATTGTGTCTTGATCGCCGGCCGTGGTCGTATGAGCTACGGCGAAGCTGGCGGCGAATTCGGCCAGTGCGACGATCGACAGTTAGCTCGCCAGGCCTTGCATCAACTTCAAAACCAATGCGCGCGAGCCGCGTAGCCGTTGCTAGGAGACCGTCCACAAATACCGCCGTACATTTGGTGAGTCGCCGACGTCAGACGATTGGTTTGCGGGAATCGATCGTCGCCCTCCCTCCTGGGTTCGGAGCATTGGCCTGTCGCTTGTCGTCTCTGGGTCGACGACAGGTGGCAGGTGCTTCACGTCGGCGGCTTATTACTGTCCGTAGGGGCGAACGTAAAGTAGCCCCGACGGCAGGGAACAGCGATGACGCCCGGCACCGCGGATGAAGCGATGCCGGGCGTTGTTCGTTTCCACAGCGTCGGATCGCCAATTCGCCGCGAAAGCAGTTGGTTTCCGCGTCGCGGGGTTGTCGATTCGGACGGGAAAACGTATAGAAGTAGTCTCCTACGACACCTCATCGCACGGCCATGCGTACTCGCCTAGAGTCGCAACGACTTGGGGGAGCGAATCGTCGTCGCTCCTAGCGTTCCGGCCCCGTAAGAATTCGCCGATTTATGCCATTCGATACCGGGTTCGAGCAAAGCATTCGCCGCAAAGTCCCGTTGGCTTCTTACACGTGGTTTCGCCTCGGCGGCCCCGCCGAGTACTTTGCCGAACCGAAATCGCAAGATGAACTGCAGGCCATCGTCAAGCGCGCCAAGAGCGAAGGCTTGCCGGTACGCTTGCTCGGCGGGGGATCCAATTTGCTCGTCGGCGAGGCCGGCGTGAAGGGCGTCGTCGTTCATTTGTCCAGTCCGGCTTTTGAATCGCTTGCCGTGGCAGGCGACAAAGTCAAAGTCGGCTCGGGAGCGAAACTTGGTCATGTCATATCGAAAGCGGTCGCTGAAGGGCTTGGCGGGCTAGAAGCTCTCGTGGGCATTCCCGGAACGATCGGCGGGGCATTGCGCTGCAACTCCGGCAGCCGGAGCGGCGATATCGGCCAATGGACTTCGCAAGCGACCGTCATGGACGAAAGCGGCGAGATAAAAACTCGCAGCCGTGCCGATTTGGTTTTTTCCTATCGAGAGAGCAGCCTTGATGAACTGGTGATTCTGTCGGCCGAGTTTGAGCTTGAAGCAGAAGATCCAGTCGAGCTAACAAAGCGAATGCAGAAACAATGGATCGTGAAGAAAGCGAAGACGCCCCTCGGTCATCAAGCGACGGGTTGCATCTTCAAGAATCCGCGCGGTATGAGTGCCGGCGACTTGATTGAGCAGGCCGGTTTGAAAGGGGCGAGAGTCGGAGGCGCGGAGGTGAGTGATCGCCACGCCAACTTTATCGTCGCCGACGAAAAGGCCACGTCGCAGGATGTGATTCGCCTCATCGAGCACATTCGCACCCGCGTGCAGGAACGCCTGGGCGTCGGCTTAGAGACGGAAATTCGAATTTGGTAGCTTGTCGCTTGCCTATCGGAAAAAAAGCGGGCGCTCGACCATAAGGCTGTTGATTCGTTCGAGGCAGGATGCCGATAGGCCGATGTGAATCATGCGGTCTGCGAGCCTGGATCTTGTAAACGCACGGAGGCGTATCCGCATGGCGAAGCAAGCTAAATCGGCCGGTCCGGGTATTCCGGTGCTCGGGCCGATTTTCGGCCTTCTCTTTGGTCCACGAATGGCTCCGCTGTTGGCGATCGGCGGCCTTCTAGCCGTCGGCGGTTATTGGGCCTGGTCGCAGATGCGCGGTGCCGTCGTTGCCGAACCACACTATCAAGTCACACTTGAGTCGGTCGTTGTTTCTCCCTTGCCCGAATGGATCAAGAGCGATGTGAAGGGCGAGGCATTGCGCGACGCCAGCCTCGACCTACCGCTGTCCGTGCTTGACGAGGATCTTGTTGAACGTTTAGCGAAAGCATTTTCCTTTCATCCCTGGGTTGCGGAGGTGAAGCAAGTACGAAAGGAAGTGCCGGCCAGAATTACCGTCGATTTGGTTTATCGTCGGCCGGTCTGCATGGTCGAGTTGCCGGATCGAACCGGACTCTACGCCGTCGACGTAGCGGCCTTTCTCCTGCCGAGCAAAGACTTTCTCCAAGCGCCGCAGCAAGCCGCGCGTTATCCGAGGTTGTCCGGCATCACGAGCGTCAACGTCGGTCGCGTCGGCGTGCGGTGGCCCGATCCTTTTGTGCAGGGGGGAGTCCGCGTCGCGGCGGTCCTCGATGAAGCGTGGGGCAAGTTGAATTTTGCTCGAATTATTCCTTCGGAGACTGCAGACCCGGGAAACGCGTCGCCGCAGTTCGAAGTCGTGACGCGGGGCGGTACTCGTGTAATCTGGGGCTCCGCTCCGGGGATGGAAGCCGGTGCGGAGGCTCGCTACGACTCCAAGCTGGCCTCCTTGCTGCGCTATGCGGCGGACCACAAAACGCTCGAGGGCCGCGACGGTCCGCAACGGCTTGACGTCCGTTCCAGGGACGTCGTCGTCTTAGCTGCGCTGCCGAAGCAAACTGCCGCCAAACCGACAAAGAACACGGCAAAATCACCATCTCCCAAGTAACGGCGTTCCTAGCCGTCAAAAGCTAGATTCAACTGCCGGACGGCTTCGTAGACTACGACCGCCGCACTGTTTGAGAGATTCAGGCTGCGTACGGCCGAGCGAATCGGAATTTTTAGCGATTGCTCCGCTTCCGCGTCGAGCAATTCGCGCGGCAGGCCTTTAGTTTCACAACCAAACACGAGCACGTCGCCGACTTGGTATGCTACGTCGCAATAGCGGCGACTCGCGGTCTTGCTGAAATAGTAGAAGCGTCGGCCGTCGAGGCGACGTTTCAACGTCGGCCAATCGTCGACAACTTCCCATTCGAGGCGCTCCCAGTAATCGAGGCCCGCGCGGCGCAAGTAATAGTCGTCGACTCGAAATCCGAGCGGCCGTACCAGCCAAAGCTTTGCGCCCACGGCCACGCACGTGCGTCCGACGCTCCCTGTATTGTGCGGGATTTCCGGTTGGTGCAGTACGATATGGAGAATCGGTTCGTAATTCACGGTCTATCGCCCGAGGTCAGCGGTCGTCAAAGCGCAGAAGCGGTAGCAAGTTGGTGTAAGCGTCGGTCCACAAACGCGTGGGCGGGTATTTCGTGAGCGGCGTCGCCAACGGATACTTGAGGCTTTGCCACCAGCGGCTTTCAGGAGTCCGCGTCAGCATGATCCAGCGCGAGCCCTGGGCGAAATGGAGGGGATCGTCCGCGGAAAACGCCTGTATGCCCGTGAGTTTGAATCGCCCCGCTGCCGCCGAAAGCACCGGGCCAAGCTCAAGAAATCGATTGGAAACGTGGGCCGCGATGATCCCGTCGTCGGCGAGATGCCGCAAATAGATATCGAACGCTTCCGCAGTGAGCAAGTGCGTCGGAATGGCGTCGCTGGAGAAAGCGTCGAGCACGATTAGGTCGTACCGCTGGGCTTCTTCATTTTCTAGCACGAGCCTCGCGTCGCCGAAGACGACTTCGCACTCAGCACGGCTTTCTTTGAGATAGGTGAAGTACTCCTGTGCAAACTCGATGACGAGCGGATTGATTTCGTAGAAACGAAACACGTCGCGCTCGCGACCGTAAGTGGCCAGAGTCCCCACGCCCAGCCCTACGACGCCGACGCGAATAGGTCGTCCATGCTCGCGGGCGCGCATCAGCGCCGTGCCGACGCCGCTCTCAACTCCGTAGTAGGTCGTTGCATTACGGGAGTTGCCGCCGGCCGTGACTTGCAAGCCGTGGCGAGTGGTCCCGCTGCGCATCGTGTGACCGACGACATTGCCGGTATTCAGATCGACAAGATTTTGAATCGTGACCACGCCGAACGAGTTTCGGCCGGAAAGCAGTTCGTCGGCGGGGAAGTGTGAGCGGTCGAGATTGATGAGATATCCGGCACCGGCGAGGACGGCGACGACGCCGGCCGCTTGCACCGCGCGATTCTGTAGCAGGCCGCGATTCGTCAGTGTCGCGGCGAGGACTGCCGCCGAAAATAGCCAAGTGCCCAAAAGAACCGCGAACCATTCCCAATAGCGCTCGTAGATCCGCGGCGCCACGACCGCGACGAACGCTCCACCTAGCGCGCCGCCTACGGAGATGCAGAGAAAATATCCGGCGAGGTGATGAGCGGACGGTTTTCGCTTCGCCAATTCTCCATGGAATAGCAAGCATCCGGCAAGCAGCATGACGGAATTCCACGCTAGCGGCACGACGACGTTCGTTGTTGGGCTAAGCGGGTGGGACGCCATTGGAATCGCAATCAGCGCGACGATGGCCGTCGGGCCGGGTCGATACCAGCGCGGATGGTCGAAGCAGATGATAAATGACAAGAGGTAGAGCGTTAGCGGCAGGAGCCATACGAGCGGGCCGCTCGGTAAATCTTGCGAAAGATAGCTTGTTGTCACCATCAAGAGCAGCGTGCCACAGCCCGCCAGCGCGAGCCACGAGGCCACCATGCGCTTCTTTGGACCCGCGTCGGCATCCGACGATCGTTTGAGCTTGGCGTTTGCGGAGATGCGCGCCGCATTCGCGGAGATTGTTGCGTGTCGTGTTTTCCAGGCCGTGAAGGCGAGTAACGCAACGTAGACGCTGAAGATCCAGCTCCAGAAGTGCGAACGCTGCGTCAAATCGAGTATCGGCTCGACCAAGAATGGAAAGGTGAGAAGACCGAGCAGCGAACCGGCATTGGAGAGCGCGTAAAGGCGATAGGGGGACCGCCCGCCGGTGGCACGATGGAAAAAATCTTGAGTGAGCGGCCCGGTGGTTGCAAGCAGCACGAAAGGCGCGCCGACGCAGGCGGCAAGCAGCTTAAACACCGACCAGGTCGGCTCGACTCCCGCGGCGGGCTTCCACTCCGCACTAGGCAAAATCGGCAGCAGCGCTAAGCAGGCCACCGATAACCCGATCTGCAGATACGCTCGCGAGGCGGAGCCCAGGAATCTCGTCGTCAGGTAAACATAGCCATAGCCGACGACGAGCGCCACTTGAAAAAAGAGCAGAGCCGTCGTCCATACGGCCGAAGTACCGCCGTACCACGGCAGGATCGCCTGGGCGATCAGCGGCTGGATCTGAAAGAGTAAAAACGCTCCGAGCAGCGTAGTAGCGCCGACCAAGAGAGGCAACGCGCCGCGCTCGGAGGGCTCGGCTTGATTGGTCGGATTCGATTCGGCAGCGGCGTGTGGCATCGCCTAGAGCCTACGCCACCGGATCAATATCGGCTAGCGGGGTAACGAGCGCCGGCCGTCGACGGAATGTGACTGCCGGTCGCCGGTGATTGAGCATTTGACGTCGATTTTGCCGGCGGCAGTGTCGAGACTTGCTCGGGGAGCGGCGGGTGAGCGGAATTGGGGATCGTCGCCGGAACTTGTCGGTCGCCGGGGCGTGTCGCGACTGCGGCGGAGTAGCGATCGCCGACGGAATAGCGCTCCCCGACGGTTGACGGGACCGTCCGACGCGCTTGTTCATTCCCTAAGAGTTTCGGGCCCGCCTCTTCGGCCGCCGGCGCGACCGACGGAGCTTCTTCGACCGTAACGGGCGGCAGCGGAGTCGGCTGGGGCTTCGCAGTCGATTCGGCGTCCAAAACACGGGGGCGAGAAATCGCACTGAATTTCGGCTCGGTTGTACTCGGCACGACGATCGGCGACGC
The DNA here is from genome assembly GCA_016793115.1 of Planctomycetaceae bacterium. Classification (GTDB taxonomy): domain Bacteria; phylum Planctomycetota; class Planctomycetia; order Pirellulales; family PNKZ01; genus PNKZ01. The sequence goes on from JAEUIN010000207.1 coordinate 101,777, forward strand.
GATCGGCGTTTCCAGCGACGGATCGCCTTGTTGCGCCAGCGCCGACGTCTTGGATTGATTACTTACGGCCGCAGGCGAAGTTTGCGCCGTGCGGCCCAATGTGGCTTGGGTGCCGACGTCGCGACCGAGAGTCTCGATCCATTGGCGAGCCGGCGCAAAATTCGGGTCCGCTTGGTTGGCAAGTTGGAATTGTTCCAGCGCTTGGCGCTTTTGGCCGCGCTTGTTTAGCAAAAACCCGACGTTGTAGTGCGCGACTGCTTCACCGTGCGCCTTGACGAGTACGCGGTACGCTTCTTCGGAGCGACCAAGTTCGACGAGCACCGTCGCAAGGTTGTTGCGATAGAGAGCCTTTTCACCGTCGAGTGTTACGGCGCGTTGCAACTCGGCGGCCGATTCGGTCAGTTTGTTCGCACGTGCGTAGCAAAGGCCCAAATCGTTGTGAGCGGCGGCGCTCTCGGGGTGAGCTTTGATAGCCGCTTGATAAGCCGCAGCGGCCTGCTCGTATTTTCCCATGCGATCATACAGTCGCGCTTTGCCGAGCAGCGCCGGGAGGTGCTTCGAGTCGGCTTCTAATGCTTTGTCGTATTCTTCTATCGCTGACTCATTCTTACCGGCCTTCTCCTGCAGCTTGGCGAGAGACACATAGAGCGACGGGCCGGGGGGAGCGACCTTAGAGGTCAGTGAGACCGGATCATCTTCCGCTTCAATCGGCTTCTTTCGGCCGGCAGTATCCTTCTTGAAAGGCTTGGCCACGGCATCGCCGAATTTCTTGAACGGCGCAGTCCAGCCGAATTCCTCCGCGCGCGGAGGAGGAGGTGCCGGATCGGGCATCGTTGCGCTGGGAGACTGCATATAGCCGCTTTCGGCGTCGCCCTGCAGAATCGAGCTCGAACTCTGCTTCGCAAACGGATTCCAAATAGGAATGCCGCTTTTGCAGCCCGGCGCCGTCGCCAAGGCGGCGACGAGTACCCAACGTCCGGCTTTGCGATATTGAACCACGGCGAGCCTCCCTGCGTGCGACGAATCCGGCGCTTGGCGCTTTGCGGCTCTGTCCCTAGAGCCTGCGCCTCCATCTTTCTTGATCGGCCGTGGCGAGGAGGAGCGTTAGAAAGAGAATAGACGTTATAAGCAAACGGCCGCCGGCGGTGATTGCGCCGCCGGCGGCGGCTTATTCCGTTTCGCGCTGGTATTCAGGCAGCACCGGCGGCGGCATGCTTTCCGCAAACGTCGTATGAACCTTGTTCGTGTAGTCGCCGCGTGCGCCGCGCGGCTCCTTCGTCGTGATCATCACCGGCGGCAGCGGTTCGACTCCTTGCAACATGCCCATACCCATTTCCTGGACCGATTTCACGCGAGCGGCGGTCATCTGTGGGTCATCGGCGCGTAAGACGTAAATCGAGCGGAAATCAGTCGGGGTTTCAAATAGGATCGACTTTAGCTTAAGCCTGCCGGTTTCATTCAACTCGCCGGTTTGCTCATTGAAGTGATACGAACTAATGGTGTTTTGCAGCCGCCAACCGTTGGCGACCATGAGCTCAAATGGGGCGCGAGCGGCCGAGCGATCGTGGTCGAGGTATTGCTCCGGCCAGACGTTATTATGCCGGAACTCGCGCTTCCACCCCTTCCAGGTACCGGCCCACCAAGTGTCGGCGGCGTGTGCCGATACCGGGACCAATAGCGCCAACGATAGTAGCCAGAAGCGGCGGAGCATAGCGACGTCCTTCCGTGAATTTCCAAGACTCGTTCGTTAGGCCTGCAAGCTTCCGTGCGCGCCGAAGCGAGTCTTTCGGAACTATCGGACGACGCGCGATGTTCAGCGCAGATCCAACGCGCCGGCCGGTGCAAACGAAACGATCGGCATAGTCCTTGTTCAGCGACCGTCGCCGGTCGCGATGCTCTCAAGCCGGTCGATAATTGAGGCTAGGCGTGCTTTTGTGCGGCTCACGGTCGCCTTCGGATCGGCGGGCATTTGGCTAAAGTACAGTGTGATAACAGTTTAGCCCCCTGCTACAAGCGGACTCGAGCTGCATGCAGAGGGCGCGCCGGCGCTACTTGCCGACGTACCATGCTCGGGCCAGTGCGTCCTCATGCAGGAACTTCAGCAACATTTGGGCGACAATCTCGCGGCCGCTTTCCGATGGATGCACGCCGTCCCCGACGAAGTCTTCACGCGTCCACCGCACTCCATCAGCGCGCGGTCGCATTCCGTCCGCCCAAAAATAGGGTCCCCAAAGTAGCAACGGAGCCCGGACCCTGCCTTGGGCCGCATCGTAGTTGAGTTCCTTGTCGCCTGCGATTTGCTCTTGAATGAGCCATCTTGCGGCGAAGGCCGATTCGTACGCGTATGGTTCGGGATTTAGCGAGTTGGAGGCGTAACCGCCGTAGGTGCGGCTTCCGAGATACGCGATTCGCAAATTCGGAAAGCGAGCTTTCGCGTTCTGGATTACTTGCAGCGTATCGTCGCGAAGTTTCTTGCCGTGTTCCTTCAGTTCACCCTGCGGCACTTTATTGGCAAGCTTAATCCAGGCTACTTGCACCTGACGCTGCGAGACTTCGGCCGAAGTCAGCCGCTGATCGGCGACTTGCCAGGCCCGCGCCCGTGGATCGACCCACTCCGCCATCGCTTGTCCACCTTGCGCGCAGTCGACCACGGCAACTTGCGGCGACTTAAGCGGATCGGCGTCCGCCAGTCGCTTAAAGTGCGAAAACTCCATTGTGGCGTTCGACATGCTGATGGAAACGAACGCAATCAAACCGTCGTCGGCAGGCTTGCCGTCGGCGTCGAGCGGCTGGATTTTGGCAAGTTCCGCTTCGGCGGCCTTGAAATGCGCGTCGGGCGGCATGTTACGTCCGTCACCGTAGAGCCCACCGGTCTCGCCTTTGTACGGCTCTTTCAAATCAGTCAGCGGCACAAGCCCGACCGACTCTCGCGGTACGATCGGATTGTTCCGATCACCCTTATTGGAAGCTCTCGCCGCACCGGCGCGCGTTGCGCGCAGCTCACGCGCACGGTTGTAGTAGGCCCGGTCTTCGGCGGAGAGCTTATCGCCTGATTGAGCCCGCTGATGCAAATTCGCCGCGCGCCTCCAGTCGACGTCCGAGGCGGTTTTCGGTAGTTCGCCATCACGACTCGGCTTCGGGGCGGCCGCCATCAACGAGAGTTGCGGTATCAGAGCGGCTGCTAGAATGGCTCGGCGGACGATGGGCATCAGGCGACATCGCGTGGACATGGAGGGGCTCCGAGTGGGGCGCCCAATTGAAAGGCGGTGAGGGCGTCTGAGATGTAACCCCGCCTAATCACGGAAGTTTTGCAGCCGCTTCCTCCGCATCGCGGACCTTTCGGCCGGGCATTTTAGCGCAAGGTGTCGGCGAACGCTTTTTGCAATGCCGCCAGTCCGGCTTGGCCTTTGGAGCCGTCGACGACGACGTTTACTCGCACTTCGCTCGTGTTGATCATCTCGACGTTGATGCCCGCCTCGGCCAGAGCGCGGAACATGCGAATCGCCACGCCCGTATGGCTCCGCATGCCAATTCCCGAGACGGAAAGCTTGGCGACCTGCGGCGCGCTTGAGATAGGCCCGCACGAAAACTGTTTAGCCAAATCTTCGGCCGTTTTATGGGCTTTCACGAGGTCCCCGCGCGGCACGGTGATGCTCAAATTGGCTTTGCCGTTGCGACCGAAGCTTTGCACGATCATGTCGACGAAAATGCCGTCGGTCGCGATCCGCTCAAACACTTTGGCTGCGATGCCCGGCGTGTCGGGAACGCCGCTGATCGTAAGCCGGGCTTGCGAATCGTCGAGCGCGATGTCATCGATCGTGAGGTTTTCCATGCCCTGGACGTTCTGCAATCGAGCCACGACGGCGGCGGCGTCGCTTGGCGCATGTGCGGACGAGGTCGGCTTGGCAGGAGCAGCAACGGCCGGCGGCTTTTGAAGTTCAAATGCTTGATGTACCGTACGCAGCGCGGCCGGGCCTTGCTCGCGATCGACGAGCACCGAGATTTTGATCTCGCTCGTCGTGATCATCTGGATGTTGATGCCTGCGTCGGCCAAGCTGCGGAACATCTTCTGCGCGACGCCGGTTTGCGACGCCATGCCTTGGCCGACGACCGACGTCTTGGAGACGTTCTCGTCGCTGGTAAAACCTTCGGCCTTCAGTTCGGCTACGGCTTCCTCCACGGCCTTGAGCGTCGTCGCCAGCTCATCGCGCACGACCGTAAAGGAGATGTCGGCCCGACCGTCGGCCGCGACGTTCTGCACGATCATGTCGACGGTGACGTTCTTCGCGGCGATCTTTGAGAACACTGTGTAGCTTGAGCCCGGCACATCCGGCACGCCAAGCACCGTCACACGAGACTCGTTCTTTACCAACGTAGCGCCGCACACGGCCTGATTCGGCGCTTCGCCTTCGGCCACGATGAGGGTGCCGGGAATATCGGTAAAGCTGCTGCGAACGTGGATCGGCACGCCGAACTTTTTGCCGAACTCAATCGACCGGCTGTGCATGACGCCGGCGCCGAGACTGGCGAGCTCAAGCATTTCATCGTAGCTGATTTGTTTTACGCGACGGGCTTCAGGCAGCAGACGGGGATCGGTCGTATAGACGCCGTCGACGTCGGTGTAGATTTCACAGGTGTCCGCGCCGAGCACGCAGGCCAACGCGACGGCCGTCGTGTCGCTGCCGCCGCGACCGAGCGTCGTGATATTGAAGTTCTCATCGATGCCCTGAAAACCGGCCGCAATGACGATATTACCTGCATCGAGCGCGGCACGCAGACGATCGGAGCGGATCGTGTTGATGCGGGCCTTGCCGTGAACGCTCGAAGTTTCAATTCCCATCTGCGCTCCGGTCATGCTCACGGCCTTGTGGCCCAACGCATGCACGGCCATCGCCATTAGCGCGACGCTCACCTGCTCGCCCGTCGAGAGCAGCATGTCCATCTCTCGAGCGGGCGGATTATCCGAGATTTGCTTAGCGAGGTCGATCAAATCGTCGGTGCTGTCCCCCATGGCACTGACGACCGTGACGACTTGGTTCCCTTCTTGCTGAGCTCGGATCGCTTTGCGAGCCGCGGCGAGGATCTTTTGCGTATCGGCGACGCTGGAACCACCGAACTTTTGAACGATGAGGGGCATGGGGCGGATTGTCAGTTTTAAGTGTCTGTTTCGAGTTCTCTACGACGCGGTCGCCGGACTACTTTTCGCCGAGGAAATAGGACATCATGCGGTAACCTTCGTCAAAAGCGATCGTTGAAGCAGCCGCTGTGGCTTCGTCGTACGTTTTTGCGGCCCCCGGCGTGATGCCGGTGCCGCAGATCGCCAGCGGCACGAGGCCGTGGCTATGAGTTTTTGTGCGAATCGGCGTTGGATGATCGGGCGAGACGAGGATGCGGTAGTCGCCGCGTTTCCTCAACGCTTCGTGAAGGGGGCCCACGATCTTCGAGTCGATTTCCTCCAACGCCTTGATCTTCGCATCGGCGCGACCTTCGTGCGACGCTTCGTCGGTCGCTTCGACATGGACGCAGATAACGTCGACGTCGTCGATTGCGTCGATCGCATAGCGGCCTTTGGCCGCATAGTCGGTGTCCAAGTAGCCTGTCGCGCCAGGTACCTCGATTCGTTTCCAGCCGACAAGGGCCGCTAGGCCGCGAAGCAGATCCACCGCCGTGATCATCGCGCCGGTTTTACCATGCAGGTCTTGAAACGACTTCAGCGCGGGAGCGCGGCCTTGGCCCCACAGCCAAATATTCGTCGCCGGCGGTTTGCCTGCGGCGCGGCGCTCTTTATTCACCGGGTGGTCGGCGAACAGTGCGACGCTCTCGCTCATGAGATCGACAAGCATCGTGCCGCCCGGCCCGCGCGGATAGTCGTCGAGGACGGACTTGTCGGTAAGATCGTGCGGTGGAGTGGCTCGCGTGTCGTTCGAAAACGGAGCCGTCTCTCCGTCGCCCGGGCGCACGATAAGCAGATTGCGGTAGCTCACGCCCGGCACGAATTGCATTCCCGGACGTGCAAGCTTTTCCTGCGCCGTGGTCAGCAAACGCGTGGCTTCCTCGGTCGAGATATGTCCGGCCGTGAAGCTTTTCATCGTCTGGTCTTCGATGGTGACCAGATTGCACCGCACGGCCCAATCGCTAGCCTTGAGCGGAATGCCTTGAGCGGCCGCTTCCAACGGAGCCCGGCCGGTGAAGTGCTCAAGCGGGTTGTAGCCGAGTAGGCTCAGATTGGCGACGTCGCTGCCGGCGGGCAGCGAAAGCGGTACGTTGTTGGCCCGTCCGACGATACCCGCGGCGACGATGGCGTCCATGTAGGGAATCTTCGCCGCTTGCAACGGCGTACGCCCGCCGAGCGAATCTTGCGGTTCATCGGCGCAACCGTCGGGAATGATGATGGCGTATTTCATGAGTCGTAATTCCGATTTGGGAGGGAGCCGCAGGCACGCGGTTGAACGCGGAAAGCTTCAGCAGCAGTTTTAGTTCGAGCCGCGGCGTTTCCTATCCGCATCTATGTCGATCTGTGTTCATCGTGGTTCGTTACTCGACGCTAGCCGCGGATCGGCATGCGAACGCTGCCGGGGCGCACGCACTTAAGACGAACGAGTTCTTCCATCGCCTTGCTCGTCGCTCCTTCGGTCGTTTGATGCGTGATGATCACGAGCGGCACGACGCCGGTGGTTCCGTCATGACTTTCGTGTTGAATGACCGACGCAATCGAAATGCCGAGCCGTCCAAGCACGCCGGTGATTTCGGCCATGACGCCGGGCCGATCTTCAACGTGGAACCGCATGTAGAATCGGCCGGTCGACGTCTTGAAATCCAAGGGAGCGACGCGAGCCTCGCGCTTCGACCAAAGCTCCAGCGTGCGGAACGTGATGCCCGTGCGACCGACGACCGTGTCGATTAGGTCGGCGACGACGGCGGAAGCCGTCGGCATCTGACCGGCTCCGAGTCCATGGAAGAACAGCGGTCCGACGGCGTCGCCGACGACGCTCACGGCGTTAAAGGCCCCGCGAACTTCAGCTAACGGGGTGCCCGCTTTAACGAGGGTCGGCGACACGTGCATTTCAAGTTCTTCGCCGACGAGTTGTGCCACCGCGAGCAACTTAATGCGGTAGCCGAGATTTTGCGCGTAGTCGATGTCTTCGCGCTCTAGTTTGTCGATGCCGACGCGCGGGATGTCGCTCCAGTGTACGCGGCTACCGAACGCCAAGTGCGCTAGAATGGCCAGCTTCTGAGCGGTGTCGCTGCCGTCGACGTCAAGCGTCGGATCGGCCTCGGCATAGCCGAGCTCTTGGGCTTCCGCGAGCGCCGCGGCGTAGTCGGCCCCCTGTTCGGCCATTTGCGTGAGGATGTAGTTGCAGGTGCCGTTAAGAATTCCCGTCAGCGATTCGACCTGATTGGCCGAGAGGCATTGACTTATGTTCGCAATAATAGGAATTCCGCCGGCGACGGACGCTTCGAACGCAATCGAGCGTCCAAGTTCACGAGCGCGATCAAAGAGTTCCGGTCCATGTTCGGCGAGCAACGCCTTATTGGCCGTCACCACGTCTTTGCCGCTTTCGAGTAGCTTGAGCATGATCGTGCGCGCCGGCTCCAGCCCGCCGACGAGATGCGCGACCGCTTTGATTTGCGGATTTTTTGTAATTCGCGTGAGATCGTCGGACACGACGCCTGCGGGCAATGCGCAATCGCGAGCCTTGTTCATATCGCGAACGACGACTTCTTCGACCCACAACGTCCGACCGGCATGACGCGCGGTTCGGTCGCCGTGGTCGAGCAGTAATTTGGCCACGCCCGATCCGACGGTGCCCAAGCCGACGATGCCGATTTTGGTCTTTTCCATGTGGGGCTGAGGCGCAGAGCGACGTGCGAATGCGGCGGACGAAGTGTAATCCGTCAAATGTAGAGGTGTCCGCCGGCGTTCGTCAACCGGGAGGCAGCGTCCACCAACGTCGCAAGCGAACCTCGTCGGCTTGACCCCTGTCGAACGATTTGTAGACTGGTGGTTTGCCTTCGCGGCGGGGTAGCTCAGTTGGTTAGAGTACCGGATTCATAATCCGGCTGTCACGGGTTCGAGTCCCGTCCCCGCTACTTCAATAAAGCCTCGCGTCAGCGGGGCTTTTGGTCTTTAAGAAGTCCGCCGTTGTTCGCCTAGAGCGTCCAGACCAAAAGTTTGTTGTGTCCTGCGGCGTATATCTTGTCCCCCGTTTCGTTGATTGCCAAACCGTGTACATGCATCGGAGCGGCATCTTGGAATAGGACTTTGCCGGCCGAAAGATCGAAAAAGGCGATGAGTCCCGCCGTTCCGCCGCCCGCGCCGACGACCCACTTGCCGTCGGGAGCGAATGCGAGCGCTTCCAGCAAGCCTTTGTGTTTTCCGTCGGTCGATAGGACGAGCTTCGACTTGCCCGACTGCCAATCGAAGGCTTCCAGGCGAGCAGGAGCGTCTAAATGGTCGATGTTGCCGATTTTGCCCGTACCGCCGACGCACAGCGTAGTGCCGTCGGGTGAAAAAGCCAGCGAGCGAATGCCTCCGATTGAATGGCGGCGTTGAACCGGATCCCAGGTATACATGCCCGACGCATCGAGCTTGGCAAGTTGTTTGCCGTCGGCAACGTTCCAAACGCAGACTCGTCCTGTTTTGTCGCCCGTCGCGACGAGCCTGCCGTCGGTTGAGAAACAGACGGCATACAGCATCGACACAAAATGCGTCGGCGTAAGTGGTTCGTGACCGACGAGGGCACGGACGAGTTTCCCGGAAGCCGCATCCCAAAGCTTGCACGCCATGTCGTCGCCGACGCTCGCGATAAGTCGCCCGTCGGGGGAAGCGACGACCATACGAATTCGCTTTTCGTGTGCGGCGACGGAGCGCACGGCTTGATGCGACTGTACGTCCCACCAGTTCAATCGACAGTCGTAGCCGCCGGTGACAAGTTGGTCCTCGCCGGCCAGCGCGACGCCGGTCACGTAGCTTTTGTGTTCGCCGATCGCCTGCGGCTCCAGCTTTGCCGACGCGAAGTCGACGTCGTACACCTTGAAATCGCTGGATCCGACATAGACTCGCTCGCCGCCCTTGCGCCGGGCAAGCCCGAACAAGATGTCTTGTCGTCCGAGGTCTTTTGCGACTTTTAGCTTAGTGGGATCCGCAGCCATAACGTTACTCGCTCAAACTTGGAATCCGGACGACGGCAGCGCGAATGCCGGGTGCGCGCAGTTCGGCGGCTCTAGGCCAGGATGTCGCCCACCGGACCGGCAAAACCGTCGACGATGGGAATCGGCCGCGGACCGACGTGATATTCCTTGGTGACGTCGATGCCGAGCGCTTCATAGATCGTGGCGAACAGTCCCGCCGCGCTCACCTCGCCGTCCTTCACGGTTTGGCCGTCATCGTCGGTCTTGCCGTAGACTGCGCCGCCGTGAATGCCGCAGCCGCTGAGGCTACAACTCCAAGCGGCGGCGAAGTGGTCGCGTCCAAGCGAGGCGTTGATGCGCGGCGTTCGTCCAAATTCGCTAAGCGTCACGACAAGCGTGTTTTCCAACAAGCCGCGCTCGGAAAGATCGTCGAGCAAAGTCGACATCACGTGGTCGAGTTCGGTGACGAGTTCCAGATGTGTCTCGAAATTCTCGCCGTGACTGTCCCACCAACCGCGGCCCACCTTGACGAACGGCACACCGGCTTCGACGAGACGCCGTGCGACGAGCGCCTGTTGCCCGAATTGCGTCGGTCCGTAGCGGTCTCGCATCTTTTGAGATTCTTGTTCGACGTCGAACAACTTCTCGCTCGACATCAAGCCGTGCACGCGCGCGTACGCCTGGTTGTGGCTGCCGACGGCGGCGCTGTCGCGGCCGGCCGCGAAGCGTTTGCTCATCAACTCCCGTAAGTCCGCGCGCCGGCGATGATCGACTTCGGTGAGTTCCGGAAGGCGCTGCAGATTGTCGGGCTTCGATTTGTCGGTCAAAAACATGGGCAGATAACGGGCGCCCAGAAAGCCGGATTGGCCCACGGCGCTACCGCGCCCCTCGGTCTGGGCATAGAACGAGACGTAGTCGGGCACCAACGTGTCGGCCTGACCTAACTCACGGGCGATGACCGCTCCCAGGTCCGGGTAGCGCACGCTGGGCTCGTCACGACGTCCGAGGCTCATCAACGTCGCGCCGCCGCCGTGGTCCGCAATCTTCGTATTGAGCGAGCGGATGATCGCCGTATTCTTAGCCAGCCGCGCGGCCATCTTCGGCATGAGTTCGGAAAAATGCACTCCGGGTACCGATGTCGGAATCGAACGATAGGGTCCGCCTGTGGAACGTCCGGGCTTCGGATCGAACGTTTCCAGTTGACTAGCCCCGCCCGCCAACCAAAGGAGGATCACGCTCTTTCGCCGCTTCTTCATTTCCGCCGCATGGGTGCGGCGACGAAGCACGTCGAGACCGGTCATGTCGGCCGCGGCGAAAGCGGAAGCGGCGGCTGATGACGCCAGGAACCCGCGACGACTGAAGGAGGAGTTGTGCATCGATGCGTCTCGTGCATGGGCGCTGGTCAGTAATTAAAGCGGAATTCGCTGCTTGTGAGCAACGACCATACGACTTGTCGCGCGGCATCAAGCGGCCGGCTTTTGCGGTCGGTGAGGTAATCAGTGAGCAGTTTTAGCTCGTCCACATGGGCGGACCGGCCAAGAACTGTCGAAACGCCGACGCTCGCTTGCTCAGCGGGAGTTTTGAGTTGCTTCATCCGTCCCACGAGGCGATCACCCGCGTCGGAGAGAAATTCGCTTGCGATCCGCGCGTCGTTGGTCAACAGCAGCGATTCGCCGACACCGACCTGGAAGTTATCGGTGAGCGGCGCAAACGAAGCCGCCCACCCTCGCGACGACGCTGCTAAGCTGTTCGCTCGCTGCATTCGCGTCGTTTCATCCGGCAACTTCCCCCACAGCTCCGGGTCGGCTGTGGCAATCCGCAACGAGGCGGCGTATTGGTGAGGACTTAACGGTCGGACCTGTCCAACGGCAAAAAATTCCGGCGCGGGACGTTCGCCGGCGGTCCACCGGCTATCGCGGCCATAGGCCTTGCTGAGCACGAGGCCTCGGATTAGCCGCGAGAGATCAAAATCATGCTCTGCGGTATCACGTGCGAGCCATGCCAAGAGTTCGGGATGACTTGGCGGATTCGCCGAGTGCATTTGATCGACCGGCATGACGAGCCCGTGGCCGAACAGTCGAGCCCAAATTCGATTGACAATCGAGCGGGCGAAGAAATCTCGCTGAGTTTTGCTGAGCGCCGTATCGACGAGCATTTGGCGTCGGCTGTAGCTCGGTTTCGGCGGTGCCTGCTTCTTGTCGGCAAGAGTTTTGAGAATCTCTTGCTCGGCCTTCTTGGCTTTGTTGTCGGGCTCGTCGCGTTGAGGTTCTTTCACCGTGAACCCGGTGAGGAACATGAGTTTGGCTTTGCGCTGCTCTCCGGCGGGCGTCAGGTAGGTCACGAGGCCGTAGTCGCGCTCGCCGACATAGCCGCCGTTCTCGAACGTTCGCCCGAGAAACGACTTCAGTCCGTAGAAGTGGTCCTGCTTCCAATCTTTGGCCAACGGGTGATCGTGGCACTGTGCGCAGCTGATGTTGACCCCGAAAAACAAACTACTGACGTCGTTCGTTAGACGATCGTGGTCCTTCATCCGAGGCTTGAGGAACTCGACCGCGTGTTTCGCCGTGATATTCTTTTCCGCGGCGGCGGCGCCTTCCGCCAAAATCAGTTCGCGGAACATGCGATCCCAGCCGCGACGTTCGCGGAACGCTTCGGCCAGATAAGGCCGTAAGTTTCCCTTTCCTTCCATCAGCAGCCAGTCGAACTCGTTCACTTGATGGTCAATGAAAGCTTCAGAGCCGATCAGCCGATCGACGGTTTGCTCCAACCTACCGGGGTCTTTCGAGCTCAAGAATTCTTGAACTTCCCAAGGAGTCGGCACTCGGCCCGCCAGGTCGAGCGTAATCCGCCGCAGCAAGTTCGCGTCGTCGGCTTGAGGGGCCGGCGTCAGCTTTGCGGCCGCGAGGCGTTGACCGATGTAGTCGTCGACCACGTCGGAGATGGGTTTCTCGGCGGGCTGAAGGCCGACGGATGCGACCGTCGGCGGCGGAGCCGCCGTCGAGGCGGCGTTGTTGTTGGCCTTCGCGGATCGCGAAACGAAGAGCACGACGGCGACGGCCACAAAGCGACGAATCGCATCATTGTTGCGCATAGCACGGCGAAAATTTGAGATTTTCGGGGAAGGGCCGACGACACACGGCGGGCGTCCAAGCGGCGGGACGACTCGGGAGACGGCGAGTTTCAAAGGCAGGCAGGGAACGGGCAAGCAGGCGGGCGCGACAACCAGGTGGGACAAACGCTGTCATCTTAATTATTTCGCGCCGGAGAAGCCAGAGACTTTTAATGACTCCAGCTCCGTTAGGCGGCCCTTATTCATCGCTGCGCGGCGTATCATCGTCATCGCGATGAAGCCGCGGCCGAGGGTGCCATGGACGCTCCCGGTTTATTCTTCGCGCAGGACGCAAATAGTTCGGCAATAATGGATTCGCCGCCGACGGCGGTCGCGAACGACGGCGATGCAAGGGCGATAAAGCGAGAGTTTCCGCCTAGTTTGCCGCCGTCGGCCCCGCTTGAGGAGTAAGCCGGCAGTTGTCACGTACCAATGGACATGGGCATGAACGAACGCATCCACAATCTCGTCCGGCAGATCACGGCATTAGAAGACGAGTTGCGCGAAGCGTTGCAAGTTCAGGAAGTTCAAGTGCTCTATCGTATAAAAGGGACGAAAGTCACCTTTGAGAAGCGAATTCGCGAACTGCACCGTCGCTTGAAGATGGGGATTGTAGCTTGGCTGTTGAACTCCCGACCGCAGAACGTCGTTTCCGCTCCGTTCATCTATTCGATGATCGTGCCGTTTGTGCTGCTCGATCTCTGGCTGACGATGTATCACGCGATTTGTTTTCCTCTCTACGGTATCCCGAAAGTCAAGCGGTCGGCGTACATCGCCGTCGACCGGCAGCATCTCGCATATCTCAATTCGATAGAAAAGCTCAATTGTATGTATTGCGGATACGTCAACGGCTTATTGGCGTATGCGCGCGAGATCACGTCACGCACGGAGCAGTATTGGTGCCCGATCAAACATGCTCGCAAGTTGCTCGGCCTTCATCCGCGTTGTGAGCGATTTTTAGAATACGGCGATTCGCGCGATTATCATGCGCGGCTTAATCAGTTTCGAGCCGCCTTGCGCGACGAGAAATAGCGGCGAGCTAACCCGAGATTGACGACATGAGTATTTCCTCACGAACTTCGCGCCGAAACTTTCTCTCGACCGGACTGGCGGGAATCTCGCTCGGCGGGGTGGTCGCATCGGGGCAAGTCGAGTCGCGCTCGCAGTTTCTGCCGACTCGCATGATCACCCAGGGAAACGGCTTTCACTGGTTCGGCTACTACGACAAACTCCAATTCTCGCCCGACAATCGCTTCGTGCTCTGCAACCGAGTTCGTTTCGAGCACCGTTCGCCGACCGCCGAAGATGAAATCGAAGTCGGCATGATCGACCTCAACGACAAAGATCGCTGGATCCCGCTCGGTCGTTCGGTCGCATGGAATTGGCAGCAAGGCTGTATGTTGCAATGGATTCCCGGCGGACAATTCAAAGTGATTTGGAATGATCGCGAAGGCGATCGCTTTGTAAGCCACATTCTTGACGTCAACACCAACGAAAAGCGAACGATTCCCACCCCAATCTATGCGCTGAGCCCCAACGGTAGGGAAGGCGTGTCGTGCGATTTTGCTCGAGTGGCCGATTGTCGACCCGGCTACGGTTATGCAGGGATTCGGGATGCATATTTCGAGCAAATGGCCCCGCGAGAAACCGGTATTACACGCGTGAGCCTTGAGACGGGCGCCGCGCAGTTGATTATTTCGCATCGAACTCTCGCGGAGACCGGCGAGGTCATTCGCAACGCTCCGACCTCAAAGCATCACGCCTATCACTTGCTTTGCTCCCCCGACGGGAAGCGATTTATTTTATTGCACCGCTGGACGCAACCGGAAGGAGGCCACCTGACCCGCTTAATCACCGCGGCGATGGACGGCACCGATTTACGGATCGTGATTCCCAACGGCTACGCATCACACTTTATCTGGCGCGATGCGAATCATATTCTGTCGCAAGCGAAAGATTGGCTGGGCGTGAGCGATTGGGGCAATTTCCTCTTTGAAGATAAAGCTGGCGGAATAATCGGCGAGCTCGGCCACGGCGTTCTTGATCGCGGCGGACATTTCACCTATTTGCGCAATAATGAATGGATCCTAAGCGACACGTACCCTAAGGGAGCGGACCGATTTCAAATCCCGCATCTCTATCACATCAAATCGAATCGACGGATTGATCTGGGGCACTTTCACTCACCGCCGGAGTACAAGGGAGAATGGCGTGTCGACACCCACCCACGACTCAGTCGTGACGAGCGGTTCGTTTGTATCGACTCTCCCCACGGCGGCCGCGGACGTCAGCTTTATTTGATCGACATTAGCGGCGTGAGCTAGAGCGGGCCGGCATTTGCCGGTCGGCCGATGAGATCGGTGCGGCGTCTAACTTACCGCCGCTTGAAGCGGGAGCGCAATCGCCGGCCCATTCCGGCTTTGTGATGTCCGTGTGCAATGGGCTCGAGATCGTTACCGCGCAAAGGCCGCCGCCGCTTTGCGAATCGCCGACGTGAGGGTTTGCCGCGTCGTGAAAAAAGATTTCCAGGGATCGTGCTTGAGCCGGCGGAGCCTGTTGGGAACATTGGCGACAGTGAAGTCTGCGGGGCCGTGGATTCGGCTTAGTTCGTCCCAGCCGATCGGCAGCGCTACCGACGCCGTGGGGCGGCTCCGTGTTGAATAAGATGCGACGCTCGTCGCACCCCGCTGATTTCGTAAATAGTCGATGAATATCTTGCCTTTGCGGAGGTTCTTAGTCATCTTCGCAACGTACCGCTCAGGCTCATGCAGCGCGAGTCCGTAGGAGATGTCGTGCGAGAATTCTTTGACCTCGTCCCAGGAGTTGCGGCGAGCGAGAGGAACCACCACATGCACGCCTTTGCCGCCGGACGTGCGCACAAACGCGTCAAGATTAAGTTCTGCAAGAAGGTCGCGGATTTGCTCCGCGCCGCGGCGCACCGTCGACCAGGGGACGTCGGGATCCGGGTCAAGATCGAAGATCATTTGGTCGGGGTGCTCGAGTTTGTCGTTTCGCGAACCCCAGGGGTGCATTTCCAGAGTCCCAATTTGCACCAACGAAATGAGCCCTTCCAGGCCGTCGATTGTCACATAGCGCTCGTTTTTCTTTACGGCGGAAACAAGCACGCTCTTGATCTCGTCGGGGAGATTGTCTTTCCAATTCTTTTGATAAAAGCACTCACCCGACGCTCCCTCCGGACAACGAACGAGCGTGAGCGGTCGACCGACCACGTAGGGAAGAATCCAGTCGGCTACGGATTCGTAGTATGCGGCAAGATCGAGTTTGGTCACGCCGACGTCAGGAAACAGAATTCGATCCGGGTGCGTCAGCCGAACGCCTGCGATGCGGGCTTCGGATTTCGAATCCTTCGCGGCGTTTACCGAAGAGCGTTTTGTCACCCGTGGGCCGCCGCTCGCCGCCGGGCGATTGCGAAGTTTTTCGCGGATTGTTTGTTCGCGTACCACTTCTCGGGCCTCCTTGTCTTCGCGCAAGCCTTGAAACGACGGGTGTCGAAGAGCCCCGTCTGCAGTCCACTCGGTAAACTCAATTTCCGCAACGAGTTTAGGTTCGACCCACGTCGGCACATCGCGAAAAGCTTCTTTTGGCGGGGCCGTGTAAGGGCATTGCGCTGTGACGAGGCGTTCCAGACGCTTTCGCAGTTCGGCTAGTTGAGCGGAATCGAAGCCGGTGCCCACTTTTCCGCAATAACGGAGCAGCCCGTTTGGGTCGAAATACCCAAGTAGCAATGCTCCGAAGCCGATCCGAGCCCTGCCCGGCTCGGTGAATCCTCCCACGACGAACTCTTGTCGGCCGGAGCATTTCACTTTGAGCCACGATGGGCTTCGCAACGAAACATAGGGGGCGTCGCGCCGTTTGGAAACAATTCCTTCCAACCCGCGTTTGCAAGCCGCGCGGAAGAAAGTGTCCCCTTCGCCGACCACATGTTCGCTCAACCGCACTACTTTTCGTGTCGCCGACGAGAAGTGCTCGATTACCGACTTCAGTTTGTGCTTGCGCGTTTCGAGCGGTACGCTACGCAAGTCGTAACCGTCGAAGAACGGCAAATCAAACGCGAAAAAGATCGATTGATCCTGGCGCTGATCGCGCAGCGCATTTTGAAGCGATTGAAAGTCGGACACTCCGCGATCGTCGAGAGCCACAATCTCGCCGTCGATCACGCCTCTAAACTCCTCCTTCGTCAGCAGGTCGGCAACGTGAGAAAACTTCTCCGTCCAATCGTTCCCATTGCGGGTAAGCAGTCGTACTCGCCGTCCACCGCCGACGGCCAATAAGCGATAGCCGTCGAACTTAAGCTCGTGGAGCCAATCGTCGCCCGCAGGAGGCAACGCTTCGAGAGTTGCGAGCTGTGGTGTGAAGTTCTCAGGCATCGCTCCTCTAATCGAGCCCGCCGGCATCGACGCCGGTGAACTACCATCTTCTGCTTTCCGTTTTGCAGTCGTACGCGGCTTGCGCTTGGTTCGGCTTGTCGCTCGCGTTTTCGTCGTGCGTTTCACGGTGCCGCTCGTCGTTGGTTTCTTCTTACGTGGGACAGGTTTCCGAGTCTTTGTCGATGAATTGCGTGGACTACTTCGGGCGACAGGTTCCTCTCCATTACGTACCCAGACTCGCTTCTTCTGCACTGCGATTTGCTCGAGCGTTCTCCCGGTCAAAACACTTTTCGTTGCACGCTCCGTCAGACCGTGTCCATCGCCGGGTTGGGCATACTTGTCCTTGTGTTTGATGAGAAGCCATTGCGCTCGTCCCTTTTCGACGCGCATCCGCACCAGCGCCCAACTCCCTTTCAATTTTTTTCCGCGCAGCTCAAACTTCAAGCTGCCGCGGCGAAAGCCTTCACGTGGGTCTTCGACCGCTTCCCAAGTGCCGTGGTCCCAGACCATCACCGTGCCGCCGCCGTACTCTCCGGCGGGAATGATCCCCTCGAAGTCGCCGTAATCGACCGGATGATCTTCGACCTGCATCGCCAGCGCTTTGATCGCAGGATCTAAGCTTGGGCCTTTCGGCACGGCCCAACTTTTCAGAACACCGTCGAACTCGAGGCGAAAGTCGTAGTGCAGGTGACTTGCCGCGTGTTTTTGCACGACGAACAGATGCCCGGTTCGGCTGAGTTGCTTGCCTTTCGGTTCCGCCGTCTTATGGAAGTCTCTCTTCTTGTTGTATTCGGTAAGCGACATAACTCAGGGCCGGAATTGCCGGTGCGCGACCTTTTAGAATGGTGAGTTAGGAAGCTTTGCGTTTTCGCGACGGCGATTTTCGTTTGACCGCTTTGGGCTTCTTGTGCTTCGATGCCGCATTCGGCAGGCGTATCGTGTGCTCGCCGCCGCGCCGCTTAGTGGACGCCACGCTACGCTTGAGCGCGTCAATCAGATTAATCACCGGACCGGGCTCGCCGTCCGATTCGCTTTCCACGACTTCATCGGCGGCGACCTTTTCGTTGATTGTGGCGGACATTCGCTTGCGAAAATCGTCTTGGTAATGCGCCCAATCGACGCGGTCGACGCTCGACTCGGCGATCAAGCGTCTGGCCAGCCGCAATTCTTGCGCCTTGGCTTTCACCGCTGGAGCTTCGTCGGCGAAGTCGTCGACCGACTTCAATTGGGCCGCGTAGCGCAGAAGGGACATCGTCAGCAGCTTGCCCTCCGGGCGCAACAGAATCAGTCGTTCCTTGCGCCAAAGCACGGCTTCCGCCAAGGCCCAGCGTTTTTCCTCAAGCATGGCTTGGCACAATAGCGCGTACGGCTGCTCTCCCGCTTCGCCGTCCGGCAACAGGTAATACGAACTCCCTTCAAACTTCAGGGGATCAATTTCGCTTGTACCAACGAAGTTTTCGATGACGATGCCCTTCTCGCCGTTAAGCGAGGCCTTCGGCTTATCACCTGGGTCAAATTCGACGTACTTCCCCTTCGCGTATTCATAGGCCGTGACGATTTCACTGTTGTCGACTTCGCCGTGGATCGGGCACACCTTGCGGTAGCGAATCCTGCTATGACAGGCCTTATGCAACTGGTGAAAGGCAAAGTCGCGTCCTTCGGGCGCTTCAGCCGTGAAGGCCTTCACGGGAACGGAGACCAAACTCAAACGGATGAAACCTGACCAAACTGGACGAGCCATCGTAGTGAACCTGCGTACAAGGCTCGTCCCTGAGCACTGCTCTCGAAAAGGATTAACGAAACCGATCGCCTGCCGGCAATGCCTGGAATGCAATCGCAGTGCCGGCGGTCGTGCTTCGCCGTCGTGCGTAGAATGGGGCGGTCGAGTGCCTTGTCCAACTTCCGGTACATCTAACTTGAGGCCGCCTGTGGCTCGCCCCGTCTCCATCAACATTCCTCATCAATTGGGGCAAGCCGAGGCCCGACGCCGCATCGAGCAGGGCTTTGCGCAAATTCAAAGCGGTATGACCGGCGGAATGTTCGGGCTCGTCTCCTTCAAGCAATCTTGGCAAGGAGACCGGCTGCAATTCGAAGGGGGCGGGCTGGGTCAGTGCATCAGCGGCAGGCTTGAAATCCTGCCTGACTCCGTGCAGTTACAGATCGACCTGCCCGCACTCCTGGCGGCGATCGCGGACCGCATCGCCGGAAGCGTCAAAAAGGAGACGCAAAAGTTGTTGGAGAAGAAATAGTCGCGGTTTACTTCTGAACCCATTGAGGCGGCGGTTGGATATCCGGGGCGACGGGGCTCCCGGCGTCCTTTCGTCCGCTCCCTGCAAAGCGGCTAATTGCGCGTACTGTCATGTCATGATCACAGGCAATCTGGCAACTCAGGCGGATACCGGACAGCCCGCGCGCCGCGAGCAGATCGCGCTCCGCGACGGTCATCTTATCAGGTTCGCCCGCTAAGAATTCCACGCGGCACGTCGTGCAACGGGCATTTCCGCCGCAGGCATGCAATTGATCGATACCCGCTTCATCCGTGAGCGCCGCGACCAATCGCTTGCCTTGCGGCACTTCGAATTCGCCCACTCCGTCGACGGTTAGCTTCGGCATCGAGAATTCCTGTCGTATCAGGTTGCGGCGGCTGCCTTGCGACAATTGTCGCGGCATTATTCCGCACACAGCCCGCCAAGACAAGTCGCCCCATCGACATGGTTGGGCATTCTGCTTCCGATGCGAAAGTGGTACGGTGTTTCAACGATGTCTTCAATGACCCCCGACTCAACGCCGAGCGATACGAAACCGCTACCTCGCGGTCGGCGGTGTTTCACTTGCTTTCGGCCGCCTGGACATTGCTACTGCGCATTCGTGACGCGGGTTGAGAATCGGACTGAGGTGGTGATCTTGCAGCACCGACGCGAGCGGCGGCATCGCTTCAACACCGCGCGACTCGCGGCCTTGTGGCTGCGCAACTCGCGAATCGTCATCGGCAATATCGCCGATTTAGCGCGCGTCGACGGGATTGCGCCCGACGCCGGGTTGCTGTCCCCCGGCGACGGCGCGATCGAGCTGAATGAACTTCCCGCCGAACGGAGCCCCGCGCAACTCGTCGTGCTTGACGGGACTTGGCACCATACCAAGACGCTGCTGCGTGCTATTCCTTGGCTGGCTCAATTGCCGCGATATCGATTGGCGCCGTCGGCCCCGAGCCGTTATCGGATTCGCCGTGAACCGAATGCTGACGCTCTCTCGACGGTCGAAGCCATCGTCGCCGCGCTTCGAGCGCTCGAGCCTGAAACGCAGGGCCTAGATGCGGTTCTCGACGCCTTTTCGCAGATGATCGATCGGCAAATCGCTCATCCGAAAGCGGAACTCGGCCGGCGCCGCAATGAGAGTCGCTATCGAAGCGTGGGCAACATTCCCGGCATCGTGCTAAACGAGCCGGAACGACTCGTCTTGGTTTACGGGGAAACGTCGCCGCAGCGATCCGAAGTTATCCGGCCGTGTCGGCGGCCGACGTATTGGGTCGCGGAACGACTCGGCACGGGCGAACGATTCGAAAGTGCCGTCGAGTTGCCGACTTCGATCGACGACGGCGTTTTTGCACACTGGGATTTGCCGCGCTCGGTGTTCGACGGAGCGCCGGCTCTGCAAGACGTCGTCGCCCATTGGCGGGAGTTTCTGAGGCCGGGCGACGTCCTCGCCGCTTACTGCCGTGCGACGGCCGATCTCTTACCGTCGTTAGGAAGCGATCGGGACGGATGCCTTCTTCTCAAGTCGATCGACTTCACCGGCCGCCGCTATCGATCTTTAGAAGAAACCATCGCCGAAGAAAGAATTGAAACGGTCGAAGCGGGTCATGCCGGTCGCGCCGGCCGCCGCGTCGCCAACGCCGTGGCGCTCGTCCGGCATCTCTACCGCATCGGCAATGAAGTTCGCCGGCGGCGGCAGTCTGACGAAAAAAGCCCCCGGACGCTCGCCGGAGGCTCTTAAGATTCCCGCTCGCTGCCGCATAGAATTAGTTCAGCGGCGGAATCTGTCCGTACTTCACGCTCGGTTTCATCGAGCCCTGCTGAAACAACTCGGCCGGGTTTTTCGTGCCGTCGTTCGGCGGAAACGTCGGCTGCGGGACTTTCGACTGAGGCAACTTCGGCAGCGAACCGCTGAGCTTGCCTCCCGGTAAAGCTTGCAGCGCCTTTTCGAAAGTTTTTTTGCTCTCGATGGTTTGTTTTTTCCAAACCGGCTTTTTCATGAAGGCCGCCGTCCCAGCATCGGCCGTAAACGTCAGCGTGGGGTAAAGGTAGCCGAAGTTCGGACGGTACAAGCGAACGATCGCAGGCTGATTCGGGCCGACTGCCAGTTTTGCTTCACGCAGATCTTGCAGCGAGTGAACGGGATAGATCGCTCCCGCCGACCAGAATCCTTGAATAATGTCGCCCCGCATCAATCCCGCCGCGTCGGCCGAGGTGGCCGGCATCAGTCCGGATATCTTCGGTCCGTAGCCGGTTTCGTAGATATACACGCCGAGCGTCAATCCGGTTCCGTCGTTGGCCTTGTTATGGGGATACGGCGTAAAGCCCGGATCCGGATAATACTGGGCCAGCGCTTGATCGGCGCCTGCCAGCGCCAGACTCGCCGTCGCCACGAGGCCCATCAACGCATTGCTCACCCAGTTCGTCGCCACGATCCACGCTCCTTGCCTGAATTCAAATTGATAGTTCGGTCACTATCAATGAAAGCGCGGAGCGGCGGCGGATGTTTCACCGCGAGCGGGGCAATTCACCGATGGCGGCCGCAATTGGCCCTCTTGCCGGACGAAAATCGCGACGGGGCTTAGTTGTCGCCGAGAACTTCGTTGAGAACCTCTTCCGACACGTAGATCGGCAGCGGCGGGTCGCACGTCACGGCGACGGCAATGGCGTCGCTCGGCCGGCTGTCGATCTCGACGACGTCACCTTCGTGCTTCACGCGAAGCTTGGCGAAGTAGGTGTGGTCCTTGAGTTCGGTGATGACCACGCTTTCGAATTCGCCCCCGAGGTTTTGCACGGCGCTGACGACCAAGTCGTGCGTCAGCGGGCGGGGCTTGGCGATTCCCTTCACGCAGCGGTCAATACTCGTCGCTTCGAAAATCCCGATTAAAATCGGAAAAGTTCGTTCCCCTTCGACTTCCTTGAGATAAATCACCTGCTGGTCGTTGATCTCGCTAATGATGATCCGCGACAGCTCCATTTGAACGGGCATAAAAGTCCCTTCACCTCAAACTCCGCTCGCGTTTTGCGGGCGGTGCGACACCGGCGATAGATCAATTATAAGACCGCGGCGCGACGCTTCGCCAGTAGGCGCGGGATGAATCATGGCGTCTCGCCCGGCGCTGATAATAAGTCGATTCAACGGACATCGGCGGTCGGCTGCGGAAGGCGAAACCATGCCGACTCGGCGGGGAAAAATTGTGAGAGGTGGATTCGATCGTATCGGTAGTGAGCCAATGAGCGCAAGACGGCATCTCTCTGCGTGCCGACGTATCTCTCGTCGGGACAGAGCGTAACGACCCAAGCGGCGAACAACGGCTCGCGCATGTAGTCCTTTTCGATGTGCAAACGGGGCGAAACGCGGTGCTGCACCCGCAAGCCCGCGTTGGCGACGGCCACCGTTTCCGCTTCGCTCGTTTGCGGCTTCCAGGCTTCATTCATCAAACGCCAGTTCGATTCGAATCGCTCCGTGCCGTTCACGTCGAATTTCTCGATAAGCGGCAGGCTCTGTGCCGAAAGCTGGGCGCTATGCAACAGCCCTTCGGCATAGGCGGCCCTCCGCACGGGATCGGTTTCCATTTCCCAGAGCGCTCTTAACGCAGTCACGCCGACCGAACCGGTCCATGAATGCCTCGGGCCTTGGTTGCGATCGAACACAAGTCCGGTGCGGCAGACTTCGAGACGAGATCGCCCGTCGTTGCTTCCTCTTGCCGAGGCGGCTTCGCAGTACTTTTTCTCCCAGGCTTCGTCGCCGGTGAACTCGTGCATGGCCTTCAATACGAAAAGCAGCCGCGGCGAACCCTCCCATCCCGGCTGCAGGAAAGTGCCGCGGTGGGTCGACGGACCGCCGTCACACGGCATGCGCCAACCATTACGCTCAAGAATCGAGACGACGTCGCAGAACTTAGCCTTGAGTCGCGCACGCTCGTCGGGAGTACCGATGTCGTCGTGGAGAAAACGCCAGATTCCGTAGAGCCACGGCGTCGTTTGATCGTTCGATCCCATCGGATAGGTTGTCTTGCCGTCGTCGGCGACCCCGCGGGCAATAAAGCCGGGCGTGTTGCCTCGCGACGCCAAGAACAAGAGACCGTCGACGAGCCGGCGAATTTTAGTGAGATCGGCTTCCGATTTCGTGCGGTGATAGCGATTAATAAGTCCGTCGAGATACAGCCCGTTGAACATCGGGCCGTCTTCGACCGGTACGCCCCAGGAGAGCGCGCTCGGCTTGTGCTCTCGGCAGTCTTGCGGAGTGGGACGCAAATACTTGCCTTCTAGATCCGTATAGTCGAGCACGACGTTGTACGGATCGACGAACCGCTTCCAAATCTGCTTGTGAACCTGCTCCACGGCCGCAGCGGCGCGGAGTTCCAGCGCTTCCTCGGCGAGCGACCCGCGCGGGACGGCGATCAAAGTGAGTGCGATAAATAACGTCGCATATCTCGTTGTACGGCTCATTACTTCACCGCCTCGACCGGCAACGGGGGAAGTTTGGCCCCGTAGTAAACGGCGCGATGCCGATTGTCGTCGAAGGCGAAGTGTAGGTATTGCTTGTCCTTGGTGACAAAGCCGTCGGGATAGTTCATACGCCCCTTAGGACCGTCGACCGATTCCTGTTGCAACACACGGCGATAGGGCCAAGTCTTCAAGCCGTCGAAGCTGATCCACAGAGCCATGGGGCTGCGATGAGACGGATTCGGGTTGTGCAAGATAGCGACGACGTCGCCGCCCAAACCGTAGAGCGTGGCCTTGGAACCGGGATTAGGAATGTCGCTCTTGGCGGCGAACTCCGGCCAGGTCTTCCCGCCGTCGGTCGACTCCGCGTAATACAGCACTCCGCCGAGCTTATCGGCGCGAATGATCATCGCGATTCGGCCGTCGCTCAATTCGACGATATTGTTCTCCGCCCAGCCGAAGTAGTCGTCACGCTCGGTGAGTCGAATGTCGCCGTGCTCCGTCCACGACTTCCCGCCGTCGGTGCTGACGATCACTCCGTTGCGCGGATTCGTCAGTTTACGGTCGTGAACCGCGAGCGATTGTTCGGCCTCGGGGCCGATGTAGTGCTGAAACGGAACAAGAATGCGGCCGTCGCGGGCGACGATGTGATTCCGCAGGAACGTGCGGTTTTTAAGGCGGCCCGGGGCCGGTTCCGGCTTCGACCAAGTCTTGCCGCTGTCGGCGCTGCGCATGATCCAAGTCCGCCAGTCGTTCTTCCAGTGATTCGAGTGGGTCGAAAAGAAGAGCGTGGCTTGCCCGTCGAGGATCATCAGTTCCGTCGGACCTTGGCCGATGGTCTTGCCGCTGCGCGGAAACGTCGTGTCGAACGTCTCGGCTTTCGACCAAGTGCGACCTTCGTCAAGGCTCGTCGCCACGGCCGTATAGTTCTTCGGCGACGGCTCGGTGTCGCCGCCGGCGAGGAAGAAAAGCACCCAGCGACCATCGGGCATTTCGCGGAGCGTCGTGTCGCACACCATTTTGTTCGGAGTGACGCCGTCATAGATGACCGTCGTGCGGTCTTGCTTGGCGTCATCCGCGGCCTGCTTCTCCCAATCGACCGCTGCGGCCGAACGAGTCGCCTGCAAGGTGACGCAACAAGCGACGGCTATAAAAGCGAAACGATCGAGACGGCGTACCAGCCTCATGGTGAGCGACTCCGACGATTAGATAGGCGGGCGGAAGCCGCTATCGTCGTCGATCAACAGTCGCATGTCGAGAGCCGGAATTACCCGGCGGGATGGGCGGACGTCATCGCGCGGCGAATTCAGTTCGCGGCGGCAAAATCATCGACAAGTCGGCGAAAGACTTCCCGCGTGACCTCGATTTGCACCGGACGACGAGGTTCGCCCGCCGTCTTCTCGAAGCGCTGTAAACGCAAGGAGCCGCCGCCGCGCGCCTCCAGTTCATAGTAGCTGGTCGCATCATCGCCGACCTGCGGCGGATTCGATCGCAACTGAACGGTGCACGATTCCGCATCGACTTCGATCGTGCGAATCGGTTCAAGCAGATAGGTGAGCCGCGATGAGAGCTGATCCGCGACTTGCTTAACTTTTGCGAGCGGGGCGGTCGCCCACGCCGCGTTGACGACTTCCATTCGGGAAAACGCACAAGCCAATCGTTCGACGTGAACGACATCGGCTTCGAATCGCACGCCGTCTTCGGTGACGCTCAGCGTCGTCGGCGCCGCTCCGTGGAACGCCGCTCGCTCAAGAGCGCGTTCAATCTGTTGCTTCAAACTCATCTCAGCCGCCCCTTGCAAATGAAGTTCGCAGCCCGGCATCCCTACACGTGCTGCATTCCGCGTACCGTACTCGTCGTTTCCGATGTTTGGTGTCGTGTAACCGATCCCGTCATAATTGTTAATTGTTCTCAGCCTGGCTTTCCGCCCCTGAACCGTCGGCCTGTCGTTGCGAGTGCTGCGTGCCGTCGTACGAGAGGATCACCTTGGTTTCGTCGAGCGTCGTCTCGATGTGCACCGGTCGGTTCCAAAGTCTCCGAAGATTCGTGAGCGTGTCACGAGCGTAGTTCATCTGCAGGTCGACGCCGTTGTGTTGATGCTCCAGGTACAACTCTCCGCGATTCTTATAATTGCCGTCGACTACTTGAATGATCGGCCGGCCGGCGTTCGTCAGATTAAAAAGCAGCCTTTCTTTAATCTGTGGGAACTCGCGACTTTCGATCTCGTAGTATTCGCTGCCGGAGTTGAAGCCGAAGCTAAACAGCCGATGTCGACGGCAAAAATCCAGAGTCAAATAGGTGTCGATGAACGTCAGATCGTTATGAATTCGCCGCACTTCAAAGATTTTTTCGCGACCGCGCCCTTCGCCGGTATCCCAGCGGCGTTTGACCTCGGAGTCGTCGCATTCTTCGTAATCCTTGCCGTGCCGGCCGCGATTCCAGCGATCTTCGATGTCGCGATACAATTCCAGACCGATTTTGTAGGGATTCAACCGGCCGGGTGATGTGGCCATCGTGCCCGAATGGTGATCGCAGTAGCAGATCAGGTCGCTGGGAGCGATGCCGTGGCGAGTCATGATCGTGCTATGCCAGAAGCTCGCCCAACCTTCGTTCATGATTTTGGTTTGGGCCTGCGGGGCAAAGTAATAGGCTTCGTCGCGAATGATGCCCAGTACGTCGGCCTGCCAGCTTTTAAGCGGAGCATTCTCGAGCACGAACAGCATGACGTCGCGCATCGGCTGCGCCGGGAAACGACGGTCGAAGTTCTCCCCGGCGGCGGCGCGGGCTTGCGCTTCGGCCAAGAGCAGATGCCGCGGATTGACGAAGCTGTCCATGTATTGCTTCGCTTTGAGCCGGCCGGGCGTCGGGACTTCGTCATCGTCGTGTTCCGGATCGAGCGGCGGCTTCACTGCGGCCGGCTTGTCGTCGACTCGGCGGATGTGCGGCGAGTGAATGTCGATCAGATCTTCAATGCTCAAGCAGGCGTCGATGAAGTTTTCGACGGTGTCGACGCCGTAGCGATCCATATACTGCCGGATCCGATTGCCGTGGTTGGCCGTCTGATCCATCATCTTGCGGTTCGTGTGCGCGAACCAGGCGTTGTTCTTGAAGAAGTCGCAATGGCCGTACACGTGGGCCATCACCATTTTTTGGTCCGTGATCTCATTCGAAGTCATCAAGTAGGCGTAGCAGGGATTGTTGTTGATGACGAGTTCGTAGATTTTCTGCAGACCGTAGTGGTAGCCTTTGGAGAGTTGCTCGTATTCCATTCCCCAGCGCCAATGCGGATAGCGAGTGGGAAAACCGCCGAAGGCGGCGACGGCGTTGAGTTGGTCGCAATCGACGAGTTCGAAGATCGTGGGGAAGAAATCGAGCCCATAGCTGCGCGCATGCTCTTCCATCTGCCGCTGAATTTCGGCGAGATGCGGCGGAAAGCGGATTTCATGCACGAGCGACATAGTTCGTCTCCCCGAATCCTTCGGCTTCGTCCGTCCTGGTTGTTTTCGCGGCCGACTACTTACCTTTGCCGAGGAATTGCCTGATCGACTCGAAAATGGCTTCTTTGTTTTTGATCTCGGACAACACCAAGTTGTCGAATGCTTCGCCGAGAGATCCTTTGAGCGTGCGCAGGTACTCGCCGCTGCCGTAGGGACTTTCGACTTGTCCGTAGCAGAACAAATTCACGTTGGGCAAGATTTGCTCGCGCAACATTTGCAAGCTTTGCTGATTGTCTTCGCCCCAGTTGTCGCCGTCGGAGAATTGAAAGATGTACGTGTTCCACTCCGCAGGCGTGAACGTCGTCGTGAGGAGCTCGATCACCGACTTGTAGGCCGAGCTAATCCGCGTGCCGCCGCTTTCGCGCGTGTGGTAAAAGGTGTGCTCGTCGACGACCTGCGCGGCGGCGTCGTGAATCACATAACGTCGTTCCAAGCCCTGGTAGTGACTGCGCAGCCAAGTGTCGATCCAAAACGCTTCGGTGCGGACGATCGCCTTCTGGTCGTCGGTCATCGAGCCGGAAACGTCCATTACGTAGATCGCCACCGCATTGGCGTCGGGCAGCGGATGGCTCGTCCAGGAGCGATAACGCTTGTCTTCTCTAATCGGCACGACCATCGGATCGTCGGCCTGATAAGTCTTCGACGAAATCTGGCGTTTCAACGCCTGCATGTAGGTGCGACGGAAGTGACGCAGCGATTCCGGGCCGGTCGAGCGAATGCTTGAATAGCGAATCTTCTCTTCCGTGATGTTCGCTTTGCCCTTGGGTTCGATTCGCGGCAACTTCAGTTCGTCGCCCAGGATCTGAGCGAGTTCGTCGAGGGAGACGTCGACTTCGACGACGTGGCCTCCCGGGTCGCCGCCCGCTTGTCCTTGGCCGGATGCTTCATCGTCCCCCTTGCCGATCGGAGTTCCCGGCTCGCCTTCGCCTTGACCGACTCCGCCCGAGCCGTTTTTACCGTAGCGGAAGTGAGGCACGTCGAGCTGCGGAATCGGAATGCTGACAAGATCGCGACCCTTGCGGCCGATCATCTCGCCGTGGGTGACGTACTTCTTGAGATTCTCGCGAATCTTGCCTTTGACGATCTGACGAAATCGTTGCAGATCGTGCTCGATCTTCATCGCCATGATAGTGCCTGGTGTCCGTACCGCATCGACGGCGACGTCCGCACAGCGGGCCGCGCCGAACGATGCGGGTTTTGATTCAGTTGCGGTTCCTCATGAACGGGCCGTTTCTCTCTTCGCGAGGTCGGTAAGTTATTTCTGAGCCTTCGCGTCGCCGCGCGCGAAAATACTGGCGACGAACGTCAGGATGTCGGTCGCGCTCTCGTCGTCGTAACCGTAGTCGCGAATCAGGCGGCCTTTGACGACGTCGATCTTCGCTTGCGTGTCGGCGTCGACGACGTTCGAAACCAGACTCGTGAGTTTGATCGTGTCTTTCTGATCTTCGAACAACTTGAGTTCCAAAGCCCGATAGAGTCGCTCGTTGGTTTTGTAGTCGAATGTCTTGCCGTCGATCATCAAGGCGCCGATGTAGTTCATGATCTCGCGGCGGAAATCGTCTTTGCGGCTTTCCGGCACGTCGATCTTCGACTCGATCGAACGCATTAGTCGTTCGTCGGGCTCGTCGTACTGACCTGTGAACTTGTTCTTCACCTTCTCACGCTGCGTGTAGGCCTTCACATTGTCGATGTAGTTCGCGCACATTCGCTTGAGCGCGTCTTCATCGGCGGCGATGGCTCGCTGGACTTCGTTTTTCACGATGTTTTCATACTCTTCCTTCACCACGCCGAGCAACTCGCGATAGCCGGCTTTCGTCTCTTCGCTGGTGATCAAGCTGTGGTGCTTAAGTCCCGCTTCCAACTCGTTGAGCACCATGAACGGATTAATCGACTTCGCCTCCGGGTGGGCGACCAGAGCGTTCGAGATCTTGTCCTGCACATAGCGGGGCGAAATGCCGAACAATCCTTCGGTCGTCGATTGATCGCGGAGCTCTTTGATGTTGTCTTCCGTGAATCCCGGCAGTGTCTTGCCGTTGTAGAGCTTGAGCTTCTGGAGAACGGAGAGGCTGGCGTGCTTCGGCGGTTCCAGTCGAGTCAGCACGGCCCACATCGCCGCCATTTCGATGGTGTGCGGAGCGATGTGCTTGCCTTTCACCTTGTTGCGGTTGTAGTCCTTTTCGTAAATGCGGATTTCATCGCTGAGCTTGGTGACGTACGGCACGTCGATTTTCACCGTGCGATCGCGCAACGCTTCCATGAATTCGTTGTTTTGCAAGCGGCGATACTCCGGTTCGTTCGTGTGGCCGATGATCACTTCGTCGATATCGGTCTGCGCGAACTTCTTCGGCTTGATCTTGTGCTCCTGACTGGCGCCGAGCAGGTCGTACAAGAACGCTACGTCGAGTTTCAGCACCTCGACGAACTCGATGATGCCGCGATTGGCGACGTTGAATTCACCGTCGAAATTAAAGGCCCGCGGATCGCTGTCGCTGCCGTACTGCGCGATCTTACGGTAGTTGATGTCGCCGGTCAGTTCCGTCGAGTCTTGGTTCTTTTCGTCTTTCGGTTGGAAGGTGCCGATGCCGATTCGATCCTTTTCGCTCAAAATCAAGCGGCGCACGCGGACATCTCGCACGAGGCGCGTCCAATCGCCGCCGTACTTGGCGATCCGTTCGTGGTAGATGTAGCGACAAAAGGGGCAAAGTTCGCCGGTGATCTTCGCGCGGTAGTCGTCTTCATGACGACCGGCGTTGAGTTGCGCCGTCACGTCGGCTCGAAACCGGTGCGGCACGAGGTGCAGGGGTTCCTCGTGCATCGGGCACCAATGAATCGTTTCGGCGTCTTCCGGATCGACCCAGCCCATGGTGTAGAGGGCGCCGTCGTCCGTCGCCGAGTAGCGCTCGAGGCCGTGCTTGATGAGCCGGGCGATCGTACTCTTGCTGCTGCCGACCGGGCCGTGGAGCAGGAGCACGCGCTTCTCGATGCCGTATCCCTTGGCGGCGCTCTTCAGGGCGTTGACCAACGCGACCAGCGAGTCTTCCAGTCCAAACACCGCGTCTTCGCCGCCGTGGTCCGGATCGTCGAAGAACTTGTAGCGGACGTGCTTCTCACGATTCACTTCGTACGTTTCCGATCCGTACGACAAAATCATGTCGTAGACCCGCTCAAAGGCGTTGCGGACCACCTTCGGCTCTTGTCTGACGAGGTCGAGGTAGGCCTCGAACGAACCGACCCAGGTTTTCTTGCGAAACTGGTCGAGGTCTTGGCGTTCGGCGATCAGCGAGATGATCGAGCTTCCGTTGCTCATGGCGATACCTCCCCTTGGCGGGAATAGTGAGCGGTTTTATTCGAGTTGCTTAGGCGACATGACGACTCAAGGCTTGCGAGGAAGACTCTACGGTGCGATACGGCGTACGACGGTGAACTCACTTCGTGCGGCCGGCGCGGACCGTCCGCGCAGACGACGACCTGGGCAAGATCCGGACATCAGGAAAGAAAAAGTGATCCCGGGTCGGATCCGCTCAAGAGTGAGCAAACTTGGAAAAGAACACCCGGAACTGGGCTAGGCGGGCTGTAAAAAGCGGAGCGTCTTGCTTGTCGCATCGACGGGCTTCTTGCCCGACACCTGTCCCTAGTTGAAGTATTGCTAGGGTGAAAAAATGCGACAAGAGCGAAGTTGCGAGCGAATCGGTAAGCGCGCGGAGCAACGACGAAGTAAAGCCGCGGAAATCTCACGAATCACGGTATTTTAAGCTGCTCCGCGAAATCCGCTTTCGCGGTGCAATTTTTCCCGCCCACTCTGCCTGACACAAGACAATCTGAAACTCGCATAACCAGCGTGGGTTAGTTGTGAAAGGTTTCACAAGCGAGTGTTCCGACCGTGTGCATTTACAGCCGCAATGCGACTTCGGGCGGCTACTTCGCCTTGCCGATCAAGCGTTCGACGCTTTCCAGCAATCGGTCCATTGCGAACGGCTTGCGAATATAGTCGTCGACGCCGAGCATCTCGGCGTAAGCCTTATGCCGCGAGCCTTCATTCGCGGTGATCATGATGATCTTCATCGGCACGGGACGCGAGCGACGAAGCTTTTCCAGGACCAAGAAGCCGCTTCGCTTCGGCATCATCATGTCGAGAATCATCAGATCCGGGTCTTCGCGCTCGGCCATCGCCAAGCCTTGATTGCCGTCGCGGGCGACCTGGATCTGATAACCTTTTGACTCCAACAGCATTCGTAGCGATTCGATGATCTCGTGATCGTCGTCGACCAAGAGAATCCGCTTGGTTTGATTCTCGGCCGCGGGGCCGGTCGCTTGCGGGGCGTCGCTCATGATGTCACCGATTTTCTGCGTCGAACTCGAATCGAACCGCGCTAAGTGTTCACGGACTAAGCGAGCTTCCAGCCGTCGGGAAGCACGGCTTCTTTCACGACGCATACGATGCCGTCGCAAATCGCGGCCGAGCCGTCGTCGGACCGCTCGCGTACCTCGCCCGCGTTGACGATTTGCACGTTGCGGCCGATACGCACGTTCTTATCGACGATCGCTCGTTCGATTACCGTTCCCTCGCCGATGCCCATCGGCGGCTTGCCGCTCGCCAAGTCTTTCGCGATTTCATCCGGCTGTTGGAAGTAATCGTGACCCATCACGATCGAATTGCGGATCTTCACGTTCTTGCCGATCCGGCAGCGCAAGCCGATCACGCTGTTCTCGATCACGGCGCCTTCTTCGATGTAGCAGCCGTCGGCGATGAGGCTGTGCTTCACCGTCGCGCCGCTGATTCGCGTCGGCGCGAGCGAGCGCGAACGAGTGAAAATCGGCGAGTCCGTCGACATAAAGTTGAACGGCGGATTCGGTTGCGCCAGCTGAAGATTGGCTTCGAAAAACGACTGAATCGTGCCGATGTCTTCCCAGTAACCGTCGAACAGATGCACCGAGACCTTGCGCGTGCGGATTGAGGCCGGAAAAACTTCCTTGCCGAAGTCCGCGTAGTTGGTCTTCGTCAGCACGTCGACCAAGACGTCGCGATTGAACAGATAGATCCCCATGCTCGCCAGCAGGTCGCGTCCCTTGCTGGGAATGCCGCGAGCTTCGATCCAGGCCGGATCGGTGTGCACGAGCTTGAGTTCTTCCTGCGTCTTCGGTTTTTCCAGAAAGCCTTGCACGCGACCGTCGTCGTCGAGCCGCATGATGCCGAATCCGGCGGCTTGCTTGGCGTCGACCGGTAACGCGGCGATCGTGACGTCGGCGTTGCACTTCTTGTGCGTCTCCAACATCTCGTTGTAATTCATGTGGTAGAGCTGATCGCCGGAAAGAATCAGCACGTAGTCGATGCCCGGTTGCTGCAGGTAGCGCAAATGC
Organism: Planctomycetaceae bacterium; assembly: GCA_016793115.1. Classification (GTDB taxonomy): domain Bacteria; phylum Planctomycetota; class Planctomycetia; order Pirellulales; family PNKZ01; genus PNKZ01. The sequence goes on from JAEUIN010000207.1 coordinate 133,962, forward strand.
TGCCGTACCGCGTCGGCCGTGCCCTGATACCAGATCTCCTTTTCATTAGTTTGCTGCGCGGCCAAGATTTCGACGAACCCGCCGCTGAACGCATCGAAGTTATAGGTGCGGCGGATGTGCCGGTGCAGGCTCACCGACATGAACTGGGTGAGCACGTAAATCCGATTCATGCCGCTGTTGATGCAGTTCGACAGCGGAATGTCGATGAGCCGGTATTTGCCCGCGAGCGGCACGGCCGGCTTCGAGCGGTATTTCGTCAACGGGAGGAGGCGCGTGCCGCGCCCGCCGCCGAGAACCAGAGCGATGGTGTTGTTCATGTCGTTGAAAGGAGGCGATGCGGGACGAGCGAACCCCAGGGCGATGGCTGTCGCGGCGCCGACGGCCGTGAGGCCGCGAACCGCGCCGTTATCCTAAGGTCTGCGGCGGCCAATCGCTAGGGTTCTCGAGCGGGCGAGCGGAAAACGAGGGACCGGCGTTAATGCCCGCCGCACCGGCGGCCGACGTTAAAATCGTTACGCTTTCAGCAACGGGAAGAATTGTCCTGCGATAGGCTCGCCCTTGGGCACCGAAGGCACGCCCTTAAGCAGCGGATCGTCGGAGTCGGATCGCACGCCGTCGCGGACCACGTTCAGCACCACGGCCCGCCGCGGTCGGTCCGTCCGATTCTCTTGCGAGCCGTGGATCAAGAGCGGGTGATGGAAGGAGCACTCGCCTTTCTTTAGCTCGATCGCCACCGGATTGAATTGCGCCATCTGCTCTTCAGTGAGCACCTTGCGAATGGCGTCCATTTTGCCGGCGAGTCCGGTGATCGGCAGCAGGTTCCAACGGTGGCTCTTGGGAATGTATTGCAAGCAGCCGTTATCGACGGTCGCGTCGTCGAGACCGATCCAACAGGTGAGATGCGCCATCGGCACCGTGCGCGTCCAATAGGAGTAGTCTTGGTGCCATGCGACGACGCCCCCGTCGCGCGCGGGCTTGCAAAAGAGTTGATCGTGCCAGAAGCGAACGGCCCCGTCGAGCAGCTGCGATGCCGCCATGGTGAACCGGGGATTCCAAAGAATGTCGTGAAAAGCCGGCCGCAGCCGCCACGCGCCGAGCGCGTGGAACAAAATGCGGCTCGGATCGGCCGACTCGTTGGAGTGATATTCGTAAAAGAGCTCGTGCCCGTCGCACTCCGGGTTGAACATGTCGTTCAGTTCTTCACGGAGCCGCTCGACCTGCTCGTCGTCGAGCATGCGGACGCCGGCGAGATAGCCGTTCTCGTGAAAGAAGGCGACTTGCTCATCGCTCAGGCGATACCGTTCCCAGTCGGCGGCCGATCTAGGCAAAGAGAACAAATCGCTGACAAGTTCGTGACGCTGGGAGAGGTCTGCGGCCATGGGATCGTGGGTTCGGGGTGCGGCGTTCGGGTTTACGTTCGGCTTGTTCGGTGCGCATCTATTCGGTCGATAGTTGCGCACCCTTATTGTCTTACTTAAATGTGCGCATCTATCGGCGAAATAGCTGCGCGATTTGCGCAACTATTCATGCGGAGTATTTCGCCGATTCGGTCGTCGGCATCGAACACCGCGCGATGCGGGCGCAATCCCGCACCGCCACGTTAGAACTCGCCGCGCTCGTAATCAAGAGCCGTTTTTCGGCAGGCGGATTTCCACGTAATAGAACGACCTTGTCTTGATTTTGACCGCGACGTGTTGATGAAGCGAGGCAGCCGTCGCGACGATTCCGGTACGCCGTCAGCTTGCGGCCTCGTCGTGCTCCAGACGCTTTCCGAAACTGACGACTTTGTCGTCGGCGAAGCCTAGTCTTTCATAGAACGCGATCGCCCCGTCGTTCCCGGCGCGAACCTGCAGATTGATTTTCGGGCAACCTCGAGCACGCAGCAAGCGTTCTGCTTCCGCCATGAGCGCGCGGCCGTAGCCCAGACGTCGATCATCGGGATCTACGGCTAGATAATTGATCCAACCCCGGTGCCCTTCATAGCCCGCCATAACCGTGCCGACGATCCGGTCGTCACACTGTGCGACCAAGAACAACTCGCGCTGCACGGCCAGCTTGCGAACGATGTCTTTATGCGGGTCGTTCCAAGGGCGCGTTACCTCGCAGCGCCGCCAAAGGTCCACGACTGCAGCTTCATCGGTCTCAAAATAGGGACGGATTTTCACGTCGCAGCGAACCTCGTCGAATGAAAGTTGAACGGAAAAGAAGTAAGACGGCGCTGGCGCGGCTTGGTTCGGATCGATCGGCCTCTTGCCCCGAGCGCACCCGCGTGGTGCAATGGTCGCTCGGCTGGGCCTGCTTCGCAATGCTCGGCCGCATCTCCGCTGTTTCGCCGCCTACCTCCGCATCACTCCTGAGGATTTCGTCGCTATGCTGCGCCATGGGTTTCTCGCCGCCGCGTTGATTGCCGGCTCGTTCATCACGTTAGTCTCATCGGCCTCGGCCAAAGCTCCGTCGCCCGCGCCCGTCGCCGCCGGCATGACCGAAGCCGCCGAAAAGTTCCTGGCGTCGCTCAATGCCGCTGAAACCAAGAAGGCGACCATGGCGTTCGACGACCCGAAGCGAATGGACTGGCACAATATCCCGAAGCCGGAACGTAAGGGTCTCCAATTTAAGGAAATGAATCCCGAGCAGCGGAAGCTTTGCTTGGCGCTCATCAAAACGGCGCTCAGCGACGTCGGCTACGACAAGGCTCTGAAGATCATGTCGTTGGAGCAGAACCTGTTGGTCGGCGAAAAGGGAAAGGGACCGCTACGCGATACGGAGCGTTATTTCCTGACCATCTTCGGCAAACCGGCCACGAGCGCCGAATGGGGCTGGAGTTTCGAGGGACACCACTTCTCGCTCAATTTCGTCGTCCGCGACGGCTCCGTCGTCGCCGATACGCCGATGTTTCTCGGTGCTAACCCGGCGACGGTGCATACGTTCGTCGAGGGGGGCCCGCAAGTTGGCACGCGCACCTTGGCCAAGGAAGAGCAGACGGCATTCGATCTGGTCGGCTCGCTCGACGAAGGTCAATTAAAGAAAGCGCTGATCGCTGAAACCGCGCCGAAAGATTATCGCAACGCCGGCGTGCCGACGCCGCCCCAGGGGCCGCCGGAAGGAATCGCCTACACCGACCTCAACGCCGATCAGCAAAAGTTGCTTTGGACGCTCTTGGAGACGAACTGCAACAATCTCACGCCGGAACTCGCCGCGACGCGCCTCGACGAACTCGAATCGGCCGGCCGCGAGCGGATTTTCTTTGCATGGGCCGGCTCGACGAAGCCCGGCGTCGGCCACTACTTTCGCGTGCAAGGCCCGACGTTCGTCTTGGAACTCGTGAACATTCAAAGCGACCCGGCCGGCAATCCGGCCAACCATATCCATTCGGTGTGGCGTGATCTCAAGGGGGATTTCGGCGTGGCGCTTAAGTGACGTCGCCGCAGCGGTCAAGAAGCGACGTCGCGCAAGAATCGCCGCCTTCAAGCGGCGGGGAGAGAGCATCCCCGCCGCTCTTTTTTTCGTATGCGACGACTCCGCCCGGCCGTGAGTTCCTAGGCCGAAGCTGCGACGCTCGTCGTC
>JAEUIN010000261.1 GCA_016793115.1 Planctomycetaceae bacterium
GGAAGACTTGCTCCTCGTCGACGATACGGCAAATCTTGATCACGCCGGGATCATTCGCGCGCTGGGCGACAAGGATCTTTCGGCCGGAAAACGAATCTTCTCCGAACAATGCCAAGTCTGCCACGGCGCCGACGGCAATACGCCGAAGTTGGCCGCGGCCAGGGCGTTCGGAACGCAACCGCTGAAGTATGGGGCCGATCCGTACAAGATGCTCCTCACCTTGACGCGGGGCGCCGGATTGATGACGCCGATGCAACACCTTTCGCCCCAAGAGCGCTATCAGGTGATTTACTACATCCGTGAGGCGCTGATGAAGCCGAGTAATTCGGCTTATGTCGCCGTCGACGAGGCCTATCTCAAGAGTCTGCCTCAAGGAACCGGCCGAGGAATTCATGTCGTCTCGACGGCCGACCGCGACTTCGGTCCGGTGTTGGGTTCGCAGATTGGTTCGCAGGTCCCCAATGCGCTGACCTTTCGACTGCCGGATAACATCGCCGTCGGCTACGACTTGCACCGCATGCACACCGTGGGCGTCTGGACCGGCGGATTCCTAGATCTAGCCGAAACGCATCATTACCGGCAACGCGGCGAGCGCATGCCGCAGATTCCCGGCGAAATGATTCCCGGGTTGAGCGAATGGGGGTGGGCGCTGGGCGGTTCATTCGATCTTCCGTCCGCTGCGAAACCGCCGCGCGGGTCGGTCCGCGAAGATTGGTTGCGGTACCGCGGCCATTATCTTCACGGTGATCGCGCCGTTCTCAGCTTTGCCGTTCACGGACGAGCAATTCTCGAAACGGTCCGCGGCTCGCGCACCGGCGGCCGAGCGCTCCTGCGTCACACGTTGCGGATTGATTCCGGCGATCGACCGCTCCAACTGTCGGTCGCGCGTCTCAATATCGACACGGGATCGGCCGGCCTCCTGGCGGCGGGAGAGTCGAACCTCAAGGGCCGTAGCGGCCCGGCGGGCGAGCACATCGCCGTCGTCCTCGGCGACAGCTTCGCCGCTTCTCAAAAACCGATGATGGCCGACAGACCGTGGCATGTAGTCACGCACGACGAGGCTCGTCGGCTTGATCTCGGCGCCGCAGGTCGAACCGTCGTGGTGCGATTCCGAGCCGACCGGGACGGGACGCTGATCGCTTCGGCCCCTTCCTCCGGTCGCTGGAAGCCGAACGGCAAAACGCTGTTCATTCGTGGAGGAAGGCTCGTCTATGACATCGGTTGGGTTGGCGCGATCGTCGGCAAATCCCGAATCGATGACGGCCGGTGGCATACGGCTGCGCTGGTCGTCACCGAAGCGGCCACGAAAGTTTACGTCGACGGCGCGCTCGAAGCCGAGCGAGCCCACTTTCGCGCCAATCCCGAGTTAGGGCATGTGTTAAAAATCGGCGCCACGGCAACTGACTTCGGCGGCGACTACGACGGCGAACTGGCGTGGGTTCGAATCTACGATGCCGAATTCTCCGCGGAGCGTTTGGCGCAGCTCGCCGACGCATCGCATCCCTCGGAGCAGAAAGCGATTTTCTCTTGGGAGCCGCAGCCGCAGGACTCGAATTCTAGTTCCTCGGCGCGGCGGAGGCGGCCGCCGCCGGCGGTCGCGGCCGCCGCCGTCACCGGCGATACGGCGGGCACGACATGGCGGATCGACGACGTCGGCAGGATCATTCTCTCGATCCCGGCGGACGATCGGCCGCGGGTTCTCGAAATCGTGCGGAGTTCCGATACCGGCGATTCGTGGCTCGAGATTTGCGAAGCAGTTCGCTCCGCCGCCAAAAATCGACCTATCGATCCGCTCACGATGACACGGGGCGGTCCTGAGCGCTGGCCGCAGTTGTTAGAGGTGCGCGGCACCCACGGTGAAATGATCAACGGATATGCGCTCGATACGATTCCGGTGCCGTTTAAAAATCCTTGGAACGCTTGGCTGCGCACCAGCGCTCTGGATTTCTTCGATGACGGCCGAGCCGTCGTTACGACGCACGGCGGCGACGTGTACATCGTCGGCGGTTTGGATCTCTCGTTGCGGCGAGTCACTTGGAAGCGATTTGCCGCGGGGCTGTTTGAACCCTTCGGCGTTCGCGTCGTCGACGGAAAAATCTACGTCACTTGCCGTGACGGCATCAAACGACTTCACGACTTCAACGGCGACGATGAGGCCGACTTCGTCGAAGCGTTCTGGAACGACGACGACGTATCGTGCTCGTTCCACGCCTACAACTTTGATTTACAGACCGATTCTGCGGGAAATTTCTACCTCGCGAAGTCGGGGCAATACACCCAGCATCATCGTCCGGGATCGATCATGCGGATTCCCCCCGAGGGCGGACGTGCGGAGGCGATCGCCTGGGGGCTACGGACTCCGAACGGTATGGGGAAGCTTCCGGGTGATCGTTTCACCGTGTCGGACAACCAGGGACCTTGGATGCCGGCGGGGAAAATCTCATTGATCAAGCTGGGGGGCTTTTATGGGAGCATGCCCATCAATCAGGACCAGAAAAAGTGGCTTCAGCTCCGGCACGATGGAAGCGTGCCGGACGATTTTGAGCCGCCGATCATTTGGTTGCCGCAAGAGCTCGACAATTCCTCGGGAGCTCAGGTCTGGGACGAGGACGCTCGATTTGGTCCGTTATCGGGACATTTGATTCACTCGTCGTTCGGTAAGGGGCGGTTGTATTACCTCTCATTGCAAGATGTCGGCGAAAAGACCCAGGCTTCGATCGTCGCCTTGCCGCACCAGTGGGAGGCGGGCGTTATGCGGCTCCGAGCGAACCCGGCGGACGGTCAACTCTACGGAACAGGACTTTCCGGTTGGCAGGGGCCGCGTGACGGTAAAGACGGCTGTCTACAGCGCCTCCGTTACGGCGGCGACGAGGCCAAGATCATCGATCACGTTCGCGTCACGTCGACGGGGCTGGAACTTCGGTTCAACTTCGCCGTCGACCCTGGTTCCGCGGGCGACCCGCAATCTTGGCGAGGCGAAATGTGGAACTATCTCTGGTCGCAACAATACGGCTCGGATCAATACTCGGTAACACGGAGCGGAGTGAAGGGACGCGATACGCTTGCTATCCGTGAGATTCACTTACTCGATGAACGCACGCTTCGCTTAATAATTCCCAATCTGCGCGTGTGCGATCAACTCTCCTTAACGATGGAATTCAAGGATGCGCAAGGATGGGGATTTGTGGAACAAGTTTATTTGACTGTTCACGAGATGCCCGCTTCCGAACGCGTTAGGCGATGAGTAAACCGACCACCCTGCTCCGCGCTTTTTCGGTCGCTCTTCTATTTACCTTATTCTCTCCGGAGTCGGCGGTTTCGATCATGGCCGAACAGCCGCCCGTCGCTCCGGTCGAGAACGTCGTCGACGCTTATTTCGGCGTGAAGATCGTCGATCCCTATCGGTATATGGAAAAGTTCGACTCTCCGCGCGTGCAGTCCTGGGTGAAAGGACAAGCCGAGTATGCCGAGGCGACGCTGCGCGCTATTCCCGGTCGCGACGCTTTGCGTAGTCGCATCGCCGAACTTGATGCCGGAGCGCCGTTCGCAGTCACTGAAATCACGGTGGGCGCAAATGGAGACCTGTTCTATTTCAAGCAGGCGGCCGGAGAAGACGTCGCTAAGGTTTGCGTTCGTGACCGAACGACCGGAGACGAACGCTTACTGATCGATCCCCAGACCTTTCCCAAAACAGACCCGAAGGACCACTTCACGATCAGCTTCTATGCCGCGTCCCCGGACGGATCGCGAGTTCTCTACGGTTTCGCCGCATCCGGTTCCGAACAAACGACGCTTAAGATTTTCGACGTGGCGCAGAAACGTGATTTGCCGGATCTCATCGACCGGATAGATGCGGAATACGCGCAGCCGACATGGCTGCCCGACGGTAAGGCGTTCACTTACGCCCGGCGACGCAAGCTGCCGGTCGACGCGTCGCCGACCGAGCGCTACCGATTCACGCAAGCGTTTTGTCACGTGATCGGCGAAGATCCCGAGCAAGACGTCGCGGTGTTCGCCGCCGGCACCCTAGGTTCACCGACCATGGGGGAAATGGATTTTCCGGC
>JAEUIN010000318.1 GCA_016793115.1 Planctomycetaceae bacterium
GCGCAGCAGCTTCACTTGTGCGGCGTACGGCGCAATCACGGCGACCTGCCGCGGCTCCAGCCCTGCTTCGACGAGCCGCCGCACTTTGCGAGCCACGAGGCGCGCTTCCGACTCGTTGAATCGGCTCTCGCCGTCGGCGGCCGCCGTTTCGTCGAAGCCTGCACCGGCCGTATCGATGAATTCCAGCGGGGTCGTCGTAAGGTCGTTTGCGGTAACTCCCGGTAAATCGCTGAGCAATCGTCCGGCCGCGCTTTCGTGGGCGACGAGCTTTCCGTCGTAAAACTCGCGCGACGAAAAACCCATGATCTGCTCGTGCATCCGATACTGCGTGCTCAGCATGTGAGCCCAAGCGGGATTCTTCGCGACCGTTCGCTCCATAAGGCTTTCACTAAACCCGGCAGCGGCGGCTTCCGTCGACACCACCGTGGCGGGCAATTGGCAATGGTCGCCTGCCAGCACCAGCCGCTGCGCGCGCGGCAGCGCAATCCACACCGGCGGTTCCGTGGCCTGCGCCGCTTCATCGACGCAGACCCAATCAAATTCGCGATCTCCGAGAATGCGATCGTCGAGCCCCGTCAAAGTCGCACAGATCACTTCCGCTTCGTCGAGCAGATGCTTTTCGATTCGCTCTTCCATGCGCCGCGCTTCGGACGTGAGTTGTTTGGCCTCGCTGCGCATCGCTTGCTTCTCGCCGCGGGCCGGCTTGGCTCTGGTGAACTTGCCGGCTTTCTGAAACAGCTTCTCCGCGTCGCGGCGCAGCTTCTCACAAACCTTCTGATCCGGATGATTTTCCAGCAGGTAGTCGAGCGTGTGCTCGCGCAACGCCGCCGACACGCGGGCCGGATGCCCGAGCCGCAACGCCCTCACGCCGCGAGCGACGAGCCGCTCGAGCATGTTGTCGACGCCCATGTTGCTCGGCGCCGTGGCCAGCACTTTGTCGCCCCGGCGAACCACGCGACGGATGAACTCCACCAGCGTCGTCGTCTTCCCGGTGCCGGGCGGGCCGTGAATCACGGCGAAATCATCGGCCGACAACGCAAACCGCACCGCCGCCTGTTGCGATTCGTTGAGCGTCGTCGTGGTGCGAAACTCGACGTCGAGCGGCGTCTCCTTAAATTCGCGAAACTTCGGCTCCTTCTCCCCGAGCAGCAGCTTCGCCCAGTTCTTCACCCGACCACGATCGGCGTCGCGGGCAAAACGCAAGGCGTCGCGCTGCCGCTGTCGGGCCGTTTCATCGCTGGCGTAGTCGATGCGCCACGACGGCGCTTCGTCGTCGTCGGGCATTTCCTGTAGCGCGATCGTGATGTTGCGGGCCGTGCGGTCGGCCACGATGCCGCGTAAGAGCCCGCCTCCTTCGGTCTCTTCCGGCGTGAGCAAGACGGGCGTTCCGCGACCGAGCCGATTCCACGGCAGCGGCAGCGTGCGGTTGCGTTTGCAGAACGTCATCAGCCAGCGGCCGCCGAGCCCCGGCATTTCGTCTTCCACGGCCATTTCGACGAGCGTGTTGCCGAGCTTTTCGGCCTGAGCGCCCGACATCCGCGCCGCGCGCGTCCGCAACTGTTCCGCTTCGGCCTGCGCCTCCAGTTGTAACAACCGCAACAATCGATCGAAGTGATTCTCGCCCAATGCCCTGCCCTGCCTCGTTTGCTTCTGGGTATTGCTGCCGTGTGCCACCGGTGGCTCGCCCACCATTGTCTCGGTCTTTTCCGACCAAGCGACCTATTTCTGTTCGTCGGCTGCGAGCCGTCGCACTTCGATATTTCGCAGGGCCGCCTTCGT
>JAEUIN010000356.1 GCA_016793115.1 Planctomycetaceae bacterium
TGATCATCTTCTCAGGCACCGTCGCCCTGGTGGTGACGCTTGTCGTTGCGTATTTCTTATTCAAGTGGAGTCGTTCTCGCTGGTGGCGCGACGTCTTCCGCGATTGATGAATAGACCGCACTCTAGCCGAGCCGAAATGCAAATGACTCACTCCCAGCTTCGCGATCACAGCTTTCTCGGCGTCACGCAGAGCATTTGTCCCGACTGCGTACGCGTCGTGCCGGCGAAAATCATTGCCCGCGACGGCCGCGTGTACTTTCGCAAGCAATGCCCGGAGCACGGCCTGCGCGACGACTTCGTTTGCTCGGACCAGCGTTGGTTTGATCGCTCGGGCCACAGTGCGCCGGGCCGGTTGCCGCCGACGATGGGGGTCGCGCCGGAGCGGGGTTGTCCGTACGATTGCGGCCTTTGCACGGAGCACGAGCAGCATACCTGCGTGGCCGTGCTGGAGATCACGTCGTCGTGCAACCTCACCTGCCCGCTCTGTTACGCCGTCAGTGCCCCCGGCGGCAAACACGTGCCGCTCGACGATTGCCTCCGGGCCATCGATCGGCTGGTCGAGTGCGAAGGCAGGCCCGAAATTCTGCAACTCTCCGGCGGCGAGCCGACCATTCATCCGCAGTTTTTGGAGATCTTCGAGTACGCCTGCAGCCGGCCGATCGACATGGTGATGATCAACACCAATGGCATTCGGCTGGCCCGCGACGCGGCGTTTCGCAAGGCGATCGCACGGCTCAAACATCGCTCGGAAATCTATCTCCAGTTCGACGGCTTCCGCGACGACGCGAACCTTGCTCTGCGCGGCGAGCGCTTGCTCGACGTCAAACTGCGCGCGATCGAAGCCCTCGGCGAAGAGGGCATTCGCGCGACGCTCGTCTGCACGCTCGAGCGCGACCTCAATCTCGACCAAGTCGGCCGCGTTGTTGATTTCGGCCTCGAGCGCCCTTGGATCACCGGCGTTTGCTTTCAACCGGCGACATACGTCGGCCGTTATCCGCCGCCCGAGCAACTCGAGCGCCGCGTGACGTTTCCCGACGTCGTTCGCGCCATCAGCGAGCAATCGAGCATCTGGCGCGAGACGGACTTCTTGCCGCTGCCGTGCGCTCATCCCAATAGCCACACGCTCGCCTACGCGTACCGGCACGAAGGGCGGGCCGTGCCGCTGACGCGGTTTCTCGACGTCGAGAACAATCTGGACCTTTTGGCCAACGGCATCACGTTCAACCGAGCCGCGGCCCAAAAACTGATCGGCGAGTTTCTCTCGCGCAGCACCTGCGGCGGCGACGAATCGTGCGGCTGCGGGCCGATCTTCCCGAACGGCGATGGTACTGCGATCGGCGGCAGTGCGTTGCCGATGCTCAAGGCGGACGATTTCGTGCAGCGAGCCGGCGAGTCGTTCTTCCGCCGCGCGCTGGCGCAAGACCTCTCACCGGCCGACGTCTTTCGCATCACCATCACCAGCTTCATGGACGCGTTCAACTTCGACATCCGCGCCCTGATGAAGTCGTGCGTCCACCATCTCCTACCGAGCGGGCATCTCGTGCCGTTTTGCGCCTACAACTTGCTCTACCGCGACGGTCGCGTACCGTTGCCGCCGCTTGTTGACGGAGGCGGTGCGATTACCCGAAGAGCTCGTGAGGTCGTGGAAATCTCGTGAGTCTGACGTATTCGCTGATCATCGTCGCGGCGCTCGGCGTCGGGTTTCTGTCGGCCCGACTGACGCAAAGCCGGCTGCCGATGTCGGGCCGCGAAAAGCTCGGCATCTGTCTCGGGGCGTACGTCGGCGCGATGCTCGGGGCGAAGTTGCCGTTCGTGCTCTCCGATTGGGACGGCTTCGTCAGCGGCGTCGCTTGGTTCTCCAGCGGCAAGACGATTCTCTGCGGCTTGGTCGGCGGCTACTTCGGCGTCGAGATCGCCAAATGGACGCTCGACCTACGCGTAAAAACCGGCGATACGTTCGCCGTGCCGGTGCCGCTTTCGATCGCCGTCGGCCGGCTCGGCTGCTTCTTCGCAGGCTGCTGCTACGGCACGCCGACCGATCTTCCCTGGGGCGTCGTCTTCCCGACGGTCGACGCCGCGGCCCGCCACCCGACGCAGCTATACGAAACCGTGTTCCATCTCGGCTGCGCCTGCGCGCTGGCCGTGTTGCGCGATCGCGGCCTGTTCCGCGGTCAGCTCATCAAGCTGTACATCATCGTCTACGCAGGCTACCGCTTCGCGACGGAAACGATCCGGCCCGAGGCCCGACTGTGGCACGGCTTCACCGGCTACCAGGGAGCGGCCCTGCTGATCATGGTCCTCTTCGCGTGGCTCTGGCGGCACGATGCCCGGGCCATTGCCTCCGCGCAGTCCGGCGAAGACGCGACGACGTTACTGCCGAGCCGCTAAGTTCCATTAACGACTCGCGAGCCGGGGCCGGCATTACAATTGCTAAAGCAGTTTCAAAAATGTTGTGCCGGGTGGCTGGGGCATAGCGAAGCGGTGCCCCAGTTACTGGGCCTTCGCCTGCGGCTCCAGACCCAGCCACCCATGCGACAAACACATCAAAACTGCTCTCAAGGCCTCGGGACAATCGTCGGTGCTCATTCAGAGAGCGGGCCAGCCTATGCCCCCCCGAACTGTTCTCGGCGGAATACTCGCGGCATGGATACCAAACCTCTCCCCAACGACGCCGTGCTCATCGTCAATGCCCACAGCCGTCGCGGGCAGGACAATTTCGCCGAGGCCCGCGAGAAGCTCGAGGCGGCCGGCATCCGGCTGATCGCCGCCCATGCGGTGGAGGATCCGGAGAAGATGGCCGCGACCGTCGCCGCAGCCGTGGCCGGCGGCGCGCCGATGGTCATCGTCGGCGGCGGCGACGGACGCACCGAACGGCGAATGTGGTCGACCGAAGTGCGGATCCTCAACGGCCCATTTCTGGGCGGCGTCGAACTTTCCGACCAGGCCGACGTCGACACCGGCGAGATTGTGATCCAAGCCGTCGTCGGACGGAGCAAGCCGCGTCTCGCCTGGGACTGGTACGCCAAGTTCTTCAAACTCCGCGACCGTCACGCCCACACGGAGGAGTTCCGCGGGCGATCGTTCAAGATCGACACGACGCCCCGCCAGAAGATCGCGCTGGACGGCGAACCGCTGGCGAAGACGCCGGTGACCGTGCGCGTGGCGCCGGGCGCAATCGAAGTGGCGGCCCCGGCGGAGAGTTGACGCCAAGTGCGACGTGGAACGGGTAGCCCAGGTTGCTCGTCAACCATCCCTTTCAACATGCGTTCCTAGCATGATAATGAACGTGTGGGGCGTTCAGGGAGGGCATGGTCATGTTCGTCTCGGGGATGCAGGCTGCCGAGCGAGTGAGTTCGCTTTCGGTGTTGGTGCGGGGGGCGGTGGAGCGTTGGCTGGCTCCGGAGGTGTTGGCGGAGGTCGCGCGGGCAAGCGGCGGGGCCAACTACGAGCGGAAGATCACGCTGGAGGCGCTCACCGCGCTGATGCTCGACGCGGTATTGGGGATGCAACCCTCGGTGCATGCGGCGGCCGTGGCGCGACGCGACGAGTGGCAAGGGAGCGTGCAGGCTCTGTACGGTAAGTTGGCCCGCGTCGATCCGCGTTTCTCCGCCGGCTTGGTGCGTCGCACGGCCGCGGGGATTCTGCGGCCGGCGTCGCGAACGTCGCGCGGCAAGCGTTCGTATGCGGTGAAGATTCTCGACGGCACGATGCCCGACGGCTCCGAGCATCGTCTGAGCGCGCTGCGCGGGCTGCGGGCCGCCGGACTGCCGGCGAAAGCGGTCGTCGTGTACGACTTGGCGACCGGCGTCTGCGAGCGGGCGGCCGTGTCCGAAGACGCTTATACCGGCGAAAAGCCGCTCGCCGAGACGCTCGTCGAAGAAGCCCGACCGGGCGAGCTGTACGTCGGCGACCGGGGCTTCTGTACGGTCCGGATCATGGGCCGCCTGATCGATCGCGGAGCCGCGTTCGTCTTCCGCGAACTCGCCTACGACATGGTCTACGACGCAGAAGGGCCCGAACTCCGACGCCGGGGAAGCTCGGTCGGCGAAGCGCAGGTCGGCTTGCGTTGTCGCGAGCGCGACTGCACCTGGCCGTTGCGAAGAATTCACGTGCGTCTGGACGAACCGACGCGTGAGGGCGATCGCGAAGTGCGGCTGCTGACCAACCTGCCGACGAGCTTCAAGGCCCGCGACGTGGCCGAGCTTTATCGGCGGCGGTGGGCGGTCGAACGGTACTTCCACTTGGTAAAACGGGAACTGCACGGCCAACTGCCGAGCTTGGGCGAACCGCGGGCCGCGCTGTTCGCGCTCTGCGCCGCCTTGGCCGCAGGCAACGTCTTGGCTTGGATCAAGAGCCTGACCCGCGGTCGGCGCGGCGGCGAACCCGCGCTCTCGGGATATTATTTAGCGTTGGAAATCAGTCGCGGCTATGCGGCCGTCGAAACGCTGGCCGGCGAGCAAGATTGGCAAGCCTTGGCCGCGCTCTCGGACCGCGGCTTTCAAAAGTGGGCCGCACGCCTGGCCGATGCCGTCGATTGGTCCCGCTACGTCACGCATCCCCGCGGCCCCAAACATCCCCCGCCGAAGCGAACCTCCGGAAAACAACGCCACCACTACTCAACCTACCGACTCCTCCATCCCAAAAACAACGAAAGCAACGCATGTTGAAAGGGATGGTTGGCGAGCAACCTGGGCTACCCCGCTCGCAGCAATCTGATTCGGAGCGCCGGGCCCATCCACCATTTCGACGGCCGATCGGAGCAAGTCGTCGATGTTGTGTGTTGGCTCGCGGTCCATTGGCGCGACGATTCTCAAGTCGATAAG
>JAEUIN010000369.1 GCA_016793115.1 Planctomycetaceae bacterium
GCTACCTGCTTCTTGGCTTCGACCAAGTCGGACGACGCCATCACAACATTGGCATCTCCGCGAATCGTCGCCTCGAAACGCCGGCGGTCCGCCTTGACCTCCGCTAGGGCCGCATCAACACGCTGCGTGGCCGCTCGAACGGATTCGTCTGTCTTAAAGGCCGCCATCTCCAGTCGACTTACAAGCAACGCAGCTTCCGTTCTCGCTGCGACCGCACTCAGCCATTGCGGCGAAGATGAGTTCGATTCTTTCAATTCACCCAATCGAGCGATCGCCGCATTCTTCGCTGTTACGGCCGTTGCATATGCGGGCGTCTTGAGAAGTTCGTTGATCGCGGCCTCATGAATGGCTTCGAGTTCTTGCTGTGCGGCTTGAAGACGGTTTGCCGCCGATGAGGCGCCGGCGGAGAGCTTGTACTCACGCTCGAGTCGGATTTGTGCCAGGTAGAGCGCCGTGGTTGCTCGATTCGATTCGGCGCGCGCTGCCCGCACGGCGGCATCACGTATTGCCGCGGCGCGAAGTTGCTCAGCGTACAATCGGGCGAGGACCGACTGAGAGTTCGATCTTGTACGGTAGCCGCGATAATGGCGCCGGCCGCGGTGACGAGCGTCGGCTGTGCCGGCCAAGATGCCGCAGCCAATGATCGCGATGCAAAATAGCTTGCCAATTCCGTTGATGTGCATATGCCTTTGCCTTTACTTAGCCGCGTCTCGATCTTTCAGAAGCCTTAAGCCGTTGAAGATTACGAGGAGTGATGCGCCGGTATCTGCAGCGATGGCAGCCCATAGGGAAGCGTGCCCCATTACGGTTAGCACGACGAACACCGCCTTGACGACGAGCGAAAAGATGATGTTCTGCTGGATGATCCGCAGTGCGCGACGCGAGTGAGCAATCAGCCAGGGAATCTGGCTGATGTCGTCTCCCATCAAAGCGACGTCGGCGGTTTCGATGGCGGCGTCGCTGCCGATACCGCCCATAGCGATGCCGAGATTCGCACGTGCCAAGGCAGGCGAATCGTTGATGCCGTCGCCAATCATGGCCACGTTGCCGTACTTCTTCACGAGCTCTTCGATCGCGGTGACTTTGTCGCTGGGCATCAATTCGGCCCGCACCTCGTCGATGCCGACTTGAGCCGCGATCACCTTCGCAGTCGGTTCATTGTCGCCCGAAAGCATGATGAGGTGCTCGATGCCGGCGGTGCGTAAGGACTTCATCGTTTTGATGGCTGAAGGGCGAACGGCGTCGGCTAAGACGAGGAAGCCGCAGACGTGCTTCTCGTTACCAACGACAACGACGCTGCGGCCCGCGGCTGACAGCTTGACGATCTGTTCGTGAACTTCAGGCGTCTCCTGTCCTCTCTCCTCGAGATAGCGATGTGATCCGATCCAGAAGGGACGGCCGTCGTAGATGCCGGTCGCCCCTTTGCCTGCAATCGATTTGAGATCATCCGCGCGGCGAATCTCGACGTTCTTCTCTTTCGCATATTCTAAAATTGCGACGGCGAGCGGATGATTGCTGCCGGCTTCCATCGCGGCAGCGCGTTGTAACAGCTGTCGTTCATCGTGATCTTGGAGCGCGACGACGGCTTGGACGGTCGGCTTTCCGACGGTGAGCGTGCCGGTCTTGTCAAAGGCGATAGCGCGCAGCCGTGCCGGAGCTTCGACGTAAGGGCCGCCTTTAATGAGAATTCCGCGACGAGTGGCGCCGGCGAGCGCCGCAACGATACTGACTGGTGTCGAAATCACCAGAGCACAAGGACATGCAATTACGAGCAGAACCAGTGCTCGATAGAGCCAGCCTGGGAAATCGCCCGTAGCAAGTCCACCGACGGCGTAGATCGCAACGGCGAGGACCATAACGATCGGCGTGTAGTAGCGAGCAAACGCGTCGACCCACTGCTCGGAAGGTGCTCGGTTGGCTTGCGCCTCGCCGACGAGGCGAATGATGTTCGCGACTGCCGTCTGGTCGGCGGCCTTCGTACTCTCTACTTCGAGCGTGCCTTCCCCGTTCACCGTTCCGGCGAACACATCGTCACCGACGGCCTTCGAAACCGGAACACTCTCTCCTGTAAGAGGCGCTTGATTGACCGCGCTAGCACCGGTGACGACTTTGCCATCGAGCGGAATGCGTTCGCCCGCCCTGACGACGAATTTCGTGCCGACCTTAATCTGTTCGGCAGGAACCTTTTTTTCGGACTTGTCTGCTTCCAACACCGTGACGGTCGGCGGCGTAAGATCGAGTAACGCTGCGACCGCGCGACGAGCTCGACCGATGCTCCATGACTCCAGTGCCAGGGAGAGCGTGAACAGGAACGCCACCATGGCCGCTTCGAGCCAATCGCCGAGATACACGGCGCCGGTGACGGCGACGACCATCAACAGGTTCATGTCGGGGCGAAGTCGCCGTGCGGATGCGATCGCCTTGGGTACGAACGTCCAAACACCCGCAAAGATTGCCAGTCCGTATAGAACCTTTGTGGCCAAAGGTATCGCGACGAGCGTCGTGCCATCGCTTTCACCGAGGGCGGCCCAAATGCCGCCGCCCAGCGACGCATGAAGGGCGAAACCAAAAACAATTCCGATGCCGCTTGCCGCCGTCAGCAACTGAATGCGACGTCGTACTGCGTCCACGTCAATTTCGGTCGCGTCGCCAGTCGCTTGTGCTTTTCCCGGCTTGCCCAGCGGTGACGCCTTCATTCCCGTGCGAGCGACGGCCTCGACAATATCTTTCTCAGTAGGCGATGAATCATCCTTGATTCGCACGATCATCCGGGCATTGAGGATGTCGAAAGACAAGTTCTCTTCGCCGTCCACGAGCGGTCCGATCTCCCGGCGGAGAATGGTCACTTCTTCGGCGCAATCCATGCCATCAATTCGAAACTGCATAGTTGAAGGCATGAGGCACCGGTGGCGTTGGGATCTAGTTGAATGAACCGGCTGTGAACGTTTCGCGGTTGATCGTCATTTGTCGTGGAGCTTGGTGCGCCGCTGCCACGGTCGACCAGAGTTCTCGCGGAGTGATCGCTTTCGCCGTCCTGAGAAAGAGTTTCGTGCCGTCGGTGTTCGTCAGGTGCCGTAGTTCAGTGATTGTCGGAAGTTTTGCCAGAGCGGTTACGACTGGGCACGAAGTGGTGACACAGCAGGGACGATCGAATGTCAGTTCCACGGCCTGTGAGGGAGCAGAATGAACCGCGGCTACGAGGCACACGACGATCGTCATGTACCAGAGCAAAGGGTAATCGCGGAACTGGTTAGGCATTCCCATTGGTGACCTCGCGAATGATGAACTGAATCGACTAAGGAAACTGCTCGACTTGTAATAGACCGGCGATAGCGGCCGCGGACGACCAGCGTGCTTCCTGCGCGTCCAAGTAGCCCAAGTCCGCCTCCACTAACGTCCGTTGCGATTGAAGCAACCGTAGAAAATCGGTCTGACCTTGCTCGAAGAGCTTTTGCGACTGATCGAAGACACTGCGGGCCTTCGGCAAAATTCGCTGCTCATAAACGGCGACCCGCTCGACGGCCGCGGCGTGGGTGCCGAGCGCCGCCGCTGCTTGTTGAGACAAATCGTTCTCCACGCGTTGCAACGTCGCCGTCGCTCGTGC
This sequence comes from Planctomycetaceae bacterium, assembly GCA_016793115.1. GTDB lineage: Bacteria > Planctomycetota > Planctomycetia > Pirellulales > PNKZ01 > PNKZ01. Next base: position 3,605 of record JAEUIN010000369.1, read on the forward strand.
GGTCTCGGCTTGAGCAGCCCGAATGCCGCCCTGGTTGCGGTTCCAAAGAGGGACGGCCATCGAGAACTGACCGTAACCTTGATCCTGGAGCGGCTTCTCGACGGAATACTGATAACCGGCTTGAATGTTGAAATTCGGCCGTGGTTCGACAAGTGCCCGGCGCAACTGAATTTGAGTTTTGCGAATATCAAGCGCGGCAATACCCGCTAGTGCGTTGCGATCGACCACGCCAAGCCGCAATGCCTCATGTTCATATTCGGGAAGAGGGGCGGCGAGGTCAAACACAAGCCGTCCGACATCGTGTTCCGGAATGCCGATGACGGCGGCCAGTTGCTTCTTGGCAGCGATCAAAGTCGCCGTGCTGTTCAGGTGGGCCATCTCGGCTTTGTCCCACTCGATTTCCAGCAGCGTGGCATCCGCCTTATTGGTTTCGCCCGCTTTCTGAAGTTTATCTCCAAGGTCGCGCGAACGGGCCGCGATTTGCATCAACTGCCCTAAAACCTCAACACGTCGCTGCGCAGCAGCCGTGAGATAGAACTGCCGTCTCACATTCGTCATTACTTCGAAGCGCGTTCGCGTGAAGTCGAGCTGGGCTTGTTCGACGGCACGCTGGGCGGCGGCACGATTCAACTTCAACTTGCCGGCCGTAATGAAGTCCTGGCCGACGTAGACGTTGTACTGGCTGATGCTCCCGGTCCATTGCGGCGAACTCGTGTAGAGAGTCGGGTTCGGAGCGAGGCCGACTTGAACGGCATTTCCCTGCGCAACGCCGACCTTGGCCGATGCCTCGCGGAGAGCCGGGTTGGCCGTCTGAGCCAGAAACGTGAGTTCCTCGAGCGTGCTACCGACGTCATCCGCAGTGAGTTGCGGCGGCGGTACCTGCTCGGGGGCTTCGGTAGTTTGCGTCAGTGCGGTTGCAGGTAACAGATCCGGCGGCAATACGGGCGCCGGCTCAGCTACCGAGGGTGGCTGCAGTGGTTGGATTTTTAAGGACGATGACTGCCCCAGCGCAGTCATCGGAAACCACGTCGCGGCAACAATTGTGCTTGCCGCGACGGACTGTAAAAAATTCATGGCAATCCTCCCTGATTGCGAGTTAGCAACGATATTGGATGTCGGTGCGTCATCGTGCGATTCGCTATGTGGTTTTAAGCAACTCGCAATTTCGGTTGCTCTGGCTGGTCGGTGATGGCACCGTCTCGTAGGTAGAACGAGCGCTTTGCGCGGTCCGCGACAATCGCATCGTGAGTGACGACGAGAATGGTTCGAGATTCGGAGTGCAGTTGATCAAAGAAATCGAGCACGATTCGTCGGCTGTCCGGATCGAGGTTGCCCGTCGGTTCATCCGCTAAGATCACCGGTGGATCGTTGGCGAGGGTGCGGGCTAACGCCACCCGCTGCTGTTGGCCTGTGCTGAGTTCGCTCGGTTTATGGTGAATCCGTTCACCGAGACCGACGCGACCGAGCAACTCCGTTGCCCGGGCCTGCTGTTCCACGGCAGGCAACCCAGCCAGATACAGCGGAATCTGGACGTTCTCGAGCGCCGTTAGATAGGGCACGAGATTGAACGTCTGGAACACGAACCCGATCCGCTCGCGACGAAATGCGGTTCGCTTAGCAACCGAAAGGTCGTAAAGCGAAACACCCTCTAATAGCACCTTTCCGGCGTCGGGAGTCAGCATGCCGCCGAGCACGGATAGCATGGTCGACTTGCCGCTGCCGCTCGGGCCGACGATGGCAACATATTCGCCTCGTGCGATTTCCAACGACGAGGTGCCGAGTGCCGTGACCGCGTGTCCGCGGCGAACGTAAGATTTGCGAACTTCTTGTAATTGGAACACGATTAGATCTCCCGGAAGCAGGTGCACGGATCCAGTTGCGCAGCGCGACGAGCAGGCCAATAGGCCGCGACGAGCGTGACGCCCAACGCAGCCCCGATGGCGATCACCGCCAACGACGGCAGCGGCAACACCGTGACGCCCGCCCATTGCGGGCCCAGCAGAACCGCTAACACGATTCCCGCTAAACACCCGCCGATTCCACCTGCCAAGCCGAGCCAAGTGGCTTTCAGCAGGAAGATCCGGAGGATCAAGCTCGGTGTCGCACCGAGCGCCATGAGCGTGCCGATTTCGCGGCGACGTTCGCGGACGTTCGACGAAGTTGCGGACGCGACGCTCGCTCCGCCGACGGTGACGAGCACACCGAGCACGAAAATCGACGATTTCGCCAGCAAGCGATTTACGCCGACTTGCGTTTCGACGACCTGCGACACGGTGACGACCTTCGCGTCGGGCAGCAGCAATTTCAGCTGCGGCACCAATCCCCCGGCGGCGTCTTCGCAACACCCCATTACTTCAATCGCGCTCACAACCTGCCCCTTCTTCGTCAGCTCTTGCACGGTATGCAAGTGGGCGAAGATGCGGCCGTCATCGACGGTCCCTGTCGAAGGGAGCAGGGCTCGAACCTTGAACTGCGATCCGAACAGCACGATCGACGAGCCGGGCTGCAGCTTCGTGCTTGCGGCGACGTCCGCACCTACGACGATCTCGAACTTGGCAAGTTCTTCAATCGTGCGCTGACTCGCCAACGCTTCCGGGCTCGTGTCGACCGCCGCGGTCGACGCCTTGGTGCAACCCTCATGCTTGTTCTTCTTTCCGAACATGCCGACGGATTG
>JAEUIN010000048.1 GCA_016793115.1 Planctomycetaceae bacterium
TCGCTCACGCTCCCGGCTCGCTGTCCGCGTCTACAAAACTGACCCAATTGCCAAAGAACCAACCCCGTATTCTCCACTTTTACGGCGTCGATTCCAGAGCGTTTTTGGCCACTAGCGATTTTCCTGAAACCAACGAATCGCGGCTAATCCGTGATCGAAATCTTCATCTCGTCCGAGTTCCCGCGGAGTTCCGGAGCGTACATCGCTTCGGCCCGCGTCGGCAGGGCGCTAAAGGTTCCCGGGATTTCGGCCCGTACGCGGTACGAAACGCTATGCTTCCCACGCGGCAGCACGCGCGTGAACAGGCACACTCGTTCATCGCGCAGCTCCATGTAGGCGCCCAGGCCGTTTCCGTTGTAGCCGCTGCGCACGTCGACCGGTTCGCAACCGGCCGCCTTCATGTCTTCGAACATCAGGTACTCATAGTCGTTCTTGCTATCGATTTCGAGTTCGATCTCGATCAGGTCGCCGCTTTTGAGTTCGGCATTGTTCGCAAGCTCTTGCCGCTCGTACTTCTCGACTTTTTGCGCCACGGCCTGCCCGCGTGAGCCCGCCGAGAGGGCTGCGGCGTCGACCCGTACGAGCTTGTAGTACTTCCGGTCGACCTTCACCTCGAGGCCCGCCTTCGTGATGAACGGCTCCTTCGTGAAGTTCGTTTGGTACGCGTTGTAGTAAAGCGGGCCTTCGCCGGTCTTGCGGACTTCGAGCGTATGTCGGCCGGCCGTGAGTTCTTCACCTTCGAGCACGAAGCTATTGTCGAACGAGAACAAGTTCGCCCCGTCGATCGTCACTTCCTTCCGCTTCTTGCCGTCGAGCCAAAGCTCAACGGTCAGATTCGGTCGCCCTTCGTCGGAAGCCTTGAGGTAATCGGCCAGCGCCTCGATGCACAGGGCCGTATCGCGGGTACTCTTCCAGTAGGTGCCGTTGGCCCGATTGTTGAGTAGATACTTCACCATGCCCGCGGCGACCGGGCTCTTCGGCTCGACGGCGCTCAAGAGCTTCAAGTAGTACGCCATCGCCTCGTTTTCGCTGCCGTACCAGTACCACCATGAGTTCCCTTCGCCCAGGTTCAGGTAGGCCGTCTGGTTTTCTTGATCTTCGACCACGTACTGCGCGAGGTTCTGCATGACGCTGGCGAGTTTGTCGACTTCGCCGACCTTATGCAGGGCCATGCCGTACATGCTCAGGGCATAGGCCGAAAGCTTCGGCCGGTCACGCTCGAGAAACTTGAGCATCTCGGCGTCGCGATGATCGGCGTCGACCAAGACCATGAACACGAACGCGTCCAAATTATCGGCCTGCGACTTCTTCGGCCGATCATTTTTCTTGCCCCAATTCTTGAGCGACGCGACTTGCTCGTCCTGATAACGCTTCAGCCATTCAATGCCGCGCTCCAGCACGCCCGGCACCAGGGCGACGTCGTTCTGCTTTGCGATCTGGAATCCGTGTACGACGTAGACCGTCGTGTGAGGGTAAGAGTGTTCGCCGTAGCCGGAGAACCAACCCCAGCCGCCGTCGGAGCATTGCATGTCGGTCAGCCGCTGCACGCCCCCCTTCACCATCTTCGTCACTTCGTCGGCGTCAAACACCGGATTGTGCTTATAGGTCTGCCATTGCTTGGCCCGCTCTTCGTCATTGCCGATCTGCTGCGCATTCAGGTTCGTGCGTTTGTTTTGAATGTCCTTCAGGTCCACGCCCATGTCGATCAGCACGCGCTGCGTAATGACCGTCGGCAGGAACCGGCTGAGCGTCTGCTCGGTGCACCCGTACGGATAGCTGACCAAATACGGCAAGGCGTCGACCATCGCCCCGGCCAAAGTCGGCGAATAGCGGACCTCGAGTCGCGATTCTTCCACGCGTCGAGCTTCCGGAACGTCGAACGTCAACTTCCCGTTGGATTGCTCCGGCCGGAGCACGCCCGAGTACGACTCGGTCTTCAACATGCCGTGCACGTAAACGGGGAACTTCATTTCCATGGCGTCCGACTCTTCGTCGGTCAGCGCCTTCATCCGGACGACCGCTTCCCCTTCCCGCACGACTTTCACTTTCCAATCGACCCGCTTCTCGCCGTTGGCCGGCACTTCCACGGTTTGCGAAGCGTCGGTATGCGGTTCGAGCGTGCCGCCGTCGAGTTCGAGCACGACGCGTACTTGCTTAGCGGTCTTAAGGTAGTTGTGAACGTTGGCCGACAGCACGACCTCGTCGTACTCCGTGAAGAACCGCGGCGCTTGCAGCCGGATCAAGAGATTCTTCGTCGTGACGACGTCGACAGAGCCTTCGCCGACGCTGGTGCCGGCCCCCATCGCCCAGGTCTTGATTTTCCAGGTCGTCAGATTCTCGGGCATCGTGAGCTTGGCCCGGGCGATACCGTCGCTATTGGTTTCCAGAGCGCCGATCCAGAGAGCCGTGTCGGCGAAGTTGCTGCGGACCGCAGCGGCGACTTCTTGGCCTGGCGGAGCGTTAGCTTTGGCGAGCCCATTGGCCGCCGTTTGCGGCTTACCGGCCGCGGCGGCGTCCATCATCATTCCTTCCGCGGCAGGAGCCGCCGAAGCGGGCGCGGCCGGCACCGCCATTCCACCCATCCCGCCGCCAAACGCCATCGCCCGATCACCGGCCGATCGCCCGGCATACACGTTTCCGCGCGCACGCATATCTTTCCGCTTCGCGCCAACGTTCTTATCGCTCTCAATCTCCGATTCATCCGCGATCGAGCCGCCGAACGCGCCAATCGGCTGCATGTAAACTTCGCGCTCCTTGTAGAGCGGATAGAAATACAGACTCAGGCTCGATTCCGTTTGCGGGTAGTGGTGCCGTCGCCACTTCCAGAAGAATTCTTTGATCTCCGGCACATTCGAGCCGCCGGAGATGTACTCGACCGCCTTGTCGTAAACGGCGACGACCGTCTGGCCGACGAACGCCTTCCCGTCGGGCCCGACGAGCGACAACTCGATCTCCGCCTCTTGGCCCGGCTTGTATTCGGTGTGCGACGGTTTCACCGCGACGTCGACCACGCGCGAGGCCGGCGGCACGACGATCTCCTTCGTTTCCATATGCAGCTTGCCGTCGGCGATGGTCACCGCTTCGACGAAGAAGTTCGGCATGTCCTTGGTCGAGACTTCGATTTCGACGAGCTGTGATTTGCCGTCGAGCTTCAGAATCTGCGGCGGCGTGTAGATGCCGCTCGCGGGCCGCACAAACAACAGCACCGTTGAACCGATGCGATCGGTGTTCACCTGCAGCCGCACCTTTTCGCCGGGCGCGTATTCGCGTTGGTCGGCGACCAGTTCAATCGCGTTAAAGCGGAAATCGCCGCCTGCCGGTTGGTCACCCATCACGGCGAAAACGTAGCCCCCCTCTTGTTCGTTCCCCTTCGCATCCTTGAGCTTGTACGACAACCGGTACTGCCCGACGGCCCCGGCCGTGATCTGCTGCCGCGCGTTGCCTTCGGCATCCGTGTCGAGCGGCCACTCTTCGACGAGCGTCTCCTTCGGTTCGCCATCGGGATAGCTCAGCTTGAGTAGCTGCAACTTGCCCGAGCCCTTGATCGGCTTATCGCTCAAAGTGTGCGCGGAGAAGCTGGCCAGCACCGTGTCTCCCTCGCGATAGTGTCCGCGGTCGACCCAGGCGAACACCTTGAAAGGCTCGCGGGCCACGAGCACTTCGCCGGTGCCGACGATCGTCCGCCGCGACGCATCGACGACTTCGGCCGTGATTTCGTAGCGATGGTCCTGGTCGCCGTGAATTTCCTTGGCCAGCGCCGTATCGATCTCGATCTTCAGTTTGCCGTCGGGCCCGATCTCCGTTTCCCGCTCCGCCACGACTTCCGGCTGTTCCGGACTTTGATGCCCCCACCACGGCAGCGGCGCGAAGCAACCCCAACGATGGAAGCCCGGGTACCAGCGGTAGTCGTACCCGAACCACCAATAGCCGCGGCCATAGAGCCAATCCCAACGCCCGGCGGGGAACCAGCGGGCATCGTGCGGCGTGCGCAAGACCTTGTACTTCACCTTGGCTTCGGTCACCGGAGCGCCGAAGTAGTACTTGGCCACGACTTCCGCCGTGATCTTGTCGCCGAGTTTCACCGGCTCGCTCGGAGCTTCGACCGTCACTTCATACTCGGGCTTCTTGTACTCCTCGACACGGAACGTCAGCGCGCCGTAGCCGTCGACCTGTAAGCGATACACGCCGAGCTTCGTGTCGCTCGGAAGTTCGTAATCGCCGGCGAGTCCGCCAAATTTGTCGCTGCGAATCTGCTTCTTCCAGACGCTTGTCCCTTGAGCGTCGAATAGTTCTAGGTTGTACGCTTGGTCGGCGAAGCGGTTGTTCTCTTCGTCAGTGACGTCGTACTTCGCTTGACGAATCCAAAACTTGAACTGCATCCGCTGGTTCGGTCGATAGACGGGCCGATCGGTGATGCCGAACGTTTTGACTTCGTTGTACTGCTGGTCGTACCGCCGGCCGTGCCACATGGAATCGAAGCCGTAGTGCGCGAGCCGGCCGTCTTCGGTGCGGGCAATCGAAAGCCAGCTGTACTGTCGATCCGGGTCGTGAAAGTCGTGCTGGATCTGACCGTCGGCGTCGGTGAACTCGGCGAAGTTTTTCGTCTCGGCAACCCAGCGGCTGCCGAAGACCGGGATCTTCACTTCCTTCATCCGGTAGCCGAAGAACTCGACGTTCGCCTTCGGAACCGGTTGCCCGCTGACGGCGTCGGCCACATAGACGAGCGTTTTGCCGTCGAGCGGTTTTTTCACGATCACGGTATCGGCGAGCCACAGCACCGAGCGGCTTTCGTTGCCGTCGGCGACCCGCGCCGTCACTAGATAGGCGCCGGCTTTCTCGAGCGGCGACGTCACGGTGATACGGCGATCGAAATGCAACGTCCGCGGCTCAAGATCGAGCTTCCACTCGGCAACCTGCTGGCCGACATACTTCTTTTGATTCTTGGTGACGATCCGCCAGCCGAGTTGTGCGATGTCGATCTGCTGCCAGTCGATTTGGGTCGGGCCGGCTTTTAGATAGGCCTTGATGTCGTCGAGCAGCGTCGCGTAGTGAATCTTGTGGGCCGTGAACGTGACACCCTTCGCGTTGCGGAAGCGAAATTCAAACTCCGCACCCCGGCCGGCCGGCTGCACGCCCTGACCTTCAAACGTTCCCCAGTTGCCGACGATCTGGTCGATCCTGGCCTGCGCGATTTTCTTCATCTCGCGCGAGGTGATCTCTTGCAACCTTTTCCACCACACGACGGCGGTATCAAACTGCCGCCGGTTTTCGTAGATCTCAGCCAGCGCATAGCGAGAACCGTCGGCGTAGCCGTCTTTGCCCTCGGCCAACTCTTTGTGGATTTTGATCGGGTTGTGTTCGTTCGGCAGCTTGAAACGCTTCACGCCTGTCGCCAGGCGGGCGATCGTTTCGTCGTCGGTGAGCGTATGGAGCGCGAAGGTTTGCGGTCGGTCGGCGTTTTTGTCGTCGTCCGAGGCCGCGAACCAATGGCCGTAGCGGGCCATGGTCTGCGTGCCGAATTGGTGGTTAAGGAAATCGGCGTACTGTCGCAAGGTCGTTCGGCGCAGGCCGTCGTTCACTTGAGCGGCTTGCGCCAACGCCCAACGCCACCGCTCACCGTCGCTCGTGGCTTTTTCAAACGATTCCGGCACGGCGTGGAAGAGCGGATTTCCTTCGGCGTCGACCGGAGCGCCGACCTCTTCGCCGCCGTAGTAGCGATAGCCTTCTTCGTAGTCGGGAAGTTTAGTGAGGTCGGTGAGAGCCTGCAGCTTCCAAGCTTCGTAGTAGCCGTTGTTGCCCAGCAGCGACTGCGCGAATTGCAGAAAGAAGTCGCCGCGCACATTCGCCGGCGAGTCGACGGCCACCGGCAGCGCTTGCACGAAAAGCTGCAGCGAGCGGACTCGATCACGATCGGTGGCGTCGACATAAGTGCCTCCACTGGCTCCGAATGGATTGCCGCCGCGATGGTTGCCCCGTTCGAACTTGCCGGCGACCATGAACCCGTCGTGCCGTTGCGAACGGTAGTGATTCGCGACGGCGACCAAGATCTCGACGTTCTTCGGATGCGCGCCGACGATCGCTTCCAAAAACTCGTCTGATTCGGGAACCCGATTCAAACGGGCCAGGCACTGCAGCGCGTTGGTGATGCGCGAGTAGACATCGCCGCCGTCATACGCCGGGTCGGCCAGCGCTCGTCGGTAGCTTTCAAATGCGTCTTTGACGTTGCCGTCCTTAAACTGCTTGTCGGCCGCGGCGGCCAGATCGTTCGGCTTCGGGGCGACGGCCAGAGCGGCCCAGAGAGATGTGGAAAGGACGAGGATGCCGGCGACCGTGAGATAGGCGAAACGCATGGGTGCGATACTTCCTCAGTTGTGAAATCGTCCGTGACGGCAGCGGTTACTACGCTTCCGACGCGGTAACCGTTCGACGCCGCAATACCCGAGAAAGTTCCTGGCCGAGGCGGCGTCGGCCGTTGTTATACCGCCGCAGCCGGGAATTCGCAGCGATTTGTCCGGTGGTGAGATTTCTCAGGCGGGCACGCCGAAACCGGAAGTGGCTGCCGTCGTTGACGCAGATCGGCAAGTCCTCGGCCGTAAAAAAGCTCAGCGGCTCCGCCGGTTTCTCTCATGGCGTGCCGCGGAGCGTCGTCTAGGCTAAAGAGTGCCGCATCGCCGCGCCCACCGACGAGCGGCTCCCTCGCCCAGCCCGCCCTATTCTCCCTTTGCGAGAACTTTGCATGCGTTCCGCTCACGCTGCGTGGCACCTTCGCGCACTTTTGACTTTCGGGCTGCTGGTTGCGTCGGCGACGTCGCTGCCGGCTGCCGAATCGCTCACGACCGACGGCATGCTACCGACTGCGGCCGACGGCCGGCCGCTCAATCTTGATTTCGAAACCGGCACGCTTGCCGACTGGACCGCGACCGGCGAAGCCTTCGCCAAGCAGCCGATCGAAGGAGATACCGTGGCCGTGCGGAAGCGCGGCAGCAGTGTGCATCAAGGAAAATTCTGGCTCGGCGGCTACGAGAAGTTGCTTGATAAACCGACCGGCACGTTGACGAGCGCCCCTTTTCGCGCCACGCAACCTTGGGCAGGTCTGCGCATCGGCGGCGGCGGGCATCGTGAAACGCGAGTCGAAGTGGTATGCCGCGACAATGGTGAAATCGTCTGGTCCGGCTCCGGTCGCAACATCGAAAACCTTGAGCCGGTGGCGATCGATCTCCGCGCACACCAGGGTAAGGAGCTATTCGTTCGCATCGTCGACGAGCACACGGGCCACTGGGGCCACATCAACTTCGACGACTTCCGGCTGTACGCATCGAAGCCGAACTTTCCGGATCGCGAGCCGGCCAAGAGCATCAGCGGCGGGCAACCGGTCGCCGCCAAAGGCCAGGCCCCATCGATCCCGCCCGACGATCTCTTTAAGCACAACGGTCTCTCGCCCGAGGCCGCCGCGAAGGCGATGACGCTGCCGGAAGGCTTTCAAGCCACGCTGTTTGCCGGCGAGCCCGACGTGCAGCAGCCGATCGCCATGGCCCTCGACGATCGCGGCCGGCTCTGGGTGGCCGAGGCCTATTCGTACCCGATCAAAGTAAAACCGGAGGAAGCCCGCGACCGCGTGCTCATTTTCGAAGACGCCGACGGCGACGGTCGCTTCGACTCGCGGAAGGTTTTCATCGACAAGCTGAACCTCGTCAGCGGGCTGGAACTCGGTTTCGGCGGCGTGTACATCGGCGCGGCGCCGGAGTTGTTGTTCGTGCCGGATGCCGACGGCGACGACCGTCCCGACGGTCCGCCGCAAGTGTTGCTCGACGGATGGGGCTCGCAAGACACGCACGAAACGCTGAACTCATTCATCTGGGGCCCCGACGGCTGGCTCTACGGTTGCCACGGCGTCTTCACGCATTCACGCGTCGGCAAACCCGGTACGCCCGACGATAAACGGACGCCCCTCAACGCCGGCATCTGGCGCTATCATCCGGTTCGCCATGAGTTCGAGGTGTTCGCGCAAGGGACGAGTAACCCGTGGGGCGTCGATTTCAACGATCGGGGCGAAGCGTTTCTCACGGCCTGCGTGATCCCGCACTTGTTTCACGTCATCCAAAACGGCCGCTACCACCGACAGGCCGGCTCGCATTTCAATCCGTACACCTACGACGACATCAAGACGATCGCCAAGCACCGGCACTGGATCGGCGCGACGCCGCACGCCGGTAACAACAAGAGCGATTCCGGCGGCGGCGGCCATGCCCACAGCGGCGCGATGATTTATCTCGGCGGCAAATGGCCGGCCAAGTATCGCGACCAGATTTTCATGAACAACATCCACGGGGCTCGGCTCAACCAGGATCAACTCGCACCGCACGGTTCGGGCTACGTCGGCGATCGGGCTCCCGACTTCTTGCTCTCGAACGACTCCTGGTCGCAGATTCTCTACTTCACGTATGGGCCCGACGGCGACATGTGGATGATCGATTGGTACGACCGGCAGCAATGCCACCGCCGCGAGATCGACGTTCACGACCGCTCCAACGGCCGCATCTTCCGCGTGACGTACGGCAAGCCGACTACGGTGAAAGTCGATCTCAAGAAACTGAGCGACTTGGAACTCGCCGAGCAGGTGCTCAACCCCAATGACTGGTACGTCCGCCATGCCCGCCGCATCCTACAAGAGCGGGCCGCGGTGAAAGGCGCGATTGAGCTTGATGCGCAACGCCGCTTAGTCGAAGTCATGACGATGCATCCCGACGACACTCGCCGCCTTCGTGCGCTATGGGCCTGGCACGTGACCGGCGGCGGAGCAAACGTACTTGAGAATCTCATCCAGGGCGACCCGAGCGAACAT